>JAFQWV010000009.1 GCA_017407325.1 Clostridia bacterium | reverse complement strand
TTTCTATCATTTTTCCGTTCAAATAATGCAAAAAATCGCCCTTTTTAAAACGCAATTCAATACTAAAAGACGAAAGGCACAATTCTTTCACACCTAAACTTTTACTAAGTTTGTCGTTCCCGTATTTGCCGTCACCTAAAACGAAATGACCAATTTTTGCCATTTGCGCGCGAATTTGGTGCGTTCTTCCCGTTAAAAGATTTATTTTAACTTCAGTAAAATTATCATATCTTTTAATAACGGTATACTCAAGTTCTGCTTTTAGCGAATTTTTAATTTGTTTATCAAAAAGCGTAACAACGCCCTTTTCTTCGTCTTTTATAAGATAATGCGTAAGTTTGTCACTATCATTTTCTAAAACACCGTAAACGGTAGCGATATAAGTTTTTGAAAATTCTTTTTTCTTAAAGCCGTTTAAAATGCTTATATAAGCGCTTTCATTTAACGCAAAAATCATTACGCCGTCAGTATTTCTATCGAGCCTATGGCAAAAATAAAGGTTTTCAAACTGAGATTTTAAACTTTCATAAAACTTTTCGCTGGTTATGCCTTTTGGCTTATAGCAAGCTAAAACGTTGTCGTCTTGATACAAAATTTCAACGTCTAATTTTATACTTTCGCCGTCAAAATAAACGACGACTTCATCACCTGAAAAAACCGTTTGATCGCGACTTATTCTTTTTCCGTTTACTTTGATATCTTTATTTCTAAAAAGATTTTGTAGGCGCGAAAAAGAGAGACTACCCGAATATTCTGAAAGTAGCATTTTTGAAAGTTTTTCTTCTTTTTTTGCGACGAATTTTTTCATAAAGTACCTTGTATATAAAAAGCGTAAATATCGCAATTAATACAACGATTTTTAACGCAAAACTTATTAGTAAAAAGTATGTAAGATAGCAAAGCGCAAGTGCAACTAAAAACTGAAAAATTGCAACTTTTAAAGCAAATTTTAAGCCAAATTCTATACGGTAACTTTCAAGCGCGACAACGCAAGGCGTATAAAACATTACAAATATAATAAATGCAATAGTTTGCGGTAAATTAAGTCCAACGCCCGATTTTGTAAGCAGAGAAAGCGTTGATATTATACTTTCTTTTGCAAATACGCCAGCAAGTAGCGAAGTTGATAATTCCCACGAATTTACGCCTATTGGCATAAATAAAAACTTGATTTTCTTGCCTAAAAACGCCAAAATACTTCTATCTGTTTCGCTTTCAGTTAAATATTCAAAATTTATAGATACGCTTTTTAAAAGATAGACCGTAATTGAAACGAGCGTTACCACCGTACCGAGTTTTATTATAAACTCTTTCAGACTTTTTTTCAAGGGTTTTGCGCACTTTTTTAGCGTAATTTTTCTAAGTGGCGGTACAAGTAAAAGCATAGGAACGCTATTTTTTGATTTTATCTTTTTATCTATCCATAAATATATAATACAAAACAGCACGATTAAAAGATAGCACAAAAACAACGCTAAATACGTAAATTCCCCGAAAATTAAATTTAAAAAATAAACTATTACAGGCACTTTTGCCGAGCACATTATAAACGGAAGCGCTTTAGCAGTTCTTTCTTTTATAGAATTATTTTCTGCGCCCGAAGATAATTTAACAGAAATTGCAGTACACCCAAACCCCATTAAAATCGTGAACATTGCCCTGCCGTTTAACCCTATTTTTGACAAAAAACTATCCGTCAAAAAGGATATTCTTGCAATAACTCCACTTTGTTCAAGCCAAATCAAGAAAAACTGCAAAACGGCAATTTGTGGAATAAACACAAGCACGCTGCCGACTGCTGATATTATACCGTCAAGCACTAAATTTGACAAAAATTCGTTTACTGAAAATCTTTCAAAAATATCGCCTATAAAGGACTGTAAAAAACCTATTCCGTAATCTATAATTTTTGCACATATTCCGCCTATTCCTACTTTCCCGAACGCAAGATAAAATATCGCTAAAACCATTGCTAAATAAAGGAAAATTGCGATTTTAGGATTAAGCAAAATTTTATCAATTTTTGAAAGCTTTAACTCTTTTACTTCAACTGCTTTTATTGCGTTTTCTTGGTCTACTTTGATTATTTCAAACTGCTTATTTTTGATTGCAAAAATAACGTCTTTTACGCTTTTATCATCTATCGCATCGCCGAATATTACGTACTTAGAAACAGACTTTTTTAATAGATTTTTATCTATTTTTCCACCACTTTTATAAAACTCGTTACAGAAATTAAAAAAAATTAGCATAGGTTTATTAAGAGCTGCTAATTCTTTAGCAAGTTTTAAAGCGTTTTTAATATTTGATATTTCAATTACGTTTAAAATTAAGTCGTAATCGCCTTTTTGCAAAAAGTCTTTTGAACGCTTTTCTTCGATAGAATAAGTCGAAAGCGACTCTAAGCCCGATAGGTCGAAGATTTCCACACTGCTGTCGCCGTACAAGGCTTTAGAACGCGTTTCAACCGTAACCCCGTGCCAATTACCCGTTTTCTCGCTACTTTTCGTTAAAGCGTTATATAGCGTCGTTTTTCCACTGTTTGAGTTACCGACAATCGCTACACGCATTTAACTTCTACCCCGTCGGATACGGCTTTACCAAGTGCAAGCATTTTACCTGAAACGATAACCAAAACCGAGCCAAACGAATTTTTTGCAACCGAAACCTTTTCCCCAACCGAAAAACCAAGTAATTCAAGTCGCTTTTTTGTTATATTTTCGGCATCTATCTTTAAAATTTCAATATTCTGCCCGTCTTTGCAGTCTGATAATAACATATAATATATCCTTTCCGTTTTTTGGATAATTATATTCAAGAAGGTAACAAAAAAGCACCTTTTTTGAAAAGGTGCTTTAAGTTTTTTAATTATTTACGATTTTTAACTTCAAGCTCAACGTTGTAATCCTTTGGTTTAATAAGAATAAGAACGATTAAACCAACCAAGCATAAAAGCGCAACGCTTAAAGAAATTACAGAAACGAGATTATTTTTAACGAATTCTCTTTCGATGGAAACAGTCGTGTATTCTCTTTGAACAGAGATTGCTCTCGACATTGCTTGTTCACTCATATTAGCAGAGTCAACAGCGCGAACTAAAACGTAGTAGTAACCTTTTTTATCAGGAGTGAAAGAAACTTCGTCTTTATCGAAAAGTTCATCTGTTACGTCAACGGTTGTAGAGTGAGCAAGAACTGCGTTCATATAAGCCGTATCGTTTTCATAAGATTCGTCGTCTTTATCAAAAAGTTCTTCGCTGTAATATAAAGTGTACTCAGATTGATAATCTTCAGCGTCGATTGTAAAACTGTTTACAGTATATTCAAGGTTTAAAAATCCTGCTTCAGACGCAGCAACCGTGATAACAGGTGCTGTTATTTCTTCTACAGTGAAAGTATAGATTGGGATAATAACGTCGCCTACTCTGTTACCGTCGCTATCTTTTGCGTACCAACCACCCGGTCCTTCAACTAAATCGTCAGTAGTTACTTTGTTGTTACACTCGTCAGTAACGAGAACGTAGAAACTGTAAGTACCTGCTTTTGACAAAGTGAATTTTGAAGAAGTAGTGTTTGTATATGAAGAAGATTGTGAATTCGAATAGTAGTAGTTTTTGGTAAGTGCAGAATATGGGAAATACTTAGAAACTACGACTTTTTCCAAAGCAGTCATAACGCCAGCGTTAGTGAAAGAGAACGAATCGCCTACTTTTAAAGTTTTAGCGTGGTCGTCAACGGCTGTTTGAACTGCACCGATTAAATCTGCATTAGTGTTGTAAGAAATAGAAGTTTCGTCAATCGAATCAGAAGAAACAACGGTTACCTTAAAACTTGCTTCGAGTGTAGTTTCACCGGTGTAAACGTCAAAACTGTAAACGCCTTCTCTCTTAAATTCAATGGTAGAACCAGCAGTTTCAAAAGACGAACCTTTTACGTTAGTGTCACCTTCAGTAACGGCTGTACCGTCACTCAACTGTGAAAGTCTGTACTTTACAGTTTTTCCGTTAGTGGTTTCAAAACCGGCATCTTTCAAAATATACGATAGGTCGTAACTGTAACCTGCAATTTTATCAATATCAGAAGTTACAACGTCTGCCTTAGCTATATTTGCTTGCTTAGGGAAAAATCCGATAAGAACGACAGCAAGCATTAGTATTGCAAGAGTTAAAATTCTTTTGCTTTTCATAAATCAAAAACTCCATAGGCGTGCTTTTAGGTAAAAAACTATAGCATTTACACCTAGCACATACATAATCTATTAAATTTTACTATGATTAACTGTTTTTGTCAATCTATTAATTGAAAATAAAAGGAAAAATTTTTAAATTTATATAAATTTATCCGATTTTTTTATTAATTTCTAATTAAAAGCGCATTGCTTCGTCAATATCGAAGTATTTCCAAGGCAAATTATCTTTCGGCGGCTCGATTTTAAAAACGAGTCTTTCTTTTGAAACAGGGTGAGTAAACGCTAAGGTCGTTGCCCAAAGAGCAATATTTCCTTTCTTAGCATTTTCACCACCGTATCTCATATCGCCGTAAACCGGCGTTTGATTGTGACTCATTTGTACGCGAATTTGATGTGTTCTTCCCGTGTGAAGAGTAACGAGTGCCAAAGATAAGTCGTTCTTTTCTTCAACGATTACGTAGTCGAGTTCACAATATTTAGCACCTTCAACAGTCTGCGGACAAACGTAAACTACGTTATTTATCGGGTTCTTCTTTACCCAGTCGCATAAAACGGCGCGCTTTTCTTTTGGAGAGCCGACGAGTACCGTGTAATACTTTTTTTCAAAGTCGCCACTTCTCATCTGCTCGGAAAGTCTTGACGCTGCCTTTGAGCTTTTAGCGTATACCATAACGCCACCGGTTACTCTATCAAGACGGTGAACTAGCCCAACGTAAACGTTACCCGGCTTATTTTCTTTTTCTTTAATGTGTTCTTTGATAACCGTAAGCAAGTCTTTATCTTTTGACGAATCTTCACAGCACGGAATATTTTGTGGCTTAAAAACCACGATAATATGGTTATCTTCGTGTAAAACAATCAAATCGTCTTTAGTCATTGATAAATATCCCCCCAGCACCGCACGGCAAAGAAATACCTTCTTCGGTAGGAAGTCCTATTTCATAAGACTCAATTCTACCGTCGTATTTTTTCTTTAAGGTAAGTGCTAAAATATTGTTTAAAACTTGAGGTTGTAAGCCTGTAGTGTAACTGTTTATAAGGAAAAATAGTGGATTGTCACTTAAAACTTCGCTACAAAGCGTAACAAGATCGTAAAGTTGATTTTCAATCTTCCACATTTCGCCGTTTGGACCTCGACCGTAGCTTGGCGGGTCCATAATTATAGCGTCGTAACGTCTACCACGTCTGATTTCGCGTTGAACAAACTTTTTACAGTCGTCAATAATAAAGCGAACGTTAGCCTTTTCTAAGCCCGAAAGTCTAATATTTTCACCTGCGCGTTCAACCATACCTTTGCTTGCATCGACGTGACAAACGGAAGCCCCTGCTGCTGCACAAGCAACCGTTGCGCCACCGGTGTACGCAAAGAGATTTAACACGGAAATTGGTCTGTTCGCACCTTTAATAAGCGCCATACACTTTTCCCAATTTGCCGCTTGTTCAGGAAATAGCCCCGTATGCTTAAAGCCCATAGGCTTTATTTTAAATTTTAAATCGCCGTAAGAAACTATCCACTCGCTTGGCATTTTTTTAATATAATCCCAAGCACCACCACCTTTCTCGCTACGAATATAGCGAGCAGATAGGTCTGGGTGAGACGCTAAATCAAACTGAGATTTCCAGATAACTTGTGGGTCTGGTCTTAACAAAACCACGTCCTTCCATCTTTCGAGCTTGTACCCGTCACCCGTTGCTATAATAGAATAGTCCTTCCATTTATCAGCTACTAACATTTATACCTTTTCGGGTGGTTTTTTAACGAAAACCACCCATTTAAAATTAAATTTTTTCAACGCCGATTTTGCAAGATTCGCCGTTTATGTCAAATTCTTTTGTAAAGCCCTTAGGCTCGCAAACGGAGACAGTATCGCAAAGAACGGAATATTTGATTTTATCTTCGTTAGAAGAAATAATCTTTAAGAGCTTTTCGCTTGCCAAAACAGTTATATTGATGCGATCGGTAACTTCAAAGCCAGCATCTTTTCTCATACCTTGAACGCGTGAAACGATTTCGCGAACGAAACCTTCTTCAATGAGTTCGTCAGTTAAATTTACGTCAAGAACTACCGTCATACCGTTTTCGCTAGCAGAAACGAATCCTTCTTTACTTTCGCTTGAGATAAGTAAATCGTTTTCAGTAAACTCAATTTTTTCACCGCCAAGCACAACTTCGTAAACGCCGTTAATCTTAATTTTTGCTACCACGTCATTTGCATCGCAAGAATCTAAAAATGCACGAATCAAGCCGAGTTTTGAACCGTACTTAGGACCTAAAGTCTTAAGTTGTGGCTTTAGTTTGTAGTTGATGTATTCAGACGAATTATTTAAGATTTCAATTTCTTTAACGTTCAATTCATCTTTTGCAATTTCAACTAAATCGTCAGAAAGCACGACTTCTTTACCACCTGAGAAGTATAATTTTGCAAGCGGTTGACGGTTTTTGATGTTAGAAGAATTTCTTGCCGATCTACCTAAAACGACTACGTTCATAAGTTCTTCCATTTGCGCTTCTAAATTTTCGTCTATTAGACTTTCGTCAGCGCTTGGGAACTCGCATAAATGAACGGAAATTGGTGCGTCAGGGAAAAACTCAGGAACTAAGTTTCTGTAAATATTTTCTGCAATAAACGGCGTATAAGGCGCAGTAATTTTTGCAAAAGTAGTTAAAACCGTGTATAAAGTGGTGTATGCTGAAATTTTATCTTCAGTCATAACACTTCCCCAGAATCTTTCACGAGAACGGCGAATATACCAATTAGAAAGCTCGTCTACAAACGTTTGCATAAGTCTTGAGCTTTCAAAAATTTGATAGTTGTCAAGCATTTTTTCAACGCTTTTAATAAGTGAATTAAGTTTTGAAAGTACCCACTTATCAATTACGCTTAACTTACAGTCTTTAAGCGAATATTTTGACGGATCGTATTTATCAATGTCAGCATAGAGAACGAAGAAAGCGTATGCGTTCCATAAAGTTCCCATGTACTTTCCTTGACACTCGCTAACAGCTTTTTCATAGAATCTTGAAGGAAGCCAAGGCGCACTTGAAGTGTAGAAATACCATCTAACGGCGTCTGCACCTTGCTTATCTAAAATAGTCCAAGGATCTACGACGTTGCCGATATGCTTACTCATTTTCAAACCCTTTTCGTCGTTTACGTGACCTAAAACTATACAATTTTTGAACGACGACTTGCCAAAGAGTAACGTTGAAATAGTTAAAAGCACGTAGAACCAACCACGAGTTTGGTCGATTGCTTCACTGATAAAGTCTGCTGGGAAATGCTTTTCAAAAAGTTCTTTATTTTCAAACGGATAGTGATATTGAGCAAAAGGCATAGAGCCAGAGTCAAACCAGCAGTCGATAACTTCTTTTACCCTTCTCATCTTCTTACCACACTTAGGGCAAGTAAATTCGCAGTCGTCAATATACGGACGGTGAAGCTCGATATCCCCTTCAACACCGCACAATTCTTTAAGTTCTTGCTTAGAACCGATTACGTGGAAATGACCGCACTCGCACTCCCAAACAGGAAGTGGCGTACCCCAATATCTTTCACGCGACAAGCCCCAATCGACCACGTTTTCTAAGAAGTTGCCCATTCTACCGCTTTTTATCGTTTCAGGCATCCAGTTGACTGAATTGTTTGATGCGATAAGTTCGTCTTTTATAGCAGTCGTTTTTACAAACCAGCTTTGACGAGCGTAGTATAAAAGTGGAGTATTGCAACGCCAGCAGTGTGGGTAAGAGTGTTCGTAAAGCATGTCTTTAAATAAAAGTCCACGCTCGTTAAGTTCGCGAATAATGTGTTTATCTGCATCTTTAACGAACATACCCTTGTAAAGAGTAACTTCGTCTTTAAATTGACCACGGTCGTTTACCATTTGAACGAACGGTAAATTATATCTTCTACCAACGTTAGCATCGTCAACACCGAACGCAGGCGCAATATGAACGATGCCCGTACCGTCTGTTAAGGTTACGTAGTCGTCGTTTACAATATAGAATGCCTTTTCACGGAAAGAGCCTACTGCAAAGTCGTAAAGCGGTTCGTATTCAACGCCTTCGTAAAAACTACCTTTATTTACAGAGATAGTTTCGTATTCTTCAAATAGACTTGGAACTAATGCTTGAGCCAAAATATAATTTTCGCCGTTTGCCTTAATTTCTACGTAGTCTTCGTTTGCGTTCATACAAAGTGCAACGTTAGAAGGAAGTGTCCAAGGCGTAGTCGTCCATGCAAGGAAATATTTATTTTCCTCGCCTTTTACTTTAAATTTTACGAAAACTGACTTTTCTTTAACGTCTTTATAGCCTTGTGCTACTTCGTGGCTTGCAAGCGCAGTTCCACAACGTGGGCAGTAAGGTACGATTTTATAACCTTTGTAAAGTAAGCCTTTTTTATGAATTTCTTTTAAAGCCCACCAAACAGATTCGATATAGTCGTCGTGATAAGTTACGTAAGGATTGTCCATATCAACCCAATAACCTAAACGGTCGCTCATATTCTTCCACTCGGTAGTGTATTTCCAAACGGACTTTTTACACTCGCCGATAAAAGGCTCGATACCGTATTTTTCAATGTCTTGCTTGCCGTCTAGACCGAGTTTTTTCTCGATTTCAAGTTCAACCGGAAGACCGTGAGTATCCCAGCCTGCCTTTCTTAAAACGTGCATGCCTTTCATTGTTTTATATCTTGGAATTATATCTTTCATAACACGTGTTAAAACGTGTCCGATATGTGGTTTTCCGTTGGCTGTTGGAGGACCGTCGTAGAAAGTAAATTCTTCCCCTCCTTCCGTTTGAGCCATACTCTTTTCAAAAATCTTGTTCTCGTTCCAAAACTCGATTACTTCTTTCTCTCTGTCGAGAAAGTTTAACGTCGTGTCAACCTTTTTATACATAATCTCTCCTTAAACAATCGGAAATTTATTAACGAAAAATAAAAATAAACCGCCCCTGAAAACCCAGAGACGGAATTTTACCGCGGTACCACTCTGCTTCGCAAAAAGATTTTGCGCGCTTATTTTGGCTTTTACGTAAAGCTTACGGTCACCTATTTCGCCCACGAAAATTCGCCACGCTTTTGGCAACGGTCTCACGAAAGGATAACAGTATTTCGGTGTACGGACAGGCTCTCACCACCCCTATCTCGCTTTTAGCGCGCCTTGAAATCTGCCTTGTTTTCGCTCAACGACCCTAAATTTATTATAATTTTAACAAATTTTGCAATTTATGTAAAGCGTTTTATTTATAAAAGGCGTAAAAACGGTTGATTTTTTTGCGTTTATATTATAAAATATTTCTACTGTGCTAGGCGGGGAGCTAGCGGTGCCCTCTTCCTGCAATCCGCTACAGCAGGGCTGAAGGTCCTTCGAGGCTTAAGGTATGGTTGGCCGGTCTACGCAAGGAGCGTTGATATTAGGGTCTTATGCAACGGACTATTGTGAACCGTGTCAGGATAGGAATATAGCAGCACTAAGCAACCGGTTCCGTGTGCCATAAGGTAACTTTAAAGGAGCCACCTACGCAGATTTCGCTTCGGTATCTTCTGTCGACAAGGAAAGCACAGTACTTTAAAAATTTACGGCTGATGCAAGTTTTTGCATCAGCCGATTTTTTGTTTTACTATTTTACGATTTTGTCATAAACTGCGCGGATAGCCGAGTTGAAATCGTTATTTGATACGCCAACGATAATAGAAAGTTCTTGCGTGTCTTGAGCGATTGCTTTAATGTTGATTTTTGCTTCGCCGAATACTGCAAAAATCTTACCACTAGTGCCTGGTTTAAGTGCCATATTTCTGCCGACTACTGCAACGAGTGCGATATCGTCGTCAAACTTAACTTTTTCAATAAGTTCAGATGCTTTTATGTCGTTAATTACTTCGTATAAGCATTTTTCGATAGATGCTTTTTCGATAATTAACGAGAAAGAGTCGATGCTTGCAGAAATTTGTTCAACGTCTAAGTGATACTTTTTGATAACTTTTAGAGTGTCTAAAATTGCGTTAATTTTCTTAACGCCCCTATTTTCAAAAACGATTAAGGAAACGAAGCCTTTTTTACCTGAAATACCGGTGATAATATCGCCTTTATCCAAGCAATCTTTAGTAATTAAAGTGCCTTCGTCTTGTGGACGGTTAGTATTTAAAATTTTGATAGGGATATTCATTTCGGTAATTGGGAAAATAGTTTCTTCGTGTAAAACCTTTGCGCCCATATACGAAAGTTCGCGAAGTTCGTCGTAACTTATTTCGTTAATTCTCTTAGGATTTTCTACAAGTCTAGGATCAGCCATTAAAATACCTGAAACGTCAGTCCAGTTTTCGTAAAGTTCAGCCTTGATTCCGCGCGCTAAAAGCGAGCCTGTAATATCACTTCCCCCACGAGAGAAAAGTTTGATTTGACCACTTGGGTATGCGCCGTAAAAACCGGGAACTACAATACCTTTTCCCTTGAAAGTCTTTGAAATTGCTTCGTCGGTTTTTTCTTGATCAATCGTGCCGTTATAGTCAAAAAAGAACAAGTCTTTCGCGTCAACGAATTCAAAACCTAAATAGTCAGCCATAAGTTTAGCGCATAAATATTCGCCACGGCTAACGATAAATTCTTCGTTGCAATCAACTTTTATAATCTTTTCGATTTCGTCAAATTCCTTTTCAATATCGACTTTTAAGCCAAGCTCGTTTCTAATACCTACGTAGCGTTCTTTAATTTGATCCAAAATAGGATTATAGTCAACGCCGTATTGAATATGAGCCTTTAAAAGATACAATAAATCTGTAATTTTAGCATCTGACGATTGGCGTTTACCAAGCGCAGAAACAACTACGATTTTGCGTTTTTTATCACTTTCAACAATTTGTTTGATTTTTCCAAACATTTCGCTCGACGCTACTGACGAGCCACCAAATTTTACTACTTTAAACATATATTTTTTCCTTCTTAGTCTTATTAATCTTTATAAATCATTGCATAGAAATCGTAGCTTCCACCACGAATTTCGCCACTTTTTACGCCTTGCAACAACTTAACTTCGCCATCTTTTTCAACGTATGCGTCAACAATTTTGTCTTCAAAACCGACGTGGCGTTTTTTGATGTTATTAAAGAACATTTTTTGTCCTTTATCTCTGATAACCGTAAGATCTGAAACGATTGCAGTAGCAGTTGGCAATCTTCCTGCGCCTTTTCCGATAAAGGTTAGCGCGTCGTTCGGGTCCATATCAAACTTAACGAAGTTAGTTTCGTAATTAATATTAGCAAAAACAGCGTCGTTTTTAAATAGAACAGGTTCAACGCCGAGTTCAATTCCACAGCTTGTACGGTTTGTAAAGCATACGAATTTTAAAGTGTAGCCATTATTATTGACAATATCAATAAACTTTTTAGAAACCTTAGTTATACCAAAAGTATAAATATCGTCAACTGAAATTTCTTGCTTGAACGCGAGCATAGAAATTATGGCAATTTTTCTAACCATATCGTGACCTTCGACGTCAGCGGTTGGGTTTGCTTCTGCAAAGCCAAGCTTTTGCGCGCCTTTTAACGCTTCGTCATAACTTAAACCGTCTTTTTGCATCTTGGTTAAAATATAGTTAGTCGTACCGTTTAGTATACCTATAATCGACTTAGATCTGTTAATTTGAGACAAGTTCGAAAGAGTTTTAATAAACGGAATACCACCGCCAACTGACGCTTCGTATAATAAATATACGCCCTTTTCGTCGGCTAAATCACTGAGTTCTTTAAGGTGATAAGCAATAAGCTCTTTGTTTGCAGTAACTACGTTTTTACCAAGTTCAAGCGCACGGCGTACGCAAGTGTAACTAAAGCCCCTTCCACCCATCGTTTCAACTACGGTATCAATGCTTTCATCAAGCATAATATCGTCTACGTTATCCGTGTAATATTCGATAAGTTCAGGAACGAATTTTTCTTTTTTATCTAAAATTTTGGCTAATTTCATACCCTTAACGCCGTTAAGTAGTATATCAACTACTCCACGACCGATAGTTCCACAGCCTAAAACAGCAACTTTCATAAGTATCTCCTTTTAGCTAATTATTCTACTGCTATAATGTTTGCGCTACGAACGTTTTCAACAGTCTTTAACTCTTTCACAAGTTCGTTTATATCTTTTTCAGAGTCGGAAACGTCAATCGCCATAGTGATATACGCGCTGTCCTTTATCGGCATATCTTGGTTTATGGTAATAACGTTTGCGCCAAATTTGTAAATTATTGACAAAATGTTACTTAAAACGCCCATTTTATCGGCAGTTTTAACACCGACAATCGCTTTTTTACCGTAGTTTTTAGACGGCGAAAAAATGTTGTCTTTATATTTGTAAAAAGTTGAACGGCTAATTCCAAGCATACGGCAAGCGTCGCTTACGCTCATTTTCTCGTCTTCAACCAAACTTTTAGCCTTTAAAACAGTGTCAAAATAGTCAGGCAAAATGGACTTGTGAATAATTAAATAGTCTTGATTCATAATTCACCACCAAAATACGGCTTCACCGAACGTATTGTCCATTTATTTTTCGTCTTTAATTCTTTTAGAGCCTTTTCACACTCGTCGTTATCAGACATTACCAGCATAGTTGCGCCCGAGCCACTTATAACTGCAACACCACCAAAACGCTCTGCAGTGGACCTTATCAGCTCGCCTTCGTCGATAAGTTTAATTCTGTACGGCTCGTGAATATTGTCACCTACAAGCTTTCTTATAAGCGCGATATCACCTTTTTCAAAAGCGTACGGCATATTGACGATGTGGGACATATTTTCTACCGCTTTTTTAACCTCTATCGTTTTCGGAAGAGCTTGTCTTGCCATTTCCGTTGAGACGTAAAAATCAGGATAGCAAACGGTAAATTTTAGTTTTTCAGAAACGCCGTAACTTATTGCACTATAACCGTTTCCATCTTTAAAGCAAGCAGTCAGCCCACCGTAAATTACGGCAGAAACGTTGTCGGCGTGTCCGTCAATTTCCGTCGCGATCAAAAGCATCTCTTCTTTTGACAAGATACCACCCATCATCTTGTTTGCGCCCATTATTCCAGCGACTGCACAAGACGCGCTACTACCTAAGCCACCTGCACGTGGAATATTGCGTTCTTCTTCGCAAATTTCAACTTTTACAGGAATTTTTCCAGCGTATTCATAAGCTTTAAGGTAACTTGATAGCACTAAATTTTTATTGATATCTAAATAGCGTGGAGCAAATCCCTTCAATGAAAACTCATCACTTTCCTTAAAAGAATACACGTTGAATAAATCAAAAGAAAGCCCTAAAACGTCAAAGCCACAACCAACGTTTGCACTCGTTGCCGAAACTTTTACTTTAAACATTTTTATCACCAGACAATTTTCTCAAATTGTATTCTGCTTTATCTTTTTCCCAAACTACGCGGTCAAACTTAAATTTTTCAAGGCGTTTAATACCTTGTGGTGCAACGGTATTAGTTGCTTTTTCAATTATGGAAATTGTTTCAAAAATATCCTTTCCCCTTTCAAGCTTCAAACTGTCGCAAACAGGTTCTGGGAATTTATACGGACTTGCAGTTGATACGACTACGCATTGCAATCCGTCGTTTACTTCATTTTGATATTTAATGGTTGCACCAAGTGCTACTGCAGTGTGTGGGTCGATTAAGTAATTATCTTTTTCAAACTCGTCACGAATAACTTGTTCGGTTTTTACGTCGTCAAGACTGTACGCCACGAATTTACCAAGTTCTTTTTTCAAGCTTTCAGGAATTTCGTACCTACCTTTTTCGGCTAAGTCGTTCATAAGTTTATCAATCAACTTGAAGTCGCCACCCGACGCAAGATATAAAAGTCTTTCAAGGTTAGAAGAAACCAAAATATCCATTGACGGAGAAATCGTTTTGAAAAATTCCCTCTTTCTGTCGTAAACACCCGTATTGAAGAAATCGGTTAAAACGTCGTTTGCGTTTGACGCGCAGATGAATTTGTTTACAGGAAGTCCCATTTTATAAGCGATAAATCCTGCTAAAATATTACCAAAATTCCCCGTTGGCACGCAGAAATTAATTTCGTCACCAAAAGATATAACGTCATTTCTAACAAGTTCTAAATAAGTGTAGATATAGTACACGATTTGTGGAACAAGTCTACCGATATTTATAGAGTTTGCCGACGAGAATTTTGCATTTTCAAGTTCAATTCCCTTATCGGTAAACACTTTTTTAACAAGTGATTGACAAAAGTCAAAGTTATCTTCAACTGAAATTGCCTTAGAACCGTTTTTAGCAAAATATTGCATTTGCGCTTCTTGAACGGGACTTACACCGCCGTGTGGATATAAAACTATTGCATCAATTCCCGTTCCTGAAAAGCCCGAAAGTGTTGCGCTTCCTGTATCACCACTTGTTGCAGTTAATACGAGCGTTCTATCTTTTTCACCTATATTTTCTTTAGCTTTAACCATTAAACGCCCTAAAACGGTCAATGCCATATCTTTAAACGCGTGCGTAGGTCCGTGCCAAAGTTCCAAAAAAGTAGTTTTCCCAAAACTCTTAACCCCTACGATTTCGTCAAAATTTTCTTTAGAATACGCGCTGTTTATAATCTCGCGGATATCTTCAATCTTAAAATCGTCAAAAACGAAAGATAGTACGCGTTCAGCGAGCCCAATATAGTCTAAGCGCAATAAACTTTTATCAAATTTAAATTCAGAGGCGTTTTCAAAAATAAACAAACCGCCTTCGTCACTTATTCCTTTTACTACGCCAACGCTTGGCGCAACGTTTAATCTTTTTCTAGTACTTGTAAGCATAACTTTCTCCTTATTAAAACGTATTATACATTGTTTTTGTCCAAAACACAAATGTTTTTACACGAAAAACAAAAATAATTGATTATTTTTTTAAATAACATTAAAAAATGCAAGCAAAATCGCTTGCATTTTCTATTATTCTATCTCTCTCATAAAGCCTTGTCTTATTTCAACGGTAACACTTCGGCTTTGACCGTTTTTAGTTGTAAAGTTAAAAGTAATTACGTCGCCGACTCTGACGTTGATTAAAAACTCTGGCACGGTGTAAATATGTTCTATTGGATAAGTTATGCCTGCGTAGGTGTATGAAACAAAAGTGTCGCCTGCATTAAACTTATTTAAAAGCAGGCTGTCGTTTTCAACGCTGTCAACGATTATCGTTTCTTTTATATCGTAAGAATCCGTTTCTTGGTTGTAGACTGCAAAAGAGCTAACTACTTTTGTATAAATTCCTAAATACGGACGAACTACACTTTCGTTTTGAGTACCATAACAATAATCGAGTATGTTTTGAACGATATTTTGAACTAAGTTAGAAGGTATCGCGTAACCCGTTCCTTCATAGCCCGATTTAACTAGTTTTGCATTTACTATGCCAATAAGTTTGCCTTCTGCATTAAAAAGTCCACCACCGGAGTTGCCCGGATTTACCGCAGCGTCGTAGCGTATTACGTGCATATTTACTTCTTCATCTTTTGCCGTATCCATGATTACTTGCTCAGAAACGACGTTTACGATACCTTTTGTAACAGACGAGCCGTCAGTACCCGGATTTCCGATTGCAAGAACGGTCTCTCCTAAAGATATCTTCTCAGAATCGGCAAATTCGGCTTGGAGTGCATAACTATTTTTTATAAGTTCGCTACCCGTAATTTTTAAAAGTGCAAGGTCGTAAGTTGCAGTTCCGCCAATATAAGTTGCTTCTATAGGTGACGTAAAATACGTGTCGCCGTATAAATGAACGTTAATGCTTTCGACGATTTGATTTTCAGTGTTAGAAGATTCGTTATAAACCACGTGATAATTAGTAATTACAAGCGCATCACCTGTATTTTTATCTATAGAATAGAACACACCCGAACCACCGCTAGAATACGCCACGTCACCAGAGCCGTCACCTGCAGGTGTATAATGCGTACAAACAATGTTGCAAGCCGTAAATATTCCTTTGTTTATCGCAGAAGTCAAATCTTGACCAGCACCGAAAACTTCTTTTATAAAAGTAATAAAATCGCCTTCATATCCATTTTGTACAGCTTCTTGATATAAGCTTTCAGCAGTATAGCCTGTATTAAAGTTTAAACCGTCTTGACCGTCTTTACCATTTATTCCGTTTACGCCGTTTTCGCCCTTTTCGCCTTTCTCGCCTTTAAGAGATTCAAGCCACTCTTTTTCAGAGCCGACAAAACCATTTTTAACGGCTATTTCATACGCACTTTCACCTTCGTATAAAAAGCATCCCGACATAAGGAAAAGACACGAAATTATCGCAAAAGTTATAGCTAAGGTCTTAATAAACTTGTTAATAACCCACCTCCAAACCAAAAAGAGTTGTCTCATGGTTATTTTCATTATTATATATTATACCCATTGTATAAAAAATCAATAAAATTGTCAATAAATATTAATGTTTCTGTTGCAAAGATTTTATTTTTGATTTATAATTAAATTAATGATTAAAGAAAATTTGCTCGCATTTGACAACTTAATAAACCCATACGGCGAAAAAGTTACTTTGGTTGGAGCGACAAAAACACAGCCTGTTGAGATAATATTAGACGCAATAAATGCAGGTCTTAAGGATATAGGCGAAAATAAAGCGCAAGAATTTCGCGATAAATTCCCTTATCTTCCACCTGTTAATTATCACTTTTTTGGTAGGCTTCAAACTAATAAAGTTAAGTATTTAATAGGAAAATGTTGCCTTATTCAATCTGTTGATAGCATTAAACTTGCATCTGAAATTAGCCGTCAATCAAAAAACGCGTCGGTTACGACTAATATTTTATTAGAAGTCAACGCAGGTGAAGAACAAAAAGGCGGTTTTTCTATTTCTGAACTTCAAAATTCTTACGAACAAATTAAAAAAATGGATAATATCGTCGTAAAAGGTCTTATGACAGTTCTTCCAAAAGACGAAATTAAGGAAAACAAAGTAAAATTCTGTTTGCAATTACGAAACATTTATGATATAATGAAAAAAGAAGACAGTAATTTTTCGGTTTTATCAATGGGTATGAGTGAAGATTACCCTATCGCCATTGAGTGTGGAAGTAATATGGTTAGAATCGGCACTAAAATTTTTGGCGAAAGAAACTATAAGGAGAAAACTTAGATGGGAGTATTTAATTTCTTTTTAGACGAAGACAAGAAAAAACAACCTTCAAAAAAGGCTGTAAAAGAAGAAGTTTTTAATTTTAATAATCAAAATGGTAACGGCGCAAGTTCTATGGACGTATTCTTTCCAAAGAGCTACGACGACGTTTCTGCGATTATCAACGTATTATCACTTGGCAAGCCTGCAGTAGTTAACATTAAAGGGTTATCTGAAAGCGTTGCCCAACGCGTTATCGACCTTTTGAGTGGCGCAATCTATGCCCTTAAAGGTGGCCTTTGTCAACTTGACCAAGGCTTATACCTATTCTCTACAAACGGAGTGACTGTAAAATAAATCCTAAAAAATACTTCAGTCGGCTGAAAATTCAGCCGACTTTTTATTTTTCTATAATTTCATTATTGATAACCCTTTTTCCATTTTCAATAAAAAGTTTATCAGCACGTTCTTTCCCGAACTTTTTCTTTATTGCTAAATAAGCCTTATCAAGCAGATATTTTCTTCCACTATGAATATCGCTTGCGACAAAATGGACGAGATTAAGCTTTAGATATTTATCAACTTTTTTTCTATATTTTGCAAAAATGCCGTCTACTACTGAACTCGCGTTTATTTGAATAAGCGCGCCTGAATCAATAAACTCTTCAACGTCGCTAGCATCAACGTACGTATATCTTTCTATATGCGCGATAATCGGAACATATCCACAGACTTTAAGTTCAAAGCAAATATTACCTATGTCAACAAAATTATTATAATCAAATTCTAATAGAACGTAACGAGATTTATTAAGCGTAAAAACGCTACCGCCTTTTACAATTTCGTTCACAACTCTATTAGTTGCGACTTCTTGTCCTAAATATAAATTGACACCTATATCTTTCGCTCGATCAGTAAGTTCGATAAAACAAGATTCTATCTCTTGTTTTTCTGTTTCGAAATAGCCTTTTCTATAGTGTGGCGTGCAGATTATATCCGTAGTCCCAGCACTTTTTGCCATCTCCAGCATAGCAAGAGAGTTTTCAATATTTTTCGAGCCGTCATCAACTCTATGAATTATATGAGTATGAATATCAACCATCTATATCGTTTGAATCGTAGCCGTAACGAGAACGGTAGCTACCGTAATAATACGAATACGGATCAGATCTATCAACGAAAGTCATAACCGTTCCGATAACGTTAATATTGTCTTTCTTAAGTAGTGCTGCAGCTTCTTTAACTTGACTGCGCTTAGTTTGACCGTATTTAACAACAAACAATACGCCGTCGCACACTTTAGATACGTGAATATAATCGGTAAGTTGTAAAACAGGTGGACAGTCGAGCAAGATAAAATCGTACTCGTCTCTTAATTTTTGCATTAAAGATTTAAATCTGTCACTCGTTAACAAAAATGACGGATTATAAATTGCAGAACCACGCGTGATGACGTCAACGCCTTCGTAAGAAGACTTTTTAATCAGTTCTTCATAACTTATCTTGTCTGAAATAAAATCAACTAGTCCCCTTTCGTTAGAAATTTTGAATAATCTGTTTACTCTCGGTTTTCTAAAATCAAGGTCCATAACAAGAACTTTCTTTTTGTTGTATGAAAGTGAAACGGCAAGGTTGCAAGTAAGGGTAGTTTTGCCTTCACCAGAATAAGAAGACTCAACTTGAATTACTTTATTTTTTCCGTTGTCGCACATAAACAAAAGGTTGTCTTTGAGGGAATTGTAGCACTCGTTGATAGCACTCATTCCGTCAGTTACTACTATTGCTTCTTCACGCTTTGTTTTTTTAATGTTTCTTGCCATAATATTCTCCTACTTACCTGCTTCGATATCTTCGATAAATGCGATAGCTTTAAAGCCCGTTATTCTTTCGAGTTCGGTCTTTGATTTTATAGTATCGTCAAGCAAGAATCTTAAAATGATGTATGCTACAGCAAGAACTACGCCTAAAACAACGCCGAGCATTACGTAAGTTGGCCAAGTTTGAGAAACAGTATACTTATCTGATTCATCAACCTTTACTAAAGTCTTATATAAAGCACGGTATTTACTTTCGCCGTTTTCTTGCGAACTGTTAGCAACGCTTATTATACTGTCTACTACTTGGTTTACAGTTTCAACGGCTTGAGCACCACCTGTTTTAGTTGTATATTGAATAGTGATAATAAGGTTCCCTTCTTCAGTTACGATTGACAAACCACCTTTGTAGTTTACTTCAACGTTAGAATTTTGGTTTTCTGCTACAACCTTCTTAACGTCAGATTGAACGATATTAGTAGTAGCGAAATCGCTTACAGTCGTTACAAGGTCTAAGCCGTACAATAGCGCGTTTCTATCATCAGCAACCGTGTCTCCGTTAGGAACGTAGTTTACCATAATAGTTGACTTTGCGCTATATTTAGGTTTAGCCATAACTACAGCAGCAACGCTTGCTAAAATAGTGCAAACTAAAACGATTGCAACAACGTGCCATATATATTTTTTTAAGAGTAAAAGTATTTCAGAAAAAGAAATGCTCTTTTCATTTTGGATTTCAATGTTTTGTTCGTCCATAATTACTCCTTTAATCTTTAGTCGAAACGACCTAATTTTAACTGTTATATATTTTAACACAAATTATGCAAATTTACAACTGTTTTTGTCGTATATTCTATTTTACAAGTAAATAAATTTACTTAACGCCTTTTTTTAAGCGAATTTCCTTAACTTTTTTCTCAAAGCCGTTGTCTGTCGGTTCGTAAAAACGAGAGCCCACTAAACCGTCTGGAAAATACTGTTGCTCAACGTAACCACCGTAATCGTGTGGATATTTATAAGGTTTTTTCTCAGCCAGCTGCTCTTTAGACATATACGGCGTATTTTTTAAGTTTGAAGGAACATTATCGTCTTTATGGCTTATAACCGCATCTTTTGCTTTTTGAAGCGCGCAAACGACTTGATTAGACTTTTCTGCTTCACAAACGTAAATAATAGCTTCACTAAGTGGAATTAATCCTTCAGGAACGCCTATATTTTGAAGTGCAGTAAGTGCACTAGTTGCAATAACCAGCGCATAAGGGTCAGCCATACCCACGTCTTCTGCAGAGTGAACAATTAATCTTCTTGCAATAGTCATAGGGTCACACCCACCTTGAATAAGGCGTTGAGAATAGTATAAAGCAGCGTCAGTTGCACTACCTCGCAAACTTTTACAAAAACAACTTAAAAGATCATAGAACATATCTTCGCCGTAGGATAGCGACTTTTTCTGGATAGATTGTTCTGCATCCTTTAATGTTACCGTAACGCTTCCGTCACTTTTCGGTGGAGTGGTCAAAACGGCAAGTTCAAGTGCGTTATACGCAACTCTCAAATCCCCTGCACTCATAATCGCAATATGTTTTATCGCTTCGTCTGAAACCGTAAGTTCTAAATCCTTAAACCCGCGTCTTTTATCATTAATAGCCCTATAGAGCGCTTTTTCGACAATTTCGTCGGTCAAACGCTTGAATTCAAACACTCTACAACGAGACACTATTGCAGGTGTCATTGACGCATAAGGGTTTTCTGTTGTCGAGCCTAAAAAGATAATAGTCCCCTGTTCAATCGCAGGAAGTAACGAGTCAGATTGAGTCTTGCTAAAGCGATGGCACTCGTCAAGGAAAAGATAAGTTTTTTTACCGTACATTCTAAGTCTGTCGCGAGCTTCTTCAACGACCTTTTTAACATCTGCAACACCACTTGATACAGCGTTTAATTTAACAAATTCCGCATCGGTTGAATTTGCTATTATATTTGCAAGCGTCGTTTTACCACTTCCCGGTGGTCCGTAAAAAATACAACTACCAAGTCGGTCGAGCATAATTGCGCGCCTTAATAAGCTCCCCTCTTCTGCAATATGGCTTTGCCCCAAAAACTCTTTAATAGTGACAGGGCGCATCCTTTCTGCAAGTGGTTTATTTTCGTCATAATGTAATTGATCGAATAAGTCTTTCATATTTATCCTTTCGAATTATAATATTTTTGTATTTTAGCTAATAAAATTTCTGTATGAAAAAGTTTTTTAGTATTGCCATCACCTTGCTTATAGTGGCATTTATGGCTTGTCTTATAGTTTACCCCGATAGATACCTAACTTCAACTTTAGACGGAATTAAATTGTGGGCTTTTTCGGTTCTTCCGTCGCTTCTTCCGTTTTTCTTTTTAACAACACTTTTAACAAAAACCGCAAGTTTAGATAAGTTGTCAAAAAAAGCAACGCCACTTACAAGAAAATTATACAACTGTAGTGGAATAACTTTATATGCTCAAATAATGAGTATCCTGTCAGGTTATCCTATTGGTGCAAAAGTCGTAAGTGATTTATATCAAAAAAAATTAATCACCAAAGACGAAGCAACGCGTGCTTCAACATTTTGCTCAACAACCGGGCCACTTTTTATTGTCGGAAGCGTTGGGATATCTATGTTCCAAAATAAAAAAATAGGTTTGATTTTTTTGATTACTCATATTTTGTCAAGCATTTTTTGTGGGTTTTGTTTTAAAAAATATGGCGATAACCGTACTATTTTAGACTTTTCAATAAAAAAAGAAACTTCTGATAATCTTTTATACGACTGTATTTATCAATCGGTAATATCCGTTTTAATAGTCGGTGGTTTCGTTTCTGTATTTTATACCCTATCGCAAATTTTACACGATTTTAACGTGTTTTTTGTTTTTGAAAAACTACTTTCCCCACTATTTGGAAAAGACTTCTCAGTCGGTTTTATTCAAGGCATAGTCGAATGCACTAAGGGCTGTAAAATACTTTCGCTTGACTACTCTATACTAAGTGCAAGTTTATCGCTCGGTTTAATATCATTCGGTGGCTTTTCTATAATTTGTCAGTCTATCGTCTTTTTAAAAAAAGCTGAAGTAAACATAAAAATATTTTTACTTTCAAAGCTTGTTCAAATGATTTTTAGTATTATCGTTTGCTTTTTGCTACTTACACTTTTTCTCTAAAAGCGGAAGTATTTCTTCAGGCACGTATTTTTTAACACTTTTTCCGTCTTTTAACAAATCTTTTACGAAGGTTGAACTCAATCTTTCAAGTGTTTTAGGTGCTTGAAAAAACATCATTTCTATATCAGGATTTAAAGCAGAAGTTACTTTAAAGCATTTTTCTTCATACTCTACATCCTGCTTATTTCTAACGCCACGAACTAAAATTTCAGCGTTTTCTTCCTTCATAAAATCTGCTAAAAAGCCGTCGAATTTTTTTACGGTTACATTTTTAAATCGCGCGCATGCAAGCTTTAACATTTCAAACCTATCGTCCATAGAAAACTTGCACTTTTTTTGCGCATTTACACCAAGCGCAACCACAACTTCTTCAAACATCATCGCACACCTTTCAATAACGTGCATATGGCCAAGCGTTATCGGATCGAAAGATCCAGCAAAAACACATTTTTTCATTTTTCCATCCTATAAAAACTAAATTCGCAAATCCCGTATTTTCTTGTATCTGTTAAAATTAGACCGTCTATAACGCAATTATCGCCTGTTTTGTGTTCAAAAACAACAATTCCGTCATCTTGTAAAAGATTTCTTTTTGCAATAATCTCAAGCGCAAGTTTTCCATATTCACTTGCGTACGGTGGATCTAAAAAAATTATATCAAACTTTAAGCTTGTCCTTGATAAATAATCGACTGCAGAGCACTGAAAAACTTCTTTATCGCTCTCTTTTACCGAAAGTAAATTTGCTTTAATTATTTCAATACTCTTTTTATCAACGTCAGTAAAAACAACTCGTTCCGCACCACGAGATAACGCTTCAATACCTACCCCACCTGTTCCTGAAAATGCGTCGTAGAAAATTGAACCGTAAACTTTATTCTGTAAAATATTAAAAAGTGCTTGCCTAGCCCTATCGGAAGTTGGACGGATATCTTGACCCTTAAATTCCTTAAGCACTTTTCCTTTATATTTTCCTGCAATTATTCTCATATATCCCCAATATACACCTTTTTAATTCTTCTAGCCGAGCCGACTAAAATCTCGTAAGGTATCGTATCGTATTTATTTGCCAAAATATTTGCATCTTGCATAATTACAACCTTGCCGCCATTAGACTTTTCATAGCAAATGTCCATACACCTTTTTGGTGAAGAATTTCTGCCTAGTCCGTCAGCATATCCATAGTTGATAAGCGAATATTCACCACTTTCTATGTCAAAATTATACAAGCATTTATCACCTGCTAAAAAGCTTTTTCTTTTGACTTCGTTTGTCAAAATTTTCATAACGGGAAAAACTTCTGCCCGAAATCCACTCGGCACATAGCCATATAGCAAAAGTCCTATTCTGACTGCATCAAGATTATACTTTTTTTGTAGAAATCCACCACTTGCGCTAATATGTCTATCCCCGTCAAAATACTTGTCGTATAATTTTAAAAATTTGTCAAACAAAACGTATTGCGACCTAGTGGTTTTTAGTGAGCTTGCGTTAAAAAAGTGTGAATAAACGCCACATAGCCGTATATTTTTGCTTTTGGCTATAATTTTTAACGCGCTTTCAAACTTGTCTAAGTCGCAAAAGCCAAGCCTATTCATACCTGTATCAACTTTTAAATTCAAATAGATTTCACTGTTAAAATTTTCCAGTAAAAAAGTAAGATATTCAACGCTCTCGCAAGGTAAAATTAGATTGTAATTTATAGCAAGTTTTATTTCTTTATACCCTTGCACCGTCAAAAGCAAAATTGGCTTTGATATACCTAAAAATCTAAGCTTTATACCTTCATCTACTTTTGAAACAGCAAACCCGTCTGCGTATTTATCCATATATTTTGCAATTTCAATGCCATGGCCGTACCCGTCTGCTTTGACAACGCAAAAAAGTTTCTCACCACAAAGGTTATCTTTAACGAAAGTAAGATTACGTTTTAATGCGTTTAAATGGATTTCTGCGACAGGTTCAAACGAAAAATCTTTATCAATCATACAGTTATTGTATGACAAATAACCGACTAATGTTTATTTTTTCTAAAAAATTCGTAAATTTTATTTGCTAAAAAATCACCTATTCCGTCAACTGCTTTTAAATCGTCAACGCTAGCGGTCATAATGTTTTCAACGCTTTTAAACTTGTTTAAAAGTGCTTTTTTCTTCTCTTTACCAACGCCTTCTATCTCATCTAATTGAGACACAAGCATCTTTTTGCCGTGTAAGCTTCTAAAGTAAGTAATAGCAAAACGGTGCGCTTCGTCACGAATTCTTTGTAGCATTTTCAAAACGTAATCACGCTTGGATAAAATTATTGGCTCGCTAGAATTAACGGTATAAATTTCTTCGTTTTTCTCTGCAAGCGCAATGATATCAATATCATAGCCGAATTTATCAAGAATTTCTTTAGTAGCAGATAATTGTCCTTTACCACCGTCGATAACGATAAGGTCTGGCATTGGAAAACGCTCACGCTCGTCACTTTCAAGTTTTTTAAGCCGTCTTGAAAGCATTTCTTGATGGCTTGCATAGTCATTTGCGCCTTCAACCGTTTTAATCATAAAACGGCGATATTCTTTAGAATCTTTTTCACCGTCAGTCATAACAACCATTGAACCAACCTTATCAACACCACTAATGTTTGATATATCATAACACTCAATACGGCGTGGATAACGTTTCAAACTTAGAATTTGTTGCAATCTTTCACACGCAGTTTGAGTCATATCTTTTTTATGCTCAATTACGCCAACAGTCTTTTCAAGATAATCTCTTGCGTTTTCGTCAGCCATATCGCACAAGCTTTTACGCGCGCCCTGTTTTGGAACTATTATTGATACGCTTTTTCCGTAGTTTTCTTTTAAATATCTTTCTAAAAGTTCAACGTCTTGACAATCGCAAGATAAAACAATCTCGTCTGGAATTTCTTTTTCACCCGTGTAAAAACTTCTTATAAACTGCGAAACAGTTTCAGATAAACTTGCAGAGATTGCGTCAGTTGAAAAAGACCTTGAGCCTTGCATTATTCCTTTTCTTGTAAAAAGAACGTTTATAGCCGTGTAAATATTGTCGGTCTGAACACCGATAATATCACAATTTATATCGCGACTAAGCGAAGTTATTTTCTTTTCACGTATTTTTTCAAGCATTTTCAGCTTGTCGCGAAAAGAAATTGCAAGCTCAAATTCTTCGTTGTCGGAAAAATATTGCATTTTTGAAAGCAAAATTTTTTCAACCTCCGTGTCGTTTCCGTTTAAAAAGTCAATCGCCTTTTTAACGTTTTCCAAATACTCTTCTTTTGTAATTTTCTTAATACAAGGCGCTTTGCACAAGCCTATATGATAGTTTAAGCACGCCCTATCTTTTCCGACTGACAAATTTGAACAGCTTCTTAAAGAAAAAGTCGAATTAATTATTTCTAATATATCCTTAACGCTAACGCCAAGCATAAATGGACCAAAATATTTAGCTCCATCTTTAACTATTCTGCGAGTAATTTCAAAGCGTGGATATTCAGATTTTAGATTAACTTTTATATAAGGGTAAGTTTTATCGTCTTTTAGTAATATATTATATTTTGGTTTATATTTTTTGATTAAATTGTTTTCAAGTGATAACGCGTCGTATTCGTTTTTGGTAATGATATAGTAAAAATCGTCAATATTAGAAACCATAGCCATAACCTTTTCGGTTTTCACGCTAAGGTAAAAATACTGTTTAACTCTGTTTTTTAAAACTTTCGCCTTGCCGACGTATATGACGTGCCCGTCTTTATCAAGCATAACGTAAACACCACTTTTATCTGGCAAAAGTTGAATTTTTTGTTGGAGTTTTTCGTTCATAACTAATATATAACCATTTTTTTAATAAAAATTCGGAGTGGCGAGCCACTCCGATAATTACTATTTTGCGTATTCAACAGCGCGCCATTCTCTGATAACGTTGACTTTGATTTGTCCAGGGTATTCAAGTTCAGATTCAATCTTCTTAGCGATATCTTTTGCAAGGAATAACGCTTGATTATCGTCAACTTGTTCAGGCTTAACTACGACTCTGATTTCTCTACCTGCTTGAATTGCGTAACTCTTTTCAACACCGTCAAAGCCTGTTGCGATTGCTTCAAGTTGTTCAAGACGTTTAATGTAGTTCGTACTAGTTTCACGTCTAGCGCCAGGTCTAGCACCACTGATAGCATCGGCAGCTTGAACTAAAACAGCTTCAATAGTTTTAGGTTCAACGTCGCCGTGGTGTGCTTGAATACAGTTAACAACGTTTTTGCTTTCTTTATATTTCTTAGCAAGATCAACACCAATTTGGATATGAGTTCCTTCAATTTCATGGTCAACTGCTTTACCAATATCGTGTAAAAGTCCACCACGTTTAGCAAGGTTGACGTCAACACCAAGCTCTTGTGCCATAAGTCCTGCAAGATGAGCAACTTCTAATGAGTGCTTTAATACGTTTTGACCGTAGCTTGTTCTGTACTTTAGTCTACCTAAAAGTTTGATAAGCTCTGGATGTATTCCGTACAAACCACAGTCAAACATAGCTTCTTCGCCGTTTGCTTTGATTTGAGAGTCAAGTTCTTTTCTGACTTTTTCAACCGTTTCTTCAATTCTTGCCGGGTGAATTCTTCCGTCTGCGATAAGTCTTTCAAGAGCAATTCTTGCTACTTCACGTCTTACAGGATCAAAGCCCGACATGATTACAACTTCAGGTGTATCGTCAATGATAAGCTCGATACCCGTTGCGTTTTCTAATGCGCGAATATTTCTACCTTCACGGCCGATAATTCTTGCCTTCATATCGTCGTTTGGAAGTGGAACGACTGATACGGTAATTTCTGATGCGTGGTCAGTGCAACAACGTTGAACTGCCAAACTTATAATTTCTTTTGCTTTTTTGTTAGCGTCTTCTTTAGCTTGCGCTTCGATATTTCTAACCATAACGGCTGAATCGTGGCGCGCTTCTTCTAAGACGTTGTCCATAATTTGTTGCTTTGCTTCTTCTTTAGTAAGCTGTGCAACCTTTTCAAGCTCTTGAACCATTAATTCTTCTTGCTTTTCAATGCGTTCCTTTTGCTTTTGAAGTTCAACTCTTTTTTTGTCAAGATCTTGTTTTTGTTGTTCAAGTTCTTCGTTCTTCTTAAGAAGATTAGAGTCTTTTTTGCTTAAAACTTCGTCTTTTTGGTTAAGGCGTTGTTCCATTTTTTGAAGTTCTTGCTTCTTTTCGCGAGATTCGCGTTCAAATTCTTTTCTCAAGCGCAAATCTTCTTCTTTTGCTTCGTAAATTGCTTCTTTCTTTAGTCGCTTACATTCCTGTTCTGCTTCGTCTTTCATTTTAGCGATTACGACTTCTGTTTCGCCAATCTTTTTCGCTCTTGCTTTTGCGAAAACCTTGTTTCCAATCAAAAAGCCTACGACTGCAAATATAACAGCCGCTAGTGCAATAAGTCCTATTGCAACCGGTGTAGATAACAGTAACAGGGAGCTTGTGTAGTTCATAACAAACCTCCTGGGATTTAAATTTATAAAAATATATCAATATTAACCGTTTTTGCAAAAGTTACGCACAAAAAAGCTTTTATTTTCACTTTTTTGCCGTAAGTTTACAAAAAAGACACATCATATAGTTTTATATATAAAAATTATATACTACATATTGTAAAAAGTCAAGAGTATTTAAATATATATAGCAATAAAATTTGTTTAAATCTGTAAAATTTTTCCAAACAAAAAAGCCCAAGAAACATATCTTGAGCCTTAAAAATGCAATATATTAGCCTATAAGTCGATTATCCGACTATTTTTTATCTTTTTCGCCATCAATATTTGCGTAAAGTCTAAGCTTCGGTTTTTCGATTGCAACCGTAAGACCGTCGTCAACGCTTTTTGTGATAAAGGCACTACTACCGATAATCGAACCTTCACCAAGCACAGTATTTCCACCTAAAACAGTTGCACCTGAATAGATTGTAACGTTATTTTTTAAAGTCGGATGACGCTTCTTTCCAACAAGCGACTCTGCGTTTTTAAGAGAAATTGCACCAAGGGTTACACCTTGATAAAGCTTAACCCCGTCACCGATTTCAGTTGTTTCACCAATAACTATACCCGTTCCGTGGTCGATAACAAAACTTTTCCCAATCGTTGCACCCGGGTGAATATCTATTCCCGTTTTTGAATGCGCGTACTCGGTCATAATTCTTGGAATTAACGGAACACCTAATTTATAAAGAATGTGGCTAAGTCTATAGGTATAGATTGCAAAAATACCTGGATAAGTCATTAAAATTATATCGACGTTACCTGCGGCAGGATCACCTTCTAAAGTTGCTTGAATATCGAGCTTTAAAAGTTCGACAACGTTTGGAAGCTCCTTTATAAACTCGCAAACTACTTGAGTCGCTTTTTCATTTATTCCTTCGCAACAAAAAACGTTTTTGCAATTTTGGCTTATTTCATAAGAAAAGGCAAGTTCAATTTGCTTTTTTAACCTTTCAGAAATAACAGAAAGTTGATTAAAACACGCCTCTTTTGACACGTTGTTATCCGACGAAAAATATTTAGGATAAAGCACTTTTTTTATTTCTTCCAAAATATCGCAAATTTCCTTATTTGAAGGAATATATTTTAAGTTTTTTTCACTCAAACGCTCGTCCGTATCGCCAAAAAGTCCGTCAATACAGCTGTTTATTGCGTTTTTTATTTTATCATCCATAATAAAAATCCGTTTATTTATAAAGACCTGTCGATAAATATTTTATTCCGTTATCAGGTAAAACTGTTACAACGTTTTTACCTTTAAACTCTTCTTTTTGACACACGCTTATTGCGCCGAAAATGTTTGCGCCCGACGAAATTCCAACAAGCATACATTCAAGCTTAGAAAGCTGACGAGAATACTCGAATGCATCTTCGTCAGAGACTAAAATAATTTCATCAACAAACGATTTTTGATAATTTTCAGGCACGAAGTTTGCGCCAATGCCTTGAATTTTATGTGGAGCGCACACCCCTTTTGAAAGCATAGGGCTATTTTGAGGTTCGACACCGTAAATTTTAATTGCGTTATTTTTTTCTTTAAGATATTTCGCAATACCTGAAAGCGTTCCACCCGTACCAACACCTGCAACGAAAGCAGAAACGTCACCGTCTAACTCTTCATAAATTTCAGGCGCAGTAGTTAAATAGTGAGAAAGTGGGTTTGACGGATTAGAAAATTGCATAGGCATAAAAGCTTCTTTTTCGCTTTTAAAAATCTCTTCTGCCTTATCGACAGCCCCCTTCATTCCGAGTTCTTTTTTGGTAAGAACAAGTTCTGCTCCGTATGCTTTGATAATTGCTTTTCTCTCATCACTCATATTCTCAGGCATAACGATAACCGCTTTATAGCCGAGTTTTTGGCAAATTGCGCTTAAAGAAATTCCCATATTTCCACTTGTAGCTTCAATGACCTTCGAGCCACTAGTCAGACCGTTCTTTTTCGCATCTAAAAGTATTTGCAAGCTTGGTCTATCCTTTATACTGCCCGTCAAATTATACCACTCAAGCTTCGCGTAAAGCTTAGCCTTTAATGAATATCTTTCTTCAATCTGTTTAAGTCTTACAAGTGGAGTGTTTCCTATTAAAAAATCTTTGTAAATATTATTCATTTTCAGGTTTTTCCTGAGTATCTGCTTTTTTTAGAAGTTTTGCACGGATTGCGCTATCAATTTCAGCGGCAACTTCAGGATTGTTGTTTAAATATTCCTTAGCCTTTTCTCTACCTTGAGCAATCTTATCGCCCTTATAAGAGAACCAAGAACCACTCTTTTCTAATACGTCAAGTTCTACACCGATATCAACTAAGCAACCTGTTTGAGAAACGCCTGTACCGTAAATAATATCAAACTCTGCAACCTTAAAAGGTGGCGCAAGCTTGTTCTTTACGATTTTAGCCTTAGTTCTGTTACCAATCAAGCCACTCGTGTCTTTGATAGTATCTGACTTTCTTACGTCAATTCTAACGCTTGAATAGAACTTTAACGCCTTACCGCCAGGGGTAGTCTCAGGGTTACCGAACATAACGCCAACTTTTTCACGAAGTTGGTTAATAAAGATAACGCAAGTTTTAGATTTATTAGTAATTGCAGTAAGTTTTCTTAATGCTTGAGACATAAGTCTTGCTTGTAAACCTACGTGAGAATCACCCATATCACCTTCAATTTCTGCCTTTGGTGTCAACGCCGCAACAGAGTCGATAACAATCAAATCAACCGCACCACTTCTTACTAAGCTGTCAGTAATATCAAGTGCTTGTTCGCCCGTGTCAGGTTGAGAAACGTATAAGTTTTCAAGGTCTACGCCTAGGTTTGCTGCATAAGTTGGGTCAAGCGCGTGTTCTGCATCAATAAACGCAGCAATACCACCAAGTTTTTGAGTTTCTGCGATTGCGTGAAGAGCAACCGTAGTTTTACCGGAAGATTCCGGTCCGTAAATTTCTACGATTCTACCACGTGGTATACCACCAACACCTAAAGCGATATCCAAAGCTAAACAACCGGTAGGAATTACTTCCACACCGTTTTCTTTAGCATCCTCACCAAGCTTCATAATTGCGCCTTTACCATACTGCTTTGTAATTTGTGAAATTACAAGTTCTAACGATTTTTGTTTGTCGTCCATAATTTCTCCTATATGCTAACTTAATTTTTTCTTAATTATATCATATAAATATGACAACTTCTGTCAAAATGAAAAACTTTTTTAAAAAATTTATGCGTTGTAAATAGTTTTTATCATAAGAAACAACGCTGCACTAGTTGCCATTTCGATAACTTCACACCTTGTGCCGTAAAGTTCGTATTTATAAACTTCAACGCTATCAAAATATCCTATACCAATATAGAAAAGTGAAGGCTTACCTTCTTCTCTTGTTGCATAGCCCGTTATTGAAATTGATGTATTTACTCTACCTGTCTTAAGTAAACCTTCTGCCATTTCGTAGGCAACTTCGCTTGAAACAACACCATAATTTTGAACAGTTAGGTGCTGAACGTCAAGTCGGCTTTCTTTTGCTTGAGTATTGTAAACGACTGCACCTTCATAAAACACTTCACTCGCGCCACTTATTTTTACTATGTGAGAAGCAATGTTACCACCCGTCATAGACTCAGCAGTGGAAAGTGACAGTCTTCTTAGCTTTAAAAGCTCGACAAGCCTTTTCTCTAAAGTAACGTCGTCTTCTGCGTATATGTTAGTTTTAAAAGTCAAAATAAACTCTTTTATAGCCTTATCTGCTTCAATCTTAGGCGCGACGCTATCATAAAGCATTACCGTTTTCGAGTTTAAATTCTCAGTTTGAGTATTAAAAAATACGCAAGGATATTTAGCTGAAATTTGCGAAGTAACTTCTTCAATCTTGCTTTTTTCTACGCCAAAAAGCTTGAAAACTACTTTTTGATGATATACCGATAAATAGCTTTGAAGTTTTTTAATTATGCCTTCCATAACACCTTCATCTAAGTTTTTTGGAAGAACCGAAACAAATCTATTTTCACAGCATACACCGTTTTCGTCGAGTATTACTGCTTTTTCTTTTAGCAAATCAAAACAAGAAAAACTTGCATCACTTGCGCCACTTATAAAAACAGCCTGAAATTTATCTTGTGAAAACTTTTTGATAAAACCGTCTTTATCGTCTTTAGATAAAATGCAGATTTCGTCTGGAAAAACCGAGTTTTCATTTAATAAATTAAGTGCATTTTTCTCAATTTTTAAATCTTGATTAAAATATTTATTTTGTAACGATATATAAAGTGTTCTCATCTGTTAATTGTTGAAAGTGTCTTTTTGTTTCTAATAAAATAGTTAAGTCCAGATGCAATCGTAAGCAAGGTTGATGCAGCGAATAATACTATGCTTGAAATATATAACACGTTACCCAAAGAAGCCCCTGCAAACTGAGCGTATATAATTACTACGATTATAGTTAAGTCTTGGAAAAGCGTTTTAATTTTGCCAAACTTATCCGCCGCCATAACAAGCCCTTTACTTGCAGCAACCATTCTTAAACATGAAATTAAAATTTCACGGGCTAAGATAATACTTACGCCGATACCACAAAGCGCTCTAGGTAAAACGTTTGCATCTGTGATAATAACGAGTGCAGAAAGAACTAAAACTTTATCTGCGCTTGAATCTAAAAACTTACCAAGGTCAGTAACTAAATTATACTTTCTTGCAATATGTCCGTCTAAAAAATCAGTAAATGCTGAAAGTGCAAAAATCCCACACGCCACCAAGTAGTGATAAGGAAAATCAATGTAAAAAACTGTAATAAATACCGGTATTAATATAAGTCTCAACACAGAGAGTTTGTTAGGTAAGTTCATTTTCTATTTCTCCATACAAATCAAAATCGTCGAAATTTGTAATTTTTACGATATATTTATCGCCTTGATTAATAGTTTCGTCTGACGAAAAATACACAAGCCCGTCAACGTCAGGCGCACTGAAGTACGCGCGCCCAAAGAAGGATTGCTTTTCGTAGTCAACACCGTCGCAAACGACTTCGATTTTTTTGTTTAAATATTTACTTAAATTATTTTTACTAATTTCTTTTTGAACGTCGTAAAGTTCTTTCTGTCTTCTAAGCTTCGTGCGATAATGCACTTGATTAGATAGCTTAAACGCAGGTGTATCCATTTCTTTAGAATAAGCGAAAAATCCTGCATTAAAAAGTTTTGCCTTTTTCAAAAATTCGATAAGTCTTTTATGCTCTACTTCCGTTTCTGAAGGAAAACCTGTTATAAACGTTGAACGGATAGATATTCCTTCAACTTGAGTTTTCAACTTTTCAATAAGCTTAACGTACTCGTCGAAACTTCCGGGCCTATTCATAAGCTTGAGTATTTTATCGTCAGCGTGTTGAAGCGGTATATCTATATACTTCAAAAGTTTCGGATTTGTATTAAACTCATTGATAAGAGCGTCAGAAATTTTATCTGGATAACAATATAAAAGTCTAATCGAGCCAACGTTTTCTAACGCAGAAAGTGCGCGAATAAGTTCAACAAACTTATTTTCACCGTACAAATCTTCACCGTACCGAGTGGTATCTTGAGCCACGAGTATAAGTTCTTGAATATCTCCTAAATTTTTAGCTTCTAAGAGTAAATCTTCCATTTTGTACGATTTGTATCTTCCCCTAATTTTAGGAATTAAGCAATACGTACAATGATTGTTACAGCCGTCTGCTATTTTTAAATAGGCATAATGCTCGGGCGTAGTAAGAATGCGTTCAGTTTTAAGTTCTTCGCCTTTGCCAACCCAATTAATGCGCTTTTTGGTTTTATACAACTCGTCAATAAGTTCTAAAATCTTCGAGCCGTCGAAAGTTCCTAAAAACGCATCGACTTCAACAAGACTATCAAACAATTCGTCAATAAACTTTTGTGGTAAGCATCCCGTTATTATTAACTTTTCTAAATTCCCGTCGGTTTTTAAGTGGGCGTATTCAAAAACTGTTTCAATCGCTTCACGGCGCGAGCTTTCTAAAAACGCGCAAGTGTTGATGATTAAAATATCACAATTTTCAGCGTCTTGAGAAATTTTATAATAAGGCGCAATGCTCGCGAGCAGTTTTTCACTGTCTACTCGGTTTTTGTCGCAACCGAGCGAAATTAAACCAACAGTTTTACCTGTATTTTTCGACAAAACCTTGTCTCCTAGTGTAATTATTTTTTCCTGTAATCGTCGTCAAACTCGCCAAAAAGTTCGGTATATATCTCGCGCGTGATCAAGACTTTTCTTTCTTTATTGTCTAACACACTCGAAACGTATCCGTTTTCTTCCATCCAATCAATAATTTTTGCCGCCTTAGGATAGCCTATTCCAAGCTTTGATTGAAGTGAAGTTTTTGAAACTTTTTTATTGATAATGACTACTCTTAATGCTCTTAAGTAAACGTCTTCAATAGCGTCTGGGTCGTCATTTTCACCAGAAGCTTTTGATGACACGACTTCTTGTTCTTTTTCTTGATTTGCTTTATTAATCATTTCAAGCGCTTTCTCGTCGTAATATGCGCGATTGTGGTCGCGAATATAATCAGTAGCTGCCTTAACTTCTTCATCACTGATAAATGCACCTTGAGCACGTTCAACGTTAGGCATTGACGTCATTTTGTAAAGCACGTCACCTTTACCTAATAAGGTTTCTGCCCCCGACTGACCGATAACAACGTTCGAGTCAACGCTACTTGACGTCTTAAAGCAAATTCTTGACGTAAAGTTAGTTTTAATTGAACCGTCAATAACGTCTGCAGAAGGTCTTTGCGTAGCAAAGATGAGCGAAATACCGGCAGCACGCGCTTTTTGAGCAAGTCTGCCAACGTAGTTTTCTACCTTCTTCTTTTCTTGAGCAGTCATCATAAGTTCTGCAAACTCGTCAATCAAGATAATGATGTACGGCAATTTTCTTTCGACTGCGCCGGTTGCAACTTTTGCATTGTATTCGACAAGCTTTCTAGCACCTACGTCTTTAAACATCATATAACGGCGATCCATTTCAATCGTAGCCCACTCAAGCATAGCAAGCGCCCTGCCGTCGTTAATACCGATAATGTCGTTAAACATAAGGTGTGGTAAGCCTTTATACATTTCAAATTCAACCATTTTCGGATCGACGATAATAAGTCGTAAATCTTCCGGACTGTAACGGTATAATAGGCTTATAAGCATGGTATTAAGACATACCGATTTACCGGTACCCGTAGCACCTGCAACGATTAAGTGTGGCATATCCATAATATCAAGGAATATAGGATTGCCTACAATATCTTTACCGAGAGCAAAAGTAATGGTGTTTTCTTTAATACCCTTGTATTGTTTCGAGCCTAAAAGTTCTTTAATACCTACCGTACCCGTTTTAGAGTTAGCAACTTCAATACCGATTTTTGAAGTCCCCGGAATAGGGATAAGCATACGAATATCGCTTGTCGCTTCAAGCCAAACTTGTAATTCTTGTTGCGCAGCTTTAATCGCACTCATTTGCACGCCTTGTGGTACGCTTATAACAAAACGCGTTACACTCGGTCCATAAATAATGTCTTCAACCGTAGCTTTAATATTTCTAAACGATAAAGTACTGACGATTTTTTCAGCGCGCTCAAGTTGCTTTTGTCTATCCTTAAGCATTGCTTCTTCGTCTTTTAGAACGTCGTTAAAAATAGAAAGCGGTGGCGCTTTATATCTGTAATTTACAGGCATTGTGTCGATAGGATTAGGTTTTTCAGGGACAGGTTCTTCCGACTTGACTTCCTTAACCTTAGGCGTTGTCACAATCGGAGAAACAGGCGCAGCAGTTCTAGGTGTTTCAACAGCCTTTATTTGCGCTTGAGTTTCGTTTTTTGTAGAGCTAAACGTTTCGCGCGTAATCTTACTTCTTTGAAGTTGCTCATCTTCTTTGATATCCCTAACTTCAACCGTATCGTCTTGAATATTTTCGCTTCGACTAACGTCGTTAACACGGCTAACTCTATCCAGACTACTTTGAACAGGCTTTTCTGCTTTTAAAGGATTATAAACTCTGTTTGAAGTATCTTCGCTAGACTTTTCGCTAAAGCCACTATCTCTAGTTGGCGAGTCAACCTTTTGCACAATTTCTTCTTTTGGTTTAATTTCCACCCTTGAAAATCTATCTTGCGAGGCGTAACCAGAATTCAAGCCTTTTTCTCCGCTAGAACGCGCGCTCGTATCAACAGACGGTTGTCCACCGTAGTTTTCAGAAGGGTTTCTGTCAAATATTGAACCGAACGCATCGGGCTTTACACCTTGCGAAACAGATCCTAATGTATCACGGCGAGAACCAAACCCATCTCTAGGCTCGTAACCACCTGCTACTGAACTTTCTTGCGCACGCTTAAACGAATCAATCGGTTCAACGCGACTTGTTCTGTTGGTTTTATAAACGTCCTTAGTTTCTCCACCCATTGAATAATCAGAACTTTGTCTTGTGTGTTCAATATTTGACTGCGCGTTAGGATTTTTTGCATCAAACGGTGTTTGACCGAGATTCACCAAGTCCGGAGCACGTGGTGTAGTTACGTATTTTAACTTACTTTCAAGATCGTCAACGTAGGTTTCTGAATAAGTCGTTCCATATCCACGCGACTCTCCAAAAGGTGTCGAGCCCTGACCGAACACAAAATCCACGCCCGAGCTTGAACTTTGCATATTTTTTCTATCTTTTTTAGATTTTGACTGAGACGGCGAGAACGAATCGTCACCAAAAATATATAAACCGTTGTATTTTGGACCACTTGAAGCAGACTGATTTTCAGATTGATTTGATTGAGCGCCAAAGCCCCTTGCGTATTCTTCTGCACTTGTGTTATCCGTTTGAAGCGGTAGTTGTACGTTTGGCGCAGTTTTTTGTGATTTTTGTTTTTTCTCTTTAGGCTTATATTCAGTATCTCTTGCGCCGATAAATTTATTAATCAAATAGAAAATGCACAACCCAATAACTACGGCGAATATTGCGTACGTTAAAAATCTGTTAAGATACGTTAAAAGTGGATGCGCAATAACAGAAACAAGCGCACCACCCATGGTTGCGTTAGATAAATTATACGCACCACTTCCATACGCGCTTAAAACTCTTTCAGTAAAAGTTTGTTCGCCTTTTAACGAAACTACGATGTGAACAAGTGCAAAAATTGCAAAAATAAGTAAGTGAATAACAGCAATCGCACGTCTTCCACGCTTAGAAAATATAGGCTTTGACACAACGAGTTTTACGCCTAGCGACACTGAAATTATTAAAAACACAAAAGCATAGTAACCGAACACACCAAGGAAAAATCCACGCACAATACCACCGACGGGATAAATCACGTCGCCAATTATAAGGCATAAAAAACTAAGCACGGAAAATAAAATTATCGCCATGCCGATTATTTCTTTTGAAAATAAACTTTTACGCTCTTCACTTTTGCGACGAACACCTTTAGCCACTATAAAATGCCCCACTATACTTAATTTATTATTAAGTATACCATAAAACAAAACTTATGAAAAGCATTTTAAACACAAAATCACACCCTTTTTGTGATATCTTGATAAAATTTATTTAAATTTTAATAAAAAAATATTCCCGATGGCAAAATCACCTTCGGGAATAAAATTTTTAGATTTATTAGTTATTATCGATAAGCTTAACTATATCACCAACAGTTTGTAAATTAGATGCTTCTTCTTCACTAACAACGATATCAAACTCATCTTCTAAAGTCATTAAAAGTTCAACAACGTCTAAAGAGTCTGCTTTTAAATCGTCAATGATTTTACTGTCCATTTTAATAGAATCTTCATCAACGCCGAGTTGTTCAGATAAAAAACTTGCTACCTTTTTAAAAGTCATAACGATACCTCCATGTTTTCGCTTATTATATCAAAATTATTTTCTTTTGTCAATAGTTTTTTTGTAACCACGCATAAAAGCGTATACCGTGATGTGAAGACTGTATCTTTCTGAAGTAAGCGATTGTCATCGCTCATGAAGTGAAAGCTTGCTTTTTGCACTTCATACTAACTGACAGGTTAGCGCATCATGCATTTTTTTGCACATCATCTGTTTTTTATTCTAAAATGAAAAACATAGGCGTATAGCGCGATTATTGAGTGTTTTTATAAAAAACTATTTTGCTTTTTTCATAGAAAGAGAAATTCTATTCTTCTTTACGTCAACGCCGATAACTCTGACTTTTACAGGTTGACCAACCTTTAATACGTCTGTTGGATGCTTGACGTAGCCGTCAGAAATTTCAGAAATATGAACAAGTCCGTCTTGGTGAACACCAAGGTCAACAAACGCGCCAAAGTCCGTAACGTTTCTTACTACGCCATTTAATTCCATGCCTACGGTTAAATTTTCAATCGTCATAATATCCGAACGAAGTTCAGGCTTTGGCAAGCTGTCACGAACGTCTCTACCCGGCTTTAAAAGCTCTGCTACGATATCGTTTAAGGTTGGAACGCCCAAGCCACAACTTTCAGCAACGATACTTGCGCCCTTTTTCTTGATTTTTTCAGGAAGGTCGACAATTTTACCTTCTTTAACGTCATTTTCAGAATATCCGAATAAATCAAGAAGTTTCTTAGTTGCATCATAGCTTTCTGGGTGAACGCCTGTGTTGTCTAAAATATTGTCGCCATCGTCAATTCTTAAGAAGCCTGCGCATTGTAAAAATGCTTTCTCGCCAAGTTTTGGAACTGATAAAAGTGCTTGTCTTGAAACGAATTTACCGTTCTTTTCTCTATATGAAACGATATTTTTTGCAATTCCTGCATTAAGCCCTGAAACAAACGCAAGAAGGGACGGGCTTGCCGTATTTAAGTTTACGCCAACTTTGTTTACGCAGTCTTCTAATACGCCTTTTAAGACTTCGTCAAGTCTTGCCTGTGGCATATCGTGCTGATATTGACCAACACCGATTGATTTTGGGTCAATTTTAATAAGTTCTGCAAGTGGATCTTGTAGTCTTCTCGCAATAGAAACTGCAGAACGCTCTGAAACGTCAAAATCTGGAAATTCTTGTGCGCCAAGTTTTGATGCAGAGTAAACAGAAGCCCCCGCTTCACTTACGACCGTATAGCAACAAGCGTGTTTAATTTCTTTAGATTTAATAAGGTTAGCAATAAAGATTTCAGATTCTTTTGATGCCGTTCCGTTACCGATAGAAATAACGTCCACACCCCATTTATTAATAAGTTTAATTAAAATTTGTTCAGACTGTTCAATTTTTTCTTTCGAGCCAATGGTTGGATAAACCACCGTCTTATCGAGATATTTACCCGTTTCGTCAACTACCGCAATCTTACAACCCGTTCTATAACCCGGGTCAAAACCCATAGTAACTTTTCCACGTACAGGCGGTTGCATTAAAAGTGGTTCAAGGTTGACTTCAAACATCTTAATTGCTTGCTCGCTTGCGCTGTCAGTTAAAACGCTTCTGACTTCTCTTTCGATAGATGGAAAAATAAGTCTTTCATAGCTGTCGTTAACCGCTTCTTCAACTAAATAAGTCGTTATACTGCCCTCTATCACGTAAAAGTTTGCGCAAACTCTTTGAGCAAATTCTTTATCAAGGTTGATTTTTACCTTTAAGAAGCCTTCTTTTTCGCCACGATTTATTGCAAGTATTCTGTGGCTTTTTATATTTGCAACAGACTCAGAATAATCCGAATACATTTCATAAGTTTTAAACTGTTCAAGTTTTTCCTCGTCAGTAATTTTTGCAGGCTTTGTCGCAATACTTGAGTTTTTAAGGAAGATTTTTCTTAATTTCTTTCTTAGTTCTGCATTATCAGAAACCCTTTCAGCAATAATATCTTTAGCACCTTGTAGCGCATCTTCTACGCTTTCAACGCCTAAATCGCTGTTTATAAACGGCTTAGCAAGTTCTTCTACGCTACCATCTTTTTTATCTTGTGCCAAAATAATATCGGCAAGCGGCTCTAAGCCCTTAGCAATAGCAACCGTTGCACGAGTTTTCTTTTTCTGCTTGAACGGTCTATAAATATCTTCTACTTCAGTTAAAGTTTCTGCGTTTGATAAACTTTCCTTAATTTCGTCGGTTAGCTTTCCTTGCTCTGAAATAGCGTTTTCAACTTCTTCTTTTCTCTTTTCAAGATTTCTAAGATAGTTTAGTCTATCGCTTAAATCACGCAAAACCTGGTCGTCAATATGCCCCGTCATTTCTTTACGGTATCTTGCAATAAACGGAATCGTGTTTCCGTCGTCCAAAAGCGCAACGATGTTTTTAACGTTTTCTTCGCGCAATTTAAACTCTTCAGTAATTCTCTTTAAAATGTCCATCTTATCCTTTCCTTTTATATAATTTATACTAAAAGTCGGTGTATAAAGCGATTAAACACCAATTAACTTTTCAAAATCAAAACTTCGTTTTCATAAATCGTCACAGTATTTTCATACCTTTTATTTGTTAAAAGGTCGTATACGGGTTTATCAAACGAAATTTCCATACCACCAATTCTTCTTGAAACGACGGTTATAACTTGTGAATTTTTATCACATCTTTCAAATATGAAAACACCGTTATCGTCATACAAAATCTTCATATCGCCCGTTTTGAAAACGGAATTTTCATTTCTTATTTTTGCTAAACTTTTAATAAAGTCTTGTAAATTTTTATCTTCCTTTCCCCACGGGAACGTGCGTCTATTGTACGGGTCCAAGTTACCACTTACACCTGCTTCGTCACCGTAAAAAACGCTAGGAACGCCGTAGAGCGTAAATGCCAAAGCGTACGCAAGCTTTGTAAGTTCAACACCCTTTTTATACTCTTTTTTTGATAAAAACTCATATTTCATTTGGTCTTTATCAGTCACTACGTTATCTCGACCAAGAACGGTTATAATTCGTGGCGTGTCGTGAGTAGATAGCGAGTTCATTAACACGTCAAGCGCAGGTTTTGGATAGTTATTTATTTGTTCTTTACAAACTCTTGACAAGCTTTTAGCTTCTCTTGATAGCAAATAACAAATTATTCCGTCTTTTAACGGATAATTCATAACAGAATCGAGTTCGCTACCTAAAAAGTACTTTCGTCTTACGCCGTATGCAATTTTGTTAGACGCATCTTCCCAGACTTCACCAACGACCAAAAATTCGCTATCCTTTTTTCTTCCACTTTTTCTAATACTTTCTACGAACTCGTCAGTTAGTTCGTCAACCACGTCAAGTCTAACGCCACTAAAGCCAAGCTCGATATTTTTCTTTATTACCTTTTCGCAGATAAATTCCTGAAACTCTTTACTGTCTTTTTTTATTGACGGAAGTGTTTCAAAACCCCACCAACTCTCGTATTCATCAGGGAAATTTTTAAATGAATACCAATCGAAATACGGCGAATTTTTCGAATTATATGCGCCTATAGCACGGTAATTGCCGTTTTTATTAAAATAGACACTATCTGCACCGGTATGGTTGTATACACCGTCAAAGATAAATTTTATACCCAAGGAATTTGCTTTTTGAATAAGTTTTTCTAAATCTTCTTCAGTACCTAAAACGTCGTCAACAGCTAAATAATCACCCGTATCGTAGCGGTGGGAACTGTACGCTTTATTTATAGGATTAAGGTAAACGCAAGTTACGCCTATTGATTTTAAATAGTCGAGTTTAGAGTAAATTCCTAAAAAATTACCACCAAAAAATTCGTTGTTTAAAACCAAGCCGTCATTATTTCTGTAAATCGGGTCACTTCCCCAATTTTCTTGTTTAACCTTTCCGACACCTACCGTAAAGTCACCACTTTTAGCAAAACGGTCGGGGAAAATTTGATAAATTATCCCACCCTTTAACCATTCGGGCGTTTTATAATCGTTTGAATATATAATAAGCTGAAAACCGTCAAAACAATTTTCTTCGGCAAGTAGCTCGCTATTTTTTCCAAAAATTCTACCGTTTAGAGAAAATTTATAATAATAAAGTCCAACGTCAAGTCCACTTAAAGACACAAAAAAGCCACCCGATGCGTTTTGCATAGGGTAACTAATATCGGTAAAATCACCGTCACGGTACAGCAAAAGATTGCAATAACCCTCTTCGGTTGTTTTTACATAAATATCAAGTTTTTGGCTTTTTGACACAGCGCCGATAACGCTTTTGCAAGCGTTATCAAGCGGATTGAAATAAAAATTCATCGAAATATTACTTTATTACTTTTAAGTTCCAAATATTTTCTGCATATTCTTTAATTGCACGGTCGCAAGCAAAAATACCACTACCTGCAATATTGTTTAGCGATTTCTTAGCCCAAAGCATTTTATTTTGGTAATCGCGATCAATTCTTTCCTTAGTTTCAAGATACGAGCAAAAATCTGCCAAACACATATACGGATCTGCAACAGGCACGTTTGTGGTGAGATAATTTGCAAAGTTTTCAAAGGTTTCGCCAGAGAAACCACGGCGAAGCGCATCAACTACGCGCATAATTTTTACGTTGTTATTATAGTAAAGACACGCATCGTATCCACGTCGCCACAAATCCTCAACTTCGTTTGCTCTTAAGCCGAAAATGTAAATATTTTCGTCACCGACAGATTCGTACATTTCAACGTTAGCACCGTCCATTGTACCAATAGTTAGCGCACCGTTAATCATAAACTTCATATTGCCCGTTCCGCTTGCTTCTTTACCTGCAAGAGAAATTTGCTCGGAAATTTCAGCACTTGGCATAAGTCGTTCTGCAATAGACACAGAATAGTCTTCAAGATACACGATTTTTAGTTTTTCGCGTATGCGCTTATCTGGGTTTTCGTTTACGTCTTTTGCAAGATGATAAATAAGCTTTATAATCTGTTTTGCCATATAGTAGCCCGGCGCAGCTTTTGCTCCGAATATAAAGGTTTTAGGCTGAACTTCAAGGTCAGGATTTTCTAATAAGTCTTCGTATAGGTTGATTATATACAAAACGTTTAAAAGCTGACGCTTATATTCGTGCATACGCTTTGCCTGTACGTCAAATAGTGTTTCAGGGTTAATTTCAATTTTGTCGCGCTTATAAACTGCTTCAGCAAGCTGTTTCTTTTTGATAAGCTTTATTTCGTTTAAGTGCTTTAAAACTTGTTCGTCATTTTCAAACTTTTTAAACTCGGCTAATTTTGCGCCGTCATAAATAAAACCGTCGCCAATAAGGTCTGTGATTAGACTAGTGAGTTCTTTATTCGATTGACAGAGCCATCGTCTGTGTGCGATACCGTTTGTAACGTTAGTAAATTTAGACGGTGTAATTTGAGCAAAATCTTTAAAAATACTGTCCTTTATAATATCGCTGTGAAGCTTTGAAACGCCGTTTACTTTGTGCGAGCCGATTACGCTTAAATTTGCCATTTTAACTCTGCCGTGAGATATAATTGACATACGGTCAATCCTATCCCAATCACCAGGACAGAAATTCCATAAATCTGTGCAAAATCTTTGGTTGATTTCCTTAATGATAGCATAAATTCTTGGTAGTCTTCTTTCAATCAAGTCTTCCGACCAAACCTCCAAAGCTTCTTGCATAACCGTATGGTTTGTGTACGCTACGGTATTTACGGTTAAACTCCACGCCTTTTCCCAAGAGTAAGAATAATCGTCCATTAAAATACGCATAAGCTCAGGCACGCAAAGCGCAGGGTGCGTATCGTTTATATGAATCGCAACCTTTTTATCTAAGTTGTCAAAAGTTCCGTAAAGCTTATAATGGTCACTTAAAATATTTTGAAGCGATGCGGAAACTAAAAGATATTGTTGTTTTAATCTTAACGACTTACCTTCAAAATGGTTGTCTGATGGATATAAAACCTTAGATAGAAGCTCTGCTTCGTTGTTTTCCTTCAGCGAGCGCATATAGTCGCCTTGAGAAAAAGAATTCATATCAATGCTTTTGGTGCTTTTTGCTATCCATAATCTTAATACGGAAACAGCTTCACTGTCTTTTCCTGAAATCATCATATCATAAGGAAAAGCTTCGACTTCAAGAGCGTCAACGTGTTCGACCTTAACACCACTTTCCGTCCAATTTTCAACGATTCTTCCGTCAAATTTAACCCTAAACGCTTTATCTGCGCGTTGAGTTAACCAAACTTCGCCACCCGGCAGCCACTCGTCAGGAAGTTCCATTTGCCACCCGTCAACAATCTTTTGTTTAAAAAGACCGTATTCATAACGAATAGAAAAACCCATCGTCGGATAGTTTTGTGTAGCTAATCCGTCCATATAGCACGCTGCAAGTCTACCTAAACCACCGTTTCCTAAGCCGGCATCAGGCTCACATTCGTAAAGTTCGTCCAAATCTGTCTCATACGATTTTAATGCACCGTTTACCGCATCTTCAATACCTAAATTGTAAACGTTGTTTTTTAGCGATCTACCAAGTAAAAATTCCATACATAAGTAGTACACTTTCTTTGCTTTTTGTTTTCTAACAGTCGCATTATACGCGTTTCTTTTTTCAAGTAGAATATCGCGAACGACCATTACAACGGCTTTATATAATTGTGATTTCGTTGCTTCCTTTTCTGTTACACCAAAAAATCTTGATAATTTACCCTTGATTGCTTCTTTAGCTTCCTTACAGGTAAAATTGTTAAGACTCATACGTTAGTTCTCCAAATAGTTGTTATAAAAATAATCAAATAATCGACCTATATAAGGCTTTATTTACATAAATCGTAAAGTTTTTCGTAGTTTTTAGCAGATTTTGTCCAAGTAAAATCTGCTTGCATTGCACGTTTAATAAGTGCTTCCCATACAGGCTTGTTGCCGTAAGTAAAAATTGCGTCTTTTAAGACGTATAGCATTTCGTCAGCGTTATATTCGTTAAACACAAAGCCAATTCCAGAGCTTCTGTTTTCATCGTTAAACGGAGTGATACTATCTTTTAATCCACCCGTGCTTCTGACTACAGGAATACTTCCGTATCTAGCTGCAATCATTTGCGACAAACCACAAGGTTCTTGCTTTGACGGCATTAAGAATATATCACTGCCAGAGTATATTTTTGTAGATAAATCTCTATTATATGCAATAATTGCCCTGCACTTTCCTTGATATTTATCTGCAATGTACGAGAAATAGCTTTCGTAATAAGTTTCACCCTTACCTAAAATTACCACTTGAACGTCTTCGCACAAAACGTCTTCTAAAACGTGTTTAACAAGGTCTAAGCCCTTGTGCGACACTAGTCTTGATATAATTGCGATAATAGGAACGTCGCGCTCAGGCAACCCTAAGAGCTTTTGAAGTTCTTTCTTGCACACCTTTTTTCCGTCTAAATTATCTACACTAAACGGCGCAAAAAGTGATTCGTTAGTTTCGCTATTAAATAAATTAACGTCTATTCCGTTTAATATACCACTAATTTTATGTGCGTTAGCGTTAATTGCATACTGAAGTCCGTGAGCATAAAATTCGTGTTTGATTTCTTCTGCGTACGTAGGACTTACAGTGTTTACAAAATCGCTAAGTTCAATAGCTCCTTTCATAAGGTTAAGACAGCCATCATACTCTAAAAGATACTCAACGTCAGTTCCTAAGCCAAACAAGTCACCAAGTAGCATTTTGTCATATTTGCCTTGATATTCTATGTTATGAATTGTAAAAATGCTTTTAATTCTATCATAGCCGAAGCTGTTTTTATAAAGCGTTTTAAGATAGATGACAGATAGCGCAGTTTGCCAATCGTGAGCGTGTAAAACGTCAGGATAATAGTTAAGAAAACCTAAACTGTCAATAACTGCTTTTGAGAAAAACGCAAAGCGTTCGCCATCGTCAAAAAAGCCGTACAAACCTTTTCTCTTGAAATAATATTCGTTGTCTACAAAATAGAAAGTAACGTTCTTTCTCTTATAGTAAAACAAACCACAGTATTGATTGCGCCACGCAAGTTCAACGTTAAAATTACCTAAAAAAGTGAGGTGCGAGCGATATCCTTCCTCCATATCACCGTAAAGTGGCAAAATTACCCTAACGTCGTAATTTCCATTTTCACAAAGAGATATAGGAAGCGATCCTAAAACGTCAGCTAAGCCACCCGTTCCGATAAACGGATTAGCTTCTGATGCGACCATTAAAACACTCTTTTTCGGTTTAACAGCCGTAACCTTAGCTTTTTCAGCCGTATTTTTAGAAGTCTTTTTTGTAGTTGCCTTTTTAACAGTTTTTTCTGCCATAACTATTCTCCAAAATTACTATATTATGCTATCCTTAGGCACGTAGATAGGAAACGTTTCACAACCTGAAAGCTCTCGCCTATCTTTAACGACAACGCGTTTATCTGCGATAATCGACTTAAGCGTTGCGTTTTCGCCAATTATACAGTCTTGCATTACGATACAGTTTCTTAAAACTGCACCACGAGCAACTTTTACGCCACGGAAAAGAACTGAGTTGTGTACTTCGCCGTCTATCTCGCAACCGTCACTTATAAGCGAGTTTGAAACTATCGCGTTTGCACCGTATTTAGTTGGTGCGCTGTCTTTAATTTTAGTGTAGATTTCCCAAACCCCGAAAAGACTGTCTCTAACTTTCGGATCGAGTAAATCCATATGTATTTGATAAAATTTATTAAGTGAAGATATTTCTTCGAAATAGCCCTTATGCTCAAATCCGTAAATCTTTATACGCTTTAAGTTTCCCATCAAAAGATCGTTGATAAAGTGGCGTTTTCCCCTTGAAATAGCATCGTTTACAAGAGCAATTAAAGTAGTTCTCTTTAAAACTAAAACGTCTGCGTAAACTTTATGATTACCCTTTTTCTTAGGGTCAACTTGAATATCCGTCACGCGATTATCATCATCCATATTAAATACTACGCTGTTATCTCTAAGCGCCTTTTCGTTGCGTGAAAGATACATCATAGTAACGTCTGCGCCTTTTTCGATATGGAATGACAAGATTTCGTTAAAATCTTGAACGTACGCTGAGTTTGAATCGCACATAACGACGTACTCTTCTTTTTGTCTTTCTATAAAGCCAAGCACCGTTTTTAACGCTTCTAGGCGCGTTCCGTAAAGCGAAGTAGAATCTTTTTCACCAAACGGTGGAAGTAAAATTAGACCGCCATTTTTACGTGCCAAATCCCACTCCTTACCACTTCCTACGTGGTCCATAAGCGAACGGAAATTGCGTTTTGTTATTACGCCAACGCGAGATACACCCGAATTAACCATATTCGATAAAACGAAGTCAATAAGACGGTATCTGCCACAAAACGGAATTGAAGCTACTGTTCTTACCCCAGTAAGTTCAGGCAAGCTGTCATCGTGTATATTTGAAAAAATCAATCCTAACGCGTTCATACTTATCTCCTTATTTTTCTACGATTTGACCGGCTTGAATTACTTCGCCATCACCTAAAACGTACTCTCTGCCCACTACTGCAATCTTATTATCTTTTACGTTTTCACCGACTTTTGCATTTTTTCCAATAACGACTTCTTCGTCGATAATAGCGTGATCTATCACTGCGCCTTCACCAATTTCTACGTTGCTGAAAATTATACTGTTTTTAATAATTGCGCCCTTTCCAACTTTTACGTTATACGATAAAACAGAATCGCTTACTTGACCTTGTATCTCACAGCCGAGCGCGATTATACTGTTATTTACCTTACCTGTTTTGCCTATGTAGTGTGGCGGAGCGATTGGGTTTCTTGAGTGAATTTTCCATTCCACTTTAGCAAAATCGAACTGTGGTTTATCGCCGAGTAGATCCATATTTGCATCAAATAGCGAATTGATTGTTCCAACGTCTTTCCAATAACCACTAAACTCGAATGCACACATTTTTTCACCACCTGCGAGCATCTTAGGTAAAACGTCTTTACCAAAGTCGTTCGAGCTAGATTTATCCTTAGCATCCTGCTCTAAATACTTATAAAGTTTCTCTGCTGAAAATACGTAAATTCCCATCGACGCAAGAGTGCTTTTCGGATTTTTAGGTTTTTCTTCAAACTCGTAAACCGTGCCGTCTGGATTTGTGTTTAAAATACCAAAGCGCGACGCGTCTTCAAGTGGAACGTTGATTGTTGCAATAGTACAATCTGCGTTCATTTTTTTATGCTTTTCAATCATTTCAGAATAGTCCATTCTGTAAATGTGATCACCCGATAAAATCAAAACGTATTCAGGGTTATAACGCTTTATAAAATGTAAGTTTTGGTATATTGCGTTTGCAGTTCCCTTAAACCAATCTGAGCCACCTTTTGCTTGATACGGTGAAAGGATATGAACACCACCAAAAGATCTGTCCAGATCCCACGGTTGACCGTTCCCGACGTACTCGTTAAGTATTAGCGGTTGGTATTGAGTTAATACGCCAACCGTGTCAATACCCGAATTTACGCAGTTTGAAAGTGGAAAATCAATGATTCTGTATTTACCACCAAACGTTACCGCCGGTTTTGCAATTTTTGTAGTTAATGCGTAAAGTCTACTGCCTTGACCACCTGCAAGTAACATTGCAACACATTCTTTTTTCATTGCCATAAGTGTATACCCCGCTATTTATTTTTCCTTGATTTTTTTCCGACTTTTTTAATAAGGTATTTGAACGAATACTTCTTTAAATCAAGAGAAATTATATACTTTTTACTGATATCGTCAACGCCGATTGCGCTAACATTTTTAATTTCATCAAAGTCTGACGAGCCGTATTCCGGTTTATCCGAATTAAACAACACTTCATATTTGTCGTTATCCACGTAAAGTCTATAATCTTTTAAGTCGCTTCCTGAGAAGTTGAATATCGCCAAAATTTCTTCACCACTTTCTCCGTATCTTGTAAACGCGATTAAGTTGTTTATCGCATCTCCTCCTGAAACCCAACTAAATCCGTCCCACTTTTCTTTCGAGTAAAGCGCGTCGTGTTCTTTATATATTTTGTTAAGGTCTTTATTAAATTTTAAAAGTCCCGAATGTTTTGGGTATTCGAGCAAGAAAAACTCTAACCCTTCTTTGTGATTCCACTCTTTAAACTGCCCGAAATCTTGTCCCATAAACAGAAGCTTCTTCCCTGGATACGCCATTGAAAAGCCACGGAAAACTTTTACGTTTTCAAACTTATCGTCATAATCTTGTGGCATTTTATTTATTAAAGATCCTTTGCCATGCACAACCTCATCGTGTGAAATAGGCAATACAAAGTTCTCGGAAAAAGCGTAAGTGAACGTATAAGTCAATTTATTGTGAACTTCTTTTCTAAAAAAGCCGTCTGTCTTGATGTAAGACAAAGTGTCGTTCATCCAACCCATATTCCACTTATAGTTAAACCCTAAACCACCCACGTTTGTCGGCATCGTAACCATTGGAAAAGCCGTTGATTCTTCTGCAATCATAAGCGCGTATGGATATTCTTTAAAAATTGCTGCGTTTAATTTTTGCAAAAACGCAATGGCCTCTAGGTTATAGTTAGAGCCGTAAGAGTTTGGTTGCCATTCACCTTGTTTTCTATCGTAATCAAGATAAAGCATTGATGCAACTGCATCTACTCTTATTCCGTCAATATGATAATAATCAAAATAAAAACCTGCCGAAGATATTAAAAAAGATTGAACTTCAGGTCTTCCATAATCGAAAATGCGTGTCCCCCAACCCTTATGTTCCATTCGCGTTGGTCTGAAATCTTCGTATAGTGGTGCGCCGTCAAATTCGTAAAGCCCGTGAATATCTTTCGCAAAATGCGCTGGCACCCAATCTAATATTACACCAATTCCCGCAAGGTGTAGCTCGTCGATAAGATACATAAAATCCTTCGGCGTTCCTAGCCTTGAAGTAACGGCAAAGTACCCCGTTACTTGATAGCCCCAGCTTCCGTCAAACGGAAACTCTAAAATAGGCATAAACTCTACGTGAGTATAGTTCATTTCAACAAGATATTCAACTAAATACTTTGCTAAATCGCGATAGCTATAGTAATTGCCGTCGTCATACTTTTTCCACGACAGTAGGTTTACTTCGTAAACGTTCATTGGCTTTGAGTAGCTGTCCGAAGTTCTGTTTTTGCAAAATTCTTCGTCGCGCCACTCATACCCTTCTAAATCGTATACCTTAGAAGCCGTTTCTGGCGCAGTTTCTGCGTGAAACGCAAACGGATCTGCCTTAAGGACAACCCCGTATCTCGTACGTACTGCATACTTATAATTATCAAATTGTTTTAATCTCGGAACAAAGCATTCCCACACCCCTTCTCTAGAAATGCGTTGCATTGTATTTACACGTTCTAACCAATCGTTAAAATCGCCCACTACTGAAATTTCGTAAGCCCGTGGTGCATAGACTCTGAAAAACACACCACTTACGCCGTCTTTAGTTCCGAAGTGGCTCCCAAAATATTGATAACTTTTGTAATTGGTTCCTTCGTGGAAAAGATATACGGGAAGATTACTCATATTTCTCCTACTATTCGTGTCTAGAGTCAATTTAGTATTATATATTCTATTATATAATACTTTAGTATTTTTTTCAATACCTTTTTGAAAAATTAATTGCGTAAATTTTGAAAATTTGTCGTTTTAGAGCATACCACCGTCTACGCGTAAGGTTTGACCTGTAATATAAGATGCGTCATCGCCAGCTAGAAAGGTAATTGCTTTAGCAACTTCTTCAGGTTTTCCAATTCTTGAAAGCAGTACAGTCTCACAGAAATCTCGTCTATCTTCTGAAGATATATGCGCGTTCATATCCGTATCAATAAAACCCGGAGCAACTTCGTTTACCCTAATATTTGACGGTGCAAGTTCTTTTGCGAGCGACTTGGTCATAGCAGTTACCGCGCCTTTTGATGCAGAGTAACACACTTCGCACGAGCCACCGTCCAGCCCCCAAATAGACGACACGTTTACTATCGAGCCGTAGCCGAGCGAAAGCATATCGCCAAGAAAAACCTTTGTTGCGTTAAAAACACCTTTTACGTTTACGGAGATTAAATTGTCGAAATCTTTTTCATCAACTTGAGAAATGGTCGCTTGCTTTAAACAAACGCCAGCGCAGTTTATAAGCGTATCAACTTTTCCGTATTCTCTATGAATAACGTTTTTTGCATTCTCTAAATCTTCTACGCTTCTTACGTCGCATTTTATCGTGCGAATTTTATACTCATCTTGAATTTCACCTGCAATTTCATCACTTGAAAAATAGCCAATAATCACTCTATAGCCTATCTTTTTGAATTCTAACGCCGTTTTTAAGCCAATTCCGCGGGTTCCACCCGTAATAAAAACCGTTCTTTGCATTTATGCCCCTACCGTGATAAATTTATCTTTTATAGAAAAAACAAAAAGCGACCCGTAAAACCCGAATCGCTTTAGTTTCAAAAAATTACTTTTTAACTCTTTCCATGTATTCGCCGGTACGAGTATCAATTCTGATAACGTCGCCTTGTTCAACGAACATAGGAACTTGAATATTGATGCCTGTTTCAAGTTTTGCATTTTTTGTAGCATTGGTTGCTGTGTTTCCTGCAACACCCGGATCAGATTCAACAACTAAAAGTTCAACGAAGTTTTCACATTCAACTGAGAACGCATTACCCTTGTAAGACTTAACCATAACCGTGTCGTTTTCTTTGATGTATGCAAGCGCATCTTCAACTTGGTCGTGGTTGAGTGGAACAAGATTGTATTCTTCATCCATAAAGTAATATAAACCGTCAGCTTCGTAAGAATAAGTCATCTTCTTGGTTTCGATGATTGCGTTTTCAACCTTTTCAGTTGGGTTGAAAGTTCTTTCTAAAACTGCGCCGGTAACGATATTTTTAAGTCTCGTTCTAACGAACGCTGCACCCTTACCCGGTTTAACGTGTTGGAAGTCAACGATTGTGTAGATATTACCTTCAAATTCGATTGTAACACCCTTTCTGAAATCTCCTGCTTGTACCATAAAATTTCTCCTGAATATATAATTTATTTTTTATCAATATAATCTATCGGCTAACCGATAATTTTCAAATTTAAGTCGTCGGTCATAAAGCTTTTGACCACGCCACCTATAAGCGCCACGGTATCTTCTATTCTTATTCCAAATTTTCCGTCAAAATATACGCCCGGCTCGATAGAAAAAACATATCCGTTTTTCAAAATCACTTCATCGCCCGATTTCGGCGATAACGACGGATATTCGTGAATAGAAGTTCCTATTCCATGTCCCAGCGAGTGAGTAAAGTGTTCGCCATACCCCTTTTTCTCTAAGCTTTTACGGGCAAATTTATCTGCAAACCTTGCACTCATACCACTTTTAATGTTTTGCTTAGCCTTTTCGTGTGCGCTTTGAACGGCTGAGTACGCTTGTAAAAATTCTTCTGTTGGGCTTCCGAAAAACAAAGTTCTCGTCATATCCGAGCAGTACCCTGACACCTTGCACCCAAAATCCATTAAAATTACGCTGTCTTTTTTTAAGGTTGCGTTAGACGTTTGATGGTGTGGAACGGCTGAATTTTCACCGAACGCAATAATCGTGTCAAAAGACGTTCCACTTGCGCCCAAAGCCTTAAAGTTATACTCTAAGATTGAGGCAAGCTCAAGTTCTGTCATTCCAAGCCTTATGCTTGGTAATGTTGCCCAAAAAGCCTTTTCACAAATGGAGCAAGACGCTTGCACGAACTCGAGTTGAGTCTCGTTTTTTCGCGCTATACGGCGATTTATTCTATCAGTTGCATCAAAAACTTCCGTAACCTTCTTAATCTCTTTATACAAATTTACAGACTCGTAAGAAAAATCAAGCCCTACTAAACTTTTTTCTTGAAGCAATTCTTTAACTTCTGAAAGGCCACCCAATAAAGCAACAGTCTTTTCGTCTTTTATCGAATTTTTCACCGCGTAAAAATAGCGTGGATCAGTAAACAAATAATTTTTGTCACCAATAAGCAAATACCCCTCTGCATAAGCGCCTGTAAGGTGCAAAATTACTTCAGGTTTAGTTATTAAAATAAACTCTTGACCACTTTCCATATATTTACCTTTCATTATTTTACCACAACTTATAAAATAAGTCAATAACTGTTTAGTAAAATTTCACTTTTCTTCCTAATTTTCCCTTATTAAAAAAGTATTAATTATCGAACAAATGTTTGACAAAGTAAAAATATTGCGTTATAATGAAACAAATGTTCGAAAAAGGTGAAAATATGATCGACCAAAACACTCTAAAAATTTTAACAGATTCGGCAAAATACGACGTTTCGTGCTCGTCGTCAGGCTCGGAAAGAAAAAGAGATTTTGGCATAGGAAATTGCCACATGGCTGGAATTTGCCACTCGTTTACTCAAGACGGGCGTTGCATTTCCCTTTTAAAAATACTTATGTCAAACAAATGCGTATACGATTGTTTATACTGCGTAAACCGAAGAAGCAACGACGTACCGCGCGCAAGTGCAAACCCTAAAGATCTTTGCGAGCTTATTATGGATTTTTATAAGCGAAACTATATTGAAGGCGTGTTCTTATCTTCTGCCGTAGATAAAAGCCCAAACGAGACTATGGAAAGACTTTTAGATACCGTTATTATGCTTAGAAAGGTTTACGGCTTTAACGGATATATTCATCTTAAAGGCATACCGTCAGCCGACAGACTTATGGTTATGCGCGCCGCAAGTTTCGTCGATAGAATGAGTTTTAACATTGAACTTCCAAGCGAAAAAAGTTTAAAACTTCTCGCTCCTCAAAAGAGCAAAAATGCAATTATTCGACCTATGCGCGAACTTTCTTCTGAATATTTGATTGCAAAAGAAGAAAAACGCAAACACTTTTTACCTGCTGGACAAACCACACAAATGATTGTTGGAGCAAGTGACGAAAGCGACGGAAAAGTTTTAAAGCTTACTGAAAGTCTATACTCTTTTTACAAACTAAAACGCGTGTATTTTTCGTCGTACGTTCCAACTAATTACGACACGAACTTACTTCCAAAAACGAGCGTGGGACTACTTAAAGAACACCGACTTTATCAAGCCGATTGGCTTTTAAGATTTTACGGTTTTTCTGCAAGCGAGCTTATTTCTGAAGATGAAGATTTAGATCCTATGCTCGATCCGAAATGTGCTTGGGCTTTAAAGCATCCCGAACTTTTTCCCGTCGAAGTTAACACTGCTCCACCCGAAGTTTTGGTAAGGGTTCCGGGAATCGGAATTAAAGGCGCAAATAAAATAATTATGGCGCGAAGATACACAAAGCTTACCCTTGAAGATTTAGTTAAAATGCGAATTGTCACAAAACGAGCAATACATTTTATCACGGCAAACGGAAAATTTTTCGGAAAAGAACACCTTCCTACAGTAAGACTTTTGCTTTCTTTAAACGATAAAGCGCTCGAACCTAAGCAAATGAGTATGTTTTCCGACCAAGAAACCACCCTTAGCCTTATCACAGGAGAATTATGATAGTTTATAAATTTGATTCAACTAAAGAAGGACTTTTATGCTGTTTGTTTGAAAGTTTTTCAAAAAAAGAACTACCCGAGCTCGTGACTTCTTCCACCTTTCAAGAACAATTTGAAATGCAGGTAAAAATTATAGAAACAAACGCCGTAAATGCAGAAAGAGTGTCAAAAGGTTTAATAAAATATGGCTCTATAGCACTGTTAAACCGACTTTTTTATGCACTTAGAAGCTCGGACAGTCTTTCTGAAAACGCCGTTTTTCAAGTCGCGTATAAATGCTTGAAAAACCGTCGTGACGAAACTTATAACCTAACCGATAGCGACGTTTTATACTTTACGGATTTGTGTTCAAAAATTAATACTGAACGCCACCGCTATCTAGGCTTTACCCGTTTTTCAGAAGCGCAAGGCGGTATTTTATACGCGCATATTGAGCCAGATAACGATATCGTCGATTTAATTGCTCCGCATTTTGTAAAAAGGCTTGCGCTCAGGTTTATTATTCACGACGTCGTAAGAAATAAAGTTGTAATAAGCGACGGCAAAGCTTTTGAAGTTTTTAAGCCCACTACCCCACTTGTTGTGTACCTTTCACCAAAAGAAAAAGAGATTGAAGCATTATGGCAAAAATACTATCAATCGGTAAACATTACAGAGCGAAAGAACCTTAAACAAATGCACAACTTTATGCCAAGAAGATATGAAAAAAGGCTTGTTGAGACTAAAAATTTATCGTCACCGATCTTTAAAGATTGACTTTTTGGTAATAAAAGTAAATTTTTATTTAAAAATTTTGCAAAAAAACGTGGAATTGCTACTTTCTTTGTTGCATTTAAAATTCGATTGTTGTATAATATATAAAATTAATAAAAAATATGCTATTAAGCAATCGGAGAAAATTATGAACAGAGTTTACAATTTTGCAGCAGGTCCGTCAATGCTCCCTGTAGAAGTTTTAGAAGAAGCTCAAAGAGAACTTCTCAACTTTAACGGAACAGGTATGAGCGTTACTGAAATCAGCCACAGAGCAAAACCTTTTATGGCTGTAGTTGAAGAAGCAGAAAGTCGCCTTCGTTCTTTAATGAACATTTCTGACGACTACTATGTTTTATTCGTTCAAGGTGGTGCAAGCCAACAATTTGCAGCAGTTCCGCTAAACCTTTTAGGCAAGAACAACAAAGCAGATTACGTTGTAAGTGGTAACTTCGCTAACAAGGCTTACCAAGAAGCACAAATCTACGGTGATATTCACGTCGCAGGTAGCTCAAAAGCAGACACCTACACTTATATCCCTAAAAACCTTGATATTCGTAGCGACGCTGCTTACTTACATATCACTTCAAATAACACAATTTTTGGTACTCGTTTTAAGGAATTCCCAAAAACTAACGTTCCACTCGTTGCAGATATGTCAAGTGAAATTTTATCTCGCGAAATCGACGTTAATAAGTTTGGCGTAATCTATGCTGGCGCTCAAAAGAACATTGCTCCAGCAGGCGTTACTATCGTAATCGCTAAAAAGAGTTTGGTTGACGATGCAGAGAACGTTTTACCAAGTTGCCCAACTATGCTCAAGTGGTCTACTCAAGCAAAAGACGGAAGCTTATACAACACCCCACCTTGCTTTAGTATTTATATGTCAATGCTCGTATTCCGCCGTCTTGAAAAACTCGGTGGCGTAAAGGCTATTGAAGAAATCAACGAAGCAAAAGCAAAAATGCTTTACGACTTCATCGACGGTTCTAAACTTTACAAATCAACCGTAAACAAAGAAGACCGTTCTATTATGAACGTTCCTTTCGTTACAGGTAGCGAAGAACTTGATGCTAAATTCATCAAGGAAGCTACTCAAAACGGCTTGTGCTCGTTAAAGGGACACAGACTCGTTGGTGGTATGCGCGCAAGCATTTACAACGCTATGCCGGTTGAAGGCGTTAAGGCTTTAATCGACTTTATGAAGAAATTTGAGGTTGAAAACGCATAATGAAAAATATTTTAAAATTAAACGCTATCAGCGATAAAGTTTTAGACGTATTTAAAGATAACTACCAGCTTTGTGACAGCGCTGACGATGCCTTAGGTATCATGGTAAGAAGCTACAATATGCACGAATACACCCCAGCTGACTCTATCCTTTGCGTAGGTCGTGCTGGCGCAGGTACTAACAACATTCCTGTTAAAGATTACGCGGCAAAAGGCGTTGTTGTATTTAACACACCTGGCGCAAACGCTAACGCTGTTAAAGAATTAGTTTTAGGCGCACTCTTTTTAGCATCTAGAAAGATTTGCCAAGGTATCAACTGGGCAAACGGCTTAACCGACGGTGAAAAAACAGTTGGCGAACAAGTTGAAAAAGGCAAAAAGGCTTTTGGTGGATGCGAAATCTTAGGAAAGACTTTAGCAGTTTACGGCTTAGGTGCAATCGGTAGAAAAATTGCTCAGTCAGCTTGCGCTCTCGGTATGAACGTTATCGGTTTCGACCCTTACCTTCCTAAAGATGCAAAAATCGAAGGCGTAACAATCTTAAACGACAAATCAGACCTATTTAAGATGTGCGATTATCTTACTTTACACGTTCCACTAACTAACGAAACTCGTGGTTTGATAAATAAAGATACAATCGCTATTATGAAAGACGGTGTTAAGGTTATCAACGCAAGCCGTGGCGAAATCGTAAACGACGACGATATTATTTCTGCAACCGAAAGTGGCAAGGTTTCTTGCTACGTTACAGACTTCCCTAACGCTAAAGTTGTTGGTCACGCTAATATTTTAACCATCCCTCACCTTGGTGCTTCAACTGAAGAAGCTGAAGACAACTGTGCTGTTATGGCTGCTAGTCAAATGGTTGACTACATTGAAAACGGAAATATCGTAAATTCTGTAAACTATCCAAGCATTAAAGTTGACCGTAACGGCGTTAGAACCGTTATTCTTTGCAAGGATTCAAGCATTGATGAAATCAAGGTTATCGCAAAAGGAAATATCACAACTGCTGTTAAAAACGAATACGGCGTTGTAATTTTAGACGGTGAAAAGCAAGATACGGCAAAACTTAGCGCAATCGACGGCGTAATCAAAGTTAGAGAAATTTAATTTAATAAAAAAATTAAGGTTGGAATTTTTTCCAACCTTTTATTTTTGCCTTTTATAAAAAAACATATATTGTTGAATTATGCCTGAATATTCTTTAAAGGTATCTAAAAAATATTTCGATATTTTTTCTCGGTCTGAAATTTTTCCAAAAAATTCTTCGCGATAAACCTTTTCTATCCAAGTATCAACGGGAAAGCTATCCGTTTTTGAATACCCAAAAAGCGAAATGCAATCTGCCACCTTAGGACCTACACCCGTAAATTCACAAAGCTTTTTTCTTAGCTTTTCAGTTTCTAAATCATCAAAACTTTCAAGTAATTTTCTTGAAACGATTGAAGCGTTTTTTACAAAATATTTTGATCTGTATCCAAGCCCTATGCTTTTAAAAAATTCTTCGCCTTTTCCTTTTAAACTATCTTCAGTAAAAAAGGAATACAACTCTTTATTAAACGCTGTGAATTTTTTACCTAATAACGTAGAAAGGCTTTCTATAGCACGCTTAATTCGAGGTATGTTATTATTTTGAGATATTAAAAACGAATAAAATACTTCAAACTTATCTTGCTTTAAAATCCTTATTCCCTTACCTATTTTACTTGCATTTTTTAAAAATTCGTTTCCAAAATTTTGCGCCAGTTCATACGGCTTAGAGTAATCGGTTTCTAAATCAAAATAATTATAAAAATACTCGTCGTCGTTACTATCTATATATACGTAATTTATATCATTATACAGATAGCACGCTAAATCTTTAGACTGCAAGATAAAACCGTCGCCATCAGGAAAAAATCTAAAGACTTGACCGGAGCGCAGCGTATTTTCAATATCGAAAAAATCCTTTTCAAATTTAATCATAATCTTAAAAATAAAATCCGTCCCTTATAAAGAGACGGAATTTTTAACTAGTTTTGAGCGTAAACGCTAACTTGCTTTTTGTCTTTGCCCTTTCTTTCAAATTTAACAACACCGTCGATAAGTGCGAAAAGTGTATCGTCACTACCAATACCTACGTTGTTACCTGGGTGAATTTTCGTTCCTCTTTGACGAACGAGAATGTTACCGGCAAGAACTTGTTGACCGTCTGCACGCTTAACGCCTAAGCGTTTTGCTGCACTATCACGACCGTTACGAGAACTACCGACACCTTTTTTATGAGCAAATAATCTGAATAAAAACATCTTATTGTCCTCCAAAAAATAATAGTAATTAGTTTGCTGAAATAGATTCAATCTTTACAGCCGTGAATGGTTGTCTATGACCTTGTTTCTTTCTTTCGTTTTTCTTAGCTTTGTACTTAAATACAATAATTTTCTTAAGTTTAGATTGTTCTAATACTTCGCCAACTACTTTGAAAGATTTTGCGTCACTACCAACCTTAACACCATTTTCGTCAGAAACGAGTAATACTTCGAATTCTACCTTATCGCCAACGTTTGCCTTAATCTTTTCAAACTTAACGACTTGGTCCTTTTCTACTTTGTATTGCTTTCCTCCGTTTTCAATGATAGCGTACATTTTGAATTTTACCTCCCTGTCCAATCTCGCCAAAATAATCAAGGCGGTGCAAAAATTACACACTTAAAAAGCCCGTTCTGAGCGGTTCCTAAATAATTTATCATAAATTATAACGTTTGTCAAGAAATTTTCGTATAAATTACCCTAATTTTGGCAGAATATTTATTAAGGAGAAAATTATGAGTTTAAATCAAGAAGTTATAAATTGCGTTTACAAAAACGCACACGTTGCACTGCAATCAATTTCTGACCTTTTGCCTGAAGTTGACAATAAAAAATTACGCGAAGAATTAGTTTGCGAATACGACGGCTACGAAAAATTGATTGGCGAGATTTCTGAATATATGGCAGATAAAGATTATAAGCCAAAAGATCTAGGACCTATGAAAAAAGCTATGCTTTATACTGCAATTAAAATGAACGCTTTAAAAGACGATTCAAAATCGCACTTTTTAGAAATGATGGTCAAAGGCACAGTTATGGGTATTTGTGAACTTAGAGAACTAATAGAAGAAAATCGTGATAAGGTCGATAATGAAGTAATAGATTTTGCTAAACGCCTTTTAGCGCTAGAAGAAAACTATGAAGAACGCCTTAAAAAGTTAATTTAATCGTGTTATAGAGCGATTAATCGGGTTTTGCATGGCAAAACCCGATTAATTTTTAAACATTTTATCAAGCACAAAAATCTCGCTTGAAGGAATATTTTTTACAACTGATAAATTTATTTGTATAAACCAATCACCACTTGCAATTTTATAATTTAAAAAGTCAGATGAATATAAAACTTGACAATCGTTATAAACTGTAGTTTTTGTTAAGTAGTTTTCTGTAAAGTCGTCGCCGTTTTTTGATACCATTATCATATAATTAAAATCCTGCGACTCGCCCCCTATACTATAACAAACACTATTGTCAGATTTAACAAACTTTTGAAAAATTGCTTCGAAAAAAAATCCTTCACTAAAAATTAAAGTTTTATTAAGTTCGTTTATTTCAGCTAAACTCGTAGTTTCAATTGCTTCGCTACCTGTTCCGTACGGTTTGCTTGCTACAGCGTTAGTGTTCTCGCTCTTTCCCTCAAGAGCGCTTTTTGAGACAGTTTGACCTTGTGTAGTGGGTGTGATACTAGCAGTTGTATCCATATTTGCGCCATTAAACGCATTATTTCTAAAAACCATAAAGCCAATACTCAAACTAACACTAAAGACAAAGATAAAACAAGCAACTAAGGCAGTTAAACTTTTAGCCATCTTCTTTTTCTTTATTCTATTTTTTTCGTATCGGCTTAATACGTTTTTATATATATCATAGGTCGATTTTTTCATAGCCTAATTCCTTTAAAATAGTTCTTAATTTTTGCTTTGCACGAAAAGAGAGATTTTCAATTTGTTTCACACTTTTTCCTAAAACTTTTGCAATCTCTTTTTGAGACATATCTTCATAGTATTGAAGATATATTACTGCCTTATAATCGTCGTTTAATCGCTCTATAGCGCTATTTATTACACTTTTTAATTCTTTTTTCTCTAACTCGTCCACAAAAGACGTAACGGATATTTCGCTTAAGCTTTCAAGTGGAACGGTTCTTTGTTTATGCTTTTTTATGTACGATAAAGACTTATTTTTTGCGATAGAATATACGTAAGATTTAAACGCATTTTCGTTCTTTAATTTACGCTTTTTTACAATTAGCGCCAAGAAAACGTCTTCTACAAGGTCGGTGGCAACGTATTCGTCACGAACGTAACTTTTTATAAACAAAAACAGTCTTTCAGAATATTCTATTACAATTTTTTCCAGCGCGCTTTTATCGCCTTTAAAAAACCGTTCGTAATTAAGATACGCGTGCAACTACACCACCCCCTTGTCATTAATATTTATAAGACTACACTTTTATAAAAATCACTCACTAAAAACTTAAAAAAACCGCAAGTATCCTTGCGGTTTTTTAGTTTTAAATATTAAGTATTTGATTCTACATTACTTGATATGTAATTTATCGCGCCAAAAACATCAATATCACCTGCTAAAACTTCAAAGCTTTGCAAGCGATCTTCGCTAAAATTAAAAATCATTTCGTAAAGATTAATTGACAAAAGCTCTTTAACGTACTCGTCAACACCACTAACTTCTGTTTTTACAATTTCTACTCCGTTAAATTTAAAAATGCTATCCATAGTTATTGATTGTAAAAGCTTAATATCTGCATCGGTTAAATTTTCAGCCACAGGATTTTTCGCAAGATCTAAAATACTATCGTAAGTAAGCGTTACAATCTCGACAGGATTTTCAGCGATATACTTTTCAATTTCATTTTTAATTGCAAGTTCGTTTTCGATAATCGTTTCAACTGAAAAAGCATTTATGTCGTTAGTTTCAAGCCCCACGATAAATGAAGAAATTTGTTTAACCGTTAGCGAATTATATGTATTTTGACCAGCAAAAAACTCATTAATGTATAAAATCATATCGCTTAAGGTCAAACCGTCACTTTCAATTTCTTGACCGTAAACCGTGTCAACGTATGCTAAAATATCAAACGCATACATAAGAGCAGTTTCTTTTTGGTCTTGACTCAAATTAATTGCAGACGCGATTTCTTCGATAGTTTGTTCTCCACTATTAGGATTGTTTAAAAACTCGTCAATATAACTTTCTACAAACGCGTTTATCTCCGAACCATACGCTTGATCTAAAGTGGTATATAAACCTAAAAAATAATCCTTAATTTCTATATTTTGAACTTGCTCTTTAACGCTTTCAATACAAGCATCATCACCTAAAAGGTGGTCTATAGCACTGCTAACCGTATATTCTGCACCGTTAAAAGTAAAAGTTTGAAGCAAAATCGCGTTTTGAATTCCACTATCAGAATTCATCCATAAATTTTGCGCACTGAGTTTAACATAATCGTTTCCAATAGCAGAATATAAAAGATAAGTCCAAATCGCATCTTTAAGAGTAAGCGCTTCATCAATATTTAGGCTACCACCATAAAGCTTTGCTACGTCTTTCACCGTAGAATCGCCAACCATATCGTATAGAGTTAAAACTCTATCAGTAAAACTATCGCCTTCAAGCGCGATATACCACTCGTTAAGGGTTGAGTTTATAAGATAATATACAAGTGGATTAATAGAGTTTACAAGTTCTACAACCGATTTAGAATATCCACAAAAATCGACGATTTTAGTCTCGCCGTAAGTTTCAAGGTCTGTTTCAGAAATCGCAAGGCTTTCACTTTTGTCAAGTTTATATGATAAAAGCGCATTCATAACCTTATGTGCTTTTAGATCAGACGAGTTATTGTACCAATTCCCGTCAGTATAATATCCGTATCCTAAAAGCTTAGAAATGTTCGAGCCTGTTGGAAAGCTCTCGTTTGCTTTTACTATAAGCGAATTAAAAATATCCCCAAGCATATAGCCTTTAGCATCTTTAAAAAGCGTTCCATTTTCAAAACCGTTAGTAAAGTCGGACGTTTTATATCCTTCAAATAAACTTATTAAATTTTCGACGTTATAGCTTGACCTGTCAACCAATTCATAAATATTACCGTTACTTGTGCTTGTTGACACACTTTCAGTTGACGATACACTTGAATTTTCAGCCTCTGGCACTGTTTTATTGCACGCAGAAAAAACTGAAACGGCTAAAAAAGATATGCACAATATTAAAGCAGTTAAAAATTTTTTTCCGTTAACTTTATACATTTCTTCACCTAAAAAATTTATTATATAAATTTTATCATACAAAAGTAAATCTTGTCAAGTAAAAAAAGCAGAACACCAAAATCTGGTATTCTGCCAATTTTTTCAAAAGTAAGTCGGTCTATAAGCCGAGTTCTGTCTAGTGTGACTATTTATCTACGCCGATTGTCACCAATCGGCTCTAGCGACGTTTTGCGTTTGCGCATGACGAGCAATCTTCTAGCGCATCCCTATCTTGCTCCAGGTGGGGTTTACACAGCCTCAGTTGTTACCAACCGAGCGGTGAGCTCTTACCTCGCCTTTTCATCCTTACCCTTTCGGGCGGTAGTTTTCTGTTGCACTTTCCTTAAAGTCACCTTCACCAGACGTTATCTGGCACCCTGCTCTATGGAGCTCGGACTTTCCTCATTGAACGGCATAACCGTCCCCCGCAGTCACACAACCGACTTACCCGTTTATTTTAGCATAATATTTTTTATTTGTAAACCGTTTTACTTCTTTACGCCCTTTATTTTATCAAGTATAATTTTTGAATCGTACTCGTAGGTTTTTGTGTCTTTTTTAATAAAACTTATAAAAGAATCATTCAATAAGTCAGTCAATAAGTCGGTAAACGAGCTAATTGTATCGCAAAACAGATAGTATGCCATAGAGCCCGGAACAGAATTTATTTCGTTCAGATAGACCGTATCGCCGTGTAAAAGATAGTCAATTCTTATGATTCCACTAAAGCCTAAGCTTTCATAAACAAACTTAGTCGTTTCTTTTATTTTATTCGAAACTTCAGCTTTAATATTTGCAGGAAATTCCCTTGAAAGCCCATTTTTACTGCCTAAATATTTATCGCTGAAAGTTAAAATTTCGTTTGCCGTTACAGGTTTTTCACACTCTGAAACAAGAATTTTTTCGCCAATTTTATATACGGCGCAATTTATATCAATAGCATTATCAAGATATTTTTCACAAAGTACTTCGTTATCATAAAAGAAAGCGTTTTTTAGCGAATTTTCAAGCTCGACAAAATTTTTTGCGACATTTATTCCAATGCTCGAGCCCAAAGACGACGGTTTTACAATAACGGGATATGAAAGTTTGTTTACAATATCTAGCATAACCGTTTCTTTTTTTGCAAAATAATCTTTTGACATAACAGTTACGCCTTCAACAGTCAAAACGTCTAGCGAAGATAGTATTTTCTTTGAAAGCGATTTATCCATTGATAGCATAGAGCAAAATGCGTTTGGTGATGCAAGTGGAATTTTATTTAACTGCAAAATTCCACAAAGCGCCCCGTCTTCGCCGTTTTTTCCATGCATACAGTTTAATGCACCAGATATTGCATACAGTTTTTTTAGTTTACTTTTCTTAAGCTCGTATAAAAAACCGTCACTAACACCAAGTCGAACTTTTTTTAAACCTTTTTCATTAAAGTTTTTAAAAAACTCTATATTTTTAAGTTTATCGCCTGTAAACCACTCTCCACTTTTAGTTATATATATAGGAATAGGCAAAAACTTAGTTTTGTCAATAGAATTCAAAGTTAAAACGCCTGTTATTATTGACACGTCGTGCTCTGTAGACCTACCACCAAAAAAGACCAATATATTTTTCATAATTCACCCTTTCTTTATTGTATGAATTATTAAAAAATAGTGTTAAAAAGCCGACTGCAAAGTGTTGCAGTCGGCTAAAAAGTCGCAGTATATATCGATTATCTTATAAAAATCTGTCTGGTAAATCGTTTTCAAAAAGCACTGTGTCCCCTTCTTGAACAATATCGCTGAGTTTAACTTTTGCATCTTCCATAGTTTTTACCATAAACACGTTATCAAAGTTAAAGCCTGCTTCAAACAAACCTTCTCTTACGCTGTATGCGCAAGTTTCACCAACCAAAATTACAATATCACAAACTGCAAGATTTTTTCCGTATTCGATATTTTCTAATTTTTCAAATTTTCCAAGTTCAACCATGCCCGGCGTTACGACGATAGTTCTACTTCCAAAACTTTTCGCAACCCTGATTGCAGCTTTCGTTCCAACAGGATTTGCATTATAGCTGTCGTCAATAATCGTTATACCCTTGTCGTTTTTAACTAGTTCAAGTCTGTGTGGAACGTTTTCAACTTTAGAAATACCTTCTGCAATTTCTTCTAAGCTTAGCCCAAGTTTAAACGCGAGCGCGCTTGCTAGAACTAGATTAGATACGTTATGTTCTCCTAAAAGTTTAGTTGATGCAGAAATTTTTTGTCCGTTAAAGTTTAAAATAAATTCCGAGCCTTGTTTCGTGCATTTTATATCTTGGGCAAAAACTTGACCTTCTTCGTTAATTCCTGCGGTAATAATTTCAACACCGCTTTCAGTCTTCAAACTTAATGTTGCTTCACTATCGCTTGAGATTACGCAAGTTTTAACGGCTTTTAGAAGCTCAGCTTTAGTTTCTTTAATATTTTCTAAGGTTTTAAAAGTTTGAAGATGCTGTTTTGTTATGCCCGTAATAATTCCGTAAGACGGATTAACTATATCGCAAAGCTCTTTAATATCGCCTTTGTATCTAGCGCCCATTTCGCAAATAAAGATATCGAAAGACGAGTCTAAACTTTCAACTGCCATTGAAACGCCCATAGGCGTATTGTAAGATTTAGGTGTAGCAAAAACCTTGTACTTCGAAGAAAGTATTGTAGAAAGCATATTCTTTACAGAAGTTTTACCATAGCTTCCGGTAATTCCGATTTTTATCATATCGGGAAAACTTTCAAGTTTTTTAGTTGCAATCTTTATAAATTTTTTGTTGATAGACTTTTCTATCGGACTAATAATTAAGTTAGCAAGTTTTATAATTTTAGGAATAAAACACGGCAAAACCGTTACAAACGAAAGTCTTAAGCTTTTAAGCCACCATATATCTTTTGCATAGTAAAAAGCAATATTTATAAGTGTTAATAACGCAAAAGAAATTATTAAACTTATCAAAAAATATGCGCCTATAAGTCGTTTAATGCGGTTTGTAAAGCTTAACGGACATTTATCCTTGTGCTTTTTATCACCTAAAAAATAAAGTGCGACAAAAAGAATATATACAAGTAAAGAAGCGTAAGCGGTAATTTCAGACTGCAAAAATGCAAAAGAAATAACGACTATTACCGAGCCTAAAAAAGATAGCACCGTAAGAGCAATAAGTCTTGAATTATAAACGTTTGGTTTTTTCTTAAGCCAATCGTTAAACTCGCAATTTCTATACGACGACTGCTGTAAAATTTGCAAATATTTTTTTGATAACGCTAAAAGCAAAATCGCACTCACAACCGATATCGCAAGCGTGAATAAAATATAATTTGCGTTAAACAAATCTATAATTTTAGTAATATCTTTATAAGCAATCATTGTAATAAAAATTCCTTTACTATGATATTAAATTCTTCGTGTTTTTCTAAAAAACAAAAGTGGCTTGCATTATCTATTACGTATAGCGATGAGTTTTTAAGCCCTTTTTGTAGCCGTTTTGCAATATAAAGTGGTGTTTCCTTATCGTTACTTCCAAAAACCAATAAAACTTTATTGTCGATAAGCTTTAACCTATAATCTAAATGCTCGTTGACAATTTTGACAAAGCTTTCTTTCATTACACTATCAAGTGTGCGATAATCACTAGACCCAAAATTTTCAAGTTTTTCTCTTTTAACAAATCTTTTTAAGACTTTGTACTTAAAGATTTTAAATCTAACTTTTAAACTCTTTTTAGGCTTAAGCCCTGCAGCGCCGGTTAGCACGATTTTGTCAATTTTTTTATTCTCTGGTAGCATTTTTAAAACTACTCTCGAGCCAAAAGAGTGTGCTAAAACGTCAACTTTTTCAACATTTAACTCGTCAATAAGTCGATTAATAGAGTTTTTGTAATCGTCAAGCGAAAATGGATAATCAATTTTTTGACCGTTAAAACCTAAAAAATCGACTGCGACGACTTTAAACCATTTTGAAAAATAATCAATCTGTTTTTGAAAGTATTCTTTCTTTGATAGATAGCCATGAAGTAGAAGTAAAACTTTACCACTACCTGAGACTATCGCGTTCATACCGGCAATTTTTTCGTTCACTTATCACCTATAAAACTTTTGACATTACAATTGCATCTTCGGTATTTTCGTAATATTTTTTTCTTTCGCCTATTTTGATAAAGCCTAGCTTTTCGTATAGTTTTTGCGCTGGAAAATTAGATTTTCTAACTTCTAAAAAGACGTTCTCTTTTTTCTCTAAACACAAAAAATCTATAATTTCTTGCATCAGTTTTTCGCCTATGCCTTGTTTTCTATACTCATTTTTAACGGCAATATTTAAAATTTCCCCGTCCCAAAAATCGTATATTGCACCAATGTACCCGACAATTTTTCCGTCGACTTCGCAAACTTTTCCGTAAAAATTCTTTAAATGTGTCGTTTGGTTTAGCATATCTATTGACCAAGGCGACTTAAAACACTCTTTCTCAAGCTCGGAAATCTGCAAATTATCCGTTGCTATCCAATTTCTGTAAATCACAAGCGACCTTCTTCGGCTTGACTAAGTCTTAAATAGAGTGGTGCTAAGCTTTCGCTATCAGAAAGACTATCTGCCTTTTTAATACACGCTTGATATAATCCTTTTGACGGATCGCAAATTTCAGTTTTTACGCCGTCAATTATTTTTGCAGAAATTTTTTTATAGCCTTTAATTTTATCAAGTTCTTTTTTCGTTATAAAGCAAGGCTCGATTGAAATTTCGCCGTTTTTATATCCACACACATAGAAATTATCATGCTTTGCAGAAATTAAGGCTAAATACGCCCTATTATCTTTAGCATATGCTAAAGTATCGAAAGAAGTGAGAGAAAGCGTTGGTATTTTATTTGCCGAACATAATCCTTTAATAGTAGAAATTCCTATTCTAATTCCTGTAAACGAGCCGGGGCCTACCGTAACTGCGCAAAAATCAAGCTCTTTTATAGATAAATCAACCGATAAAAGCGCATCTTCAACACTGTCCATAAGATTAACAGAGTGGCGCGAAGCGCAGTCTGGTAGGTGAATTATTTTCTCTTTATGTTCGTTTTTTGCAATTACGGTTAAATATTCTTGCGAAGTATCAATGGCTAAGAATTTCATAACTCAATTCTCCTTGTATTCTCGTCAACAACCGTAATAATTACGTTTTTGCAAGCCTTAGGAAGCACAGACGAAATGTTTTCTGACCACTCAATAACGCAAATACCACCTGCGTAAAAATAGTCGCATAAGCCTAAGGCTTCGGCTTGTTCGCCACTAGTTAGACGATAACAGTCGTAGTGATATAAAACACCGCTATAATCGTTCATATAAGCATAGGTTGGGCTTGTAATTTGCTCGGTTATTCCTAAACCTTTAGCGATACCTTGGGTAAACGCCGTTTTCCCTGCACCAAGATCGCCAAAAAGCAAAACTACGTCACCCTTTTGCAAGGTTTTTGCATATTCCTTAGCAATTTCTAAAGTTTCCTCATAACTGTTTGATAAAACAATTTTTTCTGTTTTGACTTCCACATTTTTGCTTGAAAATTTATTAATAAGCTTAGATACGCGCTTGTAAACTAAAAAGGTTAAAAGCGAAGTTATTAAGCATCTTAACGCGTTAAACGGAATCGCTGCAAGTAAAATGTAATAGAAATAGAAAGTGTCAACCGTTGCGTTTGGATAAAGTGGTTTACAAATATTTACAATCGTTTCCCAATTACCTTTAAAGAAAAATTCAACGTAAAAAGGAATAGATATAAATCTATTAAAAAGCGATGCGCATATTACGGTTGCAACGCTACCCAAAACTAACGAAATTAACGCCGTCTTTTTAGTCTTATTTCTCTTGTACGTCAAGCCTGACACCAACACGAAAATTGCTCCGTTTAAAAAGTCAGCAAGCTCCCCAACGCACATTGTTGACGTAAACGGAAGTTTAATAAGCGTTCTAATAAGCACAATAATTACGCCAGCAACCGGACCTAATGCAAAACCACCGATAAGTGCAGGAAAATCTGCAATATTAAGCTCTAAAAATGACGGAAATGCAAAAGGAAGCGCAAAATTAAGCATATAAAGCACAAAACTAAGTGCTGAAAGTATGCCAATTATAGCAAGACGCTTTGCTGTAAAATATTTAGTGTTTTGTTTTTGCAAGTTTGTTTTCATAATTAAACCACCTATCATTTATTAAGTGGATATCCTAAAAAAAACGCCCAAAAGTTGGGCGGCAAAAGTTTACTTATTTAGCAAGAATTTATCTTGAATAGAAAATAACCTTTTCCCATCCGGACTATACCGTCGGTATCGGAATTTCACCGATTCGGGGAAGTAAAAACTTCCTTCGCAGACTTTACTGCCGGTGAGGAATCGCACCTCGCCCCAAAGAATATTCACTTGAACTTATTATAGTAAGAAATACTTTTTCAGTCAAGCAAATTGTTATAATGCTAAGATATTTTAAATAAATAAACAAAAAAACTCACTTAAGTTCCCTTAAGTGAGCCGTGTTTTTCGCTTTTAAAGATTTTCAACTACGCCGTAGAAAATTGGAACGTCACCTAATTCAACGCTTGCTCTATCGAATATAAGATAAGCAAACGGACGGTCAAGCCAAATTTCAATCGGATCATTTGGATTAAAAGAAGTTGCGTTACTTCCTGTAATCTTAGTAACTGCGGCGGCTTTTATACCGTTTTTATCAACTTCTATCGCAGTTTTTTGTACTGCGTTATCAACGTAGAAATTACCGTTTGGTATTTGTGCCAATTTTGTAAAATTAGCCGTATATGGGTTTGATATCGAATTTAAAGAAAAACTTTCAAAAACGTCCATTAGGTCAATCGAATAGTCGTACTTAAATTCTGGAATGCCCGTAATTACTTTATAATCGTAACAAGCGCTTTTAAACAAAGTTTCGATTTCTTCCCAATTCATATTAGAAAAATATTCGCTTGCCGAGTTTTCGTCTTTAGGTAAAATTCCCATAAAACAGAACCCGTCAGAAAGTGGCTGTATGAACGCTTCAGCTTTTTCGCTTGAGTAATAAACGCTTGACGATCTAGATAAGAACTCAACAGTTTTTTCAGTTGAATTTTTATTTTTAAAAGTGCGCGGTATCGTGTAGTTATATTTCTCAGCCCAACTGCTTTGCAGATAAAGTGCATTAATTAGATATGCTACTGTGTCACTTGAAACGTTATCCAAAATTTTGTCAATCATACCTTCCGTGTAGTGATTAACCCACGTATTGACGTCATCTTGAACGCTATCATTTACAAAGTCGCTAGAGTAAATTTGAGCGTTGAAATATTTTGTAGCATCAGACAAAAATCCATTTTGAACAAAGTCAGCATACGTCTTATTTAGCCAAACTGAATTTGCGATATTTACTTTTGAATTTTTGTACGCTTTTTGCGAGTATCTATTATACAAGACGTTTGATAGATTTTTTACACCTTCAATATCTGTTCCAAAAGCATTTTCAAGTTCTACCCTACTTTCGCCGTCAGAACCTGCCGCAAGTAGCGATAAACATAAATATAACGAAAGCGGAGATACAAGCAAATTTTTACCGCTATCATCTTTTGTTAAGTCGTAACTTTTTTGAAAAAACTCCCCACTAAACGTCTTATAAGCCGATATTTCATCAATTACGCTAATTTCTGGAACGTTTGACAAAAGACCGTTTTTTGCATTTAACTGAACTGCTTTATTTATTTTTAAATTTGATTTATCACAACAAGTAAGTGCAAAAACGACAACTATGCAAAGTAAAATTGATATGATTTTCTTCATAACTTTACCTCCAAAATTTCTTACACTACTAAGACTTAAAAAATAAAAAAACTACTCAGTAAAATATGATAAACTTTTCAAATTTATGTCTAAAAGTTGCTTAAGCGCAAAATCTAAAAACCGAAGCACGTTTTTTAATTGATTTTCGTCAAACGTAATTTTTTCTAAAAAATTAAATGATATATCCTTTTGAGAAACCGAACACTCTTTTAATAAGCTGTACGTTGAATATCGAATTTCAGTATCAACGTCACCGGCGCAATTAGAGCAAACGCTTCTTCCGTCTGAAAAAGAAAAGAACGACCTATGTTTAATTTCATTACCACAAACTGCACATTTCTCAAAATCAAGTTCATAGCCTTGAAATTTCATTGCGTTAAGTATAAAGGTTGCAAGAACTAAATCTGCATTAATATCTTTCTCGTTTAACGTCCTTAATGCGTTTATAAAACACAAAAAAAGCTCGTACGACTTCATCTGGTCAATCAACAATTTAGATACAAGCTCTGCCATAGTAGAACCTGCGTAGAACTTATCTAAATCAAACCTTAAATCGTAAAAGCTGTCGATTTGATTTACTTCTTTAACAGTCCTTCTGCCATCTTTTTCAATTAGTACAAACTCGCCAAAACAGAAAATTTCACCAGCAAATTTTAGTTTTGAATTAGCCTTTTTAACGCCTACAAGTTTAGCAGATACAATACCACCTTCAAGCGTAAACAAATTTATAATTTTGTCGTTTTCTTTATAGTTCGTCGCGCGAATTACAACGGCATTGTATTTTTCTTCCATATGCTACCCTTATTCAAATAGCGAGTGAATTCACTCGCTATCATCATTTTTTAATTTTTTATATAATCTGTAATAATTAACGTTGCCCGTTTTTTCAAAGAGCTTCCAACAAATATCGCTTGGACTGTCTTTTTTCATTTAATACCCCCTAAGGATATTTTAAGGAAAAAAGCGTTTATTATGCGCTAGTTAAAATTTTCGTCAGAATAGCCAAATTCTTTAAGCTTAGACGGATTATTTCTCCAGCCTTCTTTAACTTTAACGTACACTGTTAAAAAGACTTTCGCATCTAAAAATTTTTCCATACCTTGGCGTGCAAAAGTGCAAATTTCTTTAAGCTTTTTACCTTGTTTTCCTATGATAATCGCCTTATGGTTGTACTTTTCGCAAATTACGTCTAAATTAATATCATAAACTTTTCCGTCTTCTCTTAAAGAAAATTCGTTGATAATAATAGCAACGCCGTGCGGAATTTCCTTATCACATAAAAGCAAAATCTTTTCGCGCATAATTTCTGCTATCATAAATTTTTCCGAGCGGTTTGAAATTACGTCGTCACTATAAAGCGGTTCACCTTCTGGCAAGCAATTTAAAATTTCGTTTAATAGCTCTTTCAAATTTTTACCCTTTCTTGCTGAAACGGGTATTACCTTTACGCCTTCAATATCAGAAAACTTAGTAAGTTCAGAATACAATTTTTCTTTAGGCATAATGTCGATTTTAGTAAATGCGCAAATTGTTTTTACACCTTGCGACGAGTATTTTTTAAGCATTTCTAAATCGCTGTCTAAAACTCCCTCGTGTCCGTCGATAACAAACAGTATCAAATCAACGTCTTTTACAGAATTTTCCGTACTTTTTTGCATGCGAGCATTAAGTAGTGTCGACGCTTTATAAATACCGGGCGTATCTTCAAACACAATTTGATAATCGTCGCGAGTAAGTATTCCTAAAATTCTATCTCTCGTGGTTTGTGGCTTTGGTGAAACGATGGCAACCTTTTCCCCAACTAAAACGTTAATTAGTGTTGATTTACCTGCGTTTGCTCTACCAACCACGGCAACTACACCACTTTTCATCTAAGCACCCCTAACTCGGTTAAAATTTTCTCTTCTAAAGTTCTCATTTCTTGTTTTAATTCATCAGTTACGTGGTCGTAACCAAAAAGATGTAAACAGCCGTGAACTACTAGGTAGTAAAGTTCTCTTTCAAGGTCGTGACCGTACTCTTTAGCTTGCTCTTTCGCCTTATCGAAACACACTGCAATCGAGCCTAAAAACACTGCTTTTTCATCTTCGTCATAATCTAGTAAAAAATCTTTTTTCCTTATGACTTTACCGCGTATTTCGTCAAGCATAGGAAAAGATAAAACGTCAGTAACTCGGTCGATAGCACGGTTTTCTTTGTTTAATAAGCGAATTTCGTCTTGAGAAACAAAAGATAAATCTATATATAAATTTATTCTTTGCTTTAAAACTTTTTGAACGACTAGAGAGAGCTTATCAAGTTCAATATATTCGCTATCTTGACAATAAATTTTTAATTTTGACATAACATTTTTCCGTTATTATTTTTTAGTTTTTTTAGGTTGTTTTTCTTTAGGTTCGTCAACTGCTCCGTCTGAGAAAGAACTAACTTTACCGTATTGAATTTTTGGATAATCAATTCTTTCGTGATAAACGCCCGATAAGTTATCCTGAATAGTCTTTTTGATAATTTCAAGGTCGAGCATTGTAATTTCACACTCAGAAAATTGGTCTCTGTTAATTCTGTCTTCAAAGATAGAACGAATAACCTTTTCAACTGCTTCATGAGTGCGAGACGTACTAATTGCGCGAACTGCAGCTTCACAACCGTCTACGAGCATAATAATTGCAGCAATTTTAGTGTGAGGCTTTGGTCCTTTATAGCAAAAATCTGAAATATCAAGGTCACCGTCGGTGTATTTTTTTGCTTTCATAAAGAAATATTGAATTGGCAAAGTGCCGTGGTGTTCTCTAGCAACGTCGGCAAGAATCATTGGCAAGTGGTATTTTTTAATAAGCTCGTAACCGTCAGTTGCATGTGAACGAATAATTTCAGTAGAAAGTTCTGGCGTCAATTCGTCGTGTGGATTAACCCCGTATTGGTTTTCCGTAAAATATCCGGGTTGATTGAGTTTACCAATATCGTGATAATATGCACAAGCGCGCGCAAGTAGTGCGTTTTCCCCGATTGCAGCAGCACAAGACTCTGCAAGCATTGCAACGGTTAGCGAGTGGTTGAAAGTGCCGGGTGCTTCTTTTGCAAGTTTTTCGATAAGTTTTGACTTGTGATCGGTAACTTCTACCAAACGGTAGTTTGTTAGAACGTTAAAAAGCCACTCGAACACAGGAATTACTGCCATCATATAAACAACGGAAGTTATACCTGACATAAATCCGTATAAAATCAATGGTACAATTTTAGAAAAATCTACACCGAAGTAAAATTCAAGCGATACAGCACAAATAATAATCGGAATAGCAATAAAAAATCCTCTTGAAAAAACCTTTATTCTTGAACCAACTTCATCAACGAGATATATACCAACCATACCTGAGGCACAACCGATAATTAGCGATGCAAGTGGAAGAACTTGATTTGAGTAAGTTTGATTACCAAATACGTCAACTACGAATAAAAGCAACGAAAAACAAAAGTTTACGTATACTGCAGTTCTTCTATTAACTAGTAAAAGAATTAGTAGCGAGCAAAGCGCAAACGGACGTGCGTAGATTGAATAGTCTGAAGGAATAAATCGGCTTGTGATAAGGCAAATAATTAACGAAAATTCAATAACGACAAATATTACCGCAATATTTTTTGGTCTTATCATGAAATCTCTGAACTCAAAGTAGAAATAAAGATATATAATTGTAAACAAAAATAAGGTCGCTAAAACTATAAATACAAATTTTTGAACGTTTTCTTTAACAGTCCAATACTCGCCAAAACTACCACCGTCTTTGATTGCATTTATTGCAAGTAACCCAACAATTATTCCAATAACGATTATGGCGTGTAAGAAAAATTGCAATATTGAAGATATATAATTTTTCTTCTTCCAAGGCTGTAATTTTTTAGATTGAACAAACATAATCTATCACCCTAATTTTTATTTTCTTCGTCTTTCGTGTACGCTTTTATTATTTCCATAACGAGTGGATGGCGCACGACGTCTTTGTGTGTAAGTTTAATAATTGCTATATCATTTATACCCTTAAGTACGCCTATAGCATGCTTAAGTCCACTTTTTTTGCCATCAGGAAGGTCTATTTGCGTAACGTCACCCGTGACGATAACTTTACTGCCTTCCCCCATACGCGTTAGAAACATTTTCATTTGCTCACGCGTGGTGTTTTGCGCTTCGTCTAAAATAATAAACGAATTATTTAAGGTTCTACCACGCATATACGCAAGTGGAGCAATTTCAATAACACCGCGCTCCATAAGTTTAAGATACGTCTCTAGCCCGAACATTTCCTGCAAAGCATCGTATAAAGGTCTTAAATATGGATCAACCTTTGATTGAAGGTCTCCGGGCAAAAAGCCAAGCCTTTCCCCTGCTTCTACTGCAGGTCTTGTTAAAATAATTTTTTCGACTTCTTTGTTTTTATACGCCGATACCGCCATCGCAACTGCAAGATAGGTCTTACCTGTACCAGCAGGGCCAACACCAAAAACCACCGTGTTTTTCTTTATAGCATCAACGTAAGTTTTTTGCCCAAAGGTTTTACATTTTACAGGTTTACCACGCGAAGTAATTGCAATGACGCCACTCATAAGCGAGCGAATATCACCACTTGAACCTTCTTTTGCAAGTTCAATACAATAAATTATGCGTGATTTATCAATCGTTTCACCCGAATTTACGACTTCTAAAAGTTCAACGATTACCGTTTTTGCAATATTGACGGCATTTTCATCACCTGAAAAATAGATAACGTCATCGCGAACGTAAATTATAGTGTCGGTTTCGCGCATGATTATGGAAATATTTTCATCAAACGTGCCCAAGAGCTTTGAAAGGTTGTCCACGTTATCTATCAACAGTTTATCTGTAAATTTATCCAAATTATCCCCCAATTTCTACAAGGTAGTTGATTTTGACTAAAATATGTATCCCTTTTGCAAGTCGATTTTCTTCTATAAAGTAGGATATTATACAATCGTATTCGCTTATCGGTAAGTTAAATTTAGCTTCTTCTATAACGCTTGCTTTATCGTAATAAGAAATATCCTCGAAGGTTTTTTCGTACAGAAAGGTCGACTCAATTAGTGCATAGCCTAAAGCCTTAGTTTCATAATCGCCCAAATCTGTCGAAACTTTTCCAGAAATCAACTCTTCACCAATACAGACTTGATCACCTACTTCTTTTTTTGCACTTCCACTGTAAACGTTAAGCCGAACGAGCTTTCCGCTTGTGGTTGCAATTAAACTTTTAGAGTCAAGATTGTTTATTTCTGCGCTATTATCACTTTCAAATAGTCGAATAATCAATCTATTGCCAGACTTTTCAAGTGTAACGAATGAAACGTTATCTAAATCGCTTAAAAGACTTTCTTTAATTTTATTAATATCAAGCTTGTTAAAATTGCTAAACCTTTCTATCCCAAAGCTAGATAAATTTTTCTCTAAATATATCTCGTTTTTAGGTTTTGCACCTACAACGTCTACCGAAAAAATAATATCTTTAGAAAAATACGATAAAAGCAAAAATAAAATTGCGCCAATTAAAAAACCTATTCTTTTTCTAACATTAGAAAAAAAACCGTAAAAGCCACCAAGCCTTATCAATTTATTATACCACGTTTTACCTAAAATTGCAAAAACTTTTTCACTATCTTTTTTGTAAACGCGAATAATTATTGTATTTTCGTCAACGGTTTTTACTTTTATTATGTCGATATTATGTTTTTTAAGTCTTTCAAATAAAAACGCTTGATTTTTTCCACGGACCAAAATTTCACAATAACTCATTTTAAAGTCACCTTTGAAATCTTACCAGAAACACAAACGTCACCCAGAACGCATTTTTTTATCGAAAGATTTTCCCCTTCTATTAAAAGTTCGCCGTCACAAAGCTCTAAGACGACTTTATCCGAACAAAAGCTGACGATACTTTTAACACACTCAAAATACCCACCGATTTTTTTACAGACAAAAAAGCGCGGTCTTTTATTTGTCAGCATTAATAAATCGTTAAATTCTTCGCTAAAACTCATTTTTCACCTCACGATTTTATTAAAATTTTATGCTAAAATCGCGAGTTTTATTATTATTCTTCTAACGAAACTTCTTCAACTTCAAAAGTTTTGCCATAGGTTTTTCGTTTAAAAATTTTATCAATAACGTACTTTGAAAAATATGATGCAGAAAAAGTTACGATTATTGAAAAAACAACGTCGGTTAAAAAATGCGCGCCTACTAAAATTCTGGATAAACCAAGTAAAGCGCAATAACTGTAAGCAAGAATATTTAATAGTATTTTTATGCACTTACTTTGAAATTTTACACAGTATTCAGGAATAAGCGTAAGCGTTATTAAACTTGCGCCACATGCAGTGTGGCCAGACGGAAAAGATTTATAGCCGTCAGAACCCACTAGATTTTTCAGATATTCAAATGTATCCGACGTTTGAGATTTTACACTAAACCACTTTGAAAAATAAGAATAATCTTCTAAAAAATTCATTGTTCTAAAACGCACTCTGTTAAAAATAGGTTTTGCGCCTTGAACAACAATTTGTGATAAAATAACGGTCAATGCAACGATTAATGACCATATTGCTAAACTTTTACAAATTTCAGCAGGAACTTTTTTAGCAATTAAATACCAAATAAGGGAAAACACACAACCACCAAGAAGATAACAAACAATAGATAAAAGACTTAGCGAACCTTCTAATATAAAGTAATGATCAGAAAAATAACCAATAACTTTAAAGGTTGCAAAAACGTTTATGCCAAACAGTATTACAATGCAAAAAAATTTAATTACTTTTTTTGTATTTTTATTACATTCAAAAACACTTGCATCTGATAAATAAAGCATTAAAACTGCAAACGATACTAAACCGTATAATACCGTTTCACCAAAAATTTCAGATAGGATTAATATAAAGCTTGACGTAAAATATTCACCACTATCTAAATCGCAAATCGCCTTGCTTATTTCAAGATCAAAAAACGTGCCGATTAAAAAAATTATTAATAAAACGGAAATTGTACAAATATTTATAATTAAATTTTTTCTTCTTTCCATTATTTACCACCTTTTATAGCATAATTATAACATTTATCGCACGTTTTAGCAAGGGCAATTTATAATTTTGTGCAAAAGTTAACTAAATACGCCTTAAACGGCGATATTTAAAAAATTATTTTTTATATAAAAGTGTAAAACTGCTTAAAAATAGTAGAAAGATTTTTGTTAAAGTGATATAATATCTTAGTTAATAAGTTAAAAAGACTTAATTTAGTTCTTTTTTTGGAGAAAATTGCAATGAATATGTTGGAAATTGAAAAGAAATGGCAAAAATATTGGGCTGAAAACAAGATTAACGAGTACGATGAAAATGATACCCGTAAAAAGTTTTACTGTCTTGAAATGTTTTCATACCCTTCAGCTGCTAAACTTCACGTAGGACACTGGTATAACTACGGACCTACTGACAGCTACGCGCGCTATAAGAAAATGAAAGGGTTTGCCGTTTTCCAACCTATGGGTTTTGACGCTTTCGGCTTACCTGCAGAAAACTTTGCAATAAAGACTGGCGTCCACCCACAAGACTCTACGGTTAAAAACATTGAAACTATGGAAGTTCAACTTCAAAACATCGGTGCTATGTTCGATTGGTCTAAAGAAATCAAGACTTGCATGCCTGATTATTACAAGTGGACTCAATGGTTGTTTTTAAAACTTTACGAAAACGGACTTGCTTACAGAAAGGAAGCCCCTGTCAACTGGTGCTCTAGCTGTAACACGGTTCTTGCAAACGAGCAAGTCGTTGACGGCAAATGCGAACGTTGTGGAACTGAAGTTTTCAAGAAAGACTTAACTCAATGGTTCTTTAAAATAACGGAATATTCTGAAGAACTTTTACAAAAACTCGACGAACTTGACTGGCCTGAAAAAACTAAGCACATGCAAAGAAATTGGATTGGTAAATCTACCGGTGCTGAAGTTGAGTTCGAAACTGAAAGTGGCGATAAGTTTAAAGTGTTCACCACTAGATGCGACACACTCTTTGGCGTATCTTTCGTTGTTTTAGCACCTGAACATCCACTTGTTAAGAAACTCGTAACTGACGATTGCAAAGAAAAAGTCTTTAAATATATTGAAGAAACGGCAAAAGCAAGTGAAATTGACCGTCTTTCTTCGACTCGTGAAAAAACCGGTGAATTTATCGGCGCATATGCTATCAACCCAATTAACGGCAAGAAAGTTCCTATCTTTGCAGCCGACTACGTTCTCTATTCTTACGGAACGGGCGCAGTTATGGGCGTTGCGGCACACGATGAAAGAGACTATGATTTCTGCCTAAAATACGGACTTAACGTTTTACAAGTAATCAACAATAAAGAAGGCAACGCTACTCTTCCATACTGTGAAGACGGATATTTACAAAACTCTGGCGAGTTTGACGGTCTTTACGGTGAAGATGCGAGAAACGCTATAATTAATAAGTTAAAAGAATTAGGAAAAGGCGATTTCAAAGTAAACTACCGTTTACGCGATTGGCTTGTTTCTCGTCAAAGATATTGGGGCGCACCTATTCCTGTTATTCACTGCGAGCATTGTGGTGTAGTTCCTGTTCCGTACGATCAATTACCTGTAGAGCTTCCGTATGACGTAGAATTTAGACCTGACGGAAAATCACCGCTTGCTAAACACGAAGGATTTATGCACACGACTTGTCCAAAATGTGGAAAGCCAGCACTTCGCGACCCAGATACGCTCGATACATTCGTTTGCTCAAGCTGGTATTACTTAAGATATCCTGATGCACACAACGCCGACGCTCCGTTCGACCCTGAAATTATCAATAAAATGTTACCTGTTGATAAATACGTCGGTGGCCCAGAACACGCGTGTATGCACCTACTTTATGCGCGCTTTATCACGAAAGCACTTCGCGATATGGGTTATTTAAAGTTTGACGAACCGTTCAAATCTTTAACTCACCAAGGTATTATCTTAGGCCCTGACGGCAACCGTATGAGTAAATCTCGTGGTAACGTTATCTCCCCTGACACTTACGTTAGCGTTTCAGGCTCTGACGTGTTCCGTTTATACTTAATGTTTGGTTTTAACTATACCGAAGGCGGTCCTTGGAATGACGACGGTATCAAGTCTATCACTAAGTTCTTAGACCGTATTGAAAAACTCTGCGAAAATGCTTGTGCTACTCAGCCAATAAAGGGTGAAATTACCACTGACGAAAAAGAACTTAACTTTGTATTGCATAGCACGATAAAAAGCGTTGATAGCGATATGGATAACTTCTCGTTCAACACGGCAATCGCTAGACTTATGGAACTTGTAAATGCGCTTAAAAAATACGAAACTCTTGAAAAAGGAAATACCGAAACTTTCTATAACGCAGTTACGACCTTAATTAAGTTGCTCGCTCCGTGCGCTCCACATTTTAGCGAAGAGCTTTGGGAAAGACTTGGAAATAAACAATCTATCTTCTTAAGCGATTACCCTGTGTTTGACGAAAAAGCACTCGTTCGCGACGAAGTTGAGTACGGAGTACAAATCAACAGTAAGCTTCGCCACAAAATCGTTTTAAGCAATTCTTTAACTCAAAAAGAAATCGAAGAAATCGTTTTAAAAGATAGTAAGGTTCAAGAGCTTTTACAAGGCAAAGCACCTAAGAAAGTTATCGTAATTTTAAAACGTTTGGTAAATATTATTGCCTAAAAGTCTTTATATAGCACGATAAACATTAAAAAACCCTCGAAAACAAACCTTTGTTTTCGAGGGTTTTATTATAATTAATTTTTAAATTGCCACAAAAAGGAAACTGTTACAGCAACCAACAAAAGACTAATTATCGCGCCTATAACGGTAAAATATCTTATACCGGAAATTAACGGCAAAATTGAGACGAATACAGAAGATATTGATATCATTATAAGAATACCGTTTAAATTCTTTTTCTTCAAAAATAGATTGATAGTAAATAGAAGTAACAATATGCAAGTTAGTGCTGCAGTGTAAAACGGACCAAAGTTCGCATAACCGAACGGAACACCTGAAAAATACGAATAAACCTGTCTGTATGTTTCCGTTTCAGTAGCAAAAATACAAACAGCCCCATATGGCAAGATCTCTAAAATCAAAATAACGACTAAAAGCCCTAAGCTTATTAACGATTTTTTGTTCATATTGCACCACCTAAAAAATTATTTTAAAAATTCTTTTACATAGTCTAACGCAAGATTTTCGTTTTCTGTTTCAATTAGTAAATAATATTTCAACGTTTCAGTTTGAACAGAAAAATAAAATTTTCCTTCTACGTATCTATAATACACCAAAAAGCTTGATATTGCAAATTGTTTTTCAAGATTTATAAAATCACCTAATCCTTCAATACTTTTTGATTTATAATTATGAGTTACAGTATAAAGAGTAATTTTATTATCGCTTTGATACACTATTTTCTCAAAAACGGGATTATTTTCGCTTGTTAGATAAAGATTTTTACTTTCAATCTCGAACTCAAACTCTCGATAATCTATAAATTCTTGAAAATCGGTTTTTTTATACTCGGTTACAACCGTCAAATTATCAAGCCCGACGTAGTTTGGATCGGCTGACGTAGCAGGTCTCAGAGCGATAACTAAAATAATCGCATAAACAGATATCAATAGCACACATAAACCGCCACTTAACGCTAAGGAAAACTTCATAATCGAAAAACGCTTTTGTGGTTTGTAATTTTCTTCAACGTAAGCCTTGTGTTTTTCTAAATTTATATCTTTCTTACAAGAGTTAAGAGCGCTGTTTATTCTATTATCAACTTCTTTCATACTAAACGTCCCCCTTAATACTCTTTTTAATTTTCAAAAGTGCAGATTTTAATACTCTATGCGTCGAAGTCGTTGATTTATTAATGATTTTAGCAATTTCACGCAAGGTATAGCCTTCCCAATAAGTTAGAGTCAGCACTCTTTTTTCTTCGTCTGTTAAAAATTTAATAGACCTTTGCAAATCGAGCTTATTAGCAATAAAATCTTCGGAAAAGGCATCAAAAAAGGCTGTTTCATCAGCTACTTCATATTGAACTTTCGAAAATGATATATTATGATTAATCGCACTGTTTTTAATGATTTTAAGCATCCAATTCAAGCCGTTTTTGCTATAATCAAACGTTTTTGCACCTTTTATAATTTTGAACAAAACTTCGCTTACCAAATCTTCAGCATAAGACTTATCGTAAAGATATTTTTTTGCATACACAAACATTAACCCACCAAATTCAGAATAAATTTCGTCAACGGCAGAAGATTTTCCTTTAGCAATTTTTCGTATTAAATTGTTAAAACGCTCGACTCTGTTTTTCATATGCTTATTAATATATTGCTTACTTATATTAAACTACAATTAACCTTTAATTTTGTTCCATTAACAAACAAATTTTATCACACAAATTTCTCTATGTCAATATTAAAAACACGTCGAAAATCGGCGTGTTTTATGTACTAGTTAAACTCTTTTCTTGTTGCTCTTTCAAAAAGTGCCGGAAGTTCATCTTTCCAATTTTTCCCACAGAACAACGTATTATAAATAGCGTTGGTTATAGGAAGCTCGACACCGTATTTCTCGCCTAAAGTCTTAAGCGCTTTAGTCGTCATAACACCTTCAGCAAGCTTTTCAAACTTTTCACCCGTAACGTAAGCTTGACCGTAGCGACGGTTATTCGAAAACTCTGAAAAAAGAGTCGTTTCATAGTCGCCTAGGTGGCAAAGCCCGTAAGCAGAAAGCTCGTTACCACCCATGGCTTTTATAAGGCGAGCAACTTCTCTGGCGCCACGTGCCATTAAAGGACCTTTTAAAGTAGTAAGTCCCGCGCCGTCGAGCATACCTGCTGCAATTCCCATAACGTTTTTAGCTGCTGCGCCAATTTCACTACCGATAAGGTCTTCGCCATAGTAAAATCTAATTAAATCGCTTTTTAGATTATCTGCAAGATATCTTTTCAATTCGTCGTTTGTTGAATCAATTACCATGCAGTTAGGCTTGCCGTTGACAAATTCTTGTAAGTGTCCCGGTCCTACCCAAACGGCAAGATTGTCAGCTTTTACACCTTCTTCAGTCGCAACTTCCGTCAAGCGTTTTCCCGTATCTGACTCGACGCCTTTCATACACAAAACGACTTTTCTGTCGTCAAGCCCAATAGCTACAACGCGTTTTATAAATTCTCTTAAGCTTTGTGCGCTTATAGATATAACAATAATTTCTGCGCGTTTTACAGAAAACTCTAAATCGCAAGATAGCGTTATGTTTTTTGGAAGTTCAAAGTATGCGTTTTTACCCGTTTCTTTTAAGGCTTTATACGCCCTTGAATCTTCATTTCCGTAAAGATAAACTTCGTTATTTTGTCGGTTTAAGTACCAACTTAAAAACGACCCCCATCTTCCTGCACCAAGTACTGAAATTTTCATAATTTATCCTAATTTTTTTAATTTTTTCAAATAAAAGTGTGTTTATAGCGCGATTAACGCTAATTTTTTATTCTTCAAGCTCTTTAGCGATTTCTCTTATCTTTCTAAGCCTATGCGATAAACAACTTTTAGAAATATCTAAAATTTGCGCAAGCTGACTTAGCGATAAGTCTTCATGCTCGAGCCTTGCTTTTGCAACAGTTTGAAGATTTTTATCTAAATTTTCAAGCTGAATCGTGTCGATGATAACTTGAATTGCCTTTCTGTCGCTAAAAGAAGAATCAATAGACTTATTCATATTAGACATTTCACAGTTCATTGCGCGGTTGAGCTTATTTTTTATCTCCTTTCGCATTATTATATCCGTAAGCGCGAGGCTTGAATTAATCGCGCCAAGAAGGGTTAAAGTATCGTTTACCGCTTCAGCATTTTTGATATAAACAACGTAAGTATCTTTTCTATTAATAAGTTTCGGAAAGAAATCAAAAGAACTGTATAAATCACAAAACTGTTTTGCCGTATATTTCTTACTGAAAACAAATTCTAAGTGATAGCCTGTTGTTGAAGGCTTGTCCATATTAGGAACTGTAACCGTGCCCGAACCTAAAAACACACCGGTTATAAACGCGATTTTACAACAAGCGTTTTTAACCAAAACCCCGTCGATATCAGCCCTTAATGAAACCGTTTCGTCGTCCAGCTCCAAAATCTTGCAATCTTGCAAAATCTTAGCACTTTCGTAAGAAAAAACTTCTAAACACGCACGCTGTTCTTTGCTTGCATCAGTTTTAATAACAGGCTCGTCACCGTAACAAGAGTTGATTATTTTTGCAATGTACTTTAAAACTTTAATTTCTCCAACAACCGAAAAACCAACCATACCACCGTTAATTTCAATAACGGCGCCGGTACGCAAAAAGCCCGAAAGAAGCGAGATTTTACAACACTTTTTGTCTATTTCGCGTTTTATTATTTCGTTTTTCGTTTTCGTTGAAAAATTCATAGCGTTTTCTTAAATTCGTTAAATCGAAGTCTTGGAAGCTCGTCCCCTAAATTAACAATCCTATCAATAGGAACGTCAACTCTTTGGTTTAATTCGTTAAAAAGTTTCATATCACCAACTCTACTTGGTGAATGTGCATCTGAATTGATAACAAATTTTACGTCCGTTTTAAAGACTTTTTCCCATTGCTCGTCAGATAGATGCACCTTTTTAGTGCTTATTTCAAGGTACGTTCCATAATCTGCGCAAGCTTTTGCAACAGTTTCTACGTCGCAAAAAACCAAAAAGTTAAGATGAGATATAAAATCGATTGGGTTTTTCTTTATTGCGTTAACGTAAACTTTAGTCGTGTAGTTTATTAAACTTTTTGACGGTTTAATTTTCGTGATTGAGAAAAATATCGTATCTCCTAAAAGCCTTAAATAATCGTAAGGCGTATCGTAGTAAACAAAACGGTGAATGCCAGCCCCGAAAATATCAAGATTTTCATAATCGGTAGCTAAAACGTCTGTTTTCCCACTCTGACCACAAATGTTTGATTCTGTACCTAAAAGAATTTTAACACCCGTTTGTTTTTCGGCTTCTACACAATCTTTACGCATTTGAGCCAGTCTTTTTCTTTTCATTCCAAACGCAGGGTGAGAAAAGCCGTGGTCGGTTATGGCAATACCTTTCATACCTTTTTCATTTGCGGCTATTGCATTATCTAATATAGTACCTTTTCCGTGACTATACTTTGTATGTGTGTGAAAATCATAAGTAATTTGCATTAAAATTTACCTAAATACTTAACTTCTTCCTTTAATTCAATATCGGAACGAGTTTTTACCGTTTCCTTTATGTAACAAATTAAATCGTATATATTTTGAGCAGATCCACCGTCGTTTATTATAAAATTCGCGTGTTCTTTTGAAACGAACGCACCACCTATGCGATAGCCCTTAAGCCCTGCTTGATCAATTACTTTCCCTGCAAAATACCCGTCGTTTAAGAACACTGAACCACACGAATTTCCGCGTGGTTGCTTGATTTTTCTCAGCGTTGAAAACCTTTCAAGCTTAGCGTCGATATCTTCTCTTTCTGCAGGCTTTAGTTTTAGCGCAACCGAATAAATAGTATCGTCAAAAAATGCACTTGACCTATAAGAAAATTGACAACCAGAGTTGTTATATATTCCACTGAAAGACACAACGTAGCAAACTATATCTGACACAGTTTTATTAAAGCTTCCACCGTTCATTGCAACAAGCCCGCCAATAGTCCCCGGGATTTTATGTGCAAACTCAAAACCACTAAGCGAATTTTCATATAAAAGCTTTGAAATATCACTGTTTTTCGCACCACACTCACAAATCAAAAGAGTTCCGTTTAATTTTAGTTTGTTTAAGTTTTTGGTGTTTATTACAATCTTATCAACGCCACTGTCGCTACAAAGGATATTCGAGCCGTTCCCAAGCACGAAAAATTCATCTTTAAAAAGCTCGGACAAAGTAAACAGTTCTTCTTTATTTTTCGGGAAGAACATTGCCTTGCATGGACCGCCTACCTTAAAAGTAGTCCAATTTTTAAGCGGTTCATTCAAAACGTATTTGATGTTTAAAGAATCAAGTTGATTGATATTCATCAATCACCCCCTATTTTACACTAAAATGAAAATTTTTACAATTTTATTGCACTATATTTTTAATTCTATTTAATTTTTCTTCTTCACTTTTTTCTAAATCGCTTAAAAAAGTCTGTAATTCGCTTAAATCGTCGTCTTTTGTAAAAGCAGAAAGCCTTAGTGACGGGCAGTAACCGTTAAAAACAGATAGTTCACTATTTCCAATTTCCAACCCTTTTTGATTTAAGGATATCATGCCGATAGAGTCTAAATCTTTTTGCGATACTTTAGATAAGCTTTCAACAAACTTTTTTGATATATCTTTCTTTTGATTCCCATTATCTAGGCAAGACGCATAAAGAATAATATCGCTAAACGAACTTAGTATTTTTGCGTCAATTTCTATTCCACGCTTAGAAAGCCTAAACAAATCGCGCTGAGTACCGATAAGCACACCGTTTTTATCAGCTAAAAAATTAGTATACGCATCAATTGGCGTGCATATCTTCATATTTTCAAATCTATATTCGGACAAATAATAGGAAATTAACGGCTGGGTATATCCGTTTTGCGAAACATAGAGGTTTCCTTTAAAATTATTCCCTTTTTTAGAAATTATAACGTAACCGCCGTACCCCCAGCAAACTGCATAATTTTTATTATTGTAACTTGCTCCAAAACTTTCACAATTAAGCACGCTTAGCCTTTCAAACGGCAAATCAACCCCGGGTGAGTAGGATAAAACGTCGGGAAAAATTCCGTTTTTCATTTTTTCTTCTGCGCTAAATTTTGTTTGGATACTGACGTTTACAAGAACGTTGTTTTCTTTTTCAAAGCTCTTTGAATAACTTTCCAAAAAAGACTTTCTTGAACCCTTTCCCCCTTCGACCATATCAAGCTGCCAAACGTCAATAATCGCGCTATAAGTCGATTTTTTGGCTGTTTCCTCTCTACTATCAAGGGCTTTTACACAAAATGGGAAAGTAATAAAAACAGCTAGGCACACTAAACCTAATAAAACTATCGGCAATTTTTTCATACCGTAATTATATGTTCAAAAATTTAGTTTAATGTTAATTTATCAAGTATAAGTTTCTTATTATTTTTAAGCCTTTCGTTATCTGGCTTAATATTAAGTGCAAGATTTATATATTCTAAAGATTTTTTGTAAAGCCCTAAATTAAAACAAGCGATACTAGCTAGGTCGTACGGTAATTCGTTATAACACTTTGGCTCGTTTATGTAACTTAAAGAACGATTTTTAATAACGAGCGCGCGCTCACACGCAAAAAGAGTTCCGAGATAATTTTCGCGCTTATAATAAAACTCTGCTAAATATATAAACGGCTCTCTTAAATACGGCGCTTCTGCGATTGCTTTGAAATAATACTTTTCTGCGCATGAAAAGTCGCAAAGTTTATCGTAACAATTCGCGATAAACCGAAAAGATGCACTTCTTTCGTCTTTCCACGTAGCACTCTTTAAAGTAAGATGTTTTTTTAAAGTCTCAATCGCTTTATGATAGCTTCCACGATACATATATTCCCTACCTAAGTAGTGCATATTCCTGTCATTTTCAGGATCTTCTTTTACTGCAAGTTCTAAAAGTGGAAGATAGCCGTCCCTTGACTTTTTCTCGTCTGCAAAGTGGTCAACGCGAATATCGACAAATTGATAACTGTAATCTTTACCACTATATTTTAATACTTCGTGAACAGGATTTACCCAAGAAAAATTTTCGCGCGCGTGAATTTTTTCCGACCAAAAAACGTAACCGTCACTACCGTCAGCTTCGTGCGACCATACGTACTTATATTTTACTTGTTTAGTGCGCGGAACATAGCTTTTTTCAAGTTTATCACGCCAACCTTTTTCAAGCACTTCATCAAGATCCACGCACACGCATAAAGCAGCATCAAGTGGAACAAGCTTTAAACTTTCATTTCTTGCCACGTCAAAACGCCACGGCTTGATAATTTTTTCCACAACCGTTGCGCCGTGCTTTTTTAAAAGTTCAACACTGTTATCTTGAGAGCCTGTATCAAGCACAAATACGCCGTCTGCTTCAGATGCGCTTTCCATAAAGCGCGCTATAAACTTTTCTTCATTTTTGCAAATTGCATATACATAAATCTTCATAGTTACAGTCTATGAAAGTTTACGGCATTTTGATTACTAACTTAGCAAAAAATCAAAGACTTTTACAAAAACTAAAATGATAATTATTAACACAAATATAGTATAAGCAAAAATAAAAAATATGCTCGCAAAAAAACTTTACGAGCATATTTTTTGAAATAAACGACCTATACGCCGATTTTTATTAATTTTTGACTTATAAATTGTGCTAAAATAATTTTTACTATATCAAATAAAACAAACGGTAAAATAGAGATTTTAATCGCGTTTATTATAAATGTAAAATCTTCTTTTAAATAAATAAACACGTACCAAATTGTACCGAAGATATAACAAGCGACAAGTCCAATTATGGTTATAAAAAACAAAACAATTTGATTTTTTGCAAGCTTTTTTCCTATTACGCTTATCAATATTGTAAAAATAAATCCGAGTAAAAATCCACCGGTTGGTCCAATAATTACGGATATTCCAAAATTAAATCCGCTAAAAACAGGTACGCCAATTATACCTAAAAGCAAATAGCAAAAATAGGATAAGAACGCGTAAAAACCTAAAACGTAGCAAGATAAAACTATTGCAAAGACTTGCAAAGTAAAAGGAACGGCTGACGGAATCGTTATCCACGAACAAATTACGATAAACGCCGTAAAAAGCCCGGATAGACAAAGTTTTTTCGCGCTTATTTTAGCCACGGAATTTCTTTACGATTTCATATTCTTCTTGGTTGATATAACCTTCTTCAAGAGCAACTTCTGCTAAAACGTTAAAGTTAGATAACGAAACGTTTTTACAATTTGCTTCTTTAAGCTTTTCAATACCCTTTGGCAAACCGTAAGTAAAGATACTTGCAATACCTAAAACGTCTGCACCAACGTCTCTTAGAGCCTTAACAACTTCGATAGAGCTACCACCTGTTGAAATTAAGTCTTCGACAACTACAACTTTTTTGCCTGTAGGAACAACGCCTTCGATTTTGTTATTTCTGCCGTGTGATTTATTTTCACCACGAACGTAACCCATAGGAAGGTTTAAGATTTCAGATACGATTGCAGCGTGTGGAATACCTGCAGTGCTTGTACCCATTAAAACTTCACAGTCTGGATAGTTTTCTTTAATGATTTGCGCTAAACCGTTTTCAATAATTTTTCTAACTTCCGGGTAAGATAAAGTTAAACGATTGTCACAATAAATTGGCGATTTTATTCCTGATGCCCAAGTAAACGGATCGTTTGGTCTTAAGAATACTGCCTTAATAGAAAGAAGCGCTTTTGCAACTTTTGACTCTAAATTTTCCATAAATTTCCTCCTTAAATCGGCTTATAGCGCGATTATTAGCGTTTTTATTATAATCCTAAGAATTGTTTTCTAACTAAGCGGTAAGTTTCAAGTGGATCTTTAGCATCGGTTATAGTTCTACCTACAACGATATAGCTACTACCAAGGTCTTTTGCCATTTCAGGTGTAGTTACGCGCTTTTGGTCACCTACTGCATCTGTTGCAAGTCTGATACCCGGCGTTACTGCAAGCAAGCCAAGTTCAGCAATAATTGGTGATTCAAGCGGAGAACAAACTACGCCGTCAAGCCCAGCTGCTTTTGCGTTTTCTGCATACTTTTTAACTGTATTTGCAATGCCAGCATCAATTAAAAGTTCTTCTTTAAGCATTTTTTCATCGGTGCTTGTTAATTGAGTTACTGCAATAAGCTTAGGAACTTTACCTTCTGGTGCGCCTTCTAAAAGACCTTTTTTAGCCCACTTCATCATTTCAATACCACCAGATGCGTGAACGTTTGTAATTTCAACGCCTAAACTTGCGATATTTCTCATTGCTTTATAAACAGTGTTAGGAATATCATGAAGTTTTAAGTCTAAAAAGATTTTAAAACCACGGCTTGCTAAATCTTTAACAACTTCTGCGCCCGTTTTATAGAAAAGCTCCATACCAATTTTGATATAAGGCTTTTCATCACCAAACAAACCTAAAAAATCGTAAAGTTTTTCGGTGCTTGAAAAATCACAAGCAATAATTACGTCTTTCATAACTCCTCCTAAAATTTATGAGCGCGACCTATAATGTCGGTCAAATTTTCAATATTATATTTTTTCATAACTTTTGGTAAATCGTCAATGATTTGTTTACAAACAAACGGCTCTACCAAGTTTTTAGCGCCAACCATAACGCACGTTGCGCCTGCTTGCATCATCTCCAAAACGTCTTCAGCACAAGTTACGCCGCCCATACCGATAACAGGAATAGAAACGGCTTGAGAAACTTGATATACCATTCTAAGTGCTATTGGATAGATACCTTCGCCACTGTAACCACCTGTTTTTACACTGATAATGGGCTTACCTGTTCTTAAATCAAGGCGCATACCAACGAAGGTGTTTACTAAGCTTATCGCGTCTGCCCCTGCACTTTCAACTGCTTTTGCCATTTTTACGATATCCGTAACGTTTGGCGAAAGTTTAACGATAATCGGCTTAGTGCACACTTTTTTAACTTCTTTAACAAGATCGTGTGCAACTTTTTCGTCAGTACCGAACGCCATACCCCCACCTTTTACGTTTGGACAGCTTATGTTGAGTTCGATTGCAAAAACCTTGTCTACGTCGTTGAACGCACTGCAAGTTTTTACGTATTCTTCAGTACTGTGACCACCTACGTTTGCGATAACTTTATCAGAATAAACTTTGCTTAATTTAGGAATTTCTTCACTTATAACCTTTTCAACGCCCGGATTTTGTAAGCCGATTGCGTTTATTAGCCCAGCAGGACACTCTGCAATTCTTGGAAGTGGATTGCCGTATCGTGGAAGTAAAGTCGTTCCTTTTAAAGAAATACTACCTAGACAGTTTATATCGTAGATTTCGCTAAATTCATAGCCGAAACCGTAGCATCCACTTGCTGGAATTATAGGGTTTTTAAGAACGTGACCTAAAAAAGATACTTCAGTTTTCATAGATTATCTCCTTTGCCATAAAGACAGGTCCTTCTTTACAAACGCGCTTATAACCGTCGGTAGTTTTTATACTACATCCCATACACGCACCGAAACCGCAACCCATTCTTGCTTCAAGTGAAAGTTCACCGTCGAGCGAGTAATTAGATAACGCTTTAAGCATTACCATAGGTCCACAAGCGTAGTAAAATTCAGGCTTTTCAATACTGGATAATGCAGTAATTGCGTTACCTTTTATGCCGAAGCTACCGTCGTCAGTTGCAACAATTACGTTTGCAACTTTTTCAAATTCGTCTAAATAAAAAATTTCGTCTTTATTTCTAAAACCTAAAATTACGGTAGGCTTAATTCCTTTTTTATAAAAAGCACGACTTAATCCAATAAGTGGAGCAACACCAATTCCACCACCTACCAAAACAGGCTTTTCCGTTTTTTCAATACTGAAAAGATTTCCTAGTCCTGTTAAGACGTCAAGTTTTTCACCGGGTGCAATATTTGACATAATTTCCGTACCAGAGCCTACGACTTTATAAAGTAAAGTCAATACACCGTTTTCATAATCTGCAACGCTTATAGGTCGTCTAAGATATTTTTCTTTAAGAGCAACTTCAACGAATTGCCCCGGGCGCATATCTTCGGTAACGCCACTAAGTTTCATTTCAAAAGTTGACGAATTTAATTGTATATTAGATATAACGGTTAAAATTTCTTGTTTCATAATCTTTTATAAAAGTGCGCTAAAAGCGACTTATAGCGCACTTTTTACCTGTTTTTATTTATTTAATTACTGAAACACTCATAGTAATTTCTTCTAAAACGTCTAAAAGTGCTTTTACTGTATCGAGTGAAGTAAATACCGGAACGTTATTTTCAACAGCCGTTCTTCTGATGTTTACACCGTCTTTTTGTGCATCACTTGAATAGCCTGTCGTAAGGTTAACAACGTAAGTAACGTATCCTTTTCTTAAGCTTTCTAAGATTTCTTCGCTACCTTGAGAAAGTTTTTTACGAACGCGTGTCTTAATTCCGTTTTCTTTTAAGAATTTAGCAGTACCTGCAGTTGCTTCAATATTAAAACCTAAATCGTAGAAACGCTTGATAATCGGAAGCGCATCTACTTTATCGTTATTGCTGATAGTTGCTAAAACCGTACCGTAGTTACTAACCTTTAGTCCACTTGCCTTTAACGCTTTATATAAAGCGCGATTTAAAGTTTTATCATAGCCGATAGCTTCACCTGTAGATTTCATTTCAGGCGATAAGATTACGTCTAATCCGCTAAGCTTAGAGTAACTGAACGCAGGTGCTTTTACGTACCACCAATCTTTTCTTGGGTGAACACCAACGTATCCTAAGTCTTTAAGTGACCAGCCGAGCATAACCTTAGTTGCAATATCTGCAATAGGCGTTCCCGTAACTTTAGCAAGGAACGGAACTGTTCTTGAACTTCTTGGGTTAACTTCGATAATGTAAACCTTGTCGGTTTCTTTATCGACTACGAATTGAATATTGAAAGGTCCTTTAATTTTGAGTGCAACACCTATTCTGTTAGTGTAATCAATAACGGTATCGATAACGTTTTGAGAAAGTGAGTACGACGGATAAACACTCATAGAGTCACCACTGTGAACACCTGCGCGCTCAATGTGTTCCATAATACCCGGAACGAATACGTCCGTGCCGTCGCATACTGCGTCAACTTCACACTCTTTACCTAAAATGTATTTATCAATTAAGACAGGGTGCTTTTTGTTAATTTTAACTGCTTCTGCTAAAATTGGTTCGAGCGATTTTTCGTCGTAAACGATGTGCATCATTCTACCACCTAAAACGAAAGATGGGCGAACGAGAACAGGATATCCAATTTGAGATGCTGCCTTTTTGCCTTCTGCTACGGTAAATACTGCTCTACCTTCCGGCATTGGGATTTTTAATTCGTTTAACGCTTCGATAAACAAATCTCTGTCTTCTGCTTTTGCGATACTTTCGTTGTCAGTACCTAAAATATTAACGCCTGCTTTTGCTAAGTCGTCAGCAAGGTTAATTGCAGTTTGACCGCCAAGCGCAACGATTACACCCATAGGCTGTTCAAAGTCGATAATGTTCATAACGTCTTCGAAAGTGAGTGGTTCAAAATAGAGTTTATCGCTGAGCGTATAGTCGGTTGAAACAGTTTCAGGGTTGTTGTTGATGATGATTGCTTCGTATCCAGCATCTTGAATAGCCCATACTGCGTGAACGGTTGAGTAGTCGAATTCTACACCTTGACCGATACGGATAGGACCGCTACCTAAAACGATAACTTTCTTTTTGTCGCTTCTGATGCTTTCGTTTTTACTTTCATAAGTTGAATAAAGATAAGGAACGTAAGACTTAAATTCAGAAGCGCAAGTATCTATCATTTTGTATACAGGATAGAGCTTTGCATCTTTTCTTAAGTTATAGATATCAAAATAAGTCATATCCCAGCATTCAGCGATATATTCGTCGCTAAATCCCCACTCTTTAGCCATTTTGAGTGTTGCAAGATTTCCCTTATTTTGTTTAATTTCGTTTTCTAACTCAACGATATGTTGAAGTTTATCTAAGAAATAACGGTCGATTTTAGTAATTTCGTAAATTTCCGTCGCTGGAATACCTTGTCTGAAGGCTTCTGCAATCGCAAAAGTTCTCTCGTCGGTATTCTCGATAATAAGTTCAATCAAATCGTGTTTATTAAGTTTTTTAAGTCTTTGAGTTTCGATATGGCATACGCCCGTTTCAAGTGAACGAACAGCCTTTAAAAGTGCTTCTTCGTAAGTTCTACCGATACTCATAACTTCGCCCGTTGCCTTCATTTGAGTAGATAAAACGCGGTTTGCGCTTGTGAACTTATCAAATGGGAAGCGTGGGAATTTTACTACGATATAGTCGAGTGTTGGCTCGAAAGATGCGTAGGTGTTTGCAATCTTAATTTCGTCAAGTCTTAAACCGCAAGCAATCTTCGCAGAAACGCGCGCGATTGGGAAACCGCTTGCTTTACTTGCTAGCGCACTCGAACGGGAAACACGTGGATTTACTTCGATTACATAATATTTAAAACTGAACGGATCGAGTGCAAACTGTACGTTACAGCCACCTTCGATTTTAAGCGCGCGAATAATGTTTAAAGCAGCTTTACGGAGCATTGAATATTCTTTATTAGTTAAAGTTTGGCTTGGAGCAACTACGATACTATCACCCGTATGAACGCCGACAGGGTCAACGTTTTCCATACAACAAACGGAAATTGCAGTATCGTTTTTGTCGCGGATAACTTCAAACTCGATTTCTTTAAAGCCCTTGATTGATTTTTCAATCAAAACTTGAGTAACCGGAGAAAGTTTTAATGCGTTTTTAGCAATTTTTTCAAGTTCTTCGTCGTTTTCAGCAAAACCGCCACCCGTTCCGCCTAATGTAAACGCAGGACGAACGATAATAGGATAACCCACCTTATTTGCAGCGATAATACAGTCTTCAATAGTGCTTGCGGTGAAGCTTTCGATAACAGGCTCGTTAATTCTTTCGCACAAGTCTTTGAAAAGTTGTCTGTCTTCTGCTTGAGCGATTGCAGAGTAAGACGTTCCTAAAAGTTCTACACCACACTCGTCCAAAACACCTTTAGTTGAAAGTTGCATACCAAGGTTAAGACCGGTTTGTCCACCGATTGAGCATAGCAAGCCGTCAGGTCTTTCATAGCGGATAATTTTAGCAACGTGTTCAAGATCTAACGGTTCCATATAAACCTTGTCTGCCATTTCAGTATCCGTCATGATAGTTGCAGGGTTAGAGTTTACTAAAACGACTTCGTAACCTTCTTCTTTTAACGCAAGACAAGCCTGCGTTCCTGCATAGTCAAATTCTGCAGCCTGACCGATAACGATAGGACCGCTACCGATAACCATAATTTTCTTAATATCTGTTCTTTTCGGCATCTTTCTTACCTCCGCAAGACTTCATAAATGCTATAAATTTACCGTAAAAATATCCAGCGTCATCAGGATTTACCACAAAATCAGGATAGAACTGAACGCCAACTACTTTGTTTCTTTCGTCGATTATTCCTTCTACTTCGCCGTCAATCAAGTTAACGTGAGTAGCAGTTAAATCTTTAGATAAAGTGTTTTGAACTACTTCGTAAGAGTGGTTTTGAGTAGTAACTTCAACCTTGTCGGTTAAAAGATTTTTAACCGCTTGGTTTGCACCACGGTGACCAAACTTCTTCTTAGCAATCTTTGCGCCGTAAGAAAGTGCTATAATTTCAAAACCTAAAGAAACACCGCAAACTGGAATTTTACCGATAAACGCTTTAACCGTATCTAAAACTTCAACCGCGTCTTCAGGATTTCCCGGACCGTTTGAAACCAAAACACCGTCTGGCTTATATTTAGAAATTTCTTCGTAACTTGTATTGTATGGGAACACGATAACGTTGCAACCTAAACCGTTTAAACTCTTAACGATACTGTTTTTTACACCGCAGTCTAAAATTGCAACCGTGTATTCTGGATTTCTCGTTCTTGAATACCACAATCTTTTTGAAGAAACGGTTTTAACCTGGTCGGTTGCTAAAGCGGTTTTCTTAAGTTCTTTCACGCACTTTTGAACGTCGGCGTCACCGTCTGTTATCATAGCTTTCATACTGCCCTCGTCGCGAATAATCGAAACGAGTTCGCGAGTATCTATTCCACTAATACCAACTACGCCGTTATCTTCCATTTCCTGACCTAAAGTTTTAGACGCACGGAAGTTACTTGGCTGATCGTTATACTCTCTTACGATTAAACCGTTTAAGTACACCCCGCGACTTTCGTTGTCTTCGTCAGTTAAGCCGTAGTTACCGATAAGTGGATAACTCATAACGACCATTTGACCTAAGTACGACGGGTCTGTTAAAATTTCTTGATAGCCTACCATTTGAGTGTTGAACACGATTTCGGAAACAACCGTACCGTCTGCGCCGAACGCATCACCCAAAAAGTATCTACCGTTTTCTAAAACAAGCAGTCTTTTCTTCATATCCTTCTCCTAATTTTTCGTATATATTTTTTTATTTTTCCCTTAATTTTTGTCGCATTTTGCGATTATTTTAGATTGTCGTAAACCGTCTTTCCACCGACTAACGTCAAAACTGGATAGCCCGTAAGTTTAAACCCGATAAACGGCGTGTTTACGCTTTTTGATAAAATCTCGTCTTCTGTATATTCGCGCTCCGTCTTTATATCAAGCACCGCAATATCCGCCAAACCACCAACCTTAATTTCGCCGTAAGGAAGATTAAAGCGTTTTGCTGGATTTTCAGAAGTCCACTCTACCATTTCCTTTAAAGTAATCTCACCAGTTTTTACAAGATAGGTATAAACGAGTGGGAACATAGTTTCAAAACCGATAATTCCGTTCGGGCATTTATCGTACTCTCTCGACTTTTCTTCGCGAGAGTGTGGCGCGTGGTCTGTTGCAATCATAGTCGCTATACCACTCTTTAACGCCTTTATAGTTGCAATTCTATCACTTTCAGAGCGAAGTGGTGGATTCATCTTCCAGTTCGCGTCTTTAATTTGCGACTTATTCAAAAATAAGTGGTGTGGCATTACTTCGCAAGTAACGTCAAGCCCTTCGTCTTTAGCCGATTTTACAAGTTCAAAACTCTTTTCGCAAGACAAATGACAGAAATGATATTTTACGTGTTTATATTTTCTCAAAAGCTCAAGTTCTCTTTCAACTGCAATAATCTCCGCATCTTCTGCGGTTTTAGCACCGCGCGCTTCTGCGTGTGACGCGATAGGCTTATCGACAAGTTTCATAGCGTTTTCTAAAACTTCAAGGTTATTAACGCAAAGTCCGTCGTCGGTAAAACAAACTACTTTATCGTTAAGGTTTTCAATATCTGAAATTTGCTCGCCCTTTTCGTCGATTGAAACGCTTGCAGATATATACGCCCTTATGCAAGAATCTTTGTCGAGTATATCTTTTTGAACTTTTAATTTTTCTAAATTATCTGGAACAGGCTTTAAATTTGGCATTGTAATTATGGTTGCAATACCACCCTTTGCCGCGCTTAAAGTTCCCGTTTTAACCGTTTCTTTATGCTCGTACCCAGGCTCGCGTAAGTGCGCGTGCACGTCGACGCCAGCAGGAATAACGAGATTTTCGTTTATATCTTTTACGATAAAACCGTCTTTAATTTCGATATTTTCTTTTATCTCGACTATTTTTTCGCCTTCGATTAAAATATCGCGTTTTACGGTATTTTCGCCGTCTAAAATTAAACCGTTTTTAAGAAGAATCATAACTTACCTTCCAAAACCATAGAAATTACTGCCATCCTTATGTAAACGCCGTTTGTCATTTGCGCAAAAATTCTGCTATTTTCACCTTCGACTACGCTGTCGGCAATTTCAATTCCGCGGTTTATTGGCGCAGGGTGGATTATAATCGAGCCTTTTTTCATGTTTTTAGCGCGAGTTTCAGTCATACCGTATTTTTCGTGGTAAACTTTATCGTTTAACTCTTGAGTGTCGCTGTGACGCTCGAATTGAACCCTTAAAAGGTTTATAACGTCGCAGGTTTTAATTGCTTCGTCAATATCCATAACTGGCGCGGTATCGTCAAGGAAATTTTCAGGACCTGCGATATATACTTCCATACCAAGTCTTTTCATAATTTCTGCGTTGCCGTGCGCTACCCTCGAGTGGCGAATATCACCTACTATACAAACTTTTAAGCCTTCAAATCTTCCGAACTCTTCGTAAATAGTCATAAGGTCGAGCATGGTTTGAGTTGGATGGTCGCTCGTTCCGTCGCCTGCGTTGAAAATCGGGATGTTAATATTTTCAAGTTCTTTGTAGTATTCGTTTTGAGAGTGACGGATAACAACGCCGTCAAAACCGATAGATTCTAAGGTTTTTACCGTGTCGTAAAGCGATTCGCCCTTGTTTACGCTACTTGTAGATATGTTCACGTCAACAGGTGTAATACCGAGCTTAAGCATCGCCATTTGAAAACTTATATGCGTACGAGTCGAGTTTTCAAAAAATAAAGTCACCATCTTCTTATTAGAAAATACGGTGACTTTATCGTTGTTTTTAAATGAAATAGCGGTATTGATAATATTTTGAATAGCTTCTGGTTTGTAGTTTTTTAAAGTTAAAAATCCTTTCATCCTATTCTCCGTTTCCGCGTTAAAACCGTTGGTTTTTAACCCTTCGATTTTGCGATTTTTTCAATTATAGCACACACGATTTATTTTTGCAAACAATTTTAAACACTATCACGGAATTTTTATATATATTTTTTATTATATAAAAAACTATTGTTATTGAGTGAATTGACTTTTTCACATAAATTTAATATACTGTATTTGAATACAGACAATCTTTCATATATAAAAACAATGGAGAATAAAAATGTCTTTTGATGATGTATTTTTTTCATTAAATCACGGAACAAAAACAGAAAAATGGAGATTGACCACAGCAAAAATTTGTGCAATTATTCTTGCTTTTTGCATTTTGGTTTTAGACCTTTTAGTTATCGTTTTTTTCTTTACCGATAATATTTTTAGCCTGCAAGAATTTATTCTTATGATGATTGTTATCAATGGTATCTTCGGGCTTGGTGTTTTTACGTGTTTTTTACTTTTATATCGCAACAAAAAAATGCTTATGGTTTTTAATCAATGCAAAGACGATTTTGTAAAAATAAAAGCAAAAATTATTCCAACTCCATATAAAAAACGAAATAAAAAATTAAACAATCAAAGCATTACCGTGTGTTTTAGTTATAACGGACAATTATACGAATTGCAAGATAATTACGGAAACTTCTTTATTGGCTATGGTTCTGGTTGCATATACAACACACTATTTGGTTATGATTATAAACACAACACCTTATGTGGAAAAAATAAATATATTTTATTTTCCCCTACACACAACGAAGTTTTTATTTTAAAGGATTAATATTTAAGCCGAGAGTTTTCAGAAAAACTCTCGGCTTGTTTTAATCAATATTTCGTAAATAGTTTTGTGCGTCTTTTAAAGTGCGGAAACTTTTGTATTGAACTTTTTTGCCTTGAACGCCGTCGAGCGAAGAAATAAGCCCTAGCGCCCAATCCCAGTTATTGGTAATAGCAAGGTCGGTTATATGCTTTATAGCGTAGAATTTATGAGTAGTTTTTTTCTTGTCGATAAGCATACGGATTTTGAGTTTACTCATAATCTCGTTATCAACTTTAGCCTCCATCTTTTTTTCAAGGTTGCGCTTGTGCATTTTTAAAAGGTCTTGAGGCTTTAAGTCGCGCAAGAAAATACTGTTGATAATTTGAGTTGCATCAAGTTTGGTAAGTTGTCTACCGTCAACCAAGTTCACCCAATCAATTTCAGATATTTTTCCTTTTATATAATTTAGCTGCTTTTCGGTAGCAGGCTCGTACTGCCAATCGATATGAGCGTCTAAATCCCAGAACGAACGCTCGTCAGAGTAAGTTTCGGTAAAGTATCTATACGCCCAATCAAGCGCTTGCTGTAAAGTCGTTTTAGAAGATTCGCTATACTCAAACCTTTGCGATTTTTCGTTATAATAGTAGCGCATTAAAATAGTTCTACCAAGTTCGTCAATGGCTTTAATTCCTATTCTGTCGCCACAGTTAAACTGATAAACCAAGTCGCCGTTACTCTTTTTAATCCAGTTAATGCTATGAAGATTGACGTGCTGTTCACGCGCAAAAAGGTTTACGCTTGACGCGTTTAACACCCACGTTGACGGCGAGTCCATAGCCGTTTCGATAATCTCGCCCATATCGGTGAGCATACCTTGAATATCGTCGAGTTTATACTTAGGAACGAGCTTTAAGTCAAGCCCCATAAGCGACGGCGCGGTACAGATATCGTTCTTTTCAGTAACGCCCACAAGGTCGATTAAGGTTAAATATTTTTTGCCTTCGTAAAGCCTTAGCCCACGCCCTACCATCTGAGTATATAGGCTTGAATTTTGCGTAGGTCTAGCGATAATAATCGTCTCAACGAGTGGAATATCCGTGCCTTCTGTAAATATCATACAGTTTACTATGCACGGAATTTTTCTTTTTGTAAAGTCGTCGATAATCTTTTTTCTGTTCTTCGTTTTCTGGCTTACGACGACTGCGCCTTCAATGTTTTTTGCAATGTTTTCAGCGTGCGAAACGCTGGATGCAAAAATTAAGGTTTGACCTTTAGCGTATTTACGGTAAACGTCGGCAACTTCTTTGTTAAAAGTGGTCGTATTGACGGCTTTTTCAAGTTCGCCGGTCTGAAAGTCGCCCATTTTTCTTTTAACTTTAGAAACGTCGTAGGAAACTTTAACGCGCAAGCATCTTATGTCTGACAAAAAGCCGTTTCGTATGCCCCATTTTAAGTCGCGTTCAAATATAATTTCGTCAAAAACGTCGTCAAGGCGCACTTTATCGCCACGGTTTGGAGTTGCGGTAAAGCCTAAGTGTACGCGTGGTTTAAAGTGCGCGTAAATTTTTTTATAACTCGGCGCGGCGGCATGGTGCGCTTCGTCTGTAATTATCATATCGAAAGCCGTTGGCGAAAAATCGTCAAGCCTGCGAACGAGCGACTGAACGCTTGCGGAAACGACTTCTTCGCCGTTTGACCGAAGTTCGCCTTTTTCTATTCCGCATTTGCAGTCGTAATACTTTATCGGTTGATAGACAAGTTCTTCCCTGTGTGATAAAATAAGCACTCGCCCCCGTCTTTTTATACGCGAAAAGACAACCGTCTTTCCAAGTCCGGTTGCCATTGATATCAGACCGCTTCCACGCTCTAACGAATCTATTACGTTTATACAACTTTTTTGATAATCTCTAAGTTCTATCATTTTTAAACTGTTTCACTTAGTACAACTTCTTTATTCTTGCGATTTTTAAGCACGTATTTTAACACGTAAATAATAAACAGAACAGCCGACACCGAAAAAATAATCGCGTGCGCAATATTAAGCCCTGATAGTATATTTACTCTTTGCGTTACGAAAGTTAGATAATAATCGTATTGCGATATGCTTAACGCACCTTTTAAATGCGCAAAACCTTCTGAAACTTCATTAAACAAAGGTTGATAGATAAATAATAATACGGCGTTTATAACGTATGCTATATAAATTATTATCGAAACTGTAATACCCGACTTAAAGCCTTTCGTTTCTCCACTTTTCTTAATCTCTATTGCAGTTACGATACAAATAAATATCGGCGCTAAATAAAAAATTGAGTAAAATAACGTTGCTAGTGATACACTATTCATTAAAAACGATGCCATAAGCGCAAAAAGTAGCGCAACTACCATTATTAACGCACCTGCAATTTTGAGTTTAAAAAAAATACTTTTCTTGTTACTTTCCATATTTTTAGCACCTATTTTTTTCTTGATATTAATTTTATCATAAAATTTTAATAAAATCAATAATTTTTAAAAATTTCTTGCTTTTAATTTTTTTATTCGGAACGCTGTAAGCGTTTGCGACCTTTATGCAACAAAGTTGCAATTTATGAACGCTTCATTTTGCAATTTATCAAAAAAGTGGAGCAACTGCTCCACTTTTTGTTAATTACAGAAAAAATTAGTGCTGTGCGCTGCGTCAGGCTTTCTGCCGACGTTAGTGTTATCTTGAGTGCGTGAACGCAATTCTTTTACTGGGCTTTGTTCAACTTGATAGCGATAATCTTTTCCATAGTGGCGAATATGCGTATCAATCACTAAGTGTGACGGAACAATTTCGGTCGTTGGATTTATAATCGACTGGAACTTGTAAAAATTAGCGTCGCTCGGAATTTCAGATAGTAGCGCGTAATCTTCAAGTTGACCTGTAAACTGAACGGTAGTGCCTAAAATTTCCCTTACGTAATCAATATTTTCATGAAGCGATAACGGCTTAGGGAATTCTCCGTCAGGAATAACTTCTTGCCAGCATTTCTTTTCGTATTTTTCTAAAAGCTCGCTCGCTTTATGAAGATGCCCTATTTCCATACCCAAGTGTTCTAACCAGAGCGCTTTAACGTACGGATCGGTTTCAGTTTTATAGCAAGACCAATACAAATAACACTCCGTGTATTCGTGCCAAAGTAGCATTTCAAGCCAAGTCGCACTTGAATCCATTAAAGATTCGTACTGCGTAACGTGTTCTTCTTCAACGAGTGCAATTTCTTGATATAACCGTCTTGATAAGTCGTTTGTCGCAAGGTTGGTTATGTTCATATAGTAGTTCATAGTTTGCTGTTCGGCGGCGGTTATTATCATAGTCGCAAGCACCGTTTGCTTGTCGCTGTCTTTAGAGTTTATTGCGCGCTTAACGTTGTCTATCGGATAGCGGTGGTGCGCTATCGTAGGTCTACCCGGCATAATTTCGGTATATCTACCGACTAATCGCTCGGCAAGAATTCCTTGCTCCATTTCTAAAAGATTTGCATAGCGGTATAAATGGTCAAAGTCTTCTAAAAGCGCAAAATCAAGCGCCTTTTTTACGTAACAATCGCACTCGCGCTTAGCAAGCTCTGCTGTCAAATCAACCGCAAGTTGCTCGTAAGATATCGTATGCTCAAGTGCGCTTTCGTTACAAGGTTTTAAAAGAGATATTTTAAGTTGTTGCTGTTTCTCAACTGCGCGAGTTAAACTTAGTTCACGCCTTAAGTCGTTATCTTTTACGTGCCTAGCAAAGTTGTGCGAAAACCAGTTTGCTTCAAACTCCGTGCCGTTCATTAAAATTATACGCGTTTTTGTGTACGGATCGACTTCGCGTTTGTCGTAAGCCTTAGGATAAAGCTCCTTCCAGTTTTGAAAACTCGACGAAATCGACTGTCCTTTTTCACTAAATGGATTCATTAAATTCTCCTTTTGAATTCACTTTTACCATTGTATGACAGAGAGCCTTTTTTAGTTCAAACGCAAAATTTCCTACCCATCATTGCGAGCGCGACTTTTATTTACCCATACCCGTCATTGCGAGCGCGACTTTTATTTATTTCAACCTTTCATTGCGAGCGCGACTTTTATTTATTTCAACCCGTCATTGCGAGCGCAACTTGTCGCGCGTGGCAATCTCTAAAGAACTAATCACGCACTTTTAACGCCCAAGAACTTAAACAACCAACAAGGTGCTTTAGAGATTCTTCGCTTTCGCTCAGAATGACAAAATAAGCGTAGAAAATGAAAAAAAATAGCCTTCCCCTTGAGGGGAAGGTGTCGCGCACCTTATCACTCTCACAAGCCTTCCCCTTGAGGGGAAGGTGTCGCGAAGCGACGGATGAGGTGTAATTATATAATCAAGTATTCCTCAGAAAAAACTATATGTCGGGTTGGCAATTTTTTCGGAGAAAAAATCTGCCCAGGCCACAATGCACAACATAGTTTTGCATTTCATGCAATCCGTACGCAAAAAGTAGGATTGCAATTCATGACAATCGCCAGATTGTCAAATCATGAAAGTCGTAGACTTTCAAATCATTATTTTAGTTTGTTAACTAAAATTCTCATCTTCAGCCACTCGTTCTGCGAAGCTACGTTTGGCTGAGTGAAAGTCGAGCGAACGTATTTTAATCTATCTACAACCACATCGCCTTCTTCGACTTTTATGTAAAGCCCTTCTGCTAAATCAATAAGGTCGGTTTCAGCAAGAATTTTTTGCTCGTCTAAGCCTTGCTTTTTTATTTCGTTTTTTAAGTTTTCAAGTCTGTTTATAGTTACAAACTGCGAATTTTTCAGGTGCTTTAAAATATCTTCACTTTTGTTAAATTTACCACTTGCCAAAACGGGTACGCTTGAAATATTAGTATCCTTTAAAAGACTATGTCTTTTATCCGTGCTTAAAAACGCGCCTTTTTCTTTATCGAAAATATCAAACTCTAAAAAATAATCGGGTAAACTGTCGTAGTAAATTTTGTGCTTCACGTAAAGCCACTCGCCGTACATAATATAACGACTTTTTAAAATTTCGTAAAGCATTGGTAAACGCTGGTTTGCCCATATTTTAAAAAGGTCGTAATGTTTTTCACGCGCACCACCCGTCAAAAAATGTCCACGACTTTGCAAAAGTAATTTTCCACTATCCGAAAATGAGACTGCTACGTTTGCACCGTCTACCTTTTCTTCAATCACAAGGAATTTATCTTTGATTTTAGAAAAAGGTATTTTCGACAAATCTTCGTCGCCCTTTTGCATTTTCGAGCCTTCTATATGTGGCGTTTTAGGATATTTTATAATTCTCTCGTTCATAATTGTTTTACTTTAGTCTCGATTTTTTTAATAATTTCAATAAATTCGTCGTCACTTTTTCCCGTTGGATCAGTAAGCCCCCAATCGCTGTCAAAGCTTCTTCCGATAAACGGACAACCCACGTCACAGCCCATAGAAATTACAACGTCGGGCGTTGGAATTTTGTCTATGGTTTTGCTGTATTGAGTTTCTTCCATATCAATATTATAAAGTTTTTTCACTAAGCGAACGGCATCTTGATTGATTTTAGGTTTTGTTTCAGTCCCAGCAGAATAAAACTCGAAATCGTTTGCGCGAAAATGCTTTCCGAGCGCTTCTGCAATCTGACTTCTGCAAGAATTATGTATACAAATAAACGCTATTTTCTTTTCCATCTAAACGGACACCTTTCGTATTCTAACATAAAAATTTATTTGTTTTTTATCAATAGTACATTTTAATCTTCGCGAATATATAAGGTCATTACAGGACCGGTGTCGTTCATAAGCGTTGTTTTGGCTTTAAACTTAAAGAGCAATAAATACGCAACGTATAAATCCCCACTGCAACCACCTAAATGTAGTCCAAGCAAAATGGACGCAAGTATAAAATATATAGAATCAAAATAATACGCCCACACCACGAGTGGTAAAAAAACTAAGGTAAACACTACAAACGGTGCTAAAACTGATATTAACGCAGTCTTTCTGTATGTAAATATGTTAGGAACTCCACAATAAGCGCAAGTTAATTTCAAGCCAAACGTCAATTTTTGTTTAGTCAGTGCTTTATAACAAATTCCGTGCACTATTTCGTGTAAAACGATATAAATTAACATACTTACTAAAAATATTATTAACGCAAGTGGCGATTGATAAATATTAACACTCTCGTTTTTAATAACGGCAAGCGGAATAGCAATTGCTAAAACGACAACCAAAACAACTATCGCAATTACGTTAAAAATAACTGCCCACTTTCCTGTCCCTGCGTCAATTTCAAGCGCTTTTTTATAGCCTTCAGGCAACTTGCTTTCAAAAGTCTTCCCTTCCATATCTTTCCCCTTTACTGCTCATCTTCCCAATTTTTGTGCATTTTGCGCCACTTTTCACTATGTAAGCCTAAGCCACCAATTTGTCGTGGGTGCGCTAGTGGCAAAACGTAAATTTCTTTACCGCAAATATTTACTTTAGTTTTGTTTCCATAACCAAACATATCCACGTATTCGCCGAGTGTCGAATACGGCACGTCCGCCACCTTTTTTAGATATTGCGCTAGTGGTATATCCCCAAGAAGCACTAAAATTTCAGCCTTAGACTCAAAAAGTTCCGCAGTTATTTCCTCACTTCTTTTTTTATCGCAAAAATTCGTTGGACGAGTTGGGATTGTTACCGGATTTAGAGAATATTTTTCAATTATTGGATTATATTTTTCTTTTATCGCTTTTACCTGACTTGGATTCAACCTTGTTTCTGGCAAACAGTCGCAAAGCCAAGCGTCTTTTCTTTCACACCCTAAAGGTGCTAAAATATTTTCGTCTAATACTTTTGCAGACGGACCGTTTAATTGCTTTCCAGCTGGCTCTAAATAGCCAAGTTCGCTAGGAATTTTAATTTGAGAAATTAATTGACTGGCTTCTTGCACGTTTCCGTCCCAAAAAATTCTAGGCTCGCTTGCAACGGCAAGTGCTTGACAAATTATTTTATTATCTTTCTTCCACCTTGCATGTACTGCGCTTGCGTAAACGCCAAGCACGAACACTTTTTTAGGCGTTTTATCTTCTTGTACTAGTGGGTGTAGCTTTTGTCCAAACGGAAAATAGTATGACATAGTTTTCTCCTTATTACAGTTTTTCTAACGTTTATAAATCAAGAGTATTACACTCCCCATATATTCTTTTCAACCCAGCAATTTTTGCATTTTAATCTATCGCACTCACAACCTTGCCAAATAAATTCTTTTTCGCCAAGTTCGATAAGTGGCTTGCTAATAATCGGAAATAAAAGGTTTTCTATTAGAGTATCTATCCAAATCGAAAACTTTTCTTGCAAGATTAACTGCCAATCGGTAGTTTCAGTTTTTTCTGGTGATACCCTTGTGCTGAAACAATCGCCATAAGCCCTTGTTCCAAATTGTCCTATATACACGTTAAAATAATATTGGTCGGAATAAAAAGATTTTTGAGCGTTAAAGCTTACGTAATATTTATTGCTTAAATCTTTAATCCAAGAACTTCGTCCATTTTTTCTAAACCCATAAGGCTTGAGTTTTTCCGTAATAATTTTTAAAAAATTTTTTCTTTTTTCTTCAGCAAGCGCGAGCAACTTGTCTTTTGAAACGCCGTGATACTTTTGATAAAACTCGCAGATAGACTTCTCGGCTTTTATCTCGTCTTCTTCAGAAGTTATCCTTTCCTTTTTCCTCAGCGTTATATCTTCTTTATCAACGCCATATTCTATCAACGTATTTTCATCCCCTTTTATTTTCGTAAACGCCGTCGAAGAAAAGCCGTAATATATTTCAACGCTTTCGCCGTCAACAATATCAACGATAAAGGCTACGCAATCATTTACAACCTTATAAAAACTTAACGGTCGCTTTTCAGCTTCTAAAAAACCCGCATCCAGCAATAATTTACTAATTCTCTTTATCATACGTTTGATTTTCTTCTCCTATATTTTCTCTTAAGACGTAAACTTTTCGACGTTGGTATAAGAGTATTTATTCTTATTCGAACTGCTGATGTAACAGTTCGGGTTTGTAATAATATAAAATCTCGAGTGGCTTATCAAAACAGTGATTTCGAATATCAGCAATGAAATTCTTATACTCGTATATAAAGTTATACCCGATAAAATTTGATATTTGATACTCTTTATGGTAGGGATTTTCTTGCTCGAAAGGACTAATATACTTTTCAACCGATACAATATCGTTACCTATTAACTTATCCATCGTTATTATATCACACACAGAAATCAAAGCAAGTTCTTTTTCCTTATCTTTCCAAGGAATAAAAACCAAGCAATATTGACGATTCATCGGCATTAAAACTTCTTTCGTTCTGCCAAACAATCCTTTTACAGATACAAATTCATTATCCATCATATCAAAGCGAGCCAATAAAACAGCAATAACTTCTCGATTGTTGTATTTAATGATAATTTTTTTCATATCTACCACCCTATATTCGATATCCAAAATAATTTAAACACCACTAAAGTTTTGAAACAAAATTCTTTTCAATAAAGTTTTTTGCACGATAGCCTAAGCGAAAAACTGTGTCGTCTGCTTTAAGCTCTAATGCCAAAAGTTTGTCATTACGTTGTTTTGAAAGATTTATTTCGTTACGTTTGAATACGTAGCATCCTAAATCTCTTTGTCCGTAAAGGAATCCATTTATTAGATCGGTGGTAATGCGAAGCTCGTCGCCAACTACAAATAAACAAACGTCATGATTTTTGAATTTTTCGTCTGTCGAGTCATAGCACTTGGTTATAATAAACGGTTCTTGCAATTTGTAATAATCTCGCAAATGTGCGCATGCTTTTGAATAGATTTCTTTTTTCATCTTAGGCAAATTAAACGTTTCAACCTTTTTCCACAATGGATACGTTATTCCGTAAGTCAAAAAAATGCTTGCAATTAATAAGACAAAACCTGTTAACACCTTACAAACAATAACAAGAATTTGCCACCACTTATCGCTTGGATTAGGAATTGCCTTAAGAAAAAACACAGAAAAAACCACACAAAAAATAAAAATTATAAATGTAACAATTCCACTTAATCTTCTCCAAAACTTTTCTTTCCGAGCAGTTCTTTTTTCGTCTTTGGTTAAACTTATATACTGCTCTTTTAAAGCATTATTCATATTCTTTTTTATATTCGAATATTTGAAATAACGCATTTCATTTCCCCTTTTTAATTTTCTTTACTCTTTTGTTTAATTTTTATTTTTGATTTTATTTTTGAAATCATAGCAACGATAGCACAAATAACATATAAAACAGCCAAAACTGAGACAAAGGCGAGAATTATTAAAACTTCAAAAGGAAGATTATCAAAAATACTTTTAGGCAGTATTGCACCTATTATTAATGCGACAACGCAAAGTCCCAAACCTATAACTACAACCAAAAACTCTTTTAAAACTTCTTTTAATGAATCTACCAAAGTATATTTTTGATTTTTCATAATTTTAACCTATATATTTTAGTTCGCTTCGCTCACTCGATATGCTCGGCAAACGCGCACATAGTGTGCTCACATCTGCAAAGCGGATATATCTCGCCAAAGGCATATCGCACGCAACTTGCGTATATCGCAAATCCACAAGGATTTATATCGCTTTAGTTTGTCTTGCATTCAAGACAAACTAAACTTTCAACGTGTTTCGACTGTGGAAACATGTCATACGGTGTTAAATATGTAATGTCATAGTTTAAAACGTCGGGATATAGGTTGATTATCGCGTTATTTTCGCGTTTTAAAGTGCCTAAAATCAAGCCTAAATCGCGCGCTAAACTTTGAGGACTGCACGATACATAAACGATTTTATCTGGCTTTGAAATTAGTATTTGATTGATAATTTTTTCGTCAACACCTTTTCGTGGTGGATCTAAAACAAGCACTGTTTTTTGACCTTCTGACTTACACTTTTCAATAAGTGACGGTAAAATTTCGGCACAGTCACCTGAGTACGATATCATTTTATCTTCTAAGCCGTTAGTTTTAGCAAGGTTATTTGCACTGTCCACCGCTTCTTGAATTATTTCAACACCGTACGCTTTTTTAGCGTTTTTGGCAAGTATCGCAGTTAAAACACCTGCACCGCTATAGCCGTCGATAACCACCGTGTTATCGTCAAGCTCGCAAAGACTTAAAACCTTTTTATATAAGTTTTTCTTTTGCTTACTATTAACTTGCATAAAAGACTCTGCGCCGATTTCATAAGATACGCCAAATTCTGAAACGCTTATTTTTCCACTTCCGTAAACGGTTACAAACTTATCGCCAAATATAACGTTAGTGTGTTTTGGATTTTCGTTTATAATTAGCGAAAAATCGTTAAAATACAATAAAAGTTTGTCTATAAGTCGATTAATCGCATTAATTTTAACACTTGACGCTACGAGCGTAATCAATAAACTTCCGTCTACTTCCCTGACGACAAGGTGTTTTAAAAGTCCTTTTTTAGTATTTTCGTCATAGCAACTTATATCGTTTTCTTTGATAAATTCTTTAACGCAACTAATTATAGTTTTAGCCCAGTCAGGGTGCAACGGACAATCGTCAATCTCAATTATATCGTGGCTACCTTCTCTGAAAAAGCCTAACTTTACAACTCCTTTTTCTAAGCGTATAGGAAGTTGCAATTTATTTCTGTAACCGTATTCTTTTTCTGACGGAACGACTTCACCTACCCGATAATCAATTCTTGCAATCTTTTTTAGACAAGTTGAAACAGTTTCTTTTTTAATTTCAAGTTGAGTTTTATAATCTGCGTGTTGGATATTACACCCACCGCATTTTGTAAAAACTGGGCATTTTGGCATAACGCGAGAATTTGACGGCTCGATAATTTCAATCACCTTACAAAATGCAATACTGCCCTTAACTTTTAAAACTTTTGCTTTGATTTTTTCGCCTATTAAAACAAACGGCACGAAACAAGTCGCACCGTCGAAATGAAAGATACCTTCGCCGTTTGCGCCGATATTTTCTATAATAGCCGTAATATAATCGTTTTTCTTCATTATAATTTTAGCCTTTTTATTATTAAATCTATATAATTTTGAAATCTTTGCATCAAGAAGTCGTAAACGATAAAGCCTATCGCACCACCTACTATCAAGATTGGATAAACGAGATGTTTTATCGATTCGATATCAATGATTAAAACTTCGCTGAGTTTTTGCATAAGAACTAACACAAGCACGAACCAAACGTCTTTTACAATCAAAAATATCCATTTATTGAACTTATTAGTGCTTGCTTGAAAATAGTTGACAATCGGATGCAACCCAAAAAAGAGTGCAAACGGAATTACTATTTGATATCTGAACCCTGCAATAATTAAAGTTAGAATTGAACTTGCAATTGTGGTAATTACTGCGCCTAAATACGATTTTTTACTTAGTGGTAACATTACGACGAGACTTGCCATAAACAGTGCAGATAAGTCAAAAGTCGGGAAATACGCACCGATTGATAAAAGCAATACCGAAAAAGCAGTTGCTATACCTGAGATTGCTATAACTTTAGATTTTTTCATATAAGTACGCCTATAACGCGATTAATGACAGTTACAGCAACAGTTAAGTAGCGTATTACAGATAAGCATTTGACAACAGAAGTCAAAACAACTACCACCGCCCATTTGAGGCTGTTCGTTTTGAGATTGGCTTGAATATTGTTTGCCGTCAGAATACGTACCTTGCGTTGCGCCTTGATTTGTCATTTTCGCAACCAACTTGTCGTATGCAGTTTTGTACTTTTCGTTTCCTGGATCCATCTCCATAGCAATTTCTAATTGCTTTTTACTTTCGTTGTTCCAATTTTTCCTAAAGAACACGACCGATTGAAGATAATGCCATTCTGCAGGTCTGTCGTTAAATGCATCAAGTTTTTCTTGAGCTAGTTTCAAGTTGCCGTCTTTAATGGCTTTACTAACTTCGCTGAAAAGTCCGTCGTCGCCAGATGACGTTTGCTTTCTTTCTTCTAGAATTTCCCTGTAACTTGCCTTAACTTCAGTAAGTTTTTTTGCAGCAATATTGCCTTGTTCGCCTTCTAAAAAACGCTCTTTTGAGTATTTATCAACAAGTTCGTTATATCTTGCTTCAATTTCTTCGTTCGTGGCGTTTTCGCTTACGCCCAAAATTTCATAATTATTTTTTGCCATCTATAATTCCTTTTATTATTTCGTCAGTTTTTTGTGGAATTCCCCTAAGAAGGATATTTCCGATTAAATCTTTATTGAAATAAAACTTTATATTATTAAACGCTACAGCAATATTATTTACTATATCATTAAAAATTATTGCTATATCTTTGCCGTTATTTTCTATTAACTGTTTCGCACTTTCTGCGTTAAAGCCAGCTCTAAGTGGATTATAGCACTTTTTCTTAATATCCTTATCGTAATCGTCAAGCGCGTCTATTAGATAAATCCACTTACCTATAAAGTAAAACAAATTCTCCGTGTGCTCGGTGGAAAAGTCTTTTCCTAAAATTATAAAAGAGAGTTTTTTAAGCATATCGGAAAACGGCTCGCAAACTCTGTCAATCATACTGTCGTTTGCTTTTTCGAGCTTTCGAAGTTCGTTATAACTTTCTTTTATAATATTGTCAATTTCAGGACATTTTTTCTTCGCTCGCTTATATCCACGGGTAACGAAAGTTCTTTTAAACCTACCGCCACTTCCGTCGATTATATCGTCTTGAATTTTGTAGTAGGCAAGAAGCACGTTTACGCACGCTAAAGTTTCAGTTAAATCGTCAACACTTGCCATTGGTCTGGAAACGATAGGATGCGCTACGCACCTTTTTTGCTTTATCTCGACGTCTTTTCCGATTATATTATGCGCAACCGCAGATAAAAACGCCACGTCGTAGGTTAAACTTAGTCTCGCCCTTTGACTGCAAGTTTTTCCTATGCCTTTACAAATCCCACAGTATAAACTTTTATAAAGCTTATCGTCTTTAAGATATAAATACGGAAGGTCAGGTCTTATATATCCAAACATTTTGCTCCTTAATAATAATTAATCGATATATAGAAGGGCTTTTTTATTATTCAGGTAAAACCAGCCCTACTTTTCTGTAAACCTTTTTAAGCGTACGCATAGCAATGCGCGATGCTTTTTCTCTTCCGTCAGCCATTACTTTTATTAAGTAATCTTTGTTCTTTAATAAATCGTTTTTCTTGTCAGTTATAGGCTTTAAACCACTTGCTACTGCTTCACCGACTTTCAACTTAAAGTCGCCATAGCCTTTATCGCTAAATTCGTTTTCAATGCTTTCTAAACTTAAGCCTGTAAACAAACTGTAAATTGTCATAAGGTTAGAAATACCTGCTTTATTCTCAACGTCATACACAATTTTGTTGTCGCTGTCTGTTACAGCGCGTTTAAATTTGCGGATAATAGTGTCCGTGTCATCGTTCATAGAGATAAAGCCGTTTAAGTTATCGTCACTTTTAGACATTTTCTTAGTTGGATCACTCAAACTCATAACCTTTGCGCCAACCTTTGGAATATAAGGTTCTGGAACGACGAACGTTGGACTGTAACGGTTGTTAAACCTTATCGCCAGGTCGCGCGCAATCTCAAGATGTTGCTTTTGGTCTGCACCAACAGGAACCAGGTGCGCGTTATAAAGTAAAATATCGCTTGCCATTAAAACCGGGTAATCCATAAGCCCCATATTTACGTTTTCAGCGTGGCGCGCACTCTTATCTTTAAACTGAGTCATACGTGAAAGCTCACCGGGATAAGTAATAGTATTTAGTATCCAAGTAAGTTCTGCATGCTCATGAACGTGAGACTGAACGAATAAAATACACTTTTCAGGATCTAGCCCACATGCGATATAAAGCGCTAAAAGTTCTAACGAGCGCGCACGAAGCTCGCTCGGCTCTTGTTTAACGGTTAGCGTGTGAAGGTCTGCAATAGAAAATATACAGTTAAATTCGTCTTGAAAGTCTACCCAATTTTTGATTGCCCCAACGTAATTTCCTATCGTCGGTATACCACTTGGCTGAACAGCCGAAAACATTATCTTTTTATCGTCCATAATTGCTCCTAAATAAGCGTGTTAAAATGTCTATTTTGATAAAAATCGGCAGATTTAACTATCTGCCGATTAATTTTTGATATTTATTAGATAGCGTATTGTTTTAAATAGCAAGGCAAGTCTTCTTTAGCAATACTGATAGTTAAAATTACTTTAAATCCGTATTCCTTTTCAAGTCTTTCAATATCCTTAAAGAAGTTATCTAAGCCTTCTTCGTCATCTTTGATAATTCTGATTAAACCGTCGATAAATAAATATTCGATATCAGCATTACCAGCAACTAAGCCGTTCACGAAACCACGGAACGCTTCAGCACTTTTTACGTTATATTCTTCAGCAATTACGCAACGAACGTTAAAATCAATTTTAGCAGTGTTGATTTTCTTATCGGTGATAAGAACGACGTTACCCTTTGCAACTTTTATTGCTTCGTCAATTTTTTCAAGAATAATTTTGGTTTTACCCGTGCCTTTTGGTCCACATATAAGATTAATCATAATTTTTGCCTCCAAATTTTCTTTCTATATAAATAATAACTTATTTTGCAGAATTTTTCAATACTTTTTTGAAAAATAATTTGATAAAAATTAATTTTTCTTTATTTTATCACAATTTGTTTATTCTAAAGCGTCTAAGAACTTATTAATTCTATCGAAACCGTTTACGATATCAACTTCTGAAACAGCGTACGATAGTCTTATTGCGCTATCATCACCAAACGGAATACCCGGAATTACTGCAACGCCAAAATCTAAAAGTGCGTTTGCAAAATCAATAGAGCCTTTAATTTCTACGCCGTTAAATTTCTTACCGTAGTATGACGATACTTTGATAAAGAGATAGAATGCGCCTTGTGGTTCAACGTAGCTAACGTTTTTCAACTTCTTAGCAAACTCAATCATCAAAAGTCTTCTTGCAGCAAAAATGTTTTTAGCGTCTTGAGTAAATTGTTCTGCTTCTTTAAGTGCAGTTACAGATGCGTATTGAGATATTGAACAAGCGTTAGAAGTCGTGTGGCTTTGAATATTTGACATAGCCTTTGCAACCTCTTCGCTTGATGCAGAATAACCTATACGCCAACCAGTCATTGAATAAGCCTTACTCATACCGTTTATAACAATAGTCTTTTCTTTAATTTCAGGGCTGATTTGCGCGATAGATTTATGTTCAATTCCGTAGACGAGTTTTTCGTAAATTTCATCAGAAATTACGTATAAATCGTGCTCGAGAGCCACTTTTGCAATAACTTTTAGTTCTTCTTCAGTATAAACTGCACCCGTTGGGTTTGACGGTGAGTTGATAATTACAGCCTTAGTTTTTTCCGTAATATTTTCACGGAAAAGTTTTTCGTTAAGCTTGTAACCGTCGTTACTCGTATCAACGAATACACACTTACCACCAGCAAGCTTAACTTGCTCTTCATACGTAAGCCAGAACGGAGTTGGAATAATGACTTCGTCGTCAGGATTTACGATTGCTAAAATTGCGTGGTATAACGAACTTTTTGCACCACTTGAAACAACGATTTGGCTTGGCTTATAATCTAATCCGTTTTCGTTTTTCAATTTTTCGCAAATAGCAGATTTTAATTCGGGCATACCAGATGCCGGAGTGTATTTAGTAAAGCCGATATCAATAGCGTGGTGTGCGCTACTTTTTACAATTTCAGGAGAATCAAAATCAGGCTCACCTGCGGTAAAACCGATAATAGACTTTCCTTCTGCTTTTAACTTTTTTGCTTTTGCCGTAATTGCTAAAGTCATTGATTCTTTAATGCTACTAGCTAAGTTTGAAATTGCCATAAATTCCGCCTTTCGCACTAAAAAGTGCGTCTATAAGTAGTTTATTTGATTATTCTTTTGTATTAATCTAAGTTTTCGCTTGAGAGTTTTGCTTCCCTGTCTGCAATCATCAACGCTTCGATCATTTCGTCGATATCGCCCATCAAAAACTCAGGAAGGTTGTACATTGTCTTGTTAATTCTATGGTCACTTACCCTACCTTGTGGATAGTTGTAAGTTCTAATACGTTCTGAACGGTCGCCCGTGCCAACTTGACTTTTTCTGTTTTCAGAATATTCGTTTTGGTATTGAGTATTGTAATAGTCAAATAGACGACTTTTCATAACTTTCATAGCTTTTTCGCGATTTTTAATTTGCGAACGCTCGTCTTGACAGTTTACGACTATACCCGTAGGGATATGCACCATTCTTATGCAGGATTCTGTTTTATTGATATGTTGACCACCTGCACCACTTGAGCGACAGGTTTCAATAATTAAGTCTTTTTCTTCGATATTTACTTCAACGTCTTCAACTTCAGGAAGCACTGCTACAGTTGCAGTCGACGTGTGAACTCTACCTTGAGATTCAGTTTCAGGAACGCGTTGAACGCGGTGAACGCCACTTTCAAACTTAAGTCTTGAGTACGCGCCTTTGCCACTAACCAAGAAAGTTACTTCTTTTATACCGCCGATTTCCGTTTCGCTGACTTCAATTTCTTCAGTCTTCCATCTGTTTTTTTCAGCGTAACGAACGTACATTCTGTATAGTTCTGACGCAAATAGCGCTGCCTCTTCACCACCTGCACCACCACGAATTTCCAAAATAACGTTTTTGTCGTCGTTCGGATCTTTAGGAATGAGAAGATACTTAAGCTCTTCAGTGATTTTAGCAAGTTGCGCTTTGCAAGCATAAACTTCTTCTTCAAGCATATCGCGCATTTCCTTGTCCGTTTCAACGCTAAGAAGTTCTATCGCGCCCTTCTGGTCTTCTTCGACTTTCTTATATTCTAAATACTTTTCTACCGTTTCTTCCATTTCAGCGCGTTCTTTGACGTACTTTTGCCATTCGTCCATTTTAGCAATAACGCTTGGATCTGAAACAAGTTCGGTAAGTTTATTAAATCTTGTAAGTATTCCTTCAAGTTTGGAAATCATCTTATAACTCCGCTTTTACTATTCTTTCAATGCCGTTAAGGTCTTTTATAATTTCTATATTTTTGTAGCCGTCAAGAAGATTTTTTATATCTTGAGCTTGATTTATACCACACTCAAAAATCAAAATACCGCCGTCGTTTAAATTGTTTTTTGCACTTTCTGTTATTTTACGATAAAAATCTAACCCGTCATTTCCACCATCTAGCGCTAAAACAGGTTCAAATTTAACCTCTTTTTGTAAGCTTTCTAAATCTTCGGTCTTTATATAAGGTGGATTTGAGATAATCATATCAAATTTATCGGTTATTTCTGAAAGTAAATCACTTTGGATAAAATTAACCTCTGCGCCAAGCTCGCTAGCGTTCAATTTTGCCACTTCTAACGCGTCTAAGCTTATATCGCTTGCATAAACTTCTGCGTTAGTTTCTAGTTTTACAGTTACGGCTATCGCGCCACTACCTGTACATAAATCAAGCACTTTGCTTTCCTTATTTATGCATTTAATCGCGTTATAGACTAGTTCTTCAGTTTCTGGGCGTGGAATAAGCACACGCTCGTCTACGTTAAATTTTCTACCGTAAAACTCGGTGTTACCTATGATATACCAAAGCGGTCTACCACTAATTCTTTCTTTTGCAATATTATAAGCCTTTTCCACTTCTCTTGGAGAAACGTACTTGAGATTGTCTTTAATTTCCGAACGCTTTATATTACAAACTATTGAAACAATCCACTCTGCATCGCTTTCTTCGTCGACGTTGTTATCTTTAAAAATCTTAAGAATATCTTCTTTAAGCTCGCAGATTTTTCTAGCCGTTATGAACCGTCTTTCAGGAATTGTTTCGTCTGCATCCATTTCAAGAACTGCGTTAAAAGAAGTTATTGCAACTTCAATCATATCGTCAGTGGGTTCTCTGGTCGTGATTTTTTGTAATAATAAACCCGGAAGCTTAATCGGGAAGAAAATAAAGCAATCGGTTTTTGCTAAGCCTTTTAAAAGTTCGTACGATAAACCTGCAATAAGTGGTAATAACGCAATTTTAATAAGTGAACGAAGTATTCCCGTAACACCCAAAAAAGAGTTTGCAACCGAGAAAACCAGTATGCTTACGAGCATAACCAAAAACATAAACGTCGTTCCACATCTGTCGTGAACGCGCGAACAGCCACGAACGTTTTCAACCGTTAATTCCTTACCTTCTTCAAAGCAAGAAATCGTCTTATGCTCTGCCCCATGATACATAAACGTGCGCTTTATGTCCTTCATTAAGCCGATTATTAGAATATACGCAATAAAAATCAACATTCTAAGTCCGCCTTCAATAAAGTTAAACGCTAAACTATTTTCTTCAACGGTTGTAAATTTTGAAATGAGCTCTGCCACCCATTGCGGTGACAAAATAAACAAAAGCACGGATAGCCCTAAGCCGAGCGCAACGCCTAAAAAGATGACGATATCCATAACGTCGATTTTTAACTTTTTAGAAAGCCACTTATCAAACTTAGACGGCTCGTCCCCACCGAAAACTTCGGCAGAACGCATAAGTGTTTTTATACCAGTTACCATTGACGCGAAAAAATTGACGACACCACGAATAATAGGCAAGCGCAAAATCACGTTCTTCTTTGCTGAAGGCGTTATACGCTTTGTTTCTACTCTGATGTCACCGTTTTCGTCGCGAACGGAAGTAGCCATCGAGCTTACCCCGCGCATCATTACGCCTTCGAGTACAGCCTGACCACCAATGCTCGTTCTATTTGGTTTTTTACAACGCTTTTTACCCATAACTATCCTATAAAACTTTTGTATAGAAAAACAACTCTAAGACTGAACCTAGAGTTGCGATTACGGCGAAATTAGTTAATACCGTATCTTTTCTTGAACTTATCAACACGACCACCCGTGTCAACTAGTTTTTGCTTGCCCGTAAAGTACGGATGGCACTTTGAACAGATGTCTACTTTGATAACGTCAACGTCTTTAGTAGTTCCTGTAACAAAGGTTTCACCGCAAGCGCATTTTACCGTAACTTGCTTGTAGTTAGGATGAATATTGCTTTTCATGTTTCACCTCGTGAAAGTTGTTACATCAATTTACCTTTTGATGCCGTTTGTTATTATATTATAGTTTAAGCGATAAGTCAACTATTTTTCTTGCATTTCGGCGTATTTCTTAGCTTTTTATCATTTTTTGCTAAAATTAACACTAAAATATCATTAAAATATCAAATTTACAAAAAAACACTTGCGAAAAACTCTCATTTATAGTAAAATATCATAGCGTATATTTCAATTTTAGTTGAAATTTTACAACTTATTTAAGGATTTTTATGGAAGGATTGCAAATTACTGCGCCTGGCGCAATTTCCACAACTGAAAAAAAGGAACTTTTCGAAAATAGTTCAAGTGTAAAAGTTAAAATAACTAAAACCTTACTTATTCAAGAAGATTTCGTAACCTTTTGTGGTGATCCACGCGTAAACTACCCTATTATTCCAGGTCGCGTGGGTATCGGCAAAGTAATTGAAACTTCCGGTGATAACGCCTTCGGCTTTGAAAGGGGTATGAGTGTTTTTGTTCACCCTGTAACCAACTGCGGAAAGTGTTTTGAGTGTGCTAAGGGTGATTTTAAGCACTGTGCAAATTTTAACGTTGCAGGAAAAAACGTTGACGGATTTTTGCGCGATTTCGTTATTGCAGAAAACGACTGCGTTTCTCTTCTCCCACCAAGCGTAAGTGAAACCGAAGCACTTTTTATCGATCACGTTGCAGTAAGCGACAGAGTAGTTGATGCTATTAACCTTCAAAAAGGCGAACACGTAGTCATTGTTGGCGGTGACGTACTTGGCATAATATTAGCTCAGCTTATCATCTACTATCAAGGCGTTCCAATTTTGGTTGATAACAATTACAAAAATTTAGAACTTGCTAAAAATGCCGGTGTCTATCACACTTTGTTTGCAGATAATAAAATAGAAAAAGCAGTTGCAGAGCTTACGGGCGCCAGACTTGCAGGCAAGGTAGTTTATATGACGGGCGCTAACCTTAACACGGATATTGCTCTTAAGCTTGCATCAAATAACGCAACCGTTTGTCTTGCAGGCTTCGGCTCGCCTAACATTAGAATAAACTTCAACACTGCTCTACTCAAGCAACTTAACTTTAATTGCGTAACGAACAGCTTTGGAAGATACGATTCTGCTATTAATATTCTTGCGAATAAAGCCATTGATACAGACGTATTTATGATTAAAACGATAAAAAGCGAGCAAGCAATTCCTGTAATTTGTGATTTAGGAAAAAATATTAGTTACAACGCTTGCGAAAGTATGCTCGTAGTAGAAAACGATAAATTTTAAATTTCAGTCGGGCAATTTCTGCCCGACTTTTAATTAATTTTTCTAAAAAAGTAGGTATATAACGCGTTTAACAGCGTTTTTAAGGTGTAAATTATGAAAACAATAGTTCTTGCCAGCAACAACAAAGGAAAGATTAAAGAGTTTCGCCAGCTCTTTAAAAATGACTATGAAATAATCACCATGAGCGAAGCAGGCTTTTTAGATGACGTTGAAGAAACAGGCGAAACTTTTTATGAAAACGCTTTACTTAAAGCAAAAACCGTAAGCGAAGCTCTCGGCGTGGCAGTTATAAGCGATGACAGTGGTTTGATGGTTGAAGCACTTGACGGTGCGCCCGGTGTTTTTAGCGCAAGATATGCAGGAAGTCACGGAAACGATGCGGACAATAAAAAACTTTTATTAAAAAATTTGCAAGGCGTTACGGATAGACGAGCAAAATTCCACTCCACAGTACTTTTTTACGATATTGACGGAACTATCATCGTAGGCAACGGTGAAACGCACGGCGAAATTATGCTTGAAGAAGTTGGAACTAACGGGTTTGGATACGACGCACTATTTTTTAGTTACGACCTACAAAAATCTTTCGGCGTTGCAACTAGCGAAGAAAAAAACTCTGTAAGCCATAGAAATCGCGCTATACGCGACCTTTTAGGTAAATTATGAAAACTATTTTAATCTTTTCGGATACGCACGGTAATAGAACGGCATTAAGAAAAGCCTATCCTATTATGAAAGAAACGGATTATATCTTTCATCTTGGCGACGGTGCGCGCGATATGATAGAATTTGGCGATATATTCGATAAGCTTTACGCCGTTGACGGAAATTGCGATCTTGGGGTTACAGGCTCACGCGAAATGGTCGTCGAAATTGAAGATAGAAAAATTTTATTAACTCACGGCGATATATACGGTGTTAAGCGCGGAACCGACTTTCTACTTTCGTACGCTAAGAAAATTGGCGTTGATATCGTTTTGTACGGACACACTCACTCAAAGTCGATAGTAGAAAAAGATAATATATTAATGATAAATCCAGGCTCGCTATCATATTCTACAGCTGAAAAAAGTTGTTGTTATCTAGTTATAAACGGCAAAAATGCCGTCGCAACCCTAAACGAAAAAATATTCCTATAAATTTATTAAAAATTTTGTAATTTATTGGTTAAAATCGTTTGACAAGCACGAATAGGTTTGCTATAATTTTATGGCATTGTGCGAAGTGCGGGTGTAGTTCAATGGTAGAATCCCAGCCTTCCAAGCTGGTCGCGTGGGTCCGATTCCCATCACCCGCTCCATTATAACAGGCTCGTGCCTATATTTAGCACAAAATGCGCCTGTAGCTCAGTTGGATAGAGCAATGGCCTTCTAAGCCATGTGCCAGGGGTTCGAATCCCTTCAGGCGCGCCAATAAGTAAACTTTGTGGCGAGTGTAGCTCAGTCGGTTAGAGCGCCAGATTGTGGTCCTGGAGGTCGTGGGTTCGATTCCCATCGCTCGCCCCATTATTACTTACTAACTTAA
>JAFQWV010000008.1 GCA_017407325.1 Clostridia bacterium | reverse complement strand
CGCCAGCGTTCGTCCTGAGCCAGAATCAAACTCTTAAGTTTAATTTCATAAAGCCGAATCTTACGATTCAACTGCTCTAACTAATTTATTGTGTCTTTGCTGACTGTTTATTTGGTACATATCTATACTCAAATTATTGACAGAAACTATCTTAATTACAAAAATCATTTTTACAATTAATAATCATTTCCTTCTATTCAATTTTTAATCTACGTTAGTGCTGAACAAACCGTTCAGTTTTGCGCCGTCGCAGTCGACAGCCTACATATAATAACATATACGTTTTTGCTTGTCAACTATTTTTTCAAACTTTTTTAAAAAAATTTTAAAATATTTTTTGACGACTTTTTTATGCGGATTTTTTACTTTCCACAATTTGTTTTTCACACCACCATAAACCTTCCGGCGCAAGGGGTGTAGCAGTATTAAACTACATTTTTAGACATTTGTCAACTGTTTTATTCAAATTTTTTTCGATTTTTTTTAATTTTTTTTTAAAATTTTTTGCCACCACTATATATGGTGTTTTTCTTAACATTCAGCACAAAATAAGACTTTTTAGTGATTTTATTAATTTTTTTACTAAATTTTGCTAAAACGGGTGTTTGCTTTCATATTATATATTATATATACGCGAGGGCGCATCATTTATTTGATTTTGCCACCGCCTATACAATATCCGTCTTTATAGAAAACGCAATATTGACCGCTTGTGATAGCGCGTTGGGGATTGTCGAATATAACTTCGACAAAATTTTCTTTTATATAAACGGTGCAAGGTTCTGCTTTTTGGCGGTAGCGAGTTTTAGCAAGGCACGAAAAACTTTCTTTTGGGGTAATTCCTATAAAGTTGCAATTTTCTAAAACGAGCCTATCTGAGAAAAGCGCGTCTTCGCTCCCGTGTGAGACGATTAATTTGTTATTTTTGCAATCTTTACCGATTACGAACCATCTACCACTCTCACCTTGCTTACCGCCAAGCCCCAGACCTTTTCTTTGACCGAGCGTAAAATTATAAAGTCCGTCATGACGTCCGACCACTTCGCCTTTGTCGCTTACAATCTCGCCTTTCTTCTTCGGGATATACGGCTTAAGAAATTCTCTGAACGACTTATCTTGCATAAGACAGATATCAGAACTGCCTTTTTTGTGCGCGGTAACCAAGCCGTAATCTTCGGCGATTTTTCGCACTTCTTCTTTAGAATAGCTTGCAAGTGGGAAAAGCACGTTTTCAAAAACCGATTCTTTGACTTGGTTTAAAAAGTAAGTTTGGTCTTTGTCTTCGTCTTTAGCACACTTTAAAAAAGTTCTTCCGTCGACCTTTTCGACGCTACAATAATGCCCTGTTGCAACGGTATCAATGCCTAAAGTTTTTGCAAACTCAAACAAAAGCCCGAACTTGATTTTTTGATTGCACAAAACGCACAAATTAGGCGTTAAGCCCGTAGCGTAATCGTTTATAAATTCAGAAAAAACGCTTTTTTCAAATTTTGCAGAAAAATCGACTTCGTAAAGCGGAATATCTAAAGATTTGCACACGGATTTTGCGTCAAGCGAATCAAAAACACCGTCGCGCAAGGAAAAATGAACGCCGTAAACGTCGTAGCCCCGCCGTTTTAAAAGATATGCAGAAACTGAACTGTCTACGCCACCGCTTACGCCGATTAATACCTTTTTCATACCTACCCCTTTTAAAGCCGTTTTGCATACAGTATAAATAATTAATAAAAAAAAGTCAAGGTATCAGCGCTGGTGCGCTGAACTAAGTTTGCCTTATAAACAAGTGAAGTTTCGCCTGATGGAAAAATCTGGAGCAAACTTAACTTCGCTGCGAAAAATTAAAGCAAATTCACTGTGCGTAGCACAACTTCACTTTTGCGAAAGCAAAAAATTCACCTAATAAAATTTCTTATATCGGTAATTAATCGACAAAAAACTGTTTTATTTAGAACTTTTTCATAAAAAAGGTTGACATTATTTTTTAAAGTGATATAATATGTAATACAATATTTTTTAAGGAGAAATTAAAAATGAAAAAGACATTAAAACTCGTTAGCGTTATGTTAGTTTTAGTTGCTCTTTGCTCAATTTTTGCTGCTTGTAGCAAAGTTAGCCAAGGCTATGCTGACAAAATCAACAAAGCTGCAGAAGACGGTGAAGCTTATACTTACACACAAGTTATTGAAGATCTTGGTGATGAAGCAATCGACGTTACAACCGACCTTCCAATTGTTGGTAGAAACGGTATTATCTACGCTGCAAAAGGTTGCAAAACTTGGGACGAAATCCAAGCTAAAATCGACGCTGGCGAAAAAGTTGAAGGTTTAACTATCGTTATTGCTGGTGGCAAGGCTACCGACGCAAGTTACGGCGTTATTAATGAAAAGAAATAACTAAAGCAAAACCGAGTGAGTTTTCACTCGGTTTTAGTTTTCAGTTTTTTAGTAAAAATAAATCGCAATTATTGATTTTGTGTTTATAATATGGTACAATTAGTTTAATAGATTTAAGGGAGATAAAAATTATGGCAGAAAAACCAACACCTATACAAGAAGACGAATTTGCAACCGACGATATCGTAACTTTACGCTCGGCAACAGGCGAAGACATTGACTTTGTGGAGATTGCAGGAATTGCGCATAAAGGGAATTTTTACGCAATTTTACAACCTGTCGTACTAATAGACGGCATGCAAGAAGACGAAGCGCTCGTATTTAAAGTTACGCGTGGCGATGACGGCGAAGACAGGTTTGAAATTGAACTTGACGACGAAATTATCGACGCCGTATTTGCTGAGTATAATAGACTTTTAGATAACGTTGAAAACGAATAAATGCAAAGCATATTGCTTTGCTCGATATGTTGCTATTGGGCTCGATATGCAAAACTTTGTTTTGCTCGATATGCGAAATAAATTTCGCTCGATAGCAATTTGAACAAATTGCGTAAAGGTCGTGCAGTTTTAATAAAACTGTCGTCTTAATTATATAATATTACACCTCATCCGTCACTTCGTGACACCTTCCCCTCAAGGTGAAGGCTATACACAGACAATATCTCAACTTTTGTAAAAAGTTGAATTTCACTATTTTAATCTAATTTCACTTGCAAAAGCAGTGCTTTTGCATAATCTGCGCCCGTAGTCTAATTGGATAAAACGACGCCCTCCGACGGCGTTGTTGTGAGTTCGAATCTCGCCGAGCGCACCAAAAAGTCGTATTTTTATAATACGACTTTTATACAAACTGAAAGTTTGGTATGTAATCATAGCGCAAGCTATGTATGTAATTGGCATTAGCCGTATGTCATTTCAGTTTGATTACATACTCGCTTATCAGCGAATTACATCCCGCCTGCGCGGGTTACATACACGACTTTGTCGTGATAAGGTGAATAATATGAAAGAAAATTTACTTATTAAATATTCAGAACAACTGGCTATAGTTGTTGAAACAATGTGTCAAAATCTATCGAGAAAACGCGGGGTATCAAATTCTGTATTACAAATAAGAAAATCTTCTTCAAGTGTTTTTGCAAACGTTTCCGAAGCACAGTATCCGCAAAGTTTGGCGGATATGCTTTCAAAATTAAAAATCGCAAGAAAGGAATGTATGGAAACGGAAAGTTGGCTTAAACTTTTATTTTCTACAAATTACATAACTGAAGAAACCTTTAAAAACATTAGAAATCTTTGTGGACGTATACGGAGAATTTTGACTTCGTCGTGTATTACAATAGAAAACAGACTAAAATAATTTAACTTTCTCCCCCCACCTTGACTTTTGTTAAATTCCGTGGTAATATTTAGATAATCAACAAGGAGGTATAAATATGACCGAATTAAAAATTGTTGGCTGGACACACTTTGATTGTGAGTATCCTACTAGGAAGTTAAAAGGTGAAGATTTAATTGCCGTTTATGAATTGATTCAGGAGGAAATAGCGCGCAATCAATACGTTTTTTCCGGTCAAGAACACCAATGTGAATCAACTGGAGTTCCTGTTTTTTCTGACGGAACCTGCTTTAGAGCAAGTATGCGCTCTTGGGGTAAGCTTATGGCGTCGTTATACAGTGGACCTAACGGAGAAGAATTATCGTATATGGACTTTTATATGTCGCTTGGCGAAGATTCCGTTATGCCCGAATATTCTGATATAAACGTTGAGCCAGCCGTTTTGGATGATGAATCAATTGGTTGCATAACAAAAGAAGATAAACAAATCGTACAAGAATCTTTATCGCTTGGCATGACTTTTTTGACGACGGATAAAGTGCTAGAAAAATTAGCCGAAAAAATGAAGAAAGAAAAATAAACACGAATTTGAATTATATTGCGCTACGTGCAAATTATAGTTCGTTTACACTTACATTATAGTAAAACCCGACTTTTGTCGGGTTTTAATCTGTAGCCGAGGGCGAAAGACTTCATCTTTTGTGCAAGCAAAAGACTTAATCAAAGCACCGCTTGGACTTCATCGTGCAACGCACGATTTAATTTAATTAAATCCGCATAAATGCGGATGAAATCCACTTTCGTGGATGAAGTCACTCACGTGTTAAAGTCCGACTTTAGTCGGGTTATTAAAAAATATCAACCGCAAGTGCTACTTGCGGTTTTTCAAAACTAATTTGGTAGACAAATTAAGCAAAAAGACATATAATTTAGACAAGGAGCAAAATTATGCTTGGTGACAATATTTTTAAAAACAGAAAAAAGTCTAGCTTATCGCAAGAAGATTTAGCAGAAAAGTTAAACGTATCCCGTCAAAGTATAAGTTTATGGGAAACTAATCAGGCGATGCCGTCAGTTGATAATTTAATGAAGCTTGCGGAAATTTTCGACGTTTCGTTAGACGAACTTTGCAACGACAAAAAGCCACAAAAACAAGAAGAACTAAAAAACGAAAGCGAAAACGAAGTTAGTGACGGTTATTTTGCAACCGCCACCACTAAATTTCAATTTGATAAATACTTAAGAGCATTGAAAATGCTTAACAAAAAACATTATATACTTATACCGCTTTTATTGAGTTTATGTGTCGTTTACGCCATAGTCTGTTTTGCGACAGCAGCAAAGCCCGTTGGAGTCTTTTTTGTGCTGCTGAGTCTCTTTTTATTATCATCGCTTTTTTCGATTGATAAAAGAATAAAAAAATCAATCGAAACAGAAGCTAAAAACACACATAATTTGCAAACTTATTTCTATTTCTACCACGACCATATTGAAATAATTTCAAAAAGCGATAATTCAAATACAAAATACGTAAAAAATTATAGCGATTTTTCCAAAAAAGTTATAAGCGAAGATTTTATTTGTCTTGTATTTGATAACAGATTTGTCGTTATAGACCTTGAAAGCATATCTTGTGACAAAGATACAATTTTAAAATTATTGCAACTTACAAAAGTTCCAAGCGGACAGTCAAAAAAAATTAAGACTTTACTACCTGTTTTATTTATCTTAACGCTAGCGAGTTTGCTTTTAGCGTTAATGAGCACCGCTATCGCCGTTGAAACTTCCCCTATCCCAGAGTCGCCTTATTCTATGATAGAATATATGTGGTTATTCTTTGTGTTCTTGCCTATTCCGATAACTTCAATAGTTTTAGGTTTTATATTTTTACGAAAAAAATACAGATGCAAGAAAAATATTATCGCAGGATTTATAATTGCGCCTTTATTAGTTATTTACGGCGCGTTTTCGTTTCTACCCCCACAAGCAAACCACGATTATTCATACATATCAAAAATAGAAAGCACAACTTCGATTTCTCTACCTGACAACGGCTATGTTTCTTATACTGAAGAATATTCAAATTTTTACTCTTTCGCGATGGCGCGGTTTGATGAAAGTGAAGTGGAAAACTTCGTTTCCGATATATCTAAAGACAGTCGCTGGAAAACAGATTATTCGTTTATTCCGGCAAAAACCCTGGATTTGTATCATTGGAACTTAATTTCAGATTATGATTATTTTTGCGTTTATGATAAGTATTTACCGACCTACAACGACTTTACGTACGCAAACAATCACGAATTAATTTTAATGGCTTACGAAAAAGACACAAACCTTTTAATTATTATAGATTTTACTTACACCAAAAACTAAACAATAGGAACTAAAATGATATACTTTGTTAGACACGGCTCGACTGAGTGGAATAAATTATATAAATGTCAAGGAAAAGCAGATATTTCTTTGTCGCAAGAAGGTATTGACCAAGCAAAAGAAACGGCAAAAGCCTTAAAAGACGTTAAGCTTGACGCTTGCTTTTGCAGTCCACTTCTTCGCGCAAGACAAACCTTTGAAGTTATAACCGGAAGATTGCCGACTGAAAACGAGATTGACGAAAGGCTTTCAGAGCGCGATTTTGGCGAGTTCGAAGGAAAAACGCGCGCCGAGTTCGATTTTGAAGGGTTTTGGAACGCTTTTGATAAAAAAACTTACGAAAAAGCAGAAAGCTTAGACAAGTTTGAAAAACGAGTTAAAAGTTTTTACGACTTTTTAAAAGAAAATTATCGCGATAAAACGGTTTTAGTCGTTTCTCACGGTGGGTTCGGATTTTTGTTTAACGCCCTGTTTTTCGGAATTCCTGAAAGTGGAATTTATTCTCATGCAGAACTTAAAAACGGAAGCTTTAAAATATTTGAATTTTAAAATGCAATTTTTACCCCAAAAGGCGTGCTAAAACGCCTTTTTTTGATGCAAAAAATACTTAGAAAAAATAATTTTGTAAAAAAACTAATAAATTTTGTAAATCGGTTGAAATTTGTCGCAAATTGTTATATAATCATAACTATGATAGGCGAGTTTGGGCAATTTTTAAATTCCCACCACCCGTCATATAAAAAATTTTTAAAGTCATTATATTTTTTAAGGAGGAAATCATGAATCCACAACTCTTCTTGTGGTTGATTGTCGGCGTTATTGCGGTTACCGTATTATACGTTGCAATTAACTACATTCGCATCAAGAAGATGGAAGAAGGTACTGACCAAATGGTAAAGATGGCTGGTATCATCCGTGACGGTTCAAACGTTTTCTTAAAGAAAGAGTTTACTACTATTGCTATCGTAATCGGTATTTTAGCAGTATTGTTCTCACTCTTTATCGAAAAGTTTAGTGCTATTACGTTTATCCTTGGTGCTGCAATGTCAAGCGTAGTTTGTATCTTAGGTATGAAAAGTGCAACTTATGCAAACGTAAGAACTTCAAACAAAGCTCGCGAATCTTTAAGTATCGGTGAAACCGTTAAGGTTGCATTAACCGGTGGTTCTATCAGCGGTTTAAGCGTTCAAGCACTCGGCTTACTCGGCTTAGTGTTAATCGTTTTAATCAGCGGTGTTGGTGGCGCTAACGGTCTTGTAACTTTCTCTATCGGTGGTTTATTCGATATGGCTAAGCCTGAATACTATCAAGGTTTTGGTATTATCAAGATTGAAAGTTTAGCAACTAACGCAACCGTAATGAGAATTACTACATACTCACTTGGTTGCTCTATCGTAGCAATGTTCAACCGTGTTGCCGGTGGTAACTACACTAAAGCAGCAGATATCTCTGCAGATATCTTAGGTAAAATCAGAAACGACCTTCCAGAAGACGACAGCCGTGTTCCAAACGTTATCGCTGACTTTATCGGTGACAACGTAAACGATATCGCTGGTAACTGTTCTGACCTTTTAGAATCTTTCGTTGCAACAATCAGTGCAAGTTTAATCGTTGCTATCGGTTTCATTAACAACCCTGTTGTTTCTGCAATCTTCTTCTTAAACGGCGATTTATTCACTTCACTTGCAATGCTTCCTATCATCATCGCTGGTGCTGGTTTAATTGCATGTGTAATCGGTATCTTGTTTGCTCAACTTAAGAAAATGGGTAACGATCCTGCAAAAGAACTTGACCTTTCTACATACATTTCTGCTGGTTTAACTTTAGTTTTAGCTGGCGTTGCATGTTTCGTGATGTTCAAGGGTTACGACAACGAAGCATTAAAGGCTCTTGATTGGAAGATCGGTTGGGCTTCTCCGTTCGTTTGTATCGTATTAGGTCTTGTTTCAGGTGTTGCTATCGGTAAAATTACTGAATACTACACTAGTGCTGACCACAAGCCAACTAAAACTATCGCTGAATACGCAACCGAAGGTGAAGCTTTCGTTGTAACAAAGGGTGACGCAGTTGGTTCACGTTCTTGCCTATACCCTATCTTAATTATCGGTGGTTCATTAATCGTTGCTGGTCTTCTCTGCGGAACTTACGGTATTGCAGTTTCTGCACTCGGTATGCTTTCATTCGTTGGTAACACAGTTTCTATCGACGCGTTCGGACCTATTGCAGATAACGCTGGTGGTCTTGCTGAATCTTGCCACCTCCCACACGACGTTCGTATCATTACCGACAAGCTTGACTCTGTAGGTAACACTACTGCTGCTATCGGTAAGGGCTTTGCAATCGGTTCTGCTGCATTTGCAACTGTTTCACTCATCGTTGCATACGTTGGTAACTACGCTAACTACGCTGAACTTACAGTTCCTACCCTTGACAACTTCACGGTTATCGCTGGTATGATTATCGGTGGCGCACTTATTGAATTCTTCTCTGCTCTCCTTACTGACAATACAATCGCTGCAGCAAAAGAACTTGCTGACGTTGGTGACAGACAACTTCAAGATCCTGCAATCTTAGCAGGTGAAAAAGATCCTGACTACAACGAATTAGTTGGTCTTGCAACTAAGAGCGCTTTAAAGAACATGGTTATTCCTTCTATGATCGCAGTAGTCGTTCCACTTATCGGTGGTGCACTCTTCGGCGTTGACTTCGTAGTTGGTATCTTACTTGGTGCTACTATCTGCGCTATTCCACGTGCTATCTTCATGGGTAACTCTGGTGGTGCGTTCGATAACGCTAAGAAGTATATCGAAAGCGAAGCAATTCCTGGCCACGGCAAAGGCTCTGCTGCCCACAAGGCTGCAGTTACCGGTGACACTGTTGGTGACACTCGTAAAGACGTTGTCGGCGTTGCTCTTGACATCTTCATTAAGGCTATGTCAACAATCGCTAACACACTCTTTAGTATCATTCACCTTATCAACAGCATTATGCCTTGGTAATAGATTAATAAAAAATTACGCGTTCGGCTCAGCCGAACGCGTTTTTTTATGACAAACTTGTTTGTCTCGATATGTAGCCAAAAAAGGCTACTCGATATGCAAAACAAACGTTTTGCTCGATATGCGAAATAAATTTCGCTCGATAGCAATTTTATCAAATTGCATAAAGGTCGTGCGTTTTAAAAAACGCCGTCTTAATATTTTTATTTTTTATTTAATTGACAATTTATTCCCTTTTTAATATACTGTAAGTAATAACTTATTCGGAGTAATTATGGATATAATTTGTGCAATAATCGCCTTAATGCTTATCGTTATAGGTATACTTGCGAAAATAACTGATGCTGGAAGCTCTATAATAATCTTCTTTTTACTCGTTGCTACGAGACTGGTTATCGGAAGTAGTTGTCTTTTAGTGATTTCGGCGTGCTTTATGATTTTATTCGGGGTTAAGATTTTGCTTAAAAAAGTTAATCTTACGGGCTATGAATTGGTTTCAAATAAACTTACGCTAAGCCACTCGATTGCACTTTTTGCACTAAGCTTTTGCCACCTTGCAGCACTTGCACTTTGCATTGAAATTTTCCCGAACGCAAGCCACGATTTCAATTTTGTTAGAATTGCATTTTACGCAACGCTCGGCTCTGCATTCTCGATTGAACTTGCAAGCGTTGTAAACGGCTTTGCAAAGTCTGGATTAAGAATTTCTAACAGCGAAAAGTGTTCGCCTTTTTCTAGCGGTGCGATTACCCTATACGGTGCAATAAGCGCGATAATCGTAAGCTTTGGCTTTGGCGTTTTATATTATTTTTCGGAAAAATCTATTATTCCTTCAATAATTACGGTTCTTCTTGGTTTTATAGGCTATCTTTTATATTCGCTCGCCGTTGAAAAGTTTGAGTATAGAGAAAAAATTATCACCCCTACCCCTGAAAACGCAAATGCTGAAATCGAGCAACCTAATACCGAAGCAGAACAACCTGCCCCACAAGTAGTAAAAAGTGGAATTGAAGGCTTTAACAAAACGGTAATTTGTTTTATTTGTCTTTTAATTGTAACAGCCGTCGCGTTATTGATTGGGTTTGTTTTAAAATGATGATTTGCAATCTACGATTGCATGATTTGCTAACTGTCGTTAGCATGATTTGCAAGCCTTTGCTTGCATGATTTGAAAAAACAAGTTTTTTCATTTCGGTCGTGAAGGCTCTGCCTTCCAACAAATTATATAACAATTTGGCAGTTTTTCACAAAAACTGCTCGACAATAATGCAAATCGAACGATTTGCAAATCATGAAAGTTTCACTTTCAAATCACGAGCGACAAAGTCGCTCAAATCATGAAGATGCAATCTTCAAATCATTTAAAAAGTGTCGATAACCGTGTTATCGACACTTTTTTGTTTTAAATCTTTATCTTAAAAACAGCTTTCTTAACAAAGTCATGATTAGCTTTAATTCCCGGACAGTGCGCGTCTTCTGGGAATAAAATCATAAACATACCTTCGTCAACGGTGATAGGCTTTCCGATTTCACTCGTTCCTAAAAATCTATCCTTTACAGCGTCGTATTCAGTAGTTTTTTGCATGTTTTCAATAATTTGCCACTCGATAACTTCGCTACCTGTAACGATATATTGAACGTCTAAATACTTAACGTGCGATTCCCACTTAGTACTTGTAGGACTTGGGTTTGATTCTAAAATATTTACAAAGCACTCGTCACCTAAGTCGTACTTACCTTTTTCAAGCGACTTTAAGTCGTTTTCAGCAATGAACTTAGCAATTTTAGAAAGGTTTTTGTTACAGCCTTCGTAAAGGCCAATATTTCTCATATAATCAAGAATCATAATAATATCTCCTTAAAATTTATTCAAAAATTAGCGATTTGCTTTGCCTGGACCTGCGTAACTTGTACAATCGCTCTTAGCAGTATCGGCGTTAGTTAAGTAGCTTGGCGAATAAGTCGAGAAGTTTTTGTCGTACTTGTTGCTCGTCGTTACGCTTTGAGAACGGCTTGATACCGTTGTAAAATACTTACTTTGACTCGTTCCGTCGTACTTGTCGTTAAGCGATTTACCATAGCACTCAGTGTTGCCGTCGGTGTGCGCTGAGTTTGACTTGTAGTAGTTTGCTTCAGATAAGATTATAGCGTTTGCTCTCATACTCATACAAGTCGTATTGCTTTCAAAGTAGCAGTTGTAAATGTGGATATTTGCCGCTCTTGCAAGCGGAAGTCTTGACTTATTCTTGTAATAATAGTTGTGGTGTAGCGTAATGTTATATTGGATATGAGAGTTACTGCCACCGCAAAGCATCGTCTTTTGACACTGGTTATAGATGTTGTAAGACATAGTTACGTTTGAACAGTGCTTAACGTCGGTTGCTCCGTCGCCATAGCCTTTATCTTGTTCACTCGTCAAGTCCCAGCCGTTTTTACCGCGATTGAATTTGTTGTTGTGTACCCAATAGTGACCGTAGTCGTCTTGAGCGCCGCTTGCGCCTTCAAACGAGCAAGCGTCTTCAGGATAATCGGTAAACGTTAGATTTCTTACTTCGATAGAGTTACATTTTTTAAACGTCATACCGAATTGATAGAATTCTGCGTCGTCACCTACACCTTCAACGGTGATATTCGATTTACTGCTGACATCAATCATATTCCAGTAACTGTCGTCGCCAAGATTCTTTCTCGAGATACCCGAAATATCGGTAATGTTAGTTTCGAGCGAATTTTTAGATTTGTATTGTGGACAAGAAATTTTACCTATAATTCTGATACAAGCGTTTCCTGCCTGAATAGCCTTTACGAGTGTTACGGAATTTTTAGTTTCTTCAGTTACGTAATAAACTTTTACGCCAGATTTTAGCGTTCCGTCGTCGTTATAAGCACCAACGCCCTTAGTGTATCCTGCGTGGGCATAACCTGAACGGTCATAGCTTGTTACGTTTACGCCTGTAATTACAATATCTTCGTCAGACGAGCCAACGTCAACCTTGATGTCGTATTTACCTGCTTTAAGACCTAAAATGTCTGCACGTGCGCCTGCGCTTGTTTCTCTGATAAGCTCAGAGTCAATTTCAGTATAACTTGATGCTGAACTCAATTTATAGTAAACTTTAGCAGAAGAAGTTTTGCTGTCTGCCCATAATACGTATACACTTTCACTAAGCCCCTTGTAGTCTAATAATAAATCAGTAGATGGCGTAGATGGGTTTTGAGTCGAATTTGAACTAGAGCTTGAAGCTGGCTTCGAACTAGAACTTGAACTTGAGCTTGAGCTAGAACTCTTTGAACTTGACGATTTCGAAGAGCTTGATTTCGAGCTTGACTTTGAAGAACTAGAACTCTTTGAGCTAGATTTCGAGCTTGACTTCGAGCTTGAAGATTTTACACTTGAGTTTTTAGAAGTACTTGATACCGAGCTTGATTTTGAACTCGATTTAGCACTAGACTTTGAACTAGAACTCTTTGAACTTGATTTAGTACTTGAGTTTTTGCTCGTTTCTTCGTTTTCTGAAGACGAGTATTCGTAAGAAGAGTCTTCCACTTCAGAATCTGAAGATATCTCAAGTGAAGAACTTTCTTTGCTTGATTTACCATAATTTCTTGATGTTGACGATTTTTGAGAACTTGTTGACGATTCTGCCGAGCTAAGCTCAAATTCAATCGAACAACCGAATGCCGTTAAGGTCATAACCGATATTAATAACACCGAAACGACAAAGCGCATGAATCTTTTCATATTTGCCCCCTTTATTTAAGCGCATACACGCTATTATATATTGTATCACAACCCATAGCTTAAGTCAATTATGCTAACGGATTTTTACCAATATTTGAATATTTTTGCCATATTTATTACGATATATATTTTACAATAAATCTCACTAAATTTTTACAAAAAAACTCTTGCGAGAAATAGCGTTTTAGTGTACAATAAAATAAAAAACTTGTAGGAGAATATTATGTTACTAAATTTATTAGCAAGCGGTTTTTTTGAAAATAATCAACCTTATTTTATTTTCGGGGGACTAATTTTTAGTTTTCTTATTTTAATTTTTGCAATTCTTTCTTTTACAAAAAGTTCAAAGCTTTCAAAAAGCTTACTCGTAAACAAATTCAAGGTTATTGATATGTGCGAGAAAAATACGAAAGACGACTCTCTTTTATATACTATTATCGTCACAAACAGCTCTGTAAACGCTATAAATATCTCGTCAATAGGCTTTTGCCACGACGGTCAATATTTCAATTACAGAAACGAAGCAAGAGCGCAAATTAAAGACTCTACCGACCTTGTTATCCCACCACGCGGTATAATTAAACTCAGACTTTATACCCCTCAACTTGAGCGAGATATTTTTAAAAACACTACGGTTAAAAAACTTAAAGCGGTTAAAGTTTACGTTATCGGCGCAAACGGCGAGTCGTACACCGGAAAAGCTAGGGTTATCACCAAAAAATTAAAAGAAAAATACAAAGAATATTATGCTTTCCACAAAACGGAAATCATTGATAAGTTCGTAGCTATGTGTGCCCTTAAGTCTATGCAAAACGTAAAACTTAGTTTTAGCGAAAAAATTAAGCTCGCTATTTGGAAAAAGCACGCAAGCGATAATTTACCAAAAGTAACTTCGCCTGATACCGAATACAAAAACTGCACCCTAAGCCCTAGCCCGGAAACAACCGAGGCTACGCCGTTTGCAATTAAAGACTGCGCCCTATCTGACGTAGACACAGAGTTAAAAGAACAAGAAAAAATAGATTCGACCGATGAAAATAACAGCGAATCTAACGATTAATTAGCTTATAGCACGATTATTAACATTTTTTAGGAGTTAATATGAGAAAAACAAAAATAATTGCAACTATAGGTCCAGCTTCAAGAAGCGAAGAAATTTTAACTAAAATGATTTCTGCTGGCATGAACGTTGCGCGCCTTAATTTTTCACACGGAACGCACGAATACCATAAAGAGACTATCGACCTTATTAAAAAAGTCAGAAAAGAAAAAGAAGTTCCACTCGGTATTATGCTTGATATGAAAGGTCCGGAAGTAAGAACCAAGTCTTTATCTAACGGCAAAGTCACTCTTAAAAAGGGAGCAGCTTTCACCCTTACCTCCAAAGACGTTTTAGGCGACGAAAATATCGTATCTATTACGTACCCACCACTTTGCAAAGAAGTTGAGAAAAATACTAAAATTCTTATAGACGACGGCTCGATTGAGCTTTGCGTTTTGGAAACGACTGACGACGAGATTAAGTGTAAAGTCGTTCGTGGTGGAGCTTTAGGCGAGAAAAAAGGTATAAACGTTCCTAGCGTTAAACTTGGTATGCCGTACCTATCTGACACGGACAAAAAAGATATTTTATTCGGTATTGAAAACGATGTCGACTTTATTGCAGCAAGCTTTGTCAGAACTAAAAACGACGTTATTCAGCTTAGAAAATTCGTCAATTACCACGGTGGACACAAAATAAAAATTATCTCTAAAATCGAAAACACCGAAGGTATTGACAACTTTGACGAAATTCTTTTAAACAGCGACGGAATTATGGTTGCGCGTGGAGATATGGGCGTAGAAGTCGATTATACGCGTCTTCCTGGCTTACAAAAGCGCTTTATAAAGAAGTGCTATCGCTCGGGTAAAATGGTTATTACCGCTACTCAAATGCTAGAGTCTATGATTAAAAATCCAACTCCAACCCGTGCGGAAATTACCGACGTTGCTAACGCAGTCTTTGACGGAACGAGCGCCGTGATGCTTTCTGGCGAAACCGCTATGGGAAATTACCCCGTTGAAGCCGTTGAGGTTATGGCAAATATTTCTCAACAAGCTGAAGACGACTGTTTCGATATGGATATCTACTCTAGACGCTCGTACGACCTTGATATAGAAGATACTACAAATGCAATTTGCGACGCCGCCAGAACTACCGCAACCGACCTTAGAGCAAAAGCCATTATCGCCCTTACTATGGGTGGCGACACGGCAAGAAACGTTTCAAAGTTCAGACCAAGCATGCCAATAGTTGCAGCAACACCAGAAGAAAAGACTTTCCATCAACTATCCTTATCTTGGGGAGTATGCCCTGTTTTATCACTTTATAAAAATCACTCTGACGACTTATTCGTTCACGCAATAGACTGCGCTAAAAATCTCGATATCGTTGAAAAAAACGATATGGTCGTAATTATCGTTGGTATTCCACTTGAAATTTCAGGAAATACTAATACGATAAAAGTTGCGAAAGTTAAATAAATTGAAAACAAGTTTTTGCAACTTGCAATTAATTGTTTTGGTTGTAAAAAACTGCCGAATAATCGACTTATTCGGCAGTTTTTTATTTATTCGTATTGTTTTATTGCTAGCTTTCCACTTACGTTATCTAAATATATCTTCGTCAATCCGTCACCAAAAGTTATTTTGCCATCAATAGTCGTAACGGCAAAATCGGTAGTTACTTTATTACTAATTCCGTCAGCTATAGCTGTAAAACCACAATTTTTATTTAAGTAAATTTCTGCATTGCCTGAAACTGCTTCGATATTAACAGTCTGTGGATTTGACAAAAATTTGCAGTTTATCTTTCCAGATACAGTTTCTACGTCAAAATAATTTACGTTACTTTCAAAATTAACGTTTGCGCTCACTCCTTCAATCAAAACGCTATCAAAGGTCGAATTTAAAATTTCTGCCGTTTGGGATACACACTCTATATCAAGTTGCGTAGCCGATACGTCTTTAATCGACACGAACGAATTAACCGTTTCAATCTCTAACCTTTGCAAATTCGTTAAAAGTGAGTTAGGTATTTTAACCGTAAGTGCTTTTTCATAATTTACATTAAACGCGAGTAGCGCTGATTTTCTAAAAACTATATCAAGATTATTTCCACTTACGTACCATCTTAGCTTATTATCGTCGTCAGTTGCTCCCGTCTCCGTTATTTCAACAGTTTCTCCGTCGTAAGTTTCAACGTTTACTTCACCGTCAACCCACGAAATCGTGATACTGTTGATGCTTTTATCACCAATACTTGCGTCGCCTACGTTATAATAGCGCGTTTTTCCAAACGCAATGCCACCAAACGAATAGTCGGATAGTAACGATAGAAGAATTGTTAAACATATTAAACCAATCACCCCAAAAACGGATATTTTTATTATGGCGTTAATTTTCGTCTTTGTCATCATCAATTACCCCCTCTTCCTTTTTTCCAGCAAGCGTAAGTGCTCCGTCTAAAACTGCACTGACGCAGATTGCAATAATAAAAATAAGCCACGTAACCGACCAAGCATGCGTTGAAAAACTTATTAAAAGATATATTACGAGTATAAGTGGGAAAAACGTCGCGTTAAAAATCGTTTCAACCCTATTTAGTATTTTACGTCTTTGACGCATTTTTTCTTCGCTGGACTTTTCAGTCTTTTTCGTTTTTTCTTCAACGTCTGCCGTTGCGGTGCTTTCTGAAACGACTTTTGACTCCTCACTTTCGCCATCAAAACTGCCTAATTGCTCGATAACAGCACTATAGGCGTCTTTTTCAGAATATCCCTGCTTAATTAAATCGTTAAAATGCGCCAAAGCATCACTCAAAATTTCTTGCTTCATCTCTAAGCTTGCATCACTAGGCAGCAATTTATCTATATATTTTTCAATTTCAGTTACCATCACTACTCTCCTTTATAAGCGTATCTAAAACCGACTTAGTTTGAAGCCACTCGGTCTTAATTTCTTTACACTTTGCCTTTCCTATATCCGTTATAGTATAATACCGACGGCGAGCACCGTCACCTTCCCCCCAGTATGAACTTATCTGTCCACTCTCTTCAAGTCTTCTGAACGCCGTGTATAGCGTCGCTTCCTTTAGCACGAGAAAACCACCCGATAACTCTGCGACCTTTTTGGATATTTCATATCCGTATCCGTCAGACTTTAAAAGTTGAAACAATATTATCGCTTCGGTGTGTCCCCTAAGCAAATCTCCCGTTAAAGACATTTCGCACCTCCCATTTTTTAGTCTATTATACACCGATATACATCGCCTGTCAAGGTAATTTTACAAAGTATTCATATTATTTATATAATTTGTTTGGGAGTACGCTAATTCTGTCATTCTGAGCAAAAGCGAAAGAATCTCTAAAGTACTTTGTTCGTTATTTAAACGTTTGCGTTCAAAAGTACTCGGTTAGTTCTTTAGAGAATGCCACGCGCAAAAGTTGCGCTCGCAATGACTGTATGCTTTTGTGTTTTTGTTTACAACGACAAAAAAGATTTATATAATAATTTCAGTCCGCAATTAAAATTATATGTTGCGCTGGCAATTTTGCTTTACGCAAAATCTGCACGACCGAAATGAAAAAACTTGTTTTTTCAAATCATGCAACCAAAGGTTGCAAATCACGCCAACTGCCAAGTTGGCAAATCATGCAAACACAGTTTGCAAATCATCAATAATTTTACACCTCATCCGTCGCTTTGCGACACCTTCCCCTCAAGGGGAAGGCTAGTTACAAAACAAAAAACTGCTGAATAATCGACTTATTCGGCAGTTTTTTTAAGTTTCTTTAGTTCTTTTTTCGTCTTTTTTGTAAAATCGTACTTCTCAAAGCAAGACGGATATTTTTTAAAAAACTCGTCTGGGTTTACTTTTTCTCTTTTACACATTTCTTTTAAAATTCGCATAGTTGTGTATGCATCAGCTTCTGCGGTGTGAAGAATTTCAGGCTGGGAAATTTCAAGGTCGTCACACATTTTATCGAGCGAACGAACTTCGTCAAGATTAAAAATATTTTTAAAAATAATGCCTATATCCGAATACCAAAAATCTACGTACGGAAGATTGTATCTGTCACTTTCGTCTTTTAAAAACTTCATATCGTTTTTGGTGGCGTGTCCAAAAACAATTTGGTCTTTCTCCAGAAGAACTTTGCTAATTTTTTCATATACGCTATCGTACGTCGGTGCTGATTTATATTCGTTTTTAGTAAAATGCAATAGATTTTTTAAAGTGTACCAGTCGAACGGCGAATTAGGATTAATCAAAATTTCTTCCCTTTTAATCTCGTTAAAATTATCGTCGGTTAAAAGATACCCAAACTCGCAAATTTTACCCTTTCCACCACGACAGGTCGCACACTCTATGTCAAAAAATAAATAGTTCATAAAAAATTAGTCTTCGTTATATTCTTCTAAAAGTTTGTAATAATCGTTAAAAACTTCAGTAATAATTTGTTCGTCGTCAACGATAATAAGACAATCTTGGTCTTCAATTTCGTCGATAACAAAAACTAAGGCTTCGTCGTCAGCAACGCCTTCAATTTTAGTTACAGGCTTTAAAATTACGTAAATTTTTTCGTCTTTCGGGATAAGCGCAACCTGCTCAAATTCCGTTTCTTTATTATTTTCGTCGTATAAAACGATATTGTCGGTGCATTCTTCGTCTAAAATTTTATCAATCTCTGTCATTACTTCCTTAGTTGCCATAATATATCCCCTTTTAATTCTAGTATAATGATAACATATAATAAATATTTTAGCAATAAATTTATTTTGTAATAAAAAAAATTGTTGACAAACAAAGCTTAAAAATATATCATATTTTTAGACTTTATCTTTTATTTTTAGGAGAATTTTATGCAAGTTGCAATTTACGGCTACGGCAATTTAGGAAAAGGCGTGGAAAACGCTATTAAACAAAATGCGGATATGACGCTTTTCGGCGTTTTTACAAGAAGAAACCCTGAAAGCTTAACTCTATCCACAAAAGACGCAAAGGTTTATTCTTGCGACGATATTTTAAAGTATAAAGACGATATCGACGTTCTTATTATCTGTGGCGGTAGCGCGACCGACTTACCTGAAATGACACCTTATTTAGCCGAGCATTTCAACGTTATCGACAGTTTCGACACCCACGCAGATATCCCTAAACACTTTGACCTCGTTGACGAAAAGGCTAAAATCGGCAACAAAACCGCAATAATTTCAGTCGGTTGGGATCCCGGTATGTTTTCACTTAACCGCGTTTTAGCAAACGCAATACTTCCTGACGGAAACGATTATACTTTCTGGGGTAAAGGCGTGAGCCAAGGTCACTCTGACGCAATTCGTCGCATTGACGGAGTTCAAGACGCTAGACAATACACCGTTCCTGTTGAAAGCGCGATGTCTAAAGTTCGCAGTGGTTTAAACCCAACTTTAACAACTCGTGAAAAACACACACGCGAGTGCTTTGTAGTTGCTAAAGAAGGCGCAGACCTAGAAAGAATTGAGAGAGAAATTAAAACTATGCCAAAATATTTTGCCGACTACGATACGACGGTTACTTTTATTTCTCAAGAAGAACTCGACAAAAACCACAAGGGCATTCCACACGGTGGCGTCGTTATCCGCACTGGAAAAACGGGAAAAGACCTTGAAAATAATCACGTTATCGAATATAAACTTACACTTGACTCTAACCCTGAATTTACAGCTAGCGTTTTAGTCTGCTACGCTCGCGCGTGCTATCGTAAAAACCAAAAGGGAGAATTTGGTTGCAAAACCGTTTTAGACGTTTCTCCAAGCGAAATATCTTTAATCGACAACGAAACGCTTAGAAAAATTATGCTTTAATTTTAGCACCTATTATTTATTTTTAAAACAAAAACCTGCGCTATAACACGGTTATAGCGCAGGTTTTATTTATTTTTCAATTACTCAGAAACTTCTTCAGAAGCAGTTTCTTCCGTAGCGTTTTCTTCTTCGCTTTTAACAAAGTCGCTTTCTTCAACTTGATCTGGAACAGAGTCGTAAAGCGCAAGAACCTCTTCGCTTGGCGGAGCAGTTAAGAGTGAAGTCGCTACCGCAGAGATTAAACCAACTATGAAACCCGGAACGATTTCGTATAAAGCGGTGTTGTAGATAACGCTCGTGTAGCCGTAGTATTCGAAGTTGAATAGAACCATCCACAAAACACTGACCACAAAGCCGACGATAATACCAACGCACGCACCTTTATAGTTAAATCTGCGCCAGAATAGGCAAAGTAACATCGTAGGTCCGAACGCTGCGCCGAAGATTGACCACGCCGCAGATACAAGTTGCATAATGGTTTGTGATTTTGGATTTAGCGCAATAAGTAGTGCGATAATAGTAATTACAGCAACGACTATTCTACCAACCCACAAAAGTTCTTTATCGGTTGCGTTTTTCTTTAAGCTCGTCTTGTAAACGTCAGAAACGAACGCGCTTGACGATGCTAAAAGTTGAGAGTCAGCAGTCGACATTGACGCTGCAACGATTGCAGAAAGAAGTAAACCGCCGATAAGCGCAAGTGCGCCCGCGCCAAATAATTGACGAATCATCTGAATAAACGCTTGAGACGAGTTAGCACTCGTAATTCTACCGCCTAAATATTCGTGCGCAACAAGACCGACGACCGTTGCCATTAAAAGAATAATACCCGTCCAGACAGAGCCGATAATTCTTGACTTTTTCATTTCCTTTTCCGACTTTATCGACATATATCTAACTAAAATATGTGGCATACCGAAATAGCCTAAGCCCCAGCCGATACCTGTTAAAATATCTGCAATACTTTTCCAATCGAACTTTCCGCTTGAAAGTAAGCTGTAATAGTTTTCAGGAGTTATAACGATACCGACAGGCCCTGACGCGTTAAGCACGCCGAGCGCAATAATTGGAACGACCATAAGCGCACAAAGCATTAGCATACCTTGGAAAAAGTCTGTCCAGCAAACTGCGTTAAAGCCACCTAAAAGCGTGTATACGACGATAATAGTTGCTGCGATAATCATTGCAGGACGCTTGTCGATTGCAGGCATAACTACGTTGAAAAGCTCACCGCACGCAGAGATACTTGACGCTGAATAAATGCAGTACGCAATAACGAAAATAACTGCACACGCCACGCGTAAAACCGGGCTTTTTGACTTAAATCTGTTCGAAAAAAATTGTGGAATCGTAATCGAGTCGTCCGCAACGATTGCAAATCTGCGAAGTCTTGGCGCTACGAATATCCAAGAACAAACCGTTCCGATTAAAAGTCCGATTGAAATCCAGACTTGACCTAAACCGTATAAACAGATAGAGCCAGGTAGCCCCATTAATACCCACGCACTCATATCCGATGCGCCAGCAGACAACGCGCCAACTAAACCGTTGATGTTTCTGCCGCCTAAAAAGTAGTCTTTTTCGCCTTTTGACTTCGACTTGAAAAAGAAATAAATACCGACGCCAATTACCAACGCAAAGTATAGAATAAATGAAATTAATTCGTATACGTTGATACTTGCGCCACCTGATGATGAACCCATAAATTTCTCCCTAAGTTTTAATACTTTCATATTATATAATATATTTTACGTTTTGTCAATATAAAAGTTTTGCGCTTTGCGCTCGATATGTTGCCTTTTGGCAACTCGATATGCAAAACCAAAGTTTTGCTCGATATGCGAAATAAATTTCGCTCGATAGCAATTAAAAAATTGCATAAAGGTCGTGCGTTTTTTTGAAAACGCCGTCATATTATTTAATTAATATTGACAAATAGTTCATTTTAGAGTAAAATAGTAAAAAAACATCGGGGGTAGCATTATGAAAGTTATTTTAATTCAAGACGTTAAAGGTACGGGTAAAAAAGGCGATATCGTTGAAGTTAGCGACGGTTTTGCCCGCAATATGCTATTTAAGAAAAAACTCGCTAAAGAAGCAACCACTGTTGAAATTAACAGTTTAAAAAATAAAAAGGACGCTGAAGAATTTCATAAACGCGAAGAGATCAAGCGCCTTACAGCGCTTTCGAAAGAAATTCATAATAAGACGGTTGTCTGCTTTGTTAAATGCGGTGAAAACGGCAAAATCTTTGGTAGCGTTACAAACCAAGAAGTTGCACAAAGCTTACTTTCTTTAGGTTACGAGATTGATAAAAAGAAAATCGTTTTAAAAGAACCTATTAAAAGCTTAGGTAAATTCCAAGCAGAAATTAAACTTATATCTGACGTTCCTTGTAAAATTACAATCGACGTTCAACCACTTGCAAAATAAAAATCGGGGTTAGTGAATGCACTAACCCCCTTTTAATTGCGCTATAGCCCTATTTTTGCAATTTTTTGTTTAATTTTTATATTTTTGGATAAACTATAATTAATTGCTATTTTGCAAAATAAAGGAGTAACTATGGAAAACGTAAACTTTTCAATTTTATGCGACGTAACACGTTGCAAGCATAACTCAAATGGTAAAAACTGTACGCTTAACAAAATTAAAGTAACAAGCGACTGCACCGACTGCACTTGCTGTGGCAGTTTCGACTGCGCTGACGGTTGCGAGTAAAAAGATTATCAAAGACGGCGAAAATTCGCCGTCTTTTTTCTTTTCTCGCATTATTCCAAAAACGTCTTGACATTATTCCGAAAAGCATGTATAATATTCCGTGCAAGGAGTGAAAATATGGCAATGAACGCAAAGCAAGCAGCAAAAATGTGGAATATTTCAGATAGGCGCGTTAGAACTTTATGCTTAAACGGTCAGATTGACGGCGCGTATCAAGTTGGAAAAATATGGTATATCCCAGACGACGCTCAAAAGCCAAAAGACGGCAGAATTAAATCTAAAGAAAGTTTAGTGGAGCTTATTGAAAAGAAAAAAGCTGAACTTGATTCTTACCGTCCACTAACTGAAGGCGAACTGCAGCGTTTACTTGATGATTTTATGATTGAGTACACGTATAACTCAAACGCTATCGAAGGAAACACCTTGACTTTACGCGAAACGGATATGGTTTTGCGTGGTTTGACTATCGACCAAAAACCACTTAAAGACCACATGGAAGCAGTTGGGCATAAAGAAGCATTCTATTTTATTCTTGACCTTGTCAAGGAAAAATCTGAACTTACTGAATTTACTATAAAGCAAATACACTCGCTTGTTCTCAGCGATAAACCTAGGGATAAAGGAACGTATAGAAGGGTTCCGGTTCGAATCTTAGGCGCACAGCATCAGCCCGTTCAGCCTTATTTGATTGAGCCTAAAATAAACGATTTACTACTTGATTATAAAAACGACAATAGGAATATTGCTGAAAAACTTGCAAATTTTCATATAGAATTTGAAAGCATACACCCATTTATTGACGGAAACGGCAGAACGGGAAGGCTACTTGTAAACTTAGAGCTGATGAAAGCTGGCTATCCACCGATTGACATAAAATTTACAGACAGAAAGAAATATTATGATGCGTTTGATGCATATCACGTTAAAAAAGACTTATCTCAAATGACAAAACTTTTTGCAGAATATCTAAACGCAAGGCTTGACGAATATTTAAGAATTTTGAAGGTTTAATTAAAAATTGTATTTGACTGCTAAACGAAAAAACTTGGAGTTAATATCCAAGTTTTTTCGTTTTGTTACGATATTTTCATAATTTCAACACATAATATTTTTTTATTTCACAAATTGGCGTTATTATTTCAAGTACCATATTATAACAAATACATATTAATATATTGACATTTTTTTCTAGTTATATTATAATTGTTCATAAGTTACTAATTTTTATTTTAATTAGGGGAAAAGTATGGACGAAATTTTAAATCAAGAAAACGTAGAAACCGTCGAAGAAGAAGTTCAAAACACTGAAACTTTAGAAGATAAAGAAGTAGCTGAAGAAGTCGCAAGTGAAGAAGCTACCATAGATGCGCAAGAAGAAGCTATCGGAGAAAACGCTGAAATTTCAGAAGAACCTGCTAGTGAAGAAATTCAAGAAGAAGTGGCTACGGAAGAAGCTATCAGCGAAGAAGTTATTGAAGAAGTAGCTGAAACTCAAGAAGAAAGTGCTGAAGAAACTCAAGACGGCGAAGATGGTGACGAAGAAAGTGACGATAACGACGAAGAACCTGAAGAAGATAAGTCTAAACAAGCGTTCAAACTAACTTTACCTGAAAATTACGACGAAATTTGTCAAGTAATTTGTACTAAGCGCGGTAGAAAATTAATATATAAACCTAACGAAGTTTTATTCGAAGGCTCGTACAAAGTGCTTGGAACGGATAAAAAGAATGAAGAAGGTATTAAGGTTAAAGATATACTTGACGCCGAAATTAAAGAAGGCTTAAAGCAAGGCTATCTTGATAAGTTTGACGGACTTAAGACCTCTGAAATTAAAGAAGAATACGAAAACGATATCGTTTACGAGCTTGCTGAACAAGAATTCAGAAAGATGGGCATCGTATTAGATAACGGAAAGCTTAAAGTTTACGTTTACGATTGGGACAGAAAAGGTATGCACCATATCGGCTTTATTGACGAAAACGAAGCAAGCGAAACCGTTAAGTATTTCGAAGATAAAGAAAATTACAGTTTTGATATCTGTGGAATTATCACCGGCGGTAAAGGAAAGCGCGTAACTAAAGACGAAAAAGGCAAAATAAAAATCACAAAAGAAAAAGGCGATCCAATCGGCGTTGAGCTTGACGTTACGATTATTAAACGCAAAGATTAAAAACAAAACGGTCAAAATTTGACCGTTTTTCAACGCAAAAAATGCGTTAATCGACTTATACGGCAATTAAAACAATTATTATAGGGGTTAAAAATGTTAAAACTAAAAAACATCACTAAAAACTACGTGACTGCCGACAACACCGTTACGGCACTTAAAGACGTTAGTTTAAACTTTAGAAGAAGCGAGTTTGTTTCCGTTTTAGGACCAAGTGGTTGTGGAAAAACGACTCTTTTAAACATTATCGGCGGACTTGACCGCTACACTAGTGGCGACATCGTAATCAACGGCAGAAGCACCAAAGATTACAAGGACAAAGATTGGGATAGCTATCGCAACCACTCTGTTGGTTTCGTTTTCCAAAGCTATAACCTAATCCCCCACCAATCGGTGCTTAAAAACGTTGAGCTTGCGCTAACTTTATCGGGCATTAAGCGTGACGAACGTCGCGAGCGCGCAAAAGCGGCACTCGAAAAAGTAGGACTTGGCGATCAACTTAATAAAAAGCCAAACCAAATGTCGGGTGGTCAAATGCAACGTGTAGCAATAGCTCGCGCTATCGTAAACAACCCCGACATAATCTTAGCCGACGAACCGACTGGCGCACTCGACACTGAAACAAGCGTTTCAGTTATGGAAATTTTGAAAGAACTTTCTAAAACTAAGCTCGTTATTATGGTTACGCACAATCCTGACCTTGCGACTGAGTATTCGACGCGTATTATAAACCTTAAAGACGGTCAAATTATAAACGACTCTATGCCGTTTGAGGGCGAGCCTGAAAAGGAAAAAACTGAAAAGACTACCGAAAAGAAACCTTCTATGAGTTTTTGGACTGCGCTATCTTTAAGTTTAAATAACCTTGCAACCAAAAAAGCAAGAACCATTTTAACGAGTTTTGCAGGCTCTATCGGAATTATAGGTATCGCGCTAATACTTTCGCTATCTGCCGGTTTTAATGCGTACATAACGCGTATTCAACAAGAAACGTTGACGAGTTACCCACTATCAATTACCGAGGTTAACATCAATTATACAACCTTAATATCGTCGTTTTTAGGCTCGGGTGAGCGCGAAGGCCAAGAATTTCCTGACACTCAAGAAATAACCACTCAAAACGCCATCAGCGATATGGTTGACGAAATCGCAGCAAGCGCAGCGACAAACGACTTAAAGTCTTTCAAAAAGCACTTAGACGAAAACTTAGATAAGAATTTAGTCAGCGATATTCAATATGGATATAATCTAGATTTTACTATTTATCGCAAGCAAACGGTTGCAACTACCGTAAAACCTGTTCCGATAACGTCTTACAACCAAGTATTCCCGGTAAAGCTTCCTGACATTAACGACGTAATCGCTCCACAAATGGCGGCTATGATGAAAGATTACTACTCTAGTTTTGCTAACCTATTAACGTCAAGCCCTGCTTGGGGACAGATTGTCGGCGATAAAACTTTGGTTGACTCTCAATACGATTATTTGGCTGGCCACTACCCTGAAAACGCCAACGAAATACTTCTTGTCGTTGACAAATATAATCAAATAAGCGACTTATCGCTCTACTTGTTAGGTCTTTTAACTGCGGAAGATATTTCGTATTTATTCAATGAAATGATGTATACGAATATGCCAGAAGCTCAAATTGACGCTATGTACAATCAACTTCCTGAAAGTTTAAAGACGGCTAGCAACGTAAGCGAAAAGATTAAATGCATCTTAAAAGCGCAAGGCGTTCAAAGAACTAAACAAACGTTTACTTTCGACGAAATTTTAAACAGCCCTGATTACGAATACGTTGCACTTCTTGGTGGTGAAAAAGTAAAAAACAACGGCTCGAAAACTTTAGAAGGCGTCACCACTAACCTTTACGCTGAAAGAACGGCTGAAGAACTTGACGCTTATATGAATAGCGCAAACAGTCTTAAGCTTAAAATTTCTGGTATAGTTCGCCTTAAAGACGGCGTTACAAACGGCGCAGTCTCTGGGGATATGGGTTACACTTCAGAACTTACAAAATTATTAATCTCAAGAAACGCCGCACTTCCTATCGTTAGCGACTATGAAAAAGAAGCTCAAAACGCCCAGACTCGTGCAAACGGTGGTGATACAAACGGTTATTACGTAAACCTTTACACAGGCGAGCCAATTAATAAAGATGCGTATGAAGTTTTGAAAGACTCTGGCGTTGTTAGCCTTTCAGCCGTTAAAGAAGACGAGCCTAATTCAATCTCTATCTACGCTAAATCTTTCGAAGATAAAGACGAAATCATTGAGTTTATTAAAGAATACAACGACAGCGTTGAAGAAGCAAAACAAATTAACTATAACGACTTTATCGGCATGATGATGTCGTCTATAACGACTATCGTCAACGCTATTACCTATATTCTGATCGCGTTCGTTTCAATCTCGCTTGTCGTTTCGTCTATCATGATTGGTATTATCACCTACATTTCAGTTCTTGAAAGAACGAAAGAAATTGGCGTTCTTCGCTCTATAGGCGCATCAAAGCGCGACATTAAGCGCGTATTCAATGCAGAAACTATGATTATCGGCTTTGCGGCAGGTATGCTCGGTATAATAGTTACTTTGATATTAAATATCCCTATAAACATTATTATAAACGCCCTTTCGGGAATAGCAGGAGTTGCAAGCTTACCACTCGTTGGTGGAATTGCACTCGTTGTAATAAGCATAATACTTACGACTATTGCAGGCTTACTTCCTGCGAGCATGGCGTCGAAGAAAGACCCTGTTGTTGCGTTACGCACGGAATAAGAAAAAAGCCTTTTAAACGGCGCATTTCTGCGTTTCTTAAAAAACACTTCGACTTAGATGACCACAAAGGTCTATCTAATCCGAAGTGTTTTTTAGAGCCTTGAACTGCTTGTTTCTAAATCTTTTTACTTTATATCAAGTGAACTGTGTGTAAAAACAACCTGACACCATTGTAGGAGAAAGACTGCGACTTAATGCAAATTCTACAACCTCATCATCTTTCTTTGCGCATAAAATTACGCCTACACTCGGATTTTCATTTGGCTTTTTAACTTCTCGGTCAAGTGCCTCTAAGTACAAATTTACTTTGCCTAAGTATTCAGGCTTAAATTCTCCGATTTTAAGTTCAAAAGCAACCAAGCAAGAAAGTCCAAGTTCTTGATAATTGATTTTTGTAAATCTGTTTCAGGAACGTCAAGAAAATCAAAAGTATAAGTGTCTAAAAAGACGTTTCCCGTTGCTTGCTTTGCTTCAAAGAGTGCAGGAGTCGTTGGCTTTTGTGATAACATATAGCGTTCATAATAACCACTGTCTATTTGACGAGCAAGTTCCCGTGCACTATATCTCTCTTTTATACATAAACCGATATAAAAATAACGTTCTTCCTTTGTCTTGCATGCAGACATTATTTTTTAATGGTTAGACCAACTTAATTGTGTCAACAGCGTTGACACTTTTTCATCGTCTTTATAAAGTTCGTAAAATTGCTTCATTCTGTATAGTCCAGACGAGTAAAACCTTTAAGCTCGGGATATTCCTTCTCAAAGAAGTCTGCAAGCCCTTGAACGTAAGAATCCCCGTAAGAAGAATTTTGGGCTTCTTCGCTAATTTTTCGTCCGATTTGGTGATACATTAAGATCAATTTTTCATTGACTTTACTATATGCACGCTCTCTTGCAGACTTAATAATATCTACTATTTCTAAATAATTTTCTTATAATATCGTTCATTTCACTTATCCTTCTAATTAATTTTATACAATATATCCCATATCCTGACAATATGTAGTAATAGCTTTTTTGAAAGCCTTTAATTTTTGCTCGTAACCGCGATGTTCAGTAATTAAACCGCTAACACTCATTTCATTACATACGAGCAACTCATTGGTCGATAACTTAAACGACTGTATCATTTGTTCAAAAATAAAATCTTTTGGGTTGTCATAACCATCATATTCGCCCGCACAAAAACTAAGCAATACTTGTTTATACCATTTTCTGATTAACTTGTCCATCGATTTATGAATATTATTCATTGATGTATAAACACTATTAACCGTTGCATCAAAACTATCCGAAGTTAAAATTTCAAATTTCCCTGATGCATGTGCCATTTCATTTCTAGTATCAACAAGATTGCTAACACGTGTAATTTGAGATTTATCTAACTCAATAATGCTAAACAACTTGGCAATATCTTTTTCAGGCATTAAACTATACGAGAAAATTGATTCTACGTCTTCAATTTTCAAATCTTTTTCTCTACCACTATATGAACGAGCAAAAACAATGGCATCTTTATACCTTTCGGGCTCAATTTGAGCAATTTTCCAAGCAGTACAATAAATGTAGGTCATATACAAAAGATGTACACCAAAATAGGCAAATTGATATTGCCCATATTTATAATTTACAGCCACCAAATTGGATATATTTTCGATATAGCCAATCACATCTTCTTCATCGTCAGGGTCTATCGGCAAAAAATTTAAAATATCTTGCAAATATGGAACTTCTGTATAATCAATAGTATCTGACATTATTATTCACTCCATATTTCTTTAGCTCGAATTTTTATCTTCTGTTGGAACAATTCAATCATTCGCTCAGATGAAGCGATCGATCTTTGTTCCTCTTGAATTTGCACCAATAAACTTTTTTGTTCTTCTTTAGACACCTTATAGGTTTGTATG
>JAFQWV010000007.1 GCA_017407325.1 Clostridia bacterium | reverse complement strand
GTAGAGTATGAAAACTATGAAAACCATACTAAAAACGACATCGTAAATGCAATATCGGTAGCAAAAACTTACGGTGATTATTACTATTCATTCGATTGCGGTGTTACTTTTAAGGGTTATTTGAAAATGTATATTGATTTTGCCCGCTCTAAAGGCGCAATTCCTATCTTATGCACCCCAGTTGCGCGCGTTAAATTCGATAGCGCTGGCACTACTTTAGTCGGCGGAAACGGCAAACACGGTCCTAACTTTGAATACGTTCAAGCGGTTAGACAACTCGCTCAAGAAGAAAATTGCTTGCTTATTGATACCTTCAACGACAGTAAGGTCTTTCTTGAAACTGCTACGGCTACGGATGCAAACTACTTGATGGCGTTAAAGCCTAACGGACTAAACGGTACTTGGCCAAACGATTACGACTCGACTTACGGTAATACTTCCGCTGGCTACACGGGTATTGAAGCAACACACTACAATAAGTACGGCGCGTATATTCAAGCAGCTAAAATCGCTGAAGCGTTTTTAAGTTTCAGCCAAAACAACACTCAAGGTAAAGAAGGTGAAAAAATTAACTTCGCTAGTTCTGTTTTAACCACCCCTACGTCTTTTGTAACACCGTCGTCTTTGATGCAAGCAACTACCGTTTCAAAGATTGAAGCATTGTTTACTCAAGTTAAAATTTCAGCTTAAAACTTTAATAAACAAAAATCGCGCTCGCAAACTGCGAGCGCGATTTTTATTACTGTTATTTATTCTTACTAAAAATAAAGCCAAACAACTTACCTAGTTCCATAACTACAAGTGGAACAATTGCCATACCAAACGCTATTAGATATAATTTTAAGTCTAAAGTAATAAGACCGAAAATAATTTTTGCAGGTGTAAATATTACGAGTAGTACAAGCAATATTGACACTAGCGCAGATATATTTAACTTTTTATTAGAGAAAAAGCCTATTTTAAACAGCGAGTGGTCAGATCGCATATTAAACGCTTGAATTACTTGTGATAGCGAAAGCGTGATAAACGCCATCGTCTGCCCACCTGAAAGCGATCCGGTTGATACTTCACCAATTTTGTACGCAATAAGCGCAAGCGCGCCAAACATTATACCTTGAAGTATAATTCTTACACCGTAACCGTGCGCAAAAAGCCCTTCTTTCTTAGGCTTTGGCGATTTTTCCATAACGTCGTTTTCGACTGCCTCCATACCGAGTGCGATAGCTGGTAAACTGTCGGTTACAAGGTTTATCCAAAGAAGCTGCATAGAAAGCAGTGGTGTAACGTGCCAAAGCATCATTGCAAGGAAAACTACGATAATTTCGCCGATATTAGTTCCGAGTAAGAATCCTACTACCTTTTTAATATTTGAATAAATTCCACGACCTTCTCTTACCGCGTCGACAATCGTAGCAAAGTTATCGTCAGTCAAAGTAATATCCGCCGCCCCTTTAGCAACGTCAGTACCCGTTATACCCATAGCACAACCGATATCTGCAGCCTTTAGCGCAGGCGCGTCGTTTACGCCGTCACCCGTCATAGAAACGACTTGGTCGCGTCTTTGCCATGCTTTTACTATTCTTATCTTATTTTCAGGCGAAACGCGAGCGTAAACGGAAATTTTTTCAACAACGTTATCAAGCTCTGCATCAGTCATTTTATCAAGCTCAGAGCCTGTTATCGACATATCTCCGTCAAGTAAAATTCCAAGCTCTCTAGCTATTGCAGATGCAGTAACAACGTGGTCGCCCGTTATCATAACAGGCTTAATTCCTGCTTTGCGGCAAATCCTAACAGCTTCTTTAGCCTCAGGTCTAGGTGGGTCAATCATACCGACAAGACCTAAGAACGTTAAGCCGTTTTCAAGATTTTCACTTGTTAAGCTTTCTGGAATTTCGTCAATATATTTATAACAAACTGCTAAAACTCTCAATGCGTTTGCACTCATTTCGTCGCAAACGGCTTTTGCTTTTTTGATATCGTCGCCGAGCGTTCTTTCAATCAACACGTCAAACGCACCCTTTACGATTACGACCTTCTTTGAGTCTATTTCGTTGATTGTTGACATTAATTTTCTGTCAGAATCGAAAGGAATACCACTTATTCGTGGATATTTAGCGTTTAAATCTTCTTTTTTAAGCCCGTTTTTATACGCAGCGTAAACTATTGAAGTTTCCGTCGGGTCGCCGATATGTTGCTCTTTATCGCCTTCAAACACGACCGAGCCGTCCGAACATAGAGTTCCGAACGCAAGAAGTTTTTTAACTTCGTCGTCGTTATTTTCCGTTATATCTTCAAGTAAGCCCTTTTTTGCCGTGTACGCCTTAACAAGAGTCATACGGTTTTGCGTAAGCGTTCCCGTTTTATCCGAGCAAATTATCGAAGCACTACCTAAAGTTTCAACTGCAGGAAGTCTGCGAATTATCGCGTTTTTCTTTACCATGCGTTGAACGCCTATTGATAAAACTATCGTTACAATCGCAGGTAAGCCTTCAGGTATTGCAGAAACGGCTAGAGATACTGCAGTCATAAAGATTTCTAAAACGTCCATACCACTTGTCAGTCCAACTATAAAGATAATTGCACAGCAAGTAAGTGCGACTATTCCTAGATATTTGCCAAGGCTTGCAAGTTTTTTCTGAAGTGGCGTTTGACCTTCTTCTTCGCTATCAAGAAGGTTTGCGATTTTACCCATTTCGGTATCCATACCCGTTGCAGTAACCACAGCTAAAGCAGTTCCGTAAGTTATGCTACAACCTGAGAAAATCATATTTTGCCTGTCGCCAAGCGGTGCATTGTCCTTGACGGTAATGCTCGCATGTTTTTCACTTGGAACAGATTCACCCGTCAACGCGCTTTCTTCACTTTTCAGGCTTGTACTTTCTATCAACCTACAGTCTGCAGGAATAAAGTCACCTGCTTCAACTTTTATTATATCGCCGGGAACAAGTTCTTTTGCATCAATTACGCTTTCAACCCCGTCACGAATAACGCGCGCGTGCGGTGCAGACAAACTCTTTAGCGCATCAAGTGCTTTTTCTGCCTTACTCTCTTGCATAACGCCCATTATTGCGTTAATTATTACGATTGCTAAAATTAAAATCGGCTCGAAAAATTCTTGTGGATCACCTTCAATACAAGCAACCACAAAAGAAATTATTGCTGCGGCAATCAAAATTAAAATCATAACGTCTTTAAACTGCTCTAAAAAACGTTGAAAGGTATTTTTCTTCTTCTTTTCTTTTAATTTATTTTCGCCATACTTTTCTTGTAATTCTTTTACTTGAGCCGTTTTTAGCCCGTTTTTATCCGTATTTAACAATTCTAAGACGCTTTTAGCGTCTTTATCATGAAAAATCATTTTCTCTCCTTAACTTAAACAATAATTGCTTAAAAATTCTTTAACTTTTAAAATTGGCACTGCGCCACCGTATTCGCGAGTTTGAGTTTCACCGCCACCAAAATGCACGCCGACAATCTCAAGCGAATTATTAATAATCGGTCCACCACTAGAGCCTTGCTTGCTCGAACAGTCGTAAGTTACTACTTCAAAATTAATTTTATTAGTAGACGAGTCTTCGACGTTTGGAACGACGTAACCTATAATATTCGCAAACAAAATGGCGTTTTTCTGACCTTCTGGCGTACCGACGAGCACGACCGTATCATTTTTTACGGGATTTTCACTCGCTAAGCTTAGCGTTTCAAGCTTTTCTTTTGCTTTAAAGCAAATTACAGCAAGGTCGTAAAGTGGTGAAATTGCACTCACCGTTTTTTCGGGGTTTTGATAAACGTACGCGTCGTATACGTTTCCATAGCAATCTTCTACGAAAATATCTTGGCTTGAATAACTTGCATCCTTGCAAACTACGTGGTTATTCGTCAGTGCATAGTATACGCCGTCAGAACAGTAAAAAATACCTGCACTACCTTGGCTTATGCTTGTTGACGACACGGTTATCCCAAAAAAATCGGTATATTGCTCTGAGTAAACCGTGACGATTGCACTCATTTTTTCAGTTGTGACAGCATTTACTAAACCTTGTTCGTTGTAGGAAGTCGTTATCCCACTACTTTTATAAACGTCCTTTTCGTAAAGCGTGGTAAAATCAAACTTTCCACTTGATAACTCGCAACCAAAAAGTGACACACACAGGCTTAGTATTACGACTAAAATTAAAGATTTCTTTTTCATAATCAGATAAATTTGCAAAAAGTGGCATAGCAACCGCTATACCACCTTTTATTTTTTATTATTCAGCGGTTTCCATTTTTTCTAAAAGCTTAAGGTCTACACCCTTTTCGCCTATTTTGATAATTTCAACCTTTACAGTGTCGCCGATAGAAACGACTTCTTCAACACTGTTTACCTTTTGTTTAGCGCCAAGTTTAGAGATATGAATCATACCGTCGTGACCAGGGGTAAGTTCGCAGAATGCACCAACTTTAGGTAAAATTCTTGCAACCGTCGTTATGAACATATCACCAACTTCAAGATCTTTTGCAATAGACATAATAATATCTTTAGCGCGATTTGCCGGCTCGATAGTTTCGCTGTACGATGCAACGAATACCTTGCCGTCTTCCATTATATCAATCTTACAACCTGTTTCGTCGATAATCTTGTTGATAGTCTTACCGCCAGAACCGATAACGTCTTTAATCTTTTCAGGATTGATTTCGAACGTTAAAATCTTAGGTGCGTACTTAGAAAGTTCTGCCTTAGGTGCTGGTATAACTTCAAGCATTTTGTTTAAAATGTGTTGTCTACCTTCGTTAGCTTGCTTGATTGCTTGGCGTAAAATTGCTTCGTCAATACCTTTGATTTTGATATCCATTTGGATAGCAGTGATACCGTTTACAGTACCTGCAACCTTAAAGTCCATATCGCCAAGGAAGTCTTCTAAGCCTTGAATATCACTCATTACCGATACTTTTCCGCTTTCAACGTCCTTGATAAGTCCCATTGCAATACCTGCAACCGGGTTTTTAATTGGAACACCTGCATCCATAAGTGCGAGTGTTGAACCACAAACTGATGCTTGTGAAGTTGAACCGTTTGAGCTTAAAACTTCACTTACGACTCTGATGCTGTATGGGAATTCGTCGATTGATGGAATTACAGGCTCTAACGCGCGCTCTGCGAGTGCACCGTGACCGATTTCACGACGGCCCGGCGAACGAAGTGGTTTAGCCTCGCCAGATGCGTATCCCGGCATGTTGTAGTGGTGCATATATCTCTTTTGTACTTCGTCGTCTAAGCCTTCGAGTTTTTGAATATCACTCATAGTACCTAAGGTACAGGTAGTCATAACCTGAGTTTGACCACGAGTGAACACACCTGTTCCGTGAACGCGTGGTAAAATTCCGTTTTCACACCAGATAGGTCTGATTTCAGTAAGAGATCTACCGTCCGGACGAACGCCGTTATTAGTAATTTTCGCTCTTACCTTTTCTTTAGTTATATAGTAAAGCGAATCTTTAATTTCGCGTTCTAAACCACTAAATTCTTCGCTAAAGTGTTCTAAACAGTCTTTTTCAACTTCGTCTTGACGGCTTTGACGAACGTTTCTGTCAAAGGTGTCAAGCGCCCAATCAAGCTTTTCGCTAGCGTAAGCGCGAACGGCGCTATCAACGTCTTCAGGAACGTGATAATATTCCATTTCAACTTTCTTTTTACCAACTTCACTTACGATTTGTTCAACGAAAGCGCATTGCTTTTTGATTTCTTCATGACCGAATAAAATTGCGCCAATCATAACTTCGTCGTCTACTTCTTTTGCGCCAGCTTCAACCATCATAATTGCATCTTTAGTGCCTGATAATGCAAGGTGAAGTGAAGATTTTTCTCTTTCTTCGTTGTTTGGGTTAATAATATATTCTCCGTCAACGCATCCAACGAATACCGAGCCTGTTGGACCTGCAAACGGAATATCAGAAATTGATAACGCGATTGAGCTACCAAGCATTGCAAGTGGTTCTGGAGATACGTTGCTGTCAACAGAAAGTGCCGTTGCTACAACCGTTACGTCGTTGAAAAAGCCCTTTGGAAAAAGCGGTCTAATAGGTCTATCAATAAGACGGGAAGTTAAAATCGCCTTGTCGCTTGCTCTGCCTTCACGGCGCTTGAAGCCACCCGGGATTTTACCTACTGCGTACATTTTTTCTTCGTAGTCAACTGAAAGTGGGAAGAAATCCATACCTTCTCTTGCCTTTTCAGCCATCGTTGCGTTTACCATAACGACCGTTTCACCCGAACGGATAATACACGAGCCGTTGGCTTGTCCTGCATACTTACCGGTATCAACGGTTACCTTTCTTCCGCCGATTTCCGTTTCAAAAATTTTGTGATTTTCTAACATTTGTTCTCCTTATTCTTTACTCTAATTATTTAGAAAAGCGCGTAATTTTACACGCATTTTTTTCAAAATTATATTAAAAAATACAAAAAAAGGGTGCGTTAAAACAACACCCCCGTTTTTTAATTACTTTCTTAAGTTTAATCTTGCAATTAAATCTCTGTACTTTTCGATATCCTTACTCTTGAGATAGTCAAGTAAACCCTTTCTGCGACCAACCATTTTTAAAAGACCGCGTCTTGAGTGGTTGTCGTGAATGTTAGTCTTTAAGTGCTCGTTTAAGTGGTTGATTCTTTCAGTTAAAAGTGCAACTTGAACTTCAACAGAGCCTGTGTCACCATCGTGAGTTTTGTAAGATTCGATAATTGATTGCTTTAATTCCTTTTCCATTTTTGTTCTCCTAAAAATTATATTTGCTTAAAACCAAGGCGTGCGTCAGAGAAAATCGCGCACCGTAGCAATAAGTAGCATTAATATATTAACAGATTGATTGAAAAAAGTAAAACGATTTTTATCCATTTTTTTACTTTTTCCTTTCTATTTATTATAAAGATTAAATTTTTTGTCTAAAACTTGATCTATTTTGTCGATATAAGTCTTTATATCTTTTGGCGCGCCTACCCTTTCTATTTTATTTTTAGCGTTTTCTACTTGTTTTGAAACGGCGTTCGCGCCTGAGGCTATAATTTGCGCAATTTCTTCCATTATATCAATATTATAGATACACTCTTTGCCTTTTTTAGCGTATCCTGTGTTTTCTAAATTCCCTGCCATATATTTTTGACGGTACAAATAATACGGACTATACCCTGCTTTTTCAAGTGCGCTGTGCGCGTATTCAACCATTTTAGAAACTTCGTTCTCAGTTAGCCTATCAACGCTTTCACGAAGGCGCGAGCCACGCTTTAGCGCCAAGGTATGCACGGTTATGTTTTCAGGATTCAGACTTATTGCCGTATCGAGCGAATTTTTAAAAGTGTCAAAATCTTCACCGATAAGCCCAGCGATTAAGTCCATATTGACGTCAAAGCCAAAGCTTTTTACAAGTGCGTACTTTTCTTTGCACTCTTTTGCTGTATGTCTACGACCGAGTTTTTGAAGCGTTTCGTCTGAAAAAGTCTGTGGATTTACACATACGCGCGTTACACCGTACTCTTTCATTATTTTTAGATTTTCTTCAGTTATTACGTCAGGTCTACCAGCTTCAACGGTATATTCGACGTCTACTTTTCCGATAGCATCAAGCACTCTTAAAAAATCTTCCGTCTTAAGCGACACCGGCGTTCCACCACCGATATAGACGCTTCTAAGATTTTTTACAAGTTTTTTCGAGCCTTCAATCTCTTTTATAAGCGCGTCGATATACTCTTTAATATTCTTTTCTTTTGCAATCTCATTTGACAAAAACGAACAGTACGCACACCTTGACGGGCAAAACGGAATACCTACGAAAAAGTCGCAATTATCGTCATTTTTCTCGTAGTACGGTTTTTGCGCGTTTATAATCTTTTTTACAATTTCAGTCTTATCTTTAGAAACTAAAAGCTCGTTTAAGAACTTACTTTCAAAATCTTCGTTATTTTCTATATATTGATAGGCAAGTTTGGTTGGTCTTATACCTGTAAGCGAGCCCCAAGGCAAATTCCTTTCAAAATAGAACGTTAAACTTTTGTAAAGTGATATTTTTAAGTATCTTTTCAAAAGTCTCTTTTTTTCAAGCTCGTCTGAAAAAATAAAATCGTAATTATATTCACACTTTTTGTCGTTTATCTCGGTAGAAACTATAAATTTATCACCTTCAAAATTCCCAAAAACGGAAAATTCATAGTTAGAAAGCTCGCCAAATTCGCGCAAAATTTCGCCTAAATCGTTTTCAAATTCGTTATAGTTGGTTTTTAGCATAATGGTATAATCCGTTGTATAATTTTTCTTCTTTTACGCTAGTTTTTTCGCCGTGTCCGGGATAAATTTCCACACTTTCATCTAAATTGTCCAATAAACCGACAACCGATTTACAAAGCGCGTTAAAATTTCCCGTAGGAAAATCGTAGCGACCGAACGAGTGATAAAAAAGCGTATCACCAGAAAATAATTTTCCGTCTATTAATAACGAACACGAGCCGAAAGTATGCCCCGGCGTGTGCAATACTTTTATATTGCACAAAAAACCGTCGATTTTTAAATCGCCACTAGAAAAAGTCTTGTAGTTTGCGATTTTTCCAGATTGAATTTTTCCAAGTTCTTCGCACAAATTTAAACTTTTGTCGTTTAAAAACTGCTCTTCGCCTTCGTATATATAAATAGGCGCATAGTCTTGTAATTCTATCGCCCCTTCTATATGGTCAAAGTGTCCGTGCGTCAGCAAAACGGCTTTTAGGAAAAAGCCGTTTTTTTGTAAATTTCTTAATATCGATAGCGCGTTTTCGCTTGGATCGATTATTATTGAATTATTGTTTTCATCAATTAAAACGTAAGTGTTTACGCCGATAAAACCTATATAAGTTTGAATATCCATAATTACACGATAGTTCTGTAAACGTCAATAACGCTTGCGTTATCCTTAAGTTTTCTAAGCAGTTCGTCAAGGTCTGATTTCTTGTTAAGTCTAACGGTAATTTCTGCAAGTGCCGAGTGGGATTTTGCATCAACTCTGCCGTTGAACGAAAGCACGAAAAGCCCAATTTGAGCGCAAACCGTAGAAACGATATTAAGTAGCGGCGCATTTTCCGTTGCAGTAATTTTAATACTTACAACGTAGCTTCCGCCGTCACCCGTCCACTCTGCTTTTAAAAGTCTATCCGTATCCTGCTCGCGCATATTCGGACAATCTTCACGGTGAACTGTAACACCCCTACCACGCGAAACAAAACCGACGATTCTGTCGCCCGGAACAGGGTTACAGCATCCTGCAAAACGGACCAAAAGCCCGTCAACACCGTCAATTTTAACGTCGCTACCTGCTCGAGTATCCTTGTCTTTACTTACCTTTTTAGCAATATTTTGTGGGATAATCGGGTGTTCTTTTTTATAGATATCAATAAATTTATACGCAACGAGTGACGCTAGAACTGCACCGCAACCAATAGCTGCGTACATTTCTTCAATCGTTGTGAAATTCATTTTTTGGCTTACCCTTTCAAAGTTGTCGTTAGTTAATAGTTGTGAAAGAGCATAACCGCGACTTTTTACTTCGCTCTCAAGCATACTCTTACCCATTTTAACGTGCTCGTCTGCCATTTGGCGCTTAAAAAACTGCTTAATTTTAGCGCGTGCCGACGGCGTTTGACAAATTTTAAGCCAGTCCCAAGACGGACCCTTTGAATTTTTTTGAGTAATAATTTCAACGATATCGCCAACCTTTAAAGTCGTTGATAGCGGTACCATTTTTCCGTTGACTTTTGCGCCTACGCACATGTTACCGACTTCTGTGTGAACGCGATAAGCAAAGTCAATAGGCGTTGCGTTAGGCGCTAAGCTGAATACTTCGCCTTTAGGAGTAAATACAAGCACTTCTTGGCTGTAAATATCACCTTTAATGGACTCGACAAACTCGGTTGAGTCTTTGACTCCGCCTTGCCATTCCATAACTTCTCTGATCCACGAAAGACGCTTATCGAATGAGTCTTCGTCGTCTTTATTTTCTTTATATTTCCAGTGCGCCGCGATACCGTACTCTGCCATTTTGTGCATTTCATAGGTACGGATTTGAATTTCAAAGGTTTGACCAAAAGTAGTTACTACCGTCGTGTGCAAACTTTGGTACATATTAGGCTTTGGCGTTGCGATATAGTCTTTAATTCTACCCGGTATAGGCACCCATTTTTTGTGGATTTTTCCTAAGATTTCATAACATTCGTCAATGCTTTCAACGATAACTCTAACCGCGGTTAAATCGTAAATTTGACTAAGTTGTTTGTCTTGCGTAGTCATTTTGCGATAAATCGAATAAAAGTGCTTAGGTCTTCCGATAACGTCGCCTTTTATGCCCGATTCTTGCAAAATGCCTTTAATTTCTTCGACGACAAAGGTTACAAACTGTCTTCTTTCACCGATTTCGACAGAAATATTTTCTCTTAGATATTCGTATATTTCAGGCTTTAGGTATTTTAAACACAAGTCTTCAAGTTCGCACTTGATTTGAGAAATACCTAGTCTTCCTGCTAGCGGTGCGTAAATATCAAGCGTTTCCTTTGCCATTGCTTGCTGACGAACGACTGATAAAAAGTTGAGTGAACGCATATTGTGAAGTCTGTCGGCAAGTTTTATGATGATGACGCGAATATCGTTTGCCATTGAAACGAAAATCTTTTTAAAGTTTTCAGCTTGTTCTTCTTTTTTCGACTTAAACTCAAACTTTTCAAGCTTTGTTACACCTTGAACAAGTGCTAAAACTTCTTCGCCAAACTCACGCTTAATATCCCCTTCGGAAACTTGCGTGTCTTCTATCGTATCGTGTAAAAATGCAGCGCAAATAGTCGCAGAATCAAGTCCTAAATCAATTAAAATTTGCGAAACGGCGCAAGGGTGAATAAAATATTCTTCGCCGCTGGCACGCTTTTGACCTTCGTGCGCGTCTTTAGCAAAATAGAAAGCTTTTTCTATAATTTTTGCTTCGTTTTTCGGATATTTAGTTTTTATAAGGTCTAAAATCTCATACATAATATCACTTTAATTTTAATACTTCACTATAAATTTTAGATGAGTCTAAACTGCTTCTTATTTCTTGATTATGCTTAAGCATGCCGTTTTTAAACGTAAAAATACCAAGTTCAATAAATACTTCCAACGTAAATACAACTTGCTCTAAAGGATAACCAAAGCTGTTTTTAAGCGCGTAATCTACGCTGTCGGTAGCAAAAACACGCTCGGATTTAGCCTTTTTAAATATGTCGGCAAAAACAGGCTTTGCCGTGTCAAGTCGAGCATAGTCGTATGCTTTTTGCGACCTGTCTATAAAAGTTTCAGATATAAAATCAAACTTAGGAACTGTGCCGAGTGGTCTGTCAAGATAAACTATTCTTCTGTATCCTTCAACTTCGCAGTCAGTCAAACCAACTACCAGATTGTTCACTAAATTTCTATTTAGCGTATAATATAATGAACTGTCAAGATTTTGCAAGTTTTCAAAATCTCTTAAATTATCTATATTATATACGGCAAAAATCGTTCCGTAATGACCGTTAAGACTGTCAGAAACGACTTTTTTAGTCATTTCCGTTGATATATACAGATAATCGTCGTTGTCGTTTAGCGCAGTCAAAAGCCCAGATCTGAACGCATAAAGTTTTATTCTCGGCGTTGCGGTTACTTCATAGTCTATATACTTAACGTAACCCTTTAGCGATTCTTCATAGTTAAATACGGAAATATTCGGCTCGAAAACGATTTCTTTTTCCGTCCCTGCGTTAATAAGCCCTAAGCTGTCTGCCCCGTTAAAATAAAGCATATCAATAAACTTAGTTTTAAGTAGCAAGTGCGGCGAACCCGGCTTCATATAATTTGCGCACGGAAGGTTCGTCTTTAACGAGAATAACGGTTTTTTGTTGCCTGTTCCAAACGGTTCAAGCTTGTTAAGCTCGCGCGCAAGTGGGAGCGTAAACGGCTTATTTATGCAAAATTCAACCGTCTTTTTAGGCTTAAAAACTTCGTAGCCGTAATTTTCGTCTATATATTTTTCAATGTCTTGTTTAAACTTTTCAAAATTTTCTTCTGAAACGGAAATACCCGCAGCTTGAGCATGCCCACCAAATTCGGTCAAGTTTTCTTTGCACTGTGAAATTGCTTCGAAAATGTTGATTGTATCAATAGAACGCGCAGAGCCGTGTAATTTACCGTTATTATTTACAAATAATATTACAGGGCGAGAAAATTCTTCTACAAGCTTAGCTGCAATTATACCAACTAAACCACTGTTCCACTCGTCGTCGCTTAGCACAACGATTTTTTTGTTATAGCAAGTGTCTATTAGTTTTTGTTTCGCGCTTTTATAAAGCTTTTCGCACTCTGTTTGGCGCTGTTGATTATAACCGTTTAGTTTTATAGCAAGCTCTTCGATTTTAAACGCAGAATCAGTCGTCATTAAAGTAAGCGCCGATTTAGCGTCTCCCATTCTTCCTGCTGCGTTAATTCTTGGCGCGATAGTAAATGCAAGCGAAGTTGAATTTACTTCGCGCATATTGCTTACGGCAATAAGCTCGTTAATCGCAGGATGCGCTTTTCCATTTCGTATCATTTTTACGCCTTCAAAAACGATATCTCTGTTTTCGCCCGATAACGGCATACTGTCTGCGATAGTCGCAATCGCTGTAAAATCTAAAAGTTCGTTTGCTTTTTCACCAATTAACGCATAACCAAGCTTATACGCAACGCCTGCCCCACAAAGACTGTCAAACCCAAAATCTGACGGAATTTTACAGTTGATAACTGTACAATCGGGCAAAACGTCAGGAAGCTCGTGGTGATCTGTAACGATAACGTCAATACCTTCGTTTTTGAGATATTCAACTTCTTTATAGCAACTTATACCGCAGTCTACCGTTACGATAAGCGTTGGAAAATGTTCTTCAATTAACTTGTCGAGTACGGGAATTTGTAAGCCATAGCCGTTTTCACGCTCTGGAATAACGGTAATAGGCTCAATTCCAAACTCTTTAAGAGCGTAATATAAAATTGTAGTTGCGCAAATTCCGTCGGCATCATAGTCGCCGTAAACAGCCACCGTTTCACCGTCAGTCTTTGCTTGTTTTATTCTTTCGACAGCTTCTTTTACACCTTTCAAAGTGTAAGGATCTTTAAAATGATGCTTCCCGGGATCTAAAAAATAGTTGATTTTATCTACCGTATCAAGACCACGAGAATATAAAATTGCAGTAGTTTCAAAAAACAATCCGCAAGCTTTAGAAAGTTCTTCAATTTTTGCGCGATTATCTTTGAAATTGAATTTATAATCAACCATTTTTCCTTTCCTTTAATATTTTTCTTTAGATTATTAATAAGTCTAACTTACGTTAAAATTAGCAAAATGCGAACGAGTGTTCTCGTCCGCATTGCTTTAACTTACGGCTATTAAGCCTTTTTCTTTGATTTTTTGCCTACCTTTCTGAAGATAGTCCAGAAGCTTGATGCAAGGAATACAGACGAATACGCACCTGCAATCAAACCAAAGATGATTGGGATAATAAATTCTTTAATGGTTGAAACACTGAAGATTGCAAGGAATAATACCATTACGAGTGTTGTTAAAGTGGTAAGAATTGATCTTCCCAAGGTTTTTACGATTGAGTAGTTAGCAATTTCAGCGTCAGTCTTATCTTTGTTAGATTCTTGCTTAGACTCTTCTCTGATTCTGTCAAATACAACGATTGTTGCGTTGATTGAGTAACCTACGATTGTGATGATTGCAGCAATAAACGTTGAGTTTACCGGAATTTGGAAAATTACGGTAAGTGCAATCATAATTAACACGTCGTGAACGAGTGCGCAGATTGATGCGAGCGCGCTTGATAGAGTAAATCTAATAACGATATAGATAAGCATTATTACGACTGCAACTAAAAGTGCGATACAAGCGTTTCTTAAAAGCGAGCCACTTGCAGTTGCACCTACGGTATGAGCAGTAACTGCGTTTTCGTCTAAAACTGCACCCTTTGCTACTAAAGTTTCGTTCGTCTTAAATAATTCGTCAAGCTTAGTTTGTAATTCGCCACATAAACCGTTGTTAGTGTCGTCGTACAAATCGCCTTGAATAAACGCCATAAACTCTTGCTCTTGTTCAGCCGTTTTTAAATCTCCGTTATGATAGTAAGAAAGACGGTATTCGTAAGTTACGCCACCTTCACTTGGTGAAGTTTGAACAGCACCTACCTTTTTCAATCCACTTTCTTGTAAGAACTTACTTACTTCGCCGTCGATAATATCGCGAGCGTCGCTATCTCCTGCAAACGAAGATAATTGAATTTCTAATTTAGCACCACCCGAAAAGTCGATACCTACGTTCATACCTTTAACAAAAAGCATTACTACGCCTGCAAGGATAATTACGAGTGAGATTGCCAAGAATATTTTAAACTTTTCAACGATTTTAAATTGTTTGTTTTGTAAATTAAGCATCTAATTCTACCTCCTTTTTAAGGTTGAAGAATTTATCTTGCTTTTTAGATAACGGTAAGAATACCTTTAATAATCCCCTAGTTACGAAAATAGAAGTTATCATTGAAAGTGCGATACCGATAAGAAGCGTAATTGCAAAGCCCTTGATTGTACCCGGACAAAGTATCCAAAGCACGATAGCTGCTAAGATTGTCGTTACGTTAGAGTCGATAACCGTAATGATTGCACGCTTGAAACCAGAGTTTACGCTAGTTATTACAGTCTTACCGCTACGGTATTCGTCTTTAATTCTTTCGAAAATTACGACGTTAGCGTCAACTGCCATACCGATTGAAAGCAAAATACCTGCAATACCCGGTAAAGTAAGTTGAATATTAGGTACGATAGCAAGAAGAATAATGTATAAAAGCGTGTAGATTACAAGCGCAACGTCTGCTGCAACACCCATACCACGATAGAAGAAAATCATGATAATGAAGATAATTGCAAGACCAATAGCACCTGCAATTAAACTTTTAGAAATTGCAGTTTCACCTAAACGAGCAGAAATTGATCTAGATTCACTTACCGTGTATTCGATAGGAAGTCTACCACTTTCAATAACTGACGCGATTGCTTGAGCTTGATCGAGAGTTGCATCTTGACCGAACGTAATTTGAGCAGAACTGCTTGTAATTTGTTCGTTTACCTGTGGTGCAGATTGAACTTCGTCACCAAGATAGATATACATTGCGTTATCTTCAAGCTCGTCGTCTAAAATTCTTCTGGTTGCTTCGCTAAACTTAGTTACGCCACTAGAGGTAAAATTCATAACGCAAACGTAGCCGTTGTCGTTGTCGTAGCCTGCATATGCAGATTCGATATCGTCACCCGTTAATAAAACGTTACCTGCAGCGTCTTGGAAAGTTAGTTCGCCTGTGCTACCGATAACTTGCAACACTTCTTCAGCGTTATCAACTTCTGGAATTTCAATACGAATTTTATTCATATCTTGAACGGAGATTGTAGCTTCGGTGTAACCCTTGTTATCAAGTCTCGTTCTCAAAATGTTCATTGCCCTATCCAACACGTCTTCTGACGTATCTTCGCCTTCAGGTGTCAATACTACGTAATAACCACCTGATAAATCAATGCCTTTTCCAATAAGGCTCATAATCGAATTGTAGTCTTTTACGCTGTTTGGGATTGGGAAACTTACGAAAGTTGCCACTGCAGTCAACGCAATAAGGACCGTCAATACGAATATGATGACTATTGATTTCGTCTTACTCATAAAGCCTCCAAATTTTTCGTGAAAAGTAAATTTACAGTTAATTTTATAAATGCGCATACTGCGCTAACTATACTTAAACATTATATTATAAGATAAGCTTAAAGTCAATAGTTTTTTAAACTTTTTCCTAACTTTTACCGACTTTTTACTAATTTTTAGATAAAAAAATGCGGTAAACGGGCTAACCGTTTCCGCAAAGACTAAATTACCTATTTTTTTATCTTTTTCAAGGCGTATTTTATCTTTTGAAATTGACACTCATTATCCCACAGAATAAGCCTACTGCCACCGTGTAAAGAACTTCTAATAACAGACTTATATCAAAAACAAGGGACTTAGAAAGCAGCCCAAAAATCAAAAAAGTTAAAATTCCATAAATTAACCCAAACAGCAAGCCGTAGAGCGCACCTTTATTTCTAATACAAAACCTTGCACCGATAAATATTGCTAAAATTTTAATTACTTGATTGATAATTTTCACCACCGTTTCAGAAAAATTGAATGCTTGACATAGCAATGAAAAAACAAGTATTAACGAAAGTGTTACAGCTAACGATATTAACAAACCTATAAAAAACACTGATTTCTTTTCCAAAATTGCATCTCCGCTTTTTGCTTTTTATATAATTTATGCCTTCGTTTTTTAAAGTATGAAAAAAACGCTGAAAAATCAGCGTTTTTAATCAAATTTAGTCGTTATTTCCATCTGACGGAATCTCTTCTTCGTCTTGTGGTGCTTCTTCAATAACGTCAACGTTTTCTTGAGCTACTTCAGCTTCAGCTTGTGGTTCATAAGCTTTTTCTTCTACTTGCTCGCTTTCAGAATTTAGTGAAGCTTCTTCAAACGGATCGGCATTTTCTTCGTTAGCCTTTCTGAATTCTGCAATAGCTTCTCTGTCAATTCTGATATAACTTGGATAGTTTTCACTACCTGTCAATAAAACGATAGAGCCGTCTGGCAAAATTTCTTGAACTACACCACAAATTCTACCGATAGTCTTAATGGTATCGCCCGGTGCAATAGAGTTAAGCTTTTGCTGCGCTTCTTCTTGATATTTCTTTCTGCGACGGCTACTTATAAACAAGTAAACAATCATAATCGCAAACAATCCACCCCAAACTAAAAACGACGTCCAAGGCGTACCTGTGTTTGCGCCCGTAGTCCCTTCAGCACTTGAGGAAACGGCTTCGCTTGCATCTGCTAATAATTTAAATAAATCCATTTTTAATCTCCTTGAGTTTGATAATATTTTAATAAAATTTGCCCAAAAAAGCAACTAAAAGCATCTATTTATACACTATTTTTACACTTTTAGTTTATTTTTTTGTTAAATTTTGCCAAATTTCGCGTAAAATTCTTTTCTAAATTCTAATACGTAGTCGCCAAGTATTGCGTTTCTTAAGTCGGACATAAGCTTGTTTAAGAAGGTTATATTGTGCAAGCTTATAAGCATTCCACCCATCATTTCCCCTACGTTTATCATATGACGTAGATATGCTTTTGTATAATTTCTGCACGCATAGCAGTCGCACTCTGGATCAAGTGGCGTAAAATCGTCTTTATACGCGCCGTTTCTTACGACAATTTTTCCACGTGACGTCAGTGCCGTTCCGTTTCGGGCAATACGGGTTGCCAAAACGCAGTCGAACATATCTATTCCACGAATAACGCCTTCGATTAGACAGTCGGGACTGCCTACGCCCATAAGATAGCGTGGAATATGCGTTGGATAATGTGGATAAAGCTCGTCGAGCATTTCGTACATAACAGGCTTAGGCTCGCCTACCGACAAACCGCCTATTGCAATTCCGTATTTAGCGTAAGGCGTAGTTTCTTTCAAACTTTGAACGCGCAAGTCTTTATACATATTTCCTTGAACTATCGGAAAGAGTGCTTGACTGTCGTTTTTGTGGTGATTATAGCACCTATCAAGCCACGAAAGAGTTCTTTGCATAGCCTTTTTTGCGCGGGCGTGGTCTACACCGTACTCACTGCATTCGTCAAAAGCCATTATTATATCTGCGCCAAGATTGTTTTCAATATCAATAGCTTTTTCCGGCGTTATAAAATGCTTGCTTCCGTCAACGTTAGACGAAAAGGTTACACCGTCGTCTTTAATGTTGTTAAGTTTCGCAAGCGAGAACACCTGAAAACCACCGCTATCTGTTAAAATCGGTCTGTCCCAATTCATAAATTTATGCAATCCACCAGCGTTTTTAACAATTTCGTCGCCCGGACGCATATAGAGATGATAAGTGTTTGAAAGTATAATTTGAGAATTAGCTTCCTTAAGGTCGCGTGGAAGCACTCCTTTTACGGTCGCTTGCGTACCTACCGGCATATAAACGGGTGTTAAAATATCGCCGTGCGGTGTATGAAGCACGCCTGCACGAGCGCCCGTTTTGCTATCCTGTTTTACTACTTCGTAAGAAAATTTTTCCATTATTATAAGTAAAATTCCGTTTGTTTTCTAATTTTTATTCTAAAAACATTGAGTCGCCAAAACTGAAAAATCTATATCTTTCTAAAACGGCTAAATCGTAAATTGCAAGTGTTTTTTCTCTCCCTAAAAGCGCAGAAACGAGCATTATAAGAGTTGATTTTGGCAAGTGGAAGTTAGTTATAAGCGCATCTACACACTTAAACTTATAAGGTGGATAAATAAAAATTTGAGTATCCCCTTCGCAAGCGGTAACCGTGCCGTCAATATTTGCACACGTTTCAAGCGTTCTTACGCTTGTCGTTCCAACTGCAATTACCCTTCTTCCTTCGCGTTTTGCCTTATTAATTTTTTCTGCGTTTTCAGCGTCTATTTTATAGTGTTCAGAGTGCATTTCGTGCTTAGTTACGTCATCAACCTTTACAGGTCTGAACGTACCTAAACCTACGCACAGCTCGACTTCTGCAAACTCTACGCCCTTATTCCTTAATTTTTCCATTAGTTCTAAGGTAAAATGCAGACCTGCAGTTGGGGCTGCTGAACTTCCTTGATTTTTACAATAAACAGTTTGATATCTGTCTTTATCTTTTAGTTTTTCTGTAATATACGGTGGAAGTGGCATTTCGCCTATTCTTGAAATTATGTCTTCAAAAACGCCGTCGTATATAAATTTAACAACCCTTTCACCCGTTTCAGTTCTACCTAAAACTTCTAGCGATAATTCGTCGGAAATGGTTAATTTCGTGCCGATTTTAGCCTTTTTACCAGGTTTTACAAGGACTTCCCAATCGGTTAAATTAAGCCTTTTCAATAGCAAAATTTCCACCTTTCCACCAAAGTCCGTTTTTGCAAACATACGCGCAGGATAGACTTTCGTCGTGTTGATTACGAGTAAATCGCCACTTTTTAGAAGATTTTCGATATCTCTGAAAATCAAATGTTCGACTTTATCGTTTTTTCCGTCGTAGTGCAAAAGCCTTGAACTGTCCCTTGGATTTGCAGGAGTTTGCGCTATCAATTCCTCGGGTAAATAATAGTCAAAATCTGAAGTTGAAAGCGGTTTATTTTTATTCGTATTTTCGTTAATCGTCGTCATTTTCGTCAAATATTGATACTTGTGCACTCTTTGGAACAGGTCTTCCTAAATGCTTGTACGCCCCAGCAGTTAAAACCCTACCGCGCGGTGTTCTTGAAATAAAGCCTAGTTGTAATAAAAACGGCTCGATAACGTCTTCAATAGTGTTCGCATCTTCGTTTACGGTTGCAGCAAGAGTTTCTAAGCCAACCGGCCCACCGTTAAATTTATCTATCATCGCTTCAATTACGGCAATGTCGGTTCTATCTAAACCAAGCTCGTCAATCTCTAAGTGAGAAAGCGCTTTTTTAGTGTCTGCAAGCGTAATTTTGTCGTGCCCTGAAACGAGTGAAAAATCTCGAACTCTACGAAGTAGTCTGTTTACTATTCTCGGTGTTCCACGACTGCGTGACGCTAGCTCCATTGCACCTTCAGGCTCGATTTCAGCGCCTAAAATTTTAGACGAACGACGAACTATTTCAGCAAGTTCTTCGTTCGTATACGGCTCTAAACGACAAAGAACGCCAAAACGGTCGCGTAGTGGAGATGATAACATACCTGCTTTCGTGGTTGCCCCTACTAACGTAAAGTGCTTAAGTGGAATTTGAACGCTTCTTGCGCTCGGTCCTTTGCCGATAATAAAGTCGAGCGAAAAGTCTTCCATCGCAGGATATAGAATTTCTTCTACGTTGTGGTTCAGGCGGTGAATTTCGTCGATAAATAAAACGTCACCTTCGTTAAGATTTGTCAAAATTGCGGCTAAATCCCCCGATTTTTCAATCGAAGGACCACTCGTTACCTTAATTTGCACACCTAAAGTGTTTGCAATAATATGCGCGAGCGTAGTCTTGCCAAGTCCAGGTGGCCCGTATAAAAGCACGTGGTCGAGCGATTCGTTTCGCATTTTTGCAGACTCGATAAAAACGGCTAAGTTAGTCTTAACCTTTTCCTGCCCAACGTAACCGTCCATAGTCTTTGGGCGCAATATATTTTCAGGCTCGTCACGTTCGATTACTTCGCTACTTATAAGTCGCTCGTCAAAGTCGTCGTCCATACCCGATTTTATGATATCTTCATCTTTTAACATAGATTTCTCCGTTTATACGTTTTTAAGCGCGCCCGTAATTAGGTTTTCTAAACCTACTGCCCCACTTTCAACCGCTTTTTCAACGGCTTTTTGACTGTCCGCGCGAGTATAGCCTAAACTCATAAGCGCCATAACTGCGTTTTCGGCATCTTCACTCATAAGTGGTTTTTGTTGTGCCTTTTTGGTAGTTGGTTGAACGTCGGTTAAGCTTATTGCTTCTCTAAGCTCTAATATAATGCGCTCGGCAGTTTTCTTTCCTAAGCCCTTGATTGACGAAAGCGATTTTACGTCGCTTGATGCGATGCAAAACGCAAGGTCGCTTAAGCTCATGCCAGACAGCACCGTCATACCAAGTTTTGGTCCTACGCCCGATACGGAAATAAGCTTTAAAAACATAGATTTTTCGTTCAGGTTGTCAAACCCGTATAAACTTACTCCGTCTTCGCGAACAGCCATATACGTGTAGACTGCACCGCCACCTGAGTTCACGATTTTTACGTAACTTTCAGCAGAGCAAGTTATTTCATAGCCTATTCCGTTATTTTCAAGTATTACGACACCACCGTCGTAATGTAATAAATTCCCTTTTATATACCCTATCATAATATTCCCTTTATTTAATGCCAAAACTTGACGAAAAGCGCGCCGTGTTTGCGTGAGTCAGCGCGACGGCTAACGCGTCGGCCGCGTCGTCTGGGCGCGGTATCTTTTTTAAAGATAAAAACGAAGTTACCATGCTTTGTATTTGACGTTTATCTGCCCTACCGTAACCTGTTAACGCTTGCTTTATTTGAAGTGGAGTGTATTCGAAAAGTTTGTCTGTGTAGTGAAAGCAAGTATTTACTATTACCCCACGCGCTTGCGCTACGTTTATCGCAGTTTTTTGGTTATTGTTGAAAAATAGTTCTTCAAGCGCAATTTCGTTAGGCTTGTACTTGTCGATAAGCGTTGAAATTCCACGCTCTATCATTTGAAGTCTTTCAGGAAAACGCGCGTCTTTCGGCGTTAAAATTACGCCGTAATCAAGCGGTTTATACCCACCGCGCTCCGCTAAAATTATTCCGTAACCAACTGTCGCCAGCCCCGGGTCTATTCCTAAAATAACCATTTTTCATCACCTATAATTATCTATTGTAAATTATATTATAAATAGCGCAAAAAGTCAATTGCATTTACAATAAAAATAAATGATTTGAAGATTTCATCTTCATGATTTGAGCGACTAAGTCGCTCATGATTTGAAAGTAAACTTTCATGATTTGCAAATCAAACGATTTGCATTGTTGTCGAGCAATTTTAGAAAAATTGCCGTATTAAATATTAATTCGGAATGCAAAGCGTTCACGACCGAAATGAAAAAACTCGTTTTTTCAAATCATGCAAACAAAGTTTGCAAATCATCAATATAAAATGCACACAAAGATAATATCTTCATGTGCATTTTGATTATTGAAATATGTTATTTCGATATAGAATTATGTGTGAAAAAGTTTCGGGTTTATTTATTTCTGCATTTATAACACAATCGGGCTGTTGAACGCAGAAATTTTCGAATACGTAATCTCTTACCTTGTCAGAAATTACGCCTAATTCAAATTGATTGTTTTTCATTACTATGATATTTACACTTTCTAATTGACTTAAAAACGAAGTGACGAAAAAATTGTTTTCGTCTTTAAAATTATTTTCGTCTTGAGCAAAGCACGGTCCACTTGGCAAATGCTTGGTATACGCATACGGATTATACCCGTTAAAACCTATCCATAAGTAAGTTTTTTCTCCTGTTGCGTCTAAAATATCGTCAATATACTTCGCGTTTATCTTCGTATTATGAGACATATCAATAACCCAATCCGTACCGTCGATATATTCTTCCGTTTTTGTAAACGCATCGCACTGAACTACGATAAGAACGATTAACGCAAAGTACGCAAAAAAGTTTTTTAGCACCTTTTTTGAAAACAACTCCGACTCAGTCTTTTTATTCTCTGATTTATGAGTTAAAAAGCCTTGTTTTATTTCTTTAAACGCCATACGCTCCGTTTTCAAACTTAGTAAAGATTCTGCAAAAATCATTAAAAGTGCAAAATAGAACGGCATTGCAAAAACGTGGTGATGGTTGTAATACTGCCCACCTAAACCAACCACAAAAGAAACGGTATACAAAAGCAACACGGCTTTTATAACACCCGAAAATTTGCAAAACACATTAATTATTCCGTTATCACTATAATGCGCAAGTGTTTCTTTAAATGCAAAAGTAATGAAAAACACAACGATAAGAAGTGGTATTATTTTTAAAAAATTATATAAGTAATCAAAAATTATTTTTAAATTTTTAAAACGCTCAAACGGCGAACCGTATATACTTATGTGCGACGAAAACATATTTTTTAGATATATAGTAAAATACGGCACGAAACAGTTTGACAACAAAAGTATTATTACAAACGTTACAAGCGCCCAAACTGCTGGAAATATAATTCTATATAGCAAATCTCTTTTATTGTGCGAAAACATTAATAATACGACTGCGCCTACAAGGGCAAACGGCTCTTTAAACATTGTCGCTATGCCAACGAATACTCCACATAAAACAACCCACACAGAATAAAATTTAGCAGGTTTTTTAAGGTCTATTAAATAACAAAATAGCATTGAGAGTAACAAACATGCCGTACCGAACGCTTCAATTTGAACTTCGCCAGATTTTTCTTCGCTGAAAAACATAAACAAAAGGGACGTCGCAAGCGTAAATATTAAAGTCAACACACCTAAAATTAAGTTTGTTTTATGATTTTTCCAACTGACTATGCAAAAAACTATCGGCACGATAAGCATCGTCAAAAAAGATAAAAACGAGCAGATATTTGTTAAATAAAAATTGCCAAATAATTTGTACGAGATTACAGATAGCAAATAAATCATAGGTGGCTTGTTTTCGTACATTTCAAGATATGGTTGCTTCCCTTCACTTAACGCACGCCCTACTGTGTAATATAAATACGTATCGTAATTTCCGATTTCTTTTAATTCGTAACTCAATCGAAAAATAAGTTCGTTTATGCAATTTACTATAAGAGCAGTTAATAAACATAAACTTATAAACCACATTATAATAGCAAACGGATGTTTTTTAATTGTTTTAATAAAGCATATGCCCGCGTTTTTTAACTTAATTTTCATATTAACAAAAGATTTCTTTTAAAACTGTTTCAGGTTCAATAATTTCATTATAATAAAGGTAGTACGTTAAAACAACACCGGCTCCGTCTCCTAAATTAAATAAATAATTAACAGCTCCTTCAAAGGTGTAACTATCACAACAAATATAACCCTTTTGCCCATTAAACTCAACTTCTTCTTTTGTCTGATAATCGTAATAATATGACTCTATCGTTTCGAATCCATAATAAAAATATCTAATCTTCCAATACCTTTCTTTTCTGTTTGAAGTAACACTGAGCCAGTGAGTTTGATTGTATACGGTATTTATTGTATCGGATATTGACGTTATAGCATCAATTTTTGGTATGAAAGATTTAAAATTTTGCATTTTATTAAGTTTAGTCAGTAATTCTTCATACGTAATGATATAAGGAACGTCATTAGTTTCTTCGCCTAGCCCAATACTCTTATCAATAGGGTTTTGCAATGGATTTGAAAAATTTTTACTTGCAGAATTACTGCTTTCTACAGAATTTGTTTTATTATTGTTAAACGTATAAATGATTGGAAATAAAATGGATATCAATATTACAATCGTAGCAACACCGCTTAAAACACGACCTGTTTTTTGTTTTTTATTTTTCTTATACTCTTGAAGCTTTTGCATTACGTTTTCAAAAATTACATCTTCACTCTTCATAACCTAACTCCTTTATTATTTTCTTCAACTTAACTTTTGCTTTATACAGTAAATTTTCCACTTGTTTTGTTGACTTTTTCATTATTTTTGCAATTTCTTTATTTTTCATTTGTTCAAAATAAGACAAATATACAACAGCGTATTGGTCAGAGCCTAATTTTTCTAAAGCATTTTTTACAATTTCAATATCAAGCTTTTTGTCAAGGATTTCTTCAGGTGAATAGCGCAAATCCTGCAAATTATCGTCAAGCTTACAATACTTGTCCCTATGCCGTTTTATGTAATCGAGACATTTGTTTCGCGCAGCTGAATACAAATAAGTTTTAAACGAATTTTCGTCTTTAATTCTTCGTTTTTTAATTATTAAGGAGAGAAATACTTCTTCTAATATATCTTCACTTACACACTTATCTTTTACAAAATTAAAAATAAAGCCGTAAAGCGGTTTAGAAAAATATGCAATTACAGATTTCAGCCCTTGCACGTTGCCGTCAAAGAAACTATAATAATTTTCAACCATTACGCTATCACCTCCTTTCATAAATAAGACGCAAAAATTTAATTTTCACTCCCAAAAATTTCCAATTTTTATTTTTTAAAAAAACACGCGGTGGTTTGCAAAATTGCAAACCACCGCGTACTTATATTAATTTAAAATTTAAAACTTACGCTCCGTAGATATACTGTCTTATGGTTACGGGAACGGTTATTGAAGTTTTGTCACGGGTAACGGCAAAAGTCAGTTCGTCACCTATCTCAAAATTGATTGAATTAAAATATTCGTCAAAATCTTCCGATCGAGTCGGCACGAAAGTTTCGCCCTTATACGTTACGGTCTTAATTATATCGCCCACTTTTAGGTTAGATTTATAGAAACAGCCTTCTTCGTCTAATGTTTCAATCGTAACGTAAATTTGCGTTCCCCATAGGTTGCCGTATTCGTCTTTTGCCGTGTAGCCTAGTTTATATTTTCCCGGTATATACCCAGGCGTCGTGTCGGTGCTTGTTTCGACGAGTTTTTTAGTAGTATCAAGCAACTCGTTTGCAGGAACTGCAAAGCCTAAACCTTGAATTTCACTGAAATTTTCTTGGTATTTGTTATTTACTAAACCAATGAAAAAGCCGGTAGACGTAAAGAGTGCACCACCTGTATTCCCACTGTTTACTGCTGAGTCTGTTTGTAAAAGCTTGACTAAATCTCCACCGATATCTAAATCGCTTGGTACGGCACTCAATATTCCACTCGTTAACGAGCCGTCTGCCGTGTTTAACGGATTTCCGATCGCAACTACACTTTCACCAACTTCTAAAAGGTCGGTATCTGCGTGCGCTTCAACCGAACTTAATTCTGCGTTTACGCTTAAAACTGAAACGTCGCTACTTGGATCGCTCCCGATAAAGTTTGCAGTATATTCGCCACCGTCAGTCGTCTTTATTTTTATTTCTTTTGCCCCCTTTACAAGGTGATGACAAGTGACGATATAGCTTTTAACTTCTAAATCAGTTTTTGGAGTTTGACTTGAAGAAGTCGAGTCGTTTTCTTCGTCCGAACTAACTATGTTAGTTCCTACCACAACTCCGTACGCGCTTACTTGAGAATTTTCAAGCGTTACGCTAATATCGACAACGCTTTTTCTTATGCGCTTTAAAACCAATTTAAGATTGGTGTATTCTTCATACTCTGCCTGAGCTTTTGCAGCTTTAACGTCGCTTAGTTTTTGTACGGTTGCAACGTTAAATTCTATTTCGTTAGTTTTATTATCACCACTTGTACTTGTAATAGTCGTATGTGGTCTATCACCACCACCGTTAATTATACTTGATATGTTTTGACAGCCTGAAAATGCAAAAATAGCTAGTATTGACAAGGCAAGTAGTAAAATTTTATTTTTCTTCATAAATTACTCCGAAAAATTATCGATTTTCATATAGTATACACCATTATTATGATATTTGCATGAAAATTTCAGTAATTTTTTAAAATTGTTAAAATATTTTATATATAATAGACGGTTTTAAAATCAAAAGTGTGACACTTTTTTTGAAAAAAAATAGCCCGACCAATGAAAAATCGTTGGTCGGGCTTGGCCGTAATATAAACTAAATCTAAAAATAAATTTCGTTTACCCTTAAATCAAGAGCAAACAAAATTTAATTTAAAACTAAATTTATTACCCTTAATTTTCAGAACTTACAGCCTATATTAAAACGACAATTTTACGATATAAAATCTATATAACCCGTCGGTCAGCGACTGTTATATCTTGCCGTTACAGTCTTAGTATGATTATTGTTTTTGTTTTTATACAATAAAATCAAAAAAAATAATGATTTGAAAGTTTTTAACTTTCATGAATTGAGAGACTGTCGTCTCTCATGAATTGTAAACCTACTTAATGTGTACGGCTTACATGAATTGCAAAAACTAGTTTTTGTATTGTGGTCGTGCAGATTTTTTCTTCGAAAAAATTGCCAACCGGACATATAGTTTTTTTTAAGGATTTTATTAAATTATATAACTTACACCTCATCCGTCGCTTTGCGACACCTTCCCCTCAAGGGGAAGGCTATTTTGCTTATTATATGTAATAAAGCCTTAGAAACAAGCAGTTCAAGGCTCTAAAAAAGCGTTTGGATTAGATAGACCTTGCTTATTATGTGTAATAAAGCCTTAGAAACAAGCAAGACAAGGCTCGAAAAGGGTGTTCGGATTGGATAGACCTTGTTGGTCATCCAAGTCGAACACCCTTTTCAGAAACGCAGTATTGCGCCGTTTATAAGGCTTTATTCTGGTAAATCGACGTTATGGTAATAATCTTGCACGTCATCATTATCGTCGAGTGCATCACACATTTTACCAAAGGTTACGAGTTGGTCTTCGGTTAAAGTGATTTTGTCGTTTGCAACCATTTCTAAATCTGCTTGAATAAAGGTTAAACCCTTTTCTTCAAGGTATTTTCTAACTGCGGTAAAGTCTTTTGGTTGAGTTCTGACTTCGTAAACGTCGTCTAAAACGATAACGTCGTCAGCCCCGCCTTCGAGCGCGTATTCCATCATAGTGTCTTCGTCAAGGTCGGTAGTTCTTTCGATAACGATAACACCAAGGTTTTCAAACATAAACGAAACGCTACCGTTCGTTCCTAAGTTTCCGCCGTATTTATCAAAAATGTGTCTTACGTCGCCTGCCGTTCTGTTTTTGTTGTCGGTTAAGGTTACTACAATAACCGCGCTACCACCTATTCCGTAGCCTTCGTAAGTAAGATTTTCGTAGTTTACGCCTGAAAGTTCGCCACTTGCTTTTGCGATACTTCTCTTTATCGTATCGTTAGGCATGTTTGCTGCTTTTGCTTTTGCGATAACGTCGGCAAGTTTCGAGTTAGTGGCTGGATCAGTTCCGTTTTTAGCAGCAACGGCGATTTCTCTACCAAGTTTAGTAAAGATTTTACCCCTTGCAGCGTCTGCCTTCCCTTTTTTTGCTTGTATGTTGTGCCATTTACTATGTCCTGACATATTCTCTCCTATTTAATCTATTAATCAAAAAGTATTTTTTAAAATTTGGTATAAGATTATTCCCGCGCTAACGCCAACGTTTAAACTTTCAAGGTCGTTTTTCATAGGAATTTTCACGGTTTTTTGCGCTAAAGCCTTTGCGTTATCGCTAACTCCGTGCGCTTCAGAGCCTAAAAGCAGACAAAAAGCGCCATCAGAATTAAACTCAAAAACACTCTCTCCGTCCATATCGGCAATTACTAGCGGAATTTTGAGTTTTTCTTTAAATTCTTCAAAAGTCGTTTCGTAAATATTAACGCAAAAAATACCACTCATTGACGAGCGAACGGTTTTCGGAAGATACGCATCAACCGAGTCGATAAGATATAAATCTTTAACGCCGACCGCCGTCATTATTCTTAAAATCGTGCCTAAATTACCTGCGTCCTGTACCCCGTCAAGGCAAACGCAAGTATTAGTGATTTCCGTAAAAGTTCTTTCGGGAATTTTTACAACCGCCACCACGCCTTGCGGAGTTACGGTGTCGCAAACGGTTTCTAAAACGGAGTCGGTAACTTCGATAATTTCAAAGTCGTATCCCCTAAATTCGTCGATAATCCCACTTACGCCTATTACGGCTTGAATATTTTGGTTGTATTTTATAAGTTCGCGCACCATCTTTACGCCTTCGACAAGATATAAACCGTATTCTTTACGGTTCTTCTTTTGCTTTAAAGACGCGAAAAATTTAATGCGTTCGTTTTTGCGAGAATTTATAACCATAATTAAAAATTAAGACTGCAACAATATTCGTTACAGCCATATAAAATCTTGCGGTTTTCGAAAAAACCGCAAGAAAATAATTAAAATTAAGCAAGCTTAGCCTTAGCTTGTTCGCAAAGTGCGCTAAAGCCTTGAGCGTCGTTAACAGCCATATCAGCTAAAACCTTTCTGTTTAAAGTGATTTCGCAAAGCTTTAAGCCGTGCATGAATTGGCTGTAAGAAAGACCGTTAAGACGGCATCCTGCGTTAATTCTTGCAATCCATAATTTTCTGAAATCGCGCTTTTTAGCCTTTCTTCCTACGTATGCGTAAGAAAGTGATTTCATAACTGCTTGACGAGCTACTCTGTAAAGTTTGCTCTTTGCGCCAAAGTAACCTTTAGCAAGTTTTAATATCTTTCTGCGTTTTTTAACGCCGTTTACTGCTCTTTTAATACGCATTTTCTAAGTCCCCCTTGATTAATCTTTGTAAGGAATAAGATTTCTTACAGTCTTTTCTTGTGTCGTTGATACGAGAGCGCCTTGACGAAGTCTTCTCTTTCTCTTAGTGTCTTTTTTACTTAAAATGTGGTTGTGTCCTTCATGACTTCTTTTTACCTTGCCGGTTGCAGTAAGTCTGAAACGCTTTTTAGAACCACTGTGGGTTTTCATTTTAGGCATAATTAGTTCCTCCGAATTGATTATATTATTTTTTATTTTTATCTCAAATTATTTTTTTGCTTCTTTTAAAGGTGCAAGTATCATAAGGATATTTCTACCTTCTAAAAGCGGTTTCTTTTCCATAACGGCAACGTCTTTTACAAGTTCAAAGAACTTTTCCATAACTTGTACGCCGAGCGCAGAGTGTGCGTTTTGTCTACCGCGCATGCGGATAGATACTTTGATTTTATTGCCTTGAGCAATAAATTTTTGCGCTTGCTTAGCTTTTACGTTAAGGTCGCCTACGTCAATGGTCATTGAAAGCCAAATCTCTTTAAGTTCTACCGTCTTCTGATTTTTCTTCGCTTCTTTTTGCTTTTTCAAAATCTCAAAGCGGTATTTGCCGTAGTCCATAATCTTACATACCGGCGGATTTGCGTTAGGCGAAATTTTTACAAGGTCCAAATCTTCTTGAATTGCTAAATTTAACGCTTCTTTTGCACTCATTATTCCAAGTTGAGCACCGTCAGATCCGATTACGCGGATTTCGTTATCTCTTATCATTTCGTTGATTTGATGTTGTTCTTTAATGGTTAGTTACCGTCCTATGAAAAAAATATCGTGGGCTAAAAACATTATTAGCCCACGAATAAAATTCGATTAATAATCGGTTTTGCCGTAAAAACCTATTTGCCACTTAAATTTATCTGGTGGCGAGAAGGGCTAACTTCTGCTTCAAGCCTAATCACTATAACACCGATAAATTTATTTGTCAAGCGTTTTTCAAGCCTTTTTATTTTTTTGCAAAACAAGTTTTGCGCAAAAAGTAGCCTGTTCGGCTACTCGATATGCAAAGCGTTGCTTTGCTCGATATATTGCTTCGCAACTCGATATGCGAAATAAATTTCGCTCGATAGCAAGTTTCCAACTTGCATATAGGTCGTGCGTTTTTTTCAAAACGCCGTCAAATTATACAATAATTTCAGTCATTAGAAAAAAATCAGTTATGCTGGCAATTTTTTCAGAGAAAAAATCTGCGCGACATTAACTCAACTTTTGTAAAAAGGTTGAATTTCACTTTTGCTTACGCAAAAAGTAAGCAAAAATTTCACTGCGACTGGCAAGTCGCAATTTCACGAAGACGAAAGTCTTCATTTCACTCTTTTTACACCTCATCCGTCACTAAAGTGACACCTTCCCCTCAAGGTGAAGGCTGAGTGCTATTATTGCGTTAGTTTTTGTAAACGATTTTTTCTTTGTCTTCTTTGACTACTTTTGCGATAAATTCGTCAATCGCCATTTGTCCTAAATCGCCTTCGCGACGAGAGCGAACTGAAACGATATTGCCGTCTTCGACTTCTTTATCACCTATAATTAGCATATAAGGAACTTTTTCAAGTTGCGCTTCTCTTATCTTTTTACCGATTTTTTCAGAGCGGTAGTCCGCAGTTACGCGTACGCGCGCATCCTGCATTTTTTCAACGAGTGACTTAGTATATTCAATCGCACGGTCGGTAACAGGTAAAATTTTAACTTGAACCGGTGCAAGCCAAGTTGGGAACGCGCCTTTATATTTCTCGATAAGCATTGCAAATACGCGCTCGTAACAACCGATTGAGCTACGGTGAATAACGAAAGGCGTTTGCTTTTCGCCGTTTGCGTCGATATAAGTCATATCAAAGCTTGTGCCTGCTGCAAAGTCGAGTTGGATAGTAATTAACGTATCTTCTTTTCCGTAAACGTTCTTGATTTGAACGTCAAGCTTAGGTCCGTAGAAAGCCGCTTCGTCGTCAGCCTCGACGTAGTCGATTCCGATATGGTCTAAAATTTCTTTCATTAAACGCTCTGTATCTTCCCAAGCCTTGTCGTTGTCGATATACTTATCTTTTCCTTGACCACGTTTAGAGAAACGGTAAGTTACGTCGTTTTCCATACCTAAGCACTTTAAGAAATATAAAGATAAATCAAGACATTTTCTGAATTCAGACTCGATTTGTTCTGGCGTACAGATAATGTGTCCGTCGCTTAGAGTAAATTGACGAACGCGGATAAGACCGTGCATTTCGCCCGACGCTTCTTTTCTAAAAAGCGTTGCAGTTTCGGAAAATCTTACCGGTAAATCTCTGTAAGATTTTAAGCCGTTTTTATAAATCTGGTATTGGAACGGACAAGTCATTGGGCGCATTGCTAAAACTTCGCCTTCTGCATTTTCGTCGCCTATTATGAACATTTTATCACGGTAGTGATCCCAGTGTCCAGAAATTTTGTATAGGTCGCTTTTTGCCATGCAAGGCGTACGAGTTGGCTCGAAACCGCGTCTTTCTTCTTCGTCTTCGACAAAGCGAATCATAGTTTGCATTACTTTTGCGCCTTTAGAAGACAGTAGCGGTAAACCTTGACCGATAACGTCGCTAGTTAAGAAATAGCCAAGCTCTCTACCGATTTTGTTGTGGTCGCTGTTCTTTGCTTCTTCAAGCTTTAAAATGTATTCGTCAAGTTGACTCTTTTTCTCAAAAGCAGTTGCGTAAATTCTAGTTAGCATCTTGTTCTTTTCGCTACCGCGCCAGTAAGCCCCTGCTAAGTTAAGAAGTTTGAACGCCTTGATTTTTCCTGTTGAAGGAAGGTGTGGTCCACGACAAAGTTCTACGAACGCACCTTGCTTGTATAAAGTGATTTTCGCATCTTTTGGAAGGTCTTCAATAAGCATAACCTTGTAGGTTTCGCTAAAGCTTTTCATAATCTTTAAAGCTTCTGATCTTGAAACTTCCATCTTCGTGATAGGTAAATCGCTTTTTATAATTTTCTTCATTTCTTCTTCGATTTTAGAAAAATCTGCCTGCGATATAGGCGTAGTAAAATCGAAGTCGTAATAAAAGCCGTTTTCAATAGTCGGTCCGATTGCAAGCTTGCAGGTTGGATAAATAGTTTTTACCGCTTGCGCTAAAACGTGTGCGCAGGTGTGACGGTAAACGTCTAAACCTTCTTCGTCTTTTAAAGTGTAAAAAGTTACTTCTGCATCTTTATCAATAACCGTTGTCATATCGGTAAGTTCGCCGTCAACCTTAGCAACGACTGCTTCGCGCGCTAAACCTTCTGAAATTGATTTTGCAATTTCAGTTAAAGTTAACGCATTTTCAAATTCTTTAGTTCCATTTTTTAGTGTGATAATCATACAAACACCTTCTTTTAATGATTTGAAAACCAATGGTTTTCATGATTTGCAAAACACCGTTTTGCGCGATATGTTGCTTGCGCAACTCGATATGCAACCTAAAGGTTGCTCGATATGCGAAATAAATTTCGCTCGATAGCAAGTTTAACTTGCATAAAGGTCGCGCAGTTTTTTGCTAAAAACTGCCAGCAAATTATATAATTTTCAGTCATTAGAAAAAATTATATGTTAATCACGGAACGCATAAGCGTTCACGACCACAACTCAACTTTTGAAGAAAGTTGAATTTCACTTTTGCTTACGCGTAAAGTAAGCAAAAATTTCACTGCGACCGACAAGGAGCAATTTCACGAAAAGTCTTAAGCTTTTCATTTCATTATAAAAATCGTCCTTAAAATAAGGACGATTTTATCATCGCGGTTCCACCTTAATTCACAAAGTAAAAATATACCTTGCCTTAATTTGCGCAATTTGCATGCGCTTGCATTTTGCTCTAAAAGTGGTTTCACAAATTGACCTTGCACAAGTCGCTTCCAGCCAAACGGCGACTCTCTCTGGGTGTAGTATTCAACGCTACTTGTCTTTTTTCTACGCAAAAATTAAGTTTGTAAACCTATTATATAACAAGTAAAAAATTTGTCAAGTGAAATTAGCAATTTAATGTAATTTTATTAAAAAATAAAACTATTTATTGAAAGATAAATTGAAAACTGGCGTTTTCATAAATTGCGCTTTAGGCGCATAAATTGAAAGTTTGCAACTTTCATAAATTGCAAAAAGCAAGTTTTTGCATAGCGGATTAAATAATTATATAATATAATTTTGTTCGGAACGCAAAGCGTTCTCGACTTATATGCAACCATCGGTTGCAATTTATGAACGCAAGTGGCGTTCAATTTATGACGGCTCGCCGTCAATTTATGCAAAATTTAGTTTTGCAATTCATCAATTTTTATTCTTCAAAATAGCTTTTTCGGAAAAATATTTTGTCGCCAAAAAAATCTTTTAGATAAATCTCTTCTTTTTGAGATTGCTTTGTTAGCAGTTCTACTTCGCCAGAGTTTGATAAAATGACTTCTCTTAAAACACAAGCTTTATTAAAATCGGTAAGTCTTACTCGGTTTAGCCTAGAAAAACGGCGATCGTAAACTTTGTCACCGTCAACGAAAACGCGCCTACCCGTCTTTTCTTTGACAAGATAATTGACGAACTCTTTAAGTTCTTCGTACGAAAAATAGCTTGGGATAAAACTTACGACTTCGCGCCACTTTTCCTTTAAGGGCTTTAAAGTAAAGTTATAAATTCCGTCGATAGAATAAGTAGTACTTTTTCTGATTTTTGCGCGAATATATCGCTTATCTTCGTCAATGTCGGCAGAAATTAAAGCGCAAAGTAATAGTTCGTATTCAAGCTCGTCAAGCCCTTTAGTTCGCAAAAAGCTTTTGAAAAAGTTGTATTTATAATTCACTGCAATAACGTCGGCAACCTTATCTTCAAGTGGTGGGATTATAAATTTTAACGACGCGTCGTCTAAAGTTAAGGTTAGCTCTGCCCGTTTTCTGGATAAGTCTTTATTAAGCTTTCCACCAAGCTTGTTGACGGTGTCAGATATGCAGTTTTTAATGTAATCTATATTTGTTTCATTGCTTTCTAAGTCGGCAAAAAGTAAAGTCTGTTCCATATTTTAATAACTACGTTTTGAGAATTTTTTACTAAGTTTTCGATAGCAAAGCTTATACAGTTCTGAAAAAGCTACTATTAACGAGCCTAAAAGCGTTATTTTGCACCACAACACTAAATTTAAGGGTACGGTATCGAAAAAGCCCGTAAAGCATTCAGTGATTATTATTTGCAAAATAAAAGTTAAAACGCTACACACCACAAGTAATTTATTGGTAAAAAGCCCTTTTAATGACGATTTTGCGTGTATTTCCCTGCAATTTATTGCATTAAACAGTTGAAAAATGACGAAAGTCGCAAAAGTTACCGTATGCTTTTGCGTTAAATCGCAACCTAAGAAGTTGAAAATTTCTTGTAGCGTTACGATAAATGCAATCAACGCGCCCCTTATTGCAATTTGCAAAAAGGTTTTTGCGCTTAAAATATTTGCGTTACGACTGACCGGTTTTTGGGTTAAAACGTCATCTGATGCACTCTCTAAGCCAAGCGACAAAGCAAGTGGTCCGTCCATTATTACGTTTAGCCAAAGCAGACACGTGCTTGAAAACGGACTTTCCATACCGAGTATTAAAAACGCGATAATGATGCACATACTCGACAAGTTTACAGTCAGTTGAAAGGTTATAAAACGCTGAAAATTTCTATAAATATTTCGACCGAACTTGATTGCTTGTAGTATCGTTGAAAACCCGTTGTCAAGCAAAATTAAATCGGCAGATTCTTTCGTTACGTCTGCGCCGTCACCCATAGAAATTCCGACGTCTGCATTCTTTATGGCAGGCGCGTCGTTTACGCCGTCACCCGTGACGGCAACGACTTCACCCCGTTTTTGCAACGCTTTTACAATTTTTAATTTTACGCTTGGCGTACTTCTTGCAACTACTGAGATACCGTCAATGATTTTAGCAAGTTCGTCTATTGACATATTTTCAATCTCGTCGCCCGTTACGGTTTTTCCGTAACCGTCGCCAATTTGCAATTTGTTTGCAATACTTTTCGCAGTGCTAAGGTTGTCGCCCGTTAAAATTTTGACTTTAACCCCTGCTAAAGCACAAGCCTTAACCGACCTTTCAACGTCAGGTCTTAAATTATCCTCAAGCACGCAATAGCCGTCAAAAACCGTCACCCCGTTTAGGGTGTGAGAAAAGGCAATAACGCGCTTAGACTCTATCTGGTGCATTTCAATTTCGTGCTCGATAAGCCGTCTTTTTTCTTCGCTAAGCTTTGCGTTTTTCAGTATGTATTCAGGCGCACCTTTCGTTAAAATTATATTGCCTAGCGGGTGGCTTATTTCCGTCTGCATAAACTTCTTTTCAGACGAGAACGGAATTTTAGACAATACTACGTATTGTTTTCTTAATTTCGAGTAATTTATTTTAGATTTTTTAAGGGCTGAAAGTAGCGCCGTTTCGGTCTTTGAACCCTGCTCTTTTCCGTTTATAATTTCTGCTGTCGAATTTATAGCGCAGTTAAGGTTTATAAATTCGTTAGTAAACTCGGCATCCAATAGTTTCGCGCCGTTACTGTAAAGCGCGCTGACAGTCATTTTATTCTCTGTCAAAGTGCCTGTTTTATCCGTGCAAATAACGCTTACAGCGCCTATCGTTTCAGTTGCGACGAGTTTTTTAATTAGCGCGTTTGATTTTGCTAACTTTATAACGTTCAAAGATAATGAAATTGCAACTGTTGACGGCAAACCTTCAGGAACGGCTGCAACGATTAAAACGATCGACTCGATAAAAATATCTTGTACGGAAAAGAAGCTTACATTATCTAAAACGAGCAATCTTATAAATGATAAAATAAAGACAAACGCCGCACTTATTGCGCCGATTATAGAGATTACTTTTCCAAGCCTTGCAAGCTTTTGTTCAAGCGGTGCAGAAATGCTTTCTTGTGCCAATAAATGACTTGCGATTTTGCCAATTTCTGCGTTGTCGCCAACTGCCGTTACCACGCAAAGTCCGTCGCCACTAGCGACGTAAGTTCCAGAATAAACACAGTTTTCACGCTCTGCTAAAGCTATGTTTTCTTTAAGAATTTTATTTTCGTTTTTATTAACGGTGTTACTTTCGCCCGTTAAAGTCGATTCGTCAATCTTCAGGTAATTAGTTGAAATAAGCCTAGCGTCAGCCGAGATTTTATCGCCTGCTTCAATTATCAAAATATCACCAACGACAAGCTCGGACTTATCAATCACGGTAAACTCGCCGTCGCGCAATACCTTTACAAGTGACGTATCTGACATTTTACTTAGCATTTCAAACGCGCGCTTTGAACGCCCTTCCATTATTACAGTTAAGCTTACGGATATGAAAATTGCGATAAAAATGCCTAAACACTCGTAAAAATTACCACCTACGCCGGAAATTGCTTTACCTAAATTCACCCCAAAAGTTATCATTGCGGCAATAAGTAAAATTATCATCATAGGCTCTAAAAGCGCGTCGATTATGCGCTTTATAAGCGATTTTTGCTTCTTTTTACTGACTTCGTTTTTGCCATACTTTTTTCTACTTTCTAATACTTGTACGCTCTTTAAACCGATATTTTTGTTTACGCCTAATTTTTTTAACGTGTTTTCCGTGCTGATATTATGATACATTTGCCACCGATTATTACGATTTTTTTTATTCTAAAATAAATATATTTATACGCCTTAAGTTTTATGCTGTTTATTGCATAAAAAACCGCTTGCGGAAAGTCCGCAAGCGGTAATTATTTAAATAAATTCAATATAGATTTTTATAAATTGCGCCGTTACACGCATTTAAATTATTAAGCAATAATCATAGCTGCCCACTCGCTAATTTTAGAGGCGTACTTGTCTTTTTCTGACAAAGAACATCTAAATTGACAAGTCCAGAAAGCGTCGGTGCTTCGTAAAATTACGAAATAGTTATAATAATTGTCGTCGTCGAACTCGAAATGGGCAGTGCCGTTAACCACCTTTGGTACTGCTTTATAACCGTTTTGCGCGATTATTGCGTCAGCATATTCTGACGAACCTGCAAATTGATTTACCTCTTCTGACAAAATATCGTACACTTCTTTAATTGCAACAAATTGAACGTGATCGCTAACGATATTTACTGTATTTGGACCTTCAACGACTTCAAAGGTTGTGTCTAAACAAACCATCAAGCCTTCAACTTCAAAAATCTTTTCGCTTGTACATGCAGAAACCGTAAATAGTGCTACACAAGCAAGCATTAGCGCAAAAAGTGTTTTCGTTAATTTCTTCATTTTTTTATCCCCCGATTTTTAATTAATCTAAAACAAGTCTACTTTGCTCGTCAATAAGATTTAAGCTAGAAGTAGTCATTTCGCCTTCTTCAAGTTTTGCCTCAAGTTCGTTTTGTGTATATTTATACTTAAACGAATTTGAACCACGGCTTGGACGAGCGCCCGTTTCAATTAACGTTAAATTCAACTTTTTACCAGTCGTTGAAACTAGCACCATTTCGTTAAAATTCATATTTTGAGTTACGTAAACTTCGATATACGAATATTCGATTTCCGTTTCACCGTCTAACACCTTTACCCAGCCGTCGTTTTCTTTAACCTGCTCTTTAGTTACCTCGCCAGATTTTTCAAGTGGGCTTGAAAGTGAGCTAGAGTTAGAAAACGCAAACTCAAAGGTAACGCTTTTATCTGTTAACCCACTTGCATTTATCCATAAATCTTTTAATTTACGGTTGCTATCAGACGTTGTAATTCTGAAAACTGCATAATGCTCAAGTTGATCGCCAACGCCGTTAATTCTCTCTTCAATAATTTCCCAGCCTTTGTACGAATTTTCGTTCGTTTTATTACAAGCTGAAAACGCTAAAAGAAAAACTATTGACAAAATTAGCGCAAATATTTTAGTAATTTTTTTCATTTTTTCACCTATTTTAATTGTTTTTTGCCTTTTTCGTAAGCATTTCAAGTTCTTTCATAAAGCTAGAAACGTCTTTAAACGAACGGTAAACCGACGCAAAACGAACGTATGCAACCTCGTCAAGGTCCATAAGCGCAGTCATTACCATTTCGCCAATTTTCTTAGACGAAACTTCTTGCTCCATAGAGTTGTAAATTTGCTTTTTGATGTCGTCTACAATCTTGTCGATTTTATACATAGGAACAGGTCTTTTTTCGCACGCTTTAACGATACCCGACTTAATTTTACTCTCGTCAAAAGCTTGCCGAGTTCCGTTTGATTTAACGACTAAAATCGGAGTAAGTTCTATCGTTTCGTAAGTAGTGAAACGCTTTCCACACTGCATACACTCACGCCTTCTTCTAATGGTTTCGCCATCTTCAGTTGCTCGCGAGTCTATTACCTTACTTTCTTTAAAACCGCAATAACTACATTTCATAAGTTTTTCGTTTTCCCTTAAATTTTTTATTTTATTTTACACATACTTTTCGTATGTTAGCATTTGTAAGAATTATATTAGTCGTATATTTAATAGCAATAAACGTATATTCTTTCATACTTTTACGCTCGCAAAAGATAAGCTTTGATGAAGGGAACGAATGCGCCGTAAAAGACGGTAAGCTGTTTATTGCAGGACTACTTGGAGGTGCGTTAGCTATATACGTTTCTATGTTTATTTTTAAATTTAGACTTCAAAGTCTGTTCTTAATGGTTATAATGCCTGTTTTGATAGTTGTAAACGCATATATCGTAATAACTTGCTTTTCGCAAAACTTCGGTTTTATAATCGAAACTTCAGCCTTCTTCGCTACTAGATTAGTTCTTTAAAGAATTTGCATAAGCGTAAATCGCAACTAAAGTTTTAGCATCGCAAATCTCACCTGACTTTGCCATTTCTAAAAGCTCGGATATCGTAAAATACTCTACTTTTAAAAATTCGCCACTATCAAGCTTTTGTCCGATATACTTACAATTATCGGCAAAATAGATATAAATTATTTCGTTAGTGTACCCCGGTGACGGATAAAGCTTTGAAATTAAAGTTAAATTTTCACTCTCAAGCCCAACTTCTTCAATAAGTTCACGACGGGCGCAAGCTTTTGGGTCTTCACCCTTTTCAAGTTTGCCAGCAGGAATTTCCCAAACTTCTTTTTTGTAAGCGTAGCGAAATTGGGAAACGAGTGGGATTTTTCCGTTGTGGGCGCAAAAAACGCATGCTCCACCTGAATGCTTTACTTCTTCGCGAAAAGATTTCGAGCCGTCTAAAAGCTCGACTTCGTCAAGCTCGACCTTAATAATTTTACCGTCGTACACCGTCTTTGACGACAAGGTTTTCTCAGTCATATTCATCTAAAATACCGTAGCTTGTCAAAAGCTTTTCAATCTCCCCAACCGACACGTCGAGCTTTCTGTGGTAAAGCGTTGAATACTTATAGCCTAAGAAAGAAATTTTCAGTCTTTCACTACTAGTTCCGTAAAGGGCGTTAGTAAAATCGTCGTATAAAGTTAGAAGCTCTGCTTTTAACTTGCTTTCCATTTTATACTGCAAAATGATTGCTTTGCTTTCGTTTAGCAGTTTTTTAATTTGCGCTGACTCGTCGTCAGTTAAAACGGGTTTTTCGGCTTTTTTAACTTCTACAACCTGCATATCGTACTTGGTCGAGCCAAGAATTTTTGAAACGGTTAAAAGCACTTCCGTCTTAAAAGGAACGAGCACTTCTTTAGCAAAGCGATGAAAGCTTTCGTTATAACCACCTTCAAAGAAACACTTTTCTAAAAGATCTAAAAGCTGCATCTCTTGTGAGTCGATCTCGTACAAAAGCAGGAACACGAAAGCAATTATCGAGCGACTGTCTTTAGGCATAACAAACCTACCGCCACCGTACGATGCGCCCTTTAAGATTGCACGGCGTTTTACGTCTTGATAGTTAAATCCACTTGTGCAATGCTCAAAAAGCTCAAAAAACATTTTTGATGACGATATACCTTTTAAAAGTACGGATATCTTTTTAGCTGCCAAGATATAGTTCGAGCCAATAAGCTCGTCAATATTTTTAGTAAAGTTAGCAACCGATTGCTCTCTCGATAACATTTTATCCTTCTGCCCCAAAAAAGATTTTCACCCACCACGACCTATTGTGGTACGCATACCTATTATAACACAATTTATTCTGTTTTTCAATTTAATTTAACAAAACTATTGACTTTTTATAAAAAATTTGTTTATAATTTATATACTTTATTAAATTTTTTAATAAAATTAAGCAATTTAAACCAATAGCACTAAAATTTTAGTGCAAGCGGAGTGTTACTATGCCGATAAAGGGCGATGCCTTACTTAACAAGTTAATACTTTTGTTCGTATTCGACAAGATGGAAGTGCCTATATCGGAAAGTACGATTTTTGAGATGTGTTGCTCGGCAAACGACTGGATAAGCCCTATGGATTGCAACCCGACTATTTCTCAGCTTTTAGAAACTTCATTCATTTGTAAAATAACCGACACTAATAACCCACTTTACTCGATAACGGCAGACGGCAGAGTTTGTCTTGCAGACTTTTTCGTAAATATCCCGTCGTCAACCCGTGAAAAAATTTCTCAGTTCGTAAAAGCCAACCGAACGAGATATCGAAAAAAGCAGGAATTCGTTGCCGACTACTTTATGAATAAGGACCGAACTTATACGGTACTTCTTAGAATTTTGGAACAGACAGGTGTTCAACTTGAACTAAAATTCGTCGTCCCAAACAAACAAATAGCAAATAATATTTACAAAAAGTGGCCTGATAAAGCGGAAACCGCCTATACCACTATATACGAAACATTAGTAGATTAAGGAGATTACTTTTATGCAAACTTACATTAACAAAGGAACTTGTTCAAGACAAATTTTATTTGACGTAACCGACGATATGCGCGTTACAAACGTTAAATTTATCGGTGGCTGCAGTGGAAATTTACAAGGCGTTTCAAGACTCGTTGAAGGTAAAAATATCGATGAAGTTATTTCACTTTTACAAGGTATTAAGTGTAAAGGAAACACGTCTTGTCCAGACCAACTTGCTTGCGCTTTAATTGCGTACAAGAAAAAACAGGAAAACAAAAACTAATACGTATGAAAATACAAAAAATAGTTTTATTGCAAATCAAAAAAACCATCGTCGGTATACGCTACACGATGGTTTTTATTTTTTTGTTGGTGAAGTTGCGCTTCGCACAGTGAAGTTGCTCGTATAAACTCACAGTGAAGTTTGTGTCCTACACAAGTGAAGTTAAGTTTGCCTTAAACTTCGCCACAAGGCGAAACTTCACTCACATAGTGAACTTCACTATCGCAGATAACTTCACTTGCCTAAAAGGCAAACTTAGTTACGCCATGCGTTTTCAAATCTGTCGCTTAGTTTTGGATTGTAAGAATTGTCAGAAAGATAGTTCTTTAACTCGCAATCAGTCTGTTTTAAAGCGTCGCACCAAACGCGAGCATAAACTTTTGCACCAAAACTGTTAAGATGTGTATTGTCAATATCTACGGCGTTTTTTGAAGTGGTTGCAAAAAGTTCGATAGTCTTTTTTGCCCCTGCGTTTTTGCATAAAGTTAAAGTCAGCGCAGTCATATCAATAAGCGTAATTTCAAACTCTTTTGCAAGCTCTCTTATAGCGTTAGGATAGTCGCTTTCACCGTATTCTTTACCACTTGATACGACTTTTCCTAAAACGTGCACTCTGTCGCCTTGATATTCGTTTTTGTCGCATCTTCTGACGATAGGCGTACAAAGAATTGGCGTTGCACCCCTATCAAGCGCTAACTTTATATAGTAATTATATAAATGGTACTTAAACGAGCAATCGTCGTTTATATCACCGTTTCCGTAAGTAAAACGCGCTTCGTCTAAATATTTTTCGTCGTTATGCGAAAAGGCAATCATTAAATAATCGCCAGAAGTTAAGTTTTCGCAAAGATATTTATAGTTTTCTTCTTTTAAAAAGCTTTTCGAGCTTCTTCCGCCAAGCGCAAGGTTTTTGATATAAACCGAGCCTTTAAAGTAAGTATTAAGCCACATACCGTAGCCGTTTCTCGGATACAAAAAGTTTCTATCTTCTATTGATAAATCGTAATTACAGACGGTAGAGTCGCCAACTAAGTAAAGGATAGGCATTGTTTTTCTCCTAATTTATGCGCCATAAATGGCGCTAGATATGCAACCGAAGGTTGCTCGATATGTAGCCTACAGCTACTCGATATGCGAAACTTGCGTTTCGCTCGATATGTTGCTTACGCAACTCGATAGCAAGTTTTTAACTTGCATAAAGGTCGAGCGTTTTTCAAAAAACGCCGTCTTATTATAAAAAATTTCAGTCCGAGATTAATATTATATGTTAATCACGGAATGCGCAAGCATTCACGACCACAATGCAAGTTGCTTGCAACTTGTGCATCATGCAATCCGTACGCAAAAAGTAGGATTGCACTTCATGCTAACTGACAAGTTAGGCATCATGCAAAATTTATTTTGCACATCATTTACTAAATATCAACTTCTTCGCTCAATAATTTTTCTTCTTCGCCACGAAGTTCTTTTGGAACTACTATATTGTCGTAGTCAATATAATATTTTCTTCCGGTTAACGTAAACTCGATTACGTTTTGCAAGCATAAAAGCAGTAAATAAGACATTGGAACGGTCACCATTATTCCTGCGCCGAGCGTTACTAAGAACATAGAAACGTTGACGTAGAAAATAAGCACGATTACCAAAATATAGGTCGCAAAAATCGGGAAGAAAGTTTGTTTAGTTATGTTCGAATTTTTAATAGCAGTGCTGATTTTTGCACCTTCTATAACTTTTATTCGCCACGTTGCCGTAAACGATAAAAACACAGCGATTAAACAAATTAATAGCCATAGTCCGATAAGTATTGACATAAAACTTAGCGCCCTGTAAGCAAAGATTGCAAAGCAACCTGCAATCGCAAACGATAATAAAAGCGCAAAACACTTTACAAGTGAATAAACAAGTTCAAAAACGAGTGCTTTTTTAAGGTTTGCAACAAAGGTTTGAATAAAATAAGTTTTTGTAAGCGACGTCATATAAGTATTAACCATCGCGCCGAGTGTGAAGCTGCAAAGCCCTAAAAGATAGTCCATTATAAACAATACGACGATAACTGCGCTGAGCGAACCGATAATTCTTGCAAGATTTGCCCTGACTAGCGATAAAAGCGCAGTAAAGCTTGCTTGCAAGTCAACCACGATATCTTCGTGTCCTAAAAACATAAGCCACAAGCTTTTTAAGTCTTGAATAACTTTACTTATTTCTGCACTTTTTGAAATTACTGAAATTCCAAAATATGCTATATAGTACGCTGAAATTAAGCCTACAATCATTATTATAAGCCTGTAAAGCATTGCTTTAAAGCCAAGATTTATATTGTTCATAAACAGGCGTAAAGTGTTTTTAATATACATAAATTACCACCGCGAATGTTTTTTAAATATTATACTATATTTAAAACTATTTTGCAAGCAAAAAACGCGCCTACCCGTCATATAGGCGCGTTTTTTAACTAAAATTGAACCAAACGAAGGCGGTGAACGATTTTCGTTCACCGCCACCTTTTTAGCGTTTAATTAGTTGCCGTATAAGTCTTTTCACTCCAGTCGCTATCTTCATAGTTTGTAAATGAAACTTTTACCTTAATAGTATCCCCTACGTTTAAAGTAATTTGACCACTTGATTTGTTCGTTGTCTGTTCTTCGCCGTCGTTAATAACGTAAGTGTAAATTACTCTTCCGCCTACCTTATAAGTCGAAAATTCAACTTCGCCCATTTCTGAAATAGTAATTTCAGGTGCGTTGAGTTTGATAGTCGTGTCTATCGGTTGAGATTCACTTGGAGCGTAATTTTCACAATCGCTCGGAATCGCTTTAACTATATAGACGCTTCCGATTTGAATACTGCAAGAAGTTTCCGTAATTTGGCTGTAACGAATTTCGCCCGTTTCAGCGTTATATACGTTGTAATACGCAACGTTATCTACGGCTTGCCACTCTAACAAGTGGTATTCGCTGTCGAAAGTAACTATAGGAGTGTCAAGCATCGTTCTATCGTCTACGACAGTCAAAACTTCCGAATATTCAGACGCAATGAACTCGCTACCGCTTAAAGGAAGTGCTTTAACTTTAAACGTATCGCCGTTCTTTAGTCCTGAAACGCCCGTTTCGTAAGTCTCTTGTTCTTCACCGTCATTTATTACGTAAACGTACTTTTCAGCACCGGCAACCGACGACCACTCAACCGTTACACCGTATTCGTTATAATTCGTAGATAAGTTCGACGGAATATCGCAAGTAGCCGGCGTACAAACGAACCATTCACTCCAATCACTGTCTAGATAAACTTCAACGTGCGATACGGCTTTTAACATAACTCTTATAGAATAGTTCGCTGATAGCATTCTACTATGATAATCGCTTTGTGTATAAGTTCCCACAAGTTGCTCGTCAGCGTCTCTGATTTCGTAAACGTACTCGTCCCAATATCCTATCGACTCTGGATATTCTATTTCGAAACGACCGTAATCATCAGTTGGGGTAGTGACTATATTCACAGATGGCGTTGGAAGTTTTCCTACGAGCGTATAAGTAACCGTGCTTCCCGACCAATCGAACGGATGGTCCTGAGTATATTCTTTACCGTACATCTTGTAAGTAAAGCGTATATCATAGTAGCCAACCAAATCTGTTTCAATATCGTCTAAATCGAAGGTTATCGGTTCTAAATTACCAAGTGGGAATACCACCGAATCAACGTCGTCGCCGTTTAACAACGCTTGCTTAATGCTTGCAAGCCAAGCGCTTTCGTCGATATCGTTGTTTGGTTCGTTCTGAGTCCACAATACTTGCTTAATTTCGTAACCTTCTGCTAAAACTATTTGATTTACGTATCCCAAGTTTCTATAACTTTCGTTGCCTTCGCTGTCTCTAGACATTACTTCAAGATATAAGACGTTATTTTCATCTACCGTAAACAATTCGTTATAATCTTCGTCAGACGCGACGAACAAATAATCGTTTTCAGAAGTCGCAGGTTCAATATTAAAGTAACCTTCAACAATCGTTCTGTCTTCTTCTATATCCTGACCGTCGTTCATATCAAAGTCGGCAGTAACGATATATTGCCACGAAGAATCGTTTACGCGTTTAGATTGATAACCGTCTAAAACTGCGTAATATTTATCGCCAGCACCCTTAAAGAACGCGTCGTCTTGACCGTATACTAACTCGTAAACGTAAGCACCCTTTGCAAGTTCAGTTTCCCAATCTTGTTTAGTCATTGAACTGTAATAGCTTTCTACGGTCTGTTGAACTCGTTCTAATCTTTGTATTCTCAGACCAAGTTCAAAATATCCGTCTTCACTTCTATCCATACCGTTTAATTGCGTTTGCAAATCTTGAATTGCGTTAGGATTATCAATTAAATAAATTGCGTCTTCTGCAACGTATTGCGCGCTGTCTTCGCTAAAGATTTTAATGGTTAAATTATCAAAATTACTCTTATTTTCGCCAAAGTCAAAGCCTAAAATAGCGTCGTCGACCAAACCGTAAGCAAGATCGCAATCATTAATCCACGGATAATCTAATCTTTCAACGTAAACGTAATCTTCATAAGACTGTTCGACGTTCGTCGCGTTTTCGTAATATATTTTTACACGGTATTGACGGTCGTTTAATACGTTTTCGGTTATATTGATTGAACCGTTAAACGCTGAAGTGTATATCGTTTCGTCATCGTACGCATCTATTACTTCTATCCTAGTAAACGCGAACGAATTATCCGATAAAGTAGCGTTTACCTTAATATTTGGATAATATTTGTCGGTGCTGGTATTTCTTAAAATTTCAGATTGCACGCTACAATCTATTATGCTTTCAGTTTTTCCGGCACCACTTGCTACGCCGTGAACGTAAATTCCGTTACCGTCGTGAATATCGCCTAACACGAACGCCACCATGCCGTAGTAAGTATCTGCGCTTAAATTATCAAAAGTTACCGAGTTGTTTCCTACGCTTAACTTCTGTTGCGCTAATATTTCGTTATTTTGAGTGTAGATAAGAACTCTCAACCAACCGCCGATTGTGCTAACAAGATTGCTTTGGTCGCTGACGTTAATATCGAAAGATATAGAACTTGCGGTAATGCTTTGGTTAGAAACCGTCGCCGTAGGTAAAGAATTTTCATAAGAAACGCCTATCTTTACCGTGTCGTTGTCTTCGTCTATTAATACCGCTTTACCGTTTTGGCTTACGTTAGATCCTTCAACGTATTCAATTTCCGTAACTTCGTACGAAATTTCGCCGTAAGCAGTATTCGGAACGGTTATCGCCACGTATACGCAGTTTAAATAAGAATTTCCGCTTTGAACGAAGAAAGACTGTAAATCACCGCCCGCTTGATATTTTACTCCGTTAAGTTTTAACGATAATATAGTGTTTTGGTTAGGGTTATTTAACCAAATTTGAATATAAACCGTACCGCCAGCGGTAGTATATGCTTCGTACGAGCTTTCAGTCGGGGCTGTATCACCTAGCCAATTATTCTCGTCACCCAAGTAATCTCTCAGCGATTGCTCAAAAGAAACTCTCGTAGAATACGAACCGACAGACGATAGCGAAAGCACGCTAGGAGCGTCGCCGTCGGTCGGTATTTCGGTTGACGCAGTTATTCCTAAATATGTAGGCGCTGAAGTTTCAGTTGAAGAACTTGCGGTGTAAGTTACTGACGCGCTATAATCGCCGTCGGTGTAATTCGTTCCGTCACCTACCGCTTTTACAACGATACTTTGACCGTTAGTCAGTTGAACGCTCGTCGCCGTCGTAGGCGTTTCCGCACCGCCGTTAATCTTGTACGCGTATCCACTTGCATTTGCAACTGCTGACCAACTTGCTAGACCAGTGCTTGAAATAGTTACCACTGGCGCTCCAAGTTTCGTCGGTTCAGACGGTGAAGCTTGCGCCGTGTAAGTTACGCTATTACTCCAATCGCTCGTCGTAAATGAATTCCCGTCGCCGATTGCGCGAATTTTAAAAGATTGTCCGTTAGTTAAAGTCTTGCTCGTAACGGTATTTTCAACGTAAGATAAATTTCCGTCAATACTTATTTCAAATTTATCCGCGTTTACATTTGCTTGCCAACTAGCAACACTACCGCTTAAAGTTACCGTCGGAGCAGATAGTTTTTGCGGAACGGAACTCGTTGGCGCAGAACTATTCGGAACGGAACTCGTTGGCGCGGAACTCGTTGGCGCGGAACTATTTGTCACGGAACTCGTTGGCGTAGAACTATCTTCGGTCTTACCGCAAGCAGTTACGCCGATAGTTCCAAAAACTACCACGCTGATAACCAACAAAAGAGAAAGTAATTTTCTTTTCATAAAAATACCCCCTAATTGAAATTTATACCAGTAATTAAAACGATAATATATCGTTTAATTATTCTATGCTTTTATTCTATCATTTGACTACTAAAAAGTCAATACCTAAATAAAATTTTATCAAACAGATTTTTTGCAAGCAAAAAACGCGCCTATTTCTCATAAGCGCGTTCCGCCCAAAAATACAAAAAATTATCTTACCTTAAGCGCGTTGTAGACGTAGGTATAATAACTGCCTAAAAGGTCGTGCATATCTTCGTCTTTTTCAAACTCGTTTAAAGCATCTTCAGGATCTTCAAAACCAAGATAATAATCCATTACAGCACTCAATTTTTGTTTGGTGGTAGAAAATTCGATATCTTCGATTTCTTCTTTCGTGCTTTTTGCTAAGCTTTTAGAAAAAGCTTTTTCCTTTTCTTCCACCTGATTGTTAAACTTTAACACCTCCAAATTCTTTTTATCTCGCTCGTTCTTTAAGGTTTCAATACGCTCGCTAAGCTCGTACGCCTTTTGCATATCTAAGCTTTTAAGCGAGCTATTAAGCTCTTCAGACAATTTGTCGATTTGACTTGATAGCTCGTTGACGCTGTCGGAAAGCTCTTTTTCGCTTTCACTCTTTTTAGCGTTTTTAGCATTTTCAAGTTCAGTAAGCTCGTTCAAAACTATGCTTGATCGACCTATCCCCCTTTTGATTGCTTGATCCTCAATCTCGTTTTGAGAAGATTTATAACTTTCGTCAAGACGTTTTTGAGTATCTTCATGATTTTTTTGTGCTTTTTTAATTTGTTCGGATAAACTCGTTTTCTTGTCTTCGACCTTCTTCTTTTCGTCAGATTGTAAAGAAGTATATTTTTGGTCGATATAAGATTTAGCGAGATTGTAAATTTCATCGTCGGTCGGCGCGTTGTATTCGATTTTTTCAAGCTTTAGCTCGTTATCGTAAACGGCTTGCTTTTTAGCGTCGCTTTCTGCTTGAATATCGCTAAGTTCTTTTTTTAGTTCATCCAAACTCTTCTTTTTGGTTATTTCTGCCATATTATCTCCTTTAATTAATTGTTAATTCCGTTCTGTTTCGACTTAAGATATCGCCGTTAAACAGAATGAGTTGTTCGTCGCAAAGCGCGACTACCTGTTTTTGAGTTACCGTTTCGTCAGTAAACTTTTGCATATATACTTTATTGGCTAAGCTAAACCTAATTTCAAGTGTGCCATTTACATTTATCAGGTGGTAGAATTCGCCCTTTTCAAGTTTATATTTTGCCATCATCTCTCCTTTAAGGTCATTAATTTTTATTTTTTGTTTTTAGGGAATTTTTTAAATGACAAGTCTTACGTTGCCACTAAAATCAGTCAAGATAATCGCATTTTCAACGTTCGGGGAGGATTCAACCTTTTTTACGGTGCTATTTAGTCTTGATTTTACAAAATTAAGATTTTCGTCAATATCGTAAATAAAAGCACGACTTCCCTTAATACCGTAAAACCTAAAACCGTCAAAAGCTTTCGAGCCTGTTACCGTCGCCACGTCACTATCGAGAAAAATCTCGCTTAAAACTTCAAATTTTCTGTTAAAAATCTTAAGCCTTAAGCATTTTTCTTCGTCTAAATACGCGATTGCAAAATCGTTATTATAGCCCGAAATACCCACGCTTTTTGCGTTAAATTTAAGCTGTTTTTCAAGATTTTCACCGTCGTAAGAATAAACGGTTACCAAGTCGTCACACCTAAAGACTATAATGCTTTCGTCGCTAAAATTTAAAGTCTGAAGCTCGGTTTTATATTTTTTATACGAAACAGCACCAACAAATCTTACGTCAAGCGAGTCAAGTGTAAAATCCAAATAGTATAATAGGTTGATTTCTAATAGATGCTCGCCCTTATCAACTGCACTCTGACAAACGAAGGAAAACTCGCCGTTTTGCGTATATACGCTTCTAAGCTTTATGCCGTCAAGATACACTATAATCTGAGCTCTTTCGCTGTTTGATGAAATTTTACCCGAAATATTAAAATTCAAAGTTTGCTCTTGATTTGACGTAAACTCCAAGCTTTTTGTAAAGGAGCGCGCACTTTCACTTTCTGAAAAAGAAAAAATCAATTCGCTTGCAGAAACGTTTTTACGTTCATTTTCAAGCTTTTCCACCCTTTTTACAAGCTCTTGAAGCTCTCTTATATACTGTTTTGAAAAATCACTCATCATATAAGCCCCCTTAAAAATAGTTAAAATATAACGCAATTTTGCTTACTTCATCACCGATATTTTGCGAATTTACCGAAAACGAGAAACTGCATCCCACAACGCCAAGTCTTACCGTCTGTTTGTTTTTTGAGCCAGCAATTTTAACGGTTTTTTTCGAATTTTCACTCTCGACCGTAAGCTCTATACCGTGCTTTGTGTATAACGTTATTTTTGCAAGCGATTTTCTTTTGTCAATCCCAAAATCCGAATAATGACTTTTCCAAGTCTTTCTAAGCACTCTGTTAAAGACAGTCGATTTTTCGCTTATTTCCCCGATTTTTCCACTACCTTCAACAAGTAACACAAGCTTAGAAAAATCGTTTGCGTAAAGCACTTCGATATCAGTCACCTTCATACCTTTCGTAACGTACGCACTACCCTTTGACGGAGTGTAAACGAGCATAACTTTTTCAATTCTACCGTTAATTTTCATCTTTAGCGATATGTAAAGCGAGCCGTTGTAAAATTTACCCACCGCGTCAGAATTATCAACGCCGAAAAGAAATTTGTCGTAGTCGGATAAAAGTCTTTGTGACGAATAACCGTCAAACGAATAGAATCCGTCTTCAGATAAATAAATTACTCTGTTTCCGCAATCGACTATTGCGCCGGGGTAAATTCTTCCACTTGACAAAAATAGGTTTGTCGCAGAAAATCCCGTTTGGTCGCCGTACGCGCTAATTCTTGAAATTCCGTAGTTTCTAAACACGTATAAATAATTGTTAAAACTAAGCACCTTCAAAAGCCTTCCCCGACCGTCTTGAAAATCAATAAAGCCAGCTTGGTCTAAAGATACGTACCAATCGGACGGATTGAAGTCGTCAGAAAACCAAAGTTCAGTCTGCTCGCCACCCGTCGTTACGAAAAGTCGCTCGTTGTGAATACACATACTCGTTATATCAGGAACGCCTTCAACTACGGTGACAATATTTCCGTCATAAATTTTAAAACTAGAATTAATCGACAAAATTATCACGTCGTCACCGTTTAGCTTATAGCAAACTGCTTGCGGTACTCTTTCAAAATTTAAACCTTCTATTAAGTAAAATTTCCCAGAATTTTCCGTAAGCTTACACTCGTAAAAATTTTTATCGCTTGCATAAACTAAAAGTCTGTCGTCAGATTTAAGAGTATTTTCGTCAAACCTCTTATAAAAGTAGCATTTTATAGGCTTAATCTCAGGCAAAAACTCAAGTCGCACTTTCTCACCGCCAACAAAAAACTCAAACTCTTTAACGCCAACACCGTCTTTTAGCGCACCTGTTGAGAGCGAATAATTAAAACTTACGTCGGCAATCGACGTGCGCGCAAGCTTTCCGTCAACTTCACCACTCATACCTTTTGAAAAATCAAACAGCGACACCTTTCCCGTTTTATACGACGGTATTTTTAAGCCCTTCATATCAATACCAGCCCCTTACTTTTATCTTTTTAAGATTTTTAGGGAAAAGCACGATAGAGAGTGCTTTTTGATAACGCTCGTCAAAAGAGATTGCTTCGTCAAAAAGCCCGGAAATTAAAAGGTATTCTCTCGATACGCCCATAGCGATTATTCTTTCGCTAATTTTCGTTCCCGTGTACGGACATTCGTCGTCTAAAGAAGTAATTTCCGGATAGTATTCGTAAACCACGGTGACATTACCGCTTTCCGTCTTTAAATATAGCGGTGTAACGGTAAAATCAACTTCTTTTTCCCCCACAAAGCAAGACTTGATTTCAAGTGGAACTTTTGAAAATTTCGTGTAATTTATAACCCCGTCGTACGTTTCAAAAGTTTCCGCTTTTTTTACAGCTAAAAATTCTTCGCAAAGCTCTGAAATTATAAGCTTGTAGCAAGAAAACATTTTATCTGCTTCCTTTTCCGTTTCTTCGTCAACAGCTTTTCCGTTAAGATACGCTAAAATTTCTTCGTTTTGTAAACTCAGCGCTGAAATTTTTAAAATATCTCTAACCTTCAATTTTTTCACCTTCCTTTTTATTTCGCGCGTTGCAAAACGAGTTTTGCAACGCGCTTTTTTAAAAAAGACTTTAATTACGCTTCAGTAATACCTGAAAGCATTGCTTGTCCGCAAGGCTTAGCGCAGATAAGGTCTGCATATTTAACTAAGGTTGCGTTATAGGTTGCAGTTCCGGCGTTTTGCTTTAACACCTTGCCGTCTTCACCTTCAAGCCAACGCCAATCACATAATTGATGTAACGTAAAGTCGTCGGTATTAAGTAAGTACATCGTTCCTTCTGGACAGAATCTGTCAGATACGATAGGAATACCGTTATAAGATAACGCTTTGTATCCACCTTGAAGATCCATTACGTCTACGTTTCTCTTATACGTTGCAAGATGATTCATAAACGCGCGTTTTACGCCTGACGAGCAAACGATAAAGTTTACTTTGCTACCTGCGCTTTCTTCAAGCTCGTCAATAGCAGTTTGGATAACGGATTCGCTAATTTCGCCGACGTTCTTCTTCATATATGGGATAAGCCACTTATGATTTGATCTTGACAAGCCGTAAAGCGAACCACTGTCTTTAAAGATTGCTCCAAGACCTGTGATTTCTCTTCCGAGCGAGTTTTGCATAGTCATAATCGAACCGGTTGTTAACGTTGAAGTTGTAAACGCCGTTCCCGTAAAGTAAACTGCTTTTTTAGCTCTGTCGATTGACGAAATTCTTCTTGCAATGCCCTTATCAACAATACCACCAACGTCATCGTAGAAATCTACGATCATACCTTCGGCAAGATTTTTAACGCTATCAACAGTGATATAGCCGTTATTAATAGCAGTTACAGTAGCTAAAACACCACTTCCGTCACCATAAAGCATTCTGCCAAAATTGAAGCTTGCAGCCTTGATAAGTCCTTCCATTTCTGCGTTTAACAAGTTCACGAATGCACCTGCGTTGTTTTCAGATGCGCGAATTGCCTTATCTGAAATAGAAATAGTGCCGTAAAGGTTCTTAAGTGATAGAGTAAATTGCTCGTAGTAGTTTTCCCCGCTTACAGGAAGATTTCCTTCTTCAGCGCCTGCGCCAACACCACCGTTAAGACCGTACTGAGCAAGGCGTTTAATTTCCTTACCCCAAACGTCGCTGGTTGATTGTTTGATTTTTGCAAGTAACGGATTGACGTTACTGTTCATTTGTTCAGTGATTACACCTAAATATAATGTTTTTAGTGCTTTATCAGCACTTGCAATAGTTTGCATACAATTCTCCTTTTCCTTTTTTATTCTTTATTCTTTAACCATTCATTTAGTCAAATCTCTCTCGACTAAACAGCCCCTTTGAAAGCATTCCTGCTTCTTCAAAAGACTTTGGCTTTTTCGGCGGAACGAGTATCGCTTCGCCTTCTTTTGTGATAAGCTTTGCCACCTTGTTGGAGTTTTTTATATCCGAAAGATATTCCCTTATAATTCTGTCTTTGATCGTGGTACCTTCGATTTGACTTATAAGAAAATTCTCATCGCTAAGACTTTTATTTAATTTTGTTAAAGCGTTTTCTAAAAGCCTGATATAAGCTTCGCTAAGGTCAGAGCTTGACAGCGCGTTTTCGACCGTCAAGTCTTTAAGCATAGTTTTTGCGTTTGGGAATTTTTGATAAAATTCCTTATCGCCTTCTTCCCTAAGACCGTTTTTTTCAACGCCCGAATTGTTATTACCTTGTTCAAGCCGTGATAAAAGTTCCAGTCTTTCCCCTTCTAGTTCCTTAAGCTTCTGACTGCGCTTGGTAAATTCAGATTCTAACGAACTATAAGCTTTCTGGAGCGATTCAACGTCTTTAAACTTTTTAAATGAAAACTCCTGTTTTCCTTCGCCCGTATCCAAATTTTCTGCCGCTGCAGCATGCGCTGTCGTTTCAGTTTTTTCAATTTCAAGTTTATCCATATTTTCCACCCGCTTATTTTATTTTTTGATTTTTTTAATTAATTTTTTGTTACAATTTTACTCTGTAACCCCTTGTATAGGTTGATTTTCTATACTTTTTGCCATTTTGTGCTTACGAATATGCTCGATAAGTCTACCTTTTGTTTTTTCATCATCTGCAGACTTTTCACCAGATAAGAGATAGCGCGTATGCTCGACGATATGAACCTCGTGGTCGTCAAATTCTTCTACGCTGATTTCTTTAGTCTGAGCGTCTAAATTTTCCTTTAGCGCACGTGAGATTTGAAGTGAAGTCAAGTCGTTTGCGTTATCTAAGCTACCAAATCCCATAATCTCTAAAATTTTGGTTTTTGTTCTATCGTCGATTTTTCCGTCTTTACCGCTAAGCAGTCCCGTTGCAAAAATTTCAAGCACTGCAGATTTTTTCTGCGCAGGCGTAACCGATATTTCATTTTCAGTATCAAAAATTACGTCGTCGCTCGTTAAGTCGCTTGAGCTGAAATAAAAAACTTCTGCTTTTTGACTTTCACCTGCTATTTTCATCATTCGCGTCGTTGTCGAAAACTGCTTAAACAATCTGATAATTTGCTTAGCAATCTGCTTTATAGCGCGCTTAATTTCTTCTGCCGTAGAATTAAGTCTTGTCTCGTCTTGTTCAAGCAAAACCTGAAGCGCCACACCACTCGTTGCATTTTCAGGAATAGCCGAGCTTCTTGAAACTTCACTTACGCCACTTACTGAAATAAACTCGTCTGAAAGCCTTTCTTCTTCGTAAGTAAAATCAAGTGGAACACTTCCTGCGTTCATAATTTGAGGTGGTCGCGAGCCTTGACGGTAAACTATCACCTTTCCCGGCGAAAGCCCTTCTTCAATAAGCTCGTCAGTGTCGATAGAGCCGTCTTCAACGGCAACCACACCCATAGAAAGTCGGTTAATAAATTCGTGTTTTCTGTTTTTAATCGCGTTATACGCCCTTTGAAGCGGTAAAAGTCTGTCGATAATACTCACCCCGAAAAAGCAAGTTGGAAGCGTTATGCTGTCTTGCTTAACAAACGGAAAATCGCGTTTAAAATCTGTTCCGTTTAAGTACGGTAGCTCGCTTACAGCAACAAGTTTATCCCCTGCAACAGTGATAACTCTACCGTTAGGAAAAGCTTTTGACGGTCGTTCGTATCGCTCGATAACGATAGCGTTGTCGTGAACTATTCCACCTGCAATCCTTGCCTTTCCAAAAAATACGCTTTGTGCTTTATCCATCTTAAACACGTCAACGTCACCACCTTCTACGCGTACGCCGTAAAGATCTTCAATATCGTCAACGTGCATTGCCCTAGCGTGAATTATACTCTTTACTTCGTCCATTGACGTTCTAAAGAGTGAGTCGGGATAAATTTCAAACGGCGAAATAGCCAAAACTTCTATATCCCCTTCGTAAACGCTCTCACCGTACGGTGCCCCGATGTTTTTACCCTTTTGGTTGTTCCAAACGATTTTATAAAAGCTTGTACCAAAAACTTCGCTATAAAGCGTTGCTTTTGCGATAACACCGTCAAGTGAAATTCTGTGATAAGAAGAATTTAGAACGTTGGTCGCAATTTTCGCTGTTTTTATATCGCAATCCTCTGCGCCTTGCGCTCTTACACTCATTACAGGTCTTACTCTTGACAGCTTCGCAAGTCGCGTCTCAACTATTGGCGCAATGTGGTTGTATACGTTTCTGTTTTGCCAAAAATAATACTTTTCTTCTTCATCAACGTCACCACTTGGCGTTATTTCGCAGTACTGATTACCCATAAGATAATTTACGTTTAATCGCCACTGCTGTTCAAGCTCGCGCCGTTCTTTTTGACGAAGCAAAAAATCGTCTTTAATTTCTTTGACAAGCTCTTCTTCATACCTTGGATTTTCTTTCTTTAATAGTTTCATAACTACACTCCTTTAAGTGCGTTTTTTAACCTTTTAGCACATTCTGCGCACATATGCACTTTTTCCGAATTATTTGAAAAAGTTAGGCAATAAGTCGCTAAACACTTGCATCCCGGCACGTCGCACCCTATTTGATAACTAATTTTCGTTACTTTCATTTTCAATCTCCTTTAATAATTTTAGCAATCTGATTTTTTCTTTTTCAAGGTCGCTATCGCTTAAGGTTGTGATATCTTCACTTTCGTCAAGCTCCATTAAAATCTTAACTGCCTGAGTGTCGGGTGGAACGTGTTTTTTAGTAACTTTTTTCTTAGTTAAAACCATTCCACCTTCTTCACCCTGATATTCTTCAACCGTTTCACTAGTCGCGTACCCTTTCGCTTTTTTTAATATAACTTTTTTCAATTCATCACTTATTCCTTTCAATTACCTCCCTCCGTTTTTTCTAAGCCTTCTCGCCAATCTTTCTTTATCTTTCTGAATCATTGATAACTCTTTTTTAATAGGCTCGCTTTTAGGTCTTGACATAATAAAATATCTCAACTCGTCAAGCGCGTGATCGTCGCGTTTTATCGGCGTATCTTCTTTACCCCACCAATACCCTTTAAGCTCGCGTATAAGATTTACACAATTTTTAAAAATGAATATTTTATTCTTTTTAAAGCACTCTTTTACGCGCGCAATTCCACTAAAAAGGTCCTTATTTACGCTTGTGTTAACCAAAATATTATGGTCGTAAAATAGTTCTGACACAGATTTTAGCGATGCAAGCGTTCTCTGGTTTGCAGCAGAGTCTATAAGCGCGTTTATTCGCCCCTTAGAATCAGTATGCCACCCCCACTTTTTGCACTTATCTTTTATAACCTTTGCGTGATATTCGATATCATTACCTGCTTGATAATGCTCGTCAATTACGTAGATATTATCGTCAAAATCAACTGCATACCAGTGACAGGATAGTGGATTATTAAGCCCCGGGTCTATTGATAAATTCGAGTACCACTCCTTAGGAACGGTAAACGGCTCGATTACGTGTACCGTCTCGTCAAACTCGGTATAAACAAGCCCCGTTTCTGCCCTGAATTTTCCGTAACGCCTTGCATCAAGCGAGTCAGTCGACATACTTTCTGAAAGCTGTTTTACTTCGCGCTCGTCAAGGTACGGGTTATCCCCCCATTCCATAAACTCGTACCAGACTTCTTTTGAGTTGTACTTGTTTAAAAATATCTCGTCGTAAACGTACGTAAGCCCCTTAAGTGGAGTCATTGTTCCAAAAATATCGCCGTTTCTATCAAGCACACGCATTTTGCACTCGTCGTAAATATCTTTAGGCGGTTCTTCGTCAAACCACACGAAATCGAGCGAGCTTCCTTGAAATTTTTCGCGACCTTGGTCACAGCTTTTAAAGCCTATAACACTCGTTCCACCAAGCGCGTTTTTTATAATAAGTTGGTCTATAACACCGTTTTCAGGGCTATCTTTGCGACCTGATGACATAATTACGTCTTCAATCCAATCAGGGTTGAGATAATGTAAAATCTTTTTTTGAGCTACGTCTCTTTGAACCTCTCTTGACACCGACACCACCCAACCGAACACGTTTTTTCTGTTTTCTCTATACGGGTGAATACCACGCGCTATATAGATTGCTTCAACTGCGCCACACTCGGTTTTACCACTTCTATTTCCACCAAACACCCAGCGATTTTTCTTTTTGCACTTATGAAATTCGACTTGCTTTTTATGTACTTTTTCTTTGTTATAGGTCGATAGTTTATCTCTTTCTTTGCGCCTTTTTTCCTCGCGTTCAATCTCTAAAATTTTCATTACAATTACTTTTGACAAACTATTTCCTTTTTCGTCAATATTCATAAAAAAACGACCACCCCCTTTTGCTATACTTTTTTTATTATGAAAAAACTAATTATTATAATTTTGTCGCTATTTTTAATATTCATTACGCTACCCAAAAACAAGGTTGCACTTGCAGACGAGACTTACGCAATGGTAATTACGGAAAACGCTAGCTTTTATTCTGATGCTAGCCAAAAATACGAGAAATTTTATCTTCCGTACAGTTATTTTGTAAAAGTTATTGAAGTCGGAGCTGAATTTTCGCGCGTTTTATATATGGACGACAGTAAAAACTATCCACAAAGTGAAGGCTACGTAAAAACAAGCGACTTAAACTTTAGCGTAAACCCTAATTCTAACCCATATCCAAAAATCACTTTGAGTTGCGAAATTAGCGACGTTTTGTTTTCTAATGCAGAAAATTTAACACCACTTACGGTAATAAATCAAAATACGCCTGCAATTTTCTACGGCGAACTACCAATAAACGGAGAAACCTACCTTTACGTTTACGCAAACGGCTATGCAGGCTACGTAAGGAAATCCTCTTTTTCACAGTTTACAGTCCCACCACACGAAAGTTTAAAAACGCTTATTGACAATAACGATGATAAAGATAGCAGTGTTTTAACGTCACAAGCACCAAACGATACGACTACACAAGTTTTAAACGACAATCAAATTGTAAAAACTATAGTTATTGCAATAGTCTTAATTTTAGTTTTATGTTTCATCTACCTAATTCTAAGACCAGACAAAGCACTTTCAAAAGAGCACTCTTTTTTCAAAGATTTTGAAGATTGAGATATTTTCGTTCGAAATTAATTATTAAATATTCAAAATTGTTAATTATTTTTTTATAAATAAATTTTAAAAATTTTTTTCTTTAATTTTAAACAAAAATATCTTTTACGTAACTTAGCGACAGTTTCTTCTTCTTTGCCGAATGATTTTCAATTATTACCTTAACGCAAGGAATGTTAGCATAATTTTTGTAAAAACTATCTTCAGTAAGCCCAATAAAATTTAAAAGCTCTCTAAGACGTGAAAAAGCATTGTTTTGTTTTCTGTAATAGCTTCTAGAACAATAATCAAACCCGTCTATAGAGCGATAATTGTAATATCTGTAATTAAAAATAGCCTTTTCTTCTTCACTTAATCGCTTTATAACTTGTGTTAATAAGTAATGAAGTTCATCAATTTTTTTCTTCGATTCAACTACTTTTAAAATCTTATCGGCGCAATTATCGGCAGTTTTAAAAGATGAAAAACTTCTTATTGCTAATCGCATAATCTTTTGCTGTAACTGCTCAGACACCACTGTAAGCCTTGGATATAATTGCATCAAAACGTCTTCGTACTTAACGTTATTCACGGGAATTCACCTCCTTCGTCTACTAAACTATACAACGGTTTTTTGATTTGTCAATAGTTAACTGACACATTTCGTTCAAAATTAATAAAATTTTTTTCAAAATTCGTGTTTTACCTGTTTTATTTAACGTAAAAACCGCTTGTTAGTTTTTTATTTTTTTGCTTTCGAACATTTGTTCGATATAAATTTAACATATCAAATTGTCAGAAATAGACAAATTGAATTTTTACTGCCAAAAAATTTTCAAAAATAAAATTTAAATATTATTGCTAAAGCGCGCTTTATATGTTATACTTAAGTAGTATATTATATAATTAAACACAAAAGCGGTTTTAATATGAGAAAATTTTTGATATTACTTTTTACGATATTATCTGTTTCGCTGTTATTTTCTAATCCTGTATTTGCACGAGCAGACAGTACGGCGTTGCCGTCTGATATGATGTTGCCAAATTCTTACTTAGAGTATTATAGGCTTAACGCCCCACAAGACGTGTGGACTGACGGTAACGAATTTGTAATTTGCGAAACGGGAAAAATAATTTATTTTGACGGTGCGCTTTTTAATGAGTACGACCTTTCTGAATATTCTATTTCAAAAGTCTATAAGGTAAACGACTTTATTTTATTTTTATCAAGTTCAAAAATTTACTCTATAAACTTATCAACTTCAGAAATTAAAGAAGAAACTGCAATTTACGCGGGTACGAGCTTTTACGTACAAGGCTCTACACTTATTACAAACCCGTCAAGCGAAATCAGATATTACACGTTCTCGGCTGAAAATAGCGTTTTTTCGGTTGAGGAACTATCGATTAAAAGAAAATCGCTCACCTTTACACCAAGCGTTCTCGCACTCGATAGCGACCAAACGCTTTACTACGTGCACGAAGGCAGTCTTTACAAGATAAGCGATGCAAATTCTGAAGTTTTAGCAAGCGACATTTCGAATGCAAGAAGCTTAAGCATTTCTGACTATATCTTCGTTTCCTTCGAAGACGGTATCAAAAAACTTGATAAATCGGGCAACACTTTAAGCTTCTTGCCTATAAGCGGCGAAAGAAACCTTTCAAACATAAGTCACCCACGTGGAATTTTTTACTGCGACCAAAAATTGTATATTGCAGACGATAACTTAAACGCAATTCTTCGCTACGACCTACAAACGGATAAATTAAGTGACTTCTATATCACGACAAACCATAACGCTAGTGGCAGAATTTCTCAAGATGCTAAATCAATTTTTGCAACTGAAAAAACAGTTTACGTTCTTGACACAAATTATATTAAAGCAATTGACGTTGAAACTGAAAAGGTTAGCGAAATTACACTTTCCGGATTTAGTGGCTTAAAAATGCTAGCATCGACTAATAACACCTTCTTGTTATCATCCGGCACGAACTTAATTTTAGCAAAAGTAAAAGGAAACACTTTAGAAAGCATTGAAATTTCAGGCAATATCTCACGACTTGAAAACGTTTCAGCACTTGCCACTTTTGAAAACGATTATTACGTTTTAAATAATGAAACAGTAAACAACCAGCAACGTGCAGTAGTTTATAAGCTTTCATCAACTAATCCCGTTCTTACACAGCATTCAACCGTTGCAGGTCGAGGCGACGCGTTAACTACCGACGTATTCGGCGACGTTTACGTTGAAGTTTACAACGAAGCCGATGCTAAATTTTACGTTTACGCAACTGACGTTTCAGCTTCAAAACACAAGCAAATTTCAGTATCTCAAGACAAGATGATAGCAATGTTTGCCGACTATGAAGGAAGTCTATTCGGTCTATTAGAAAACAATACTGTTACCAAAACAACGCCAAATAGCACGGTTAACAGCGAAATTAGCGTTTCAGAAAATCTTCCTAATTCGTCATTTGCGATTGATTTTTCTGTATATCAAGGATCAAACTTTGCCTACTTTTTATATAAAGGTTTCGTCTTAAAAATCTCAACTGAAGCGCTTTCAATCTCAACCCCACAACAAATTCCTGTTCCAGATGATTTCGAAATAAAGTTTATCGAAAATCCAGCTTACGTCACGCTTAAAAACGGCGCAAAGATGTTTGAGGTAAGCTTAGATAGTGCACCAGATTTTGGCGAATATTTTGACTATAAAACAATGCGCGCTAACAAGGACGAAAATGTAAAATACGTAGAAATTGCCAGAACCGGCAGATATTCTCTTATTTTGAACGATAAAACTTGCGCTATTGCAAGAACTGAAGACACAGTTTCGTCAACTGTTGAAAAAACTGCTCTGAACGAATATGCTTACGCAGTAAACGACATAAGCTTTTACGCCTACCCTGTCATTAAAGAATTCACAAGTATTTTATCAATTTCTAAAAACGATCTTGTTACGGTAAAAGAAACTTTTTCGTTTAACGACTTTGAATTTGCGCTTGTTGAAAAAGACGGAAATTTTGGCTACGTTGCAAAATCAATGCTAAAACAGGGTATTGCATCAAATCTTACGAGCCTTGAAGTTAAATCTAAATTAGTTACCCAAAATAGCACTCTTTTCTTCGATGAAGAATTGTCAAGCGAAATTAAAAAAATTGAAAAAGGTACGCTTATAGCGCTGTTATCTGAAAAAGACGGGGTTTCAACCGTGCTTTATGACGGTAAAGTTTGCTATATTGAAAGTAGCGCCCTTATTGACAAAAATACCCAAGTTCTTAAAAACGTTTGCGTCGTTGCGCTTTTATTTATAGCATTATTATCATCAGGTATTTACCTTGTTAAAACGTTACTTAACAAAAAAGGTCTTAAACGATAAAATATAAAAAACAGCCGTTTGCTTTTCAGCAAACGGCTGTTTTTCGTTTGTTATTTTTCTTTTTTTGAAAACATTTTATTAAGTTTTCTACCTACCCTGTTAAAGAAAATAAATACGGCTTTAATAGGAAAAAAGCAATATAAGCGCGTTTTAAATTTATACAAACGCGAACTGCATTTTATATATTTATCACGCTTGTAGTAACCTTCTAACACGCCTATAACGTTACCTTCAGGCACGAACTTATCCATATAAAAATTATTGTCGCCAATGATATCGTAAGAGTTTTTTCTCACCTTTTTTACGCGGTGTAAAACGCAATCACCCTTATGTGATATAAAAAACGCAACGTCGTATTTTTTAAGCCTAGCAGTTTTTTTAACGATAAAAACGGTATCACGGCTTTGCCAAATAAACGGATTCATGCTAATGCCCACTACTTTTGTGCAGTAACACCCGTTTTTTTCTAATATTTCTTTGGCGTTGGGGATTTTTGTGGCGTAAATTTTACTCATCTATAACGTTTACCTTTATAAGCGCGTCGACAAACTTATCGACGTCACTTTTAGCCTTTTCTTTGGTTAAATCTTTAAATTCTGCCATAAAGCCATTATATAATTCTTCTCTCGTCGCGCCCTTTTGTAACATTTCGAACACGACTTTTGCCGTTTCGTTTAAAGATATCATACCGTTAAACTCGCTTGCTCTTTTTCCGACTGCAACGACTACAAAGCCAGAACCAACTTCCCTTAAAACAAACCCGTCTTTAACCTTCATATATCACCTAAAATGACTTTACGCGCAGAAATTGGCGCATCGTCTTTCATATTAACCCTTAATTTATAAATTTTAGTCGTGGTTATAACTTCACGAAAAACCTGCAAAAGTTTATCAATATCATTTTCTTCTCTAACCCTTACCGACTGATTAACAAGACCTGAAATTGCTTTTAATGCGTTAATTTCTTCGATAGAATTTTCACTTGCACGCTCAATAAAGCAAATCGCCTTAATTTTTGCAGAAATATTATTGCCAAGATTGTGCTTACCACGCCACGGAGAGCCGTAAACAAAGTAATCATCACCCTTTTTTCTGATAAACGGCTTATCGTCGTTAATATATTCAACGTCAGAAAAGTTTTTAATCCAAAGCTTTGAGTGCGTTGATTTACCCGTTCCTGACGGCGCACAAAATAAAATTGCTTGATTTTTTACACAAATTGCAGACGAGTGAAACAAAATCGCCGATCTTTCTTTGATAGCAAAATTAGAAAAATCGCGTAGAATCATTGTAATTTCTGCAATCCAAGCGCTTACACCTTTAGATTTTGCAAAATCTGAGATTTCATCGCTAGAATACTCTATCACTAGCTCCGCGTTTAAGTTGTCACTATAAAGATAGTCGCTAAAATATTTAATAACCTTTTCTGATTTAGTTTTTATTTCAACAACTATATCACAAATTCGATATTTCATAAATTTCTCGTAATATTTTTAAAGCGCGCAAGGTTAACCTTGCGCGCTAAACCTATCAAACTAATGATAGCAGTTTTTATTCTATTTGTCAAACAGTTATCCAATATCTTCTAGCTTGTTTAGTTCTGCCAGGTTTCCAAACTCTTTATCAAGATCAAAATTTTCAATGCTGTCGTAAACAGCAAGCTTGGATACCGAAACCTCAAAAGCCGTCATAATTTTAACTTCGTCGTCAGAAATTCGCTTTTGATATTCGCGACTTTGAATTCTGCCAGATAACGAAATACGCTCGCCAACTTCTAAGTTTTTAACAAAGCGCGCGTTTCTACCCCAAGCAATGCAAGGTATATAATCGCTTTTATTATACGCGCGATTAACAGCAACTAAAACGTCGCTAATTTCACGGTTAAACGGCGTAGTGCGATAAATCGGCTCTTTACAAACGTAGCCCGAGAGAACGATATTGTTCGGATTTTTAGAAAAAGTTTCAGGAACAAACTCTCTTACAAACACCGTAAGCATTAATTTTGATTTCCCTTCGACAAGCTTGTTGTAGCTTCTAAACTGACCTATAACCGAAATTGTCGAACCAACTGACAGCGACTTCATTGCGATAAGCCGTTCTGAAATTGTTACGGGAATTAAGTCGAATTGCCCAGATAGTCTCATTACCTTTACGTCCATCTCGTAAAAGCGTTCTCCATATACTTCATGCGAAAATCTTTTTTCTGTTACGACTTCGCCTCTTAGGTAAACTCTGTTGTTTTGTTTTTCAATACAGTTCATAAAAATCTCCTTAAGTTTATCAAGTCTCGGCGTGTTGCCGACCATTATTGTCTATATAATACGGTTCTTTTATAATAAGTTCGGATATAGGTACGAACTTATACCCTTTTTGCTGTAAGGTCGTAAAAATCAGCGGTAAACTTTCCGCCGTATGTAAGCCGTTGTTGTGGCATAGTATTATCGAACCGTTTTTAACCTTTGATATTACGCGATACGCTATGTCCTGCGCCGATAAGTCTTTCCAGTCAAGACTGTCTACGTCCCACTGAATAACTTCATAACCGTTCTCGCGCGCGGTGTTTATAAGTCTGTCGTTGTAATCACCGTACGGCGGACGAAATAGCGTGACCTTTTTACCTGTTATTTTTTCTATCGCTTCGCTGGACTCTTTAAGTTCTTTTATAATCTCTGGCGAATCAAGCTTCGACATATACGAGTGCGTACTGCTATGCGTTCCAAACTCGTGCCCGGCGTCCGTTATCTTTTTGACGTAGTCGGGATATTTTTCCGTCCAAAACTTTACTGGAAAAAAGGTGCATTTAACGTTATAGTGCGCCATTTCTTCTAAAAGTTTATCCGTGTAATCTACGCCCCACGCACAGTCAAACGAAATGGATACTAGTTTTTCGTCTCTCTCCACCGAGTAAATCGGAAGTTTTTTCGTTGCATAATACGAAGTTGCTCGCGAATAGTCTAATGACGATAGTATAACGCAAAAAATTGAAATCAGCACCACTAAACAAACGGTCGCCCAAGATTTTTCAGATAATTTTTTCAAGATTGTTCTCCTATAATACCACGCAAATATTAGCGAAAAAAAGAAGTTTTTGTGAAATTAAAATGAATTTTGTCGAAACCTTTACATCCATTTTAAAACTGTTTAATTATATGTTACAACCTTAAAATATATATCAAAAACAAAAAATATTGGAAATTAATTTACATCTCATCCGTCGCGTTGCGACACCTTCCCCCAAAAAGGTGATGATTTGAAAACTTGCAGTTTTTCATGAATTGACAATCTGTCGATTGTCATGAATTGCAACCCGACTTTTTGCGTACGGCTTGCATGAATTGCAAAACACAGTTTTGCATTATGGCCTGGGCAGATTTTTTCTCCGAAAAAATTGCCAACCCGACATATAGTTTTTTTTAATGATTTTATTTAATTATATAATTTCAGTCCACAATTAAATTATATATTAATCACGGAACGCGCCAGCGTTCACGACCTTTATGCAAGTTGAAAACTTGCTATCGAGCAAAAACTCAGTTTTTGCATATCGAGCCCTAATAGCAACATATCGAGCAACCTTTAGGTTGCATATCGAGTAGCCAAAGGCTACATACACCTTCAAGGTGGGCATTTTGCTTGATTTTTTTGTTTATCTTTTGTATACTATATTTATGGATAAAAATGAACGCGCACTTATAAATTTAATAAAAAATTCGCTAAACGGTAAAAAGGTTGACGGTTTTGATTTCGATTTTGAAAAAGTCGTTTCCTTATCTGATAAGCACGGCGTTTTTTCAATCGTTTACAAAAATCTTTCAGACCTTACCGATAACGACGACGCGCGCGAAAAACTAAAGCAAAAGTACGGTGCGCTCGTAAGTCAGGCGATAAATCAAGAATATTATTCTGACCTAATTTTTAACGCGCTTGATAAAAATGAAATTTGCTATCTTCCGCTTAAGGGTGCGCGAATTAAAAATCTATACCCTGCGAAAATTATCCGTTTTTCCAGCGATATAGATATTTTTGTAAAAGATAACGACAAAGAAAAACTTGATAAAGTAATTAAAGAATTAGGCTTTAAATTCGACCACGTTTACGACGACGAAATAAGCTACGTTTATCCCCCGTATATAAACGTCGAATTTCACACCAAGCTCGACTATAACACAGACGAAAATTACTATAAAAACGTTTGGGAAACGCTTGAAAAGACGTCGGAATTTGGCTATAAATTCTCTGACGACGACTTTTATATCAACTTTATTTTACACCTATACAAGCATTTTTCCGTCAGTGGAACGGGCGTTCGCTCGGCAGTCGACGTGTTTATTTTAAACAGAGAACTTGGTCTTGACAGAGAGTATATAAACGCCGAGCTTGAAAAATTTAATCTGGTTGAGTTTGAAAAACAGTTTGTAAACCTTGCTAAAGTATGGTTTGACGACGAACCTAGCACCCCACTTTTAGAAGATCTTGGCGACTACGTACTAAACAGCGGAATATACGGAAATATCGAAAACAGAACGAGTAGTGATATGTCAGAAAAGCACTCTAAACTAGGATATTTTTTCTTAAGAGTTTTTCCACCGTACAAAGATATGATAAAATCGTATCCGTCGCTTAAAAAATGCCCAATACTTTTACCGTTTTATTGGATAGCGCGAATATTCCGTTCGATATTTTTCCGTCGCGACAAAATAAAATCGTCGGTTAAATCAATAAAGAACTCTAACGACGAAAAAATTTCTAAGCAACAACAACTTTTCAAGCAACTAAAAATAAAATGAAATCATTATGCAAAAACTTGTTTTTGCAATTTATGAAAGTTTTAAACTTTCAGCGCGATAGCGCAATTTATGAAAACGAAGTTTTCAATTCATCAAAAAAACGAGACTTTAAGGGCGTCACTGTTAGAGATTTTTTAGAAACTATAAAAGGATAGCAAAATTTTTGCTATCCTTTTTCTTTTTGCTTTGCAAAACATACCACTAAACGTTTTTAAGTATAGTGTACTATACCTACAAAGATTTTTGCCACAAAGGCAACAACTTCATAAATTGGAATTTGTTGATTATATCGGTGTTCCTACTTCAATCAAATTTCCGTCAGGGTCATAAAATCTGACCACCTTTTGCCCCCAACTGTGAGTCATCAGGTGATTGACATATTCGATTTCAGGGTAAAGTGTTTCAAGACGCTCTACAAATTGTTCTATGTTAGGTTCTTCAAAATACAACTCAGACTGATTACTGTTTGGAATTACATTTCTTTTTGTGAATTGTTCCCAGTATCTCGATTCCTGTAAATATAAATTATTCGTCAATTCCATATTCCCATCGTTGTCTTGAAGCAGCTGAAACCCAAACATATCACTATAGAACTTTAACGCACGGTTACAATCTTTAACAACAATAAGCGTTCCTTTGTATTTCATATG
>JAFQWV010000006.1 GCA_017407325.1 Clostridia bacterium | reverse complement strand
GGGGAAGGGGGACCGCTTGCGGTGGATGAGGTGTCTAACGCAAAAACAAAGTTTTTGCATATCGCTTTGCGCTACACAAAAGTAGTGCAACATATCGCGCGAAATATATTTCGCATATCGCGTTGCGTAAGCAACATATCGCGCACCATTTATGGTGCAAAATTGTACGACAATAATGCAAATCCTAGATTTGCAAATCATGAAAGCCTGCTTTCAAATCACTAACGGCTTGCCGTTCAAATCATGAAGATGCAATCTTCAAATCATCTGCGCCAGCCGTTAGGCTGCAAAAAATCGCTCAAATATTATCAATTTCTTGACAATTTACTATAAAAGTGCTAAAATATTATCACTATGGAAAATAATTTTGATATAAGCCAATTTATAGACGTAGAAACTCGAGAAACGGTTTTAAAAAATCTACAGTCACGCGTTAGAAAAAGACGAAAAGAAAAAGGTCTTACCCAAAAAGAACTTGCACGAATTAGCGGTGTAAGTTACGCATCAATTCGCCGATTTGAAAATACGGGGGATATATCCCTTTCGTCGCTTATGAAAATAGCGCAAGAACTAGAAAGTCTTGACGACTTTAACGAGTTATTTAAAAACGCAATAATATCCAGCATAAAGGATTTAAAAGTATGAAATTAAACTTTAAAAAAGCGACGGTCGAATATAACGGAAAGTGTGTTGGGTACCTAGCAGAACTTTCTGACGGTATTATTGGTTTTGAGTATGACGAAACTTGGCAAAAAAACGGTTTTTCAATTTCGCTTTTGTCGTTACCGTTAAAAAGCGGTGTATTTACAAGTAAAAAGCCGTATTTTGAGGGTTTGTTCGGTGTGTTTTGGGACTGTCTTCCCGATGGCTGGGGCGAGCTTTTAATTCGCAGAAGTTTAAGAAAGCGAGGTGTTGACTATTCTAACTTATCACCGATAACTAAACTACTGCTTGTAAATAACAGCGGTTTGGGTGGTTTAGAGTTTAAGCCCAGTCAAGCCGAGCGTTTTGACGGCACTAGCGCCGATTTAGACGAACTCTCTCTATCTATTGCAGAACTTATAAACAACGAAGACTCTGACTTCGACCTTGACAGAATTTACGGCTTGGGCGGTTCAAGTGGCGGCGCGCGCCCGAAAGCGCACCTAAAAATCGACGGCGAAGATTGGATTGTTAAATTCGGTTGTAGAATAGATCCTAAAGACGTTGGCTTGAAAGAATATAACGCAAATTTGACGGCGAAAGACTGCAATATAAACGTAAACGAGTTTAAATTGTTTTCGTCAAAACTCTCAACGGGCTATTTTGGAGCAAAGCGTTTTGATAGGGTGGGCGAGCGTAGAGTTCACGTCGTTTCCTTGTCGGGACTTCTTGAAACTACTCATAGAATACCAAACTTAGATTATTCGCACTTGTTTCAGGTTATCGAGCGTATCAGCGCAGATAAATCAAACGACTTAATCGAAGCTTATAAACGCATGTGTTTCAACGTCTATTATAAAAATAAAGACGACCACGGAAAGAACTTCGCGTTTTTGTACGACGAAACCCTAAAAGGCTATACTCTCACTCCGTTTTACGATATAACTTATACGCCTGATAAGTTCGAGCATGAAATGACCGTCTGTGGTAACGGCAATCCAACCGACGCTGAATTAATTCAAATTTCAAAGCGTTTCAACTTATCCCAAACCCTATGCGCAGATATTCGCGAAAGCATTAAGAAGATTATTCAATGAAATAACTCGCCTTCCCCTTGAGGGGAAGGGGGACCGCTTGCGGTGGATGAGGTGTCTAACGCAAAAACAAAGTTTTTGCATATCGCTTTGCGCTACACAAAAGTAGTGCAACATATCGCGCGAAATATATTTCGCATATCGCGTTGCGT
>JAFQWV010000005.1 GCA_017407325.1 Clostridia bacterium | reverse complement strand
TCGTACGTAGAAATGGAGCAAGAAAATTCTGTAGAAGATGGTGAAACGGAAACTGAATACGTATACTCGGTGTACTCAAACGGAACGTTGATAGAGCAAACGGCGGTAGAGTTTGAGACGGAGCGAGAAGGCGGAGAAGTTCAAACTGAATACGAGCTTGAATTCAGAAACGGAACTGGCGTAGGAAGATACGTAGTAGAAAAGGTCGTAAAAGACGGCAAGACTAAAATTAAAGTAGAGTATGCTATTAACCAAAAAGTAGGCGAGTTCAGTATCGTTGAAATTATTGGTGCTGACGGTGAAAAGCAATACGAATATACTTTTGAAGATCAAACAAAATTAATTTTTTAAACCAAAAACGGCAGTTGAAAAACTGTCGTTTTGTTACGTAAATTATATTGATTTTTTAAAAATTAAGTGTATAACGCTTGAAAAATATTTAATTTAATATTATTATGTACTTAGCCAATTATTTTCAAGGGGTTAGTATGAATTTTGATAAGATTGAAAGTTTTCAAATAGACCACGAAAATCTTTTCAGTGGACTGTATCTTTCAAGAAAAGACAGTTTTTTAAATCAAACGGCAACGACTTTCGACTTGCGCCTGGTCGCGCCTAATCGCGAAGACGTGCTAGACGGCGCTGCAATGCATACTATCGAGCATATCGGCGCGACGTATTTAAGAAATTCGGCTCGAAAAGACGAAATAATCTATTTTGGACCTATGGGGTGCAGAACGGGTTTTTATCTCGTGCTTTTTGGCGATTTAACAAGTTACGAAGTTTTCGATTTAGTCGTAGAAACTTTTACTTATATCGCTAACTTTAACGGCGAGATTCCGGGCGCTACTAAAAAAGAGTGTGGAAACTATTCTTACCAAGACCTGGCCCTTGCAAAAAAATACGCCAAAAAATACGTCGTTGATTTAATTTCGTATAAGAGATTGGAATACAATTAAGATGATTTGCAACCTTTGGTTGCATGATTTGCTAACTGTCGTTAGCATGATTTGCAATCTCTGATTGCATGATTTGAAAAAACAAGTTTTTTCATTAAGGAATACTTAATTATATAATTGTTGGCAGTTTTTGTAAAAACTGCCCAGACCATAATGCAAATCGAACGATTTGCAAATCATGAAAGTTTCACTTTCAAATCACGAGCGACTTTGTCGCTCAAATCATGAAGATTCTAATCTTCAAATCATCTGAATAGGAGAGAATATTATGAAGCTAATGGTCATTTCCGATATTCACGGATCTTTTACTGCCGTAGAGAAGGCAGTTGAAATTTTTAAAGAAGAAAAGGCAGACAAGCTTTTAATCTTAGGTGACGTTTTGTATCACGGACCTAGAAACGATTTGCCGTCTGGTTACGCGCCTAAACAGGTTTTTGAAGCTCTTAACGCGATTAAGGACAAAATTATATGCGTCAGGGGAAACTGCGATGCAGAAGTCGACCAAATGGTTCTAGATTTCCCTATTATGAGCGATTATACTATTTTTAATTTAGGGGATAAGACCGTTTTTGCAACGCACGGTCATAAACTTGAAACTGAGTTTATTGATTTTGCAAAAACTTGCAATCTGGCGTTAAGTGGACATACGCATTTATATAAAATGGAAAAGGTTGAAAATACGGTTTTTGTAAATCCCGGTTCGATTTCGTTACCAAAAGACGGAAATAAGCCGACTTATGCTATTATAGACGTTCAAAAATTATTCTTAAAACTTGCGTATAAAGTTTATATCAAAGACTTAGAGATGAATACTATTTTGTCTTCGGACTTTTAAAAAAGGGCGTACGCCCTTTTTTTTGTAGCCTTGTGGCTACTCGATATGCGCGAACAAAGTTCGCGCTCGATATGCGAAACTGTCGTTTCGCTCTATATGCAAAGCGTTGCTTTGCTCGATATGTTGCTAACGCAACTCGATTTTTCAACTTGCGTAATGAAGATTTTAATATTCAAATCATCAAAAATTGCTTGCAAAATTAAGTTCAAATTGCTATAATGTTCAAGTCGAAAAATTTAAGGGGGTATATTATGAAAGCAAATTCAGTTGAAGTTTTCAAAGACGCGCCTGTTCCTAAGGCAGTATTTTTAAACGCAATTCCGTCTATCGTGAGCATGATAATGGTGCTTATATATAATCTTGCCGACGCTTTCTTTATCGGAAGAACGGGTGACGGCGATATGTTTACAGCCGTATCCTTAGTTACCCCTGCCTTTTTAATATTTATGGCTATAGGTATGCTGTTTGGTATTGGCGGAACGTCGCTCGTATCAAGGAAGCTTGGCGAAGGTGACGAAGCGATTGCCAAAAAAGTATCGTCTTTCTGTTTCTGGACGGGAGCGGTACTTGGCGTTATCTTTATGGTCTTAATCTTGGTATTTATCGAGCCTATTTGCCGTTTAATCGGCGCAAGCGACCAAACTTTACCGTATACCAAGTCGTATTTTTCAATCGTTTCGATAGCGCTGCCGTTTTTAATCGTATCAAACGCGTTCAGTAACATTATTCGCGCAGAAGGTAAAGCCAACGTTGCTATGATAGGTATGATAATAGGTAACATGCTAAACGTTGTATTAGACCCTATTATGATAAGCGTACTCGATTGGGGAATTGCCGGTGCAGCGGTTGCGACGGTCGTTGGTAACGTTGCAGCGACGTTATTCTACTTTTTCCATATTATATCGAAAAACTCAATTTTTTCAATCTCGCTAAAAGATTACGCATTCAGAAACGGAATACTTTCAAACGTTTTAAAAATCGGACTTCCCGCATCTTTGAATAATATATTAATGAGTTTATCAAACATAGTCGTAAACAATTTTATGCAAGGTTTTTGCGACGACGCCGTCGGGGGATTAGGCGTTGCGTTTAAAGTAAACACAATAACGGTTATGCTACTTATCGGGCTGGGAACAGGTATTCAGCCGTTACTTGGCTATTGCTACGGCGCGAGAAACGTCAAACGGTTCGAGTCGGTTATAAAATTTTCTGTCGTAGTTGCCTTTATTATGAGTATCGTTATGTCACTTATAAGTTTTTTACTGTCAGGACCGCTTGTAAGGGCGTTTATAGAAGTCGAGTCGCAAGTCGGCTACGGAACGGCGTTCGTTAAGATATTAGTTATATCCGGTCCAATTCTGGGGCTACTGTTCGTAATGATAAACGCGCTTCAGGCAATGGGGGCGGCGATTCCGTCGCTTATACTTTCCGCATCAAGACAAGGTATTATTTATCTTCCACTTCTACTTGTAATTAACGCGTTGACAGAGTCTGAAAATATGCTCGTTTTAACTCAGCCTATAACCGACTACTTAGCCGTTATTCTTGCAGTCGTTCTTTTTATTATAACTTTCAAGAAGTTTAAAAAGAGAGTAGATGGCGAAAATTTGACAAAAGTCGAAAGTCCAAAAGACGCGAGGGACGCATAAAAAGATATTAAAATGAAAAGAAAAAACGCAATTTGCAATTTTTAGCAGATTGCGCTTTTATTTTGATTAAAAATGTCCTTTTGTGCAAAAGGAATTATAAATATTTGAATAAAGTGAAAACCTTTTAATATAATGCAAAATACCAACGTTTAGTTTTCTCGCCCAAAATCTAATAAAAACGACTTTTTAATATTTTTACAACATTTAAAATTATGCGTAAAAAATTGCAAAATTTTCCAACTTTGCACTTAAAGACAAACTTTTAAAAAACCACAGAATATTGTGTTAAACACTTGCAACTTCCACAAAATATGGTATAATTGACTTAACAAGTAAGACGCGAGACACAAAATATGGTGGCTCGCGTAAATTCACCCCTAAATATAGAAATTGAGAGTAAAATAATAGAAACGTAAGAGAAGTTAAGGAGATAAGGTATGAAGGTTATTAAGAGAAACGGTGCAGAAGTTATATTTGACATTGACAAAATAGTTGCGGCTGTAAAGGCGGCTAACGACAGCGTTGCAGAAGCTGAGAGAATGAGTGAAACGCAAATTAAACTTATCGCTGAAAACATTGAAAAAATTTGCGGTAAAGTTACGCGCTCTTTGGGCGTTGAAGAAATTCAAGATATCGTTGAAGATCAAATTATGTCTCAACGCGCTTTTGCCGTTGCAAGAAAATATATTACTTATCGTTATTCTCGTGCACTCGTTCGTAAGTCTAACACGACTGACGACCAAATTTTATCGTTAATAGAGTGCAATAACGAAGAAGTTAAGCAAGAAAATTCTAATAAAAACCCAACGGTTAACAGCGTTCAACGCGACTATATGGCAGGCGAAGTTAGTAAGGATATTACTAAGCGTATTTTGCTAGCGCCTGACATCGTTGAAGCGCACGAGCAAGGTCTTATTCACTTCCACGATGCCGACTATTTTGCTCAGCATATGCATAACTGCGACCTTGTAAACCTTGAAGATATGCTTCAAAACGGCACGGTTATTAGCGGTACTTTAATTGAAAAACCGCACAGTTTTTCTACTGCTTGTAATATCGCTACTCAAATTATCGCTCAAGTTGCGTCTAACCAATACGGCGGTCAAAGTATAAGTTTAACGCACCTTGCGCCTTTCGTTAATATCAGCCGTGAAAAGATTAGAAAAGAAGTTACTAAAGAACTTGACGGTTTGAACGTGAGCGACGACGATATCGCAAGAATTACCGAAAAGCGTTTGCGCGAAGAAATTAAGAAGGGCGTACAAACTATTCAATATCAAGTTGTTACTTTGCTTACAACTAACGGTCAAGCGCCGTTCGTTACCGTCTTTATGTATCTTAACGAAGCGCGCTCTGAAAGAGAAAAAGAAGATTTAGCAATGATTATCGAAGAAACCTTAAATCAACGCTATATCGGTGTTAAAAACGAAAAGGGCGTGTACGTTACTCCGGCGTTCCCTAAACTTATTTACGTTTTAGAAGAAGATAATATCAAAGAAGACTCTAAATATTGGTACTTGACTGAACTTGCTGCAAAATGTACCGCAAAGCGCATGGTTCCAGACTATATCTCTGAAAAAGTTATGCTCCAAAACAAAATCGACAAAAACGGTAACGGAAATTGCTACACCTGCATGGGCTGTCGTTCGTTCTTGACTCCTTACGTCGATTCTGACGGAAATCCTAAGTACTACGGCAGATTTAACCAAGGTGTTGTCACCGTTAACCTAGTTGATATAGGCCTATCTGCAAACGGAGATATGGACACTTTCTGGCGCATTTTCGACCAACGCATGGAGCTTTGCCATCGCGCTCTTCAAGCCCGTCACGAACGTCTTACGGGAACTTTGAGTGACGCTGCTCCAATTCTATGGCAATACGGCGCGCTTGCTCGCTTAAAGAAAGGTCAAACTATCGACAGCTTACTACACGGCGGTTACTCGACTATATCTTTAGGTTTTGCTGGGCTTTGGGAATGCGTTTACGCTTTAAACGGCAAAAAACTTACCGAGCCTGAAGGTGAAGCATTGGGCTTAGAAATTATGCGCAAACTCAACGAATACACCGCTAAGTGGAAAAAAGACGAAAATATCGACTATTCACTCTACGGCACTCCACTTGAAAGCACGACTTATAAGTTTGCTAAGCTTTTACAAAAGAAATTCGGCATCGTTAAAGGTGTTACCGATAAAAACTATATCACTAACAGCTACCATATCCACGTAACAGAGCCTATTGATGCGTTCAAAAAGCTTGAAATAGAATCGAAGTTCCAAGCTTTAAGCCCGGGTGGTGCTATCTCGTACGTTGAAGTTCCTAACATGCAAAACAACTTAACCGCTGTTTTGGACGTTATGAAGTTTATCTACGAGAATATTATGTACGCAGAACTAAACACAAAAAGCGATTATTGCCAAGTTTGTGGCTATGACGGCGAAATTCAAATCGTTGAAGACGTTGATAAGAAACTTATCTGGAAATGTCCACACTGTGGCAACACCGACCAAAACAAGTTAAACGTTGCCCGTCGTACTTGTGGTTATATCGGTTCGCAATTCTGGAATCAAGGTAGGACTCAAGAGATTAAAGAACGCGTACTCCACTTGTAAGCCTTATAAACTTCGTAAAAGTGCGTTTCTGCTAAGTTTGTCAGACTTCAATGACCGACAAGGTCTATTGAACCCTGCCGAACTTAGCGAGCCTTCTTTTACTCGTTTCTAAGTCTTACAAGGTTTGGTTGAATAGACAATATTTAAATAATAAGACGGCAGTTTTATTAAAAACTGCGCGACCTTTACGCAAGTTGAAAACTTGCTATCGAGTGCCATAGGCACATATCGAGCGAAACGACAGTTTCGCATATCGAGCAACCTTTAGGTTGCATATCGAGCAAAGCAAGCGCTTTGCATATCGCGCACCGTATGCGGTGCATTAAGGTTAATATGAACTTTGGTGAAATTAAAAATTGTGATATTGCTAACGGCTTAGGGTGTCGTGTTTCGCTGTTCGTCTCAGGGTGTACGCACCACTGTAAAGGCTGTTTCAATGCTCAAACTTGGGACTTTAACTTTGGCGAGAAGTTTACCGAAAAAACTGAAAATTATATTTTAGACCTTCTTAAACCGTCGTATATTCGCGGTTTAAGCCTTTTAGGGGGCGAGCCGTTCGAGCCTGAAAATCAAAAAGTATTATATCCTTTTTTGAAAAAAGTCAAAAATCTTTTTCCGGATAAAACCGTTTGGTGTTATTCGGGGTATCTCTTTGAAGAAATAGTAGGCGAAAAAAAGGCGCGTTGCACGACGGATATATCTAAAGAAATGTTATCGCTTATCGACGTTTTGGTTGACGGAAGGTTTATCGAAAGCCAAAAAGATATTCGTCTTAAGTTTCGTGGATCTTCAAATCAACGCATTATCGACGTTCAAAACTCGTTAAAAGATGGTAAAATAGTCGATTTTGAAATTGTTTAACTAAAAATAAAAGAACAAAATTGCAAAGTGCAACTATCTTAGTTGATAGTTGCGCTCTTTTTTTCTATAACACTTGAAAAAATCAAATAGTCATAGTATACTATATATAAGCTTAGGAGATTAGCAATATGAAAAAGAGTTTTCTTTGTTTATTTTTGATTGTCGCTTTATTGTTGACAGGTTGTTCTGATAGGACTTTCTATTTTAATTATGATGAAATGGTAAAAAAAGTTGTTAAAGTAGAAGTTGTAGAAATGGACGGTTTGTCTCTAAAACATTACGATAGAGTTTTAAAAACAATCGACCAAGAATTAATTGACGATTTCGTGTCAGATTTATCTGAAATTAAGTTTATTGTGCGATGGGCGATAAGTAATCGTGTTTGCCCTAAAGGAATATGTTTCTGCTTGACTTATATAGATGGAACGTATGACATTGTTGATGACAGGTCTTCTACGAATTTAGATTTGCATTGCGATACTGAACAATTCAACGAATTATTAAATAAATATTATTAAAAAATTGTGGGTGGATTTTATTCGCCCACTTGCTTTTTACCCATAAAAAAAATTTTTGAAATTTTTTTGAAAAAACTCTTGACAAAGTAACAAAAGTTGAATATAATAATAGTAATCATTACTACTTAGCGATTAAAGGGGGTGGATATGAGAAATTCTAGACAGAGAAATTTGGTAGAAGATATATTAAAAAATTGTCGAGATCATCCGACCGCCGACGTAATATATATGCGAGCAAGGGAGGTTGAGCCTAATATTAGCTTAGGAACGGTTTACAGAAATTTGGCAAGTCTTTCTAAAGACAATAAAATTTTAACCTTAGAGACGATTGATAAAAAAATTCATTACGACGGGGATATATCACCGCATCAACATTTTATATGCTCTGGGTGTGGAAAGATTATTGATATTTTTTCCGAGCCTAAGCTTCCAGACGAAGTAGGGGCGTTCAGGATAGAAACTGCAAAATGCGTATTTTACGGGCTTTGCGAAGATTGTATTCAAAAAAATTAATTTAAAAAATATAAAAAATAATAGGAGAATAAAGTTATGAAAAAATTTGTATGTAGTGTTTGTGGTTACGTTCACGAAGGTGACAGCGCACCTGAAAAGTGCCCTATTTGTAAAGTTCCAGCGTCTAAGTTCAACGAACAGTCTGGCGAAATGAGTTGGGCGGCAGAACACGTCGTTGGCGTTGCTAAAGGCGTAGATCCTGAAATTATCGAAGGGTTAAGAATGAATTTCAACGGCGAGTGCACCGAAGTTGGTATGTATCTTGCGATGGCTCGCGTAGCGCACAGAGAAGGCTATCCTGAAATTGGTCTTTACTATGAAAAGGCTGCTTGGGAAGAAGCAGAACACGCTGCAAAATTTGCAGAGCTTTTAGGTGAAGTCGTAACCGATTCAACAAAGAAAAATCTTGAATTAAGAGTTGAAGCAGAAAACGGCGCAACTCAAGGAAAAGTTGACCTTGCTAAGCGCGCAAAAGAACTCAATCTTGATGCAATTCATGACACAGTTCACGAAATGGCTCGCGACGAAGCTAGACACGGAAAAGCATTCGAAGGACTTTTAAAAAGATACTTTAAGTAATAAAAAAGCGACGGCAAGCCGTCGCTTTTTAAAATGATGTGCAAAACTCAGCCTTAAATTTTTGATGATTTGCAAACTGTGTTTGCATGATTTGCCAACTTGGCAGTTGGCGTGATTTGCAACTATTGTTGCATGATTTGAAAAAACGAGTTTTTTCATTTCGGTCGCGCAGATTTTTTCTTCGAAAAAATTGCCAGCATAACATATAGTTTTAATTTCGGACTGAAATTATTATATAATTTATTTTTTTTGTCGTTGCGAGCGTTACAAAGTAACGCGTGGCAATCTCTAAAGAACTAACCTCGCACTTCTAACTCTACACGGTTAAACAACAAACAAGGTACTTTAGAGATTCTTCGCTTTCGCTCAGAATGACAAATTAGCAGTAAAATAATATAACGTGCAAAAGATTTTGATTTTAACTTAAAATAATTTTAAAATTTATAAAATATTGTTTGACATTTATGTGAAGGTATAGTATTATAATGACATAAAACTAAAAGGAGTGTATGTGTGTATGAAATATCCTGGAACCGTTAAAGAGTATGTGCAAGGTGAAACGTATTTTTTAGACGGATTATTTTTTGCTGGGGATATAATGATGAACATGATTTGCTCATTGACAGGGTTGGGGACTTCAACCATACAAAATTGGGTAAATCGTAAATTTATAAAAAATCCGATAAACAAGAAATACGATAAAAATCAAGTCGCTAGAATTCTCATAATGAATTGTTTGAGAAAGGTTATGATGCTTGAAGATATTAAAACGCTGTTAGTTTATGTTAATGGTGATTTAATTGATGAAAGTGATGATAATATAGAAGATGCAGAGCTATATAAACTATTGTGTGAGATTGTTTTGGAAAATAAATTAACCATCGATAACGTTGAAAAAGAGGTTGAACTTGCAGTAAAGTCAAAGATAGGGAAAAACGTTAATTCTGATGGTCAAAAGAGAATTATAACAGTATTAGAAGTTTTGTGCATAGCTTATTTAGAAACGATTTTTAGAGATGTGTTTGAGGAAAAACTTGTCTCGGTTAGAAATGAAGTTAAACCTGAAGGGAATTATTGTGCACATATAAGAAATTCAGTTAATTTTTCTAAAAAGGCGACGGATAAAGTTGAACCTAAGGACAAAGAGAAGAATAAGATAGGGAATCAAGCTCCCAAAAAACGTGGACGTCCTAAAAAACAATAATAAAGAATTATTTTGCTAGAAAATTTAATTTTTGTTGAAAAAAACATCTACTATTTTTAGTTGTCAAGTATTTTTTGCGAAAAAATTGCAAAAAAATTTGTAAAAATTTGTAAAAAATGTATTGACAAATCCATATTATGAGTTTAATATGGTTGGTGTAGTGAAAAAAATCAAATCTAAAAAGGAGGTAAATCGAAAATGAAAAAACTAATTTTGCTAATTCTAACTGAATACGATTACCTTCTTTCTGGCTTAAAATAATCTTATTTTTTTATAGTCTATTTTAACGACAGTTTTTGTTGGTAATCGCGCTCAGTTGTAATTTAACTGAGCGTTTTTATATTGTAAAGCAAATTTTTAAGGGAGAATGTTATGAAAAAACTTAATATTTTAAGAGATTGCGCATTGATAGCATTCTCTATCAAAGAAATAAATCACATAAAAATAATGACGCGTATAGTAAATGCGCAAAAGTTGACGTCACAAATAATCAAAGCAGGTAAAAACAATCTAATTTTTGGTATATTCAAGCAGACGCCAACTATAAAGCTTGGTATAAATCAAGCAAAGCGTATACAATTTAACGCGGAAGAAAGCTTAAATATTTTTTACAACTTGAAATACGATAAACCCTTATTCGCCCAAAAACGGGCTGATATTGTGGGGGTACATACAGCAGGAATGCCCGCTTATGCAAAAAACACAAAAAAATTGCAGGGGGAGTTTTGGCTAAATTTTGGCAATAAAAAGTCACGTTTAGCAGACTGCGGATGATATTTCAATAACAAAATATAAAAATTATAATAGAGCTTTTTACCAAGGAATAGCAAAATTACTTACTAGGAAAAAGGCTCTATTTTTTTTGGGGCTGTCATAATTTGACGGCCCCTTTTGCGCTTTTTTAGGATAAAAATAATAAAATTTATATACAAATAAGGAGATCAAAACATGGAAAAAAACGTTGTAACTGAACTGTTTTTGGGCGAATATTATTTAGTTCGCTCGTTACTTGGCAAAAACATTGCTGATGAAAAAGCATTGTTTTACATGCTTGGCGAAAGATTCTTTATTCCTAAAGCCGAGCTTGATGCCATTTATGACCAAGCTGAAAGTATAGCAATCAAAAACATGGTAACCGATAAAGATTTTTATCTTTACCAAAGATTGATGAAATATTCAAAATTTACGGGAGAAAGCATTGAAACTGCTCAAGACGAGTTTTTTGCAGAAATTAAGGGTAACGCGCTTGTCGAACTTACTAAGTTAAACTTAAAATCAGCTGTCAATGCGCCGAAAAGCGTTATCTACAAAAAGTTGACCGATTGTGCGCACGCTGGAAGAATAACAGGACTTCGCATATTAGGATTTTTACAATGTGAAGGCGTGCTTATCGAAAAAAATCTTTCTGAAGGTTTAAAAAATCTTTCAAAAGCAGCCGATTGGGGAGATTCGGTTAGTATTTTGCACCTTCTTCACTATTTGATAGACGAAAGAAACTTCAACATGGTACGCTTAAAGCAGGTCGCAAAAGATACGTCGTACTGCTGGCTTTACTTAAGTGCAGTTTCAGTCTACGGCGAAGCTTTAGGTGAAAATAGAGAACTTAAACTTTTGGAAGAAGCGTTTTGTTCTGCATTCTTAAAAAGAGACCTTTACGAACCAAAATATTCAAGATTAATTTACAGTACGGCTATTACGTTCGAAGAAAAGAAGCGTCTTGTGTTTAGCGTTAGAAGAGAGTCGATGTCAGTCGTAACTGATCTTCCGCTAAAACTAAGTAAAAAAGATTATGAAAAAAGCGATTTGCCGACGTTATCTCAAACTATGCTTTGTCGTGAAAAAGAAAAAGCTGAAATTTTAGGCGCGTATCAAAACTTTGATTTAAGCAGTTTATCGACTTATAGACCACTTTGCATTTGCTCGGATACACAGTTTTTACTTAATATGTACGCAAAAATTTTCGATTATCCTGAAAGAAAATTGCACACCTTTAGAGTTGACGTAAAAGACTTAACCGAAATTGATTTTGACCCGTCGATCAATAACGTATTTTTGCGTAACGTTGACGAAGACTCAATAAACGTTTGCTTAATCTTTTTTACAGGCTCTATCGACGTAAAAATCGCTTCGCGCGTAAAGACTTTCTTGCAGGCAAGAAACAGGAAAAAATTTCACCTTAACTCTCCAAGCGTCAATATTGACCTAAGTTCGGTAGTTCCAGTTTGCTTTTGCGACTCAAAAAACCTTAGTTTAGTTAAGGATTTTTGTGACGTTTTATACCTAAGCGAAGTAACTGTAGCTGAAAAGTCAGTAGTTCTTGAAAGTATTTTTAAAGAAAGAAAAGAGCTCTATAACGATACTAACGTTACTTGCGACGAAAGTTTTTATAAGGAGCTTTCAGGATATACTGTTGACGAAGCTGAAAAAATTATCGACGAAGCTATTCGCGACTATAGAAATTTTGGTAAAGAAATAATCCTAAATAGCGAAAACGCCACTAGCTACACAAAGCATTTAAGTAAAAAAGTTCAATTCGGTTTTTGAGGTGCAACATGATAGATACAAGTAAACTTTTAAAAAATTATGACAATATGCCACTCGTTCGTTACGGCGCGGGCAGTTTAGCAAAATTAAATTACGTTCCTTATGATGAACTTTCCAAAAGCGACACTCAAGGCGTGCTAAAAGCATGTCACTATGTCGATGGAAAGCTTATGCAAGCGTACTCTGAGCATGAAAATCACGTAGGTGTTATTGCCGCTACTAGACTTGGAAAAACTACGTCTTACGTTATTCCGACTATACTTTCGTTTGCCGAGAAAAAGCAAAAGAGAAGTATGATAATTTCTGACCCAAAGGGTGAAGTTTACAGACAAACAGTTACTAAACTCGAACAAAGCGGTTATGAAGTTAAACTCATAAACTTCCGCGACTATCTACATAGCGAGTGTTGGAATGTCTTAACTCCAATATACCGTAAGTATCAGCAAGCGTTTTCTGTTTACGATGAAGTCGAGCTTGTTGAAGTAGACGGCGTACCCAAGAACAAATTTCGTGGTATTGTTTACGATAATCAAGCTATGCTCGATGCTCAAATTCAGCAGATTTTTCAAATGTCAATTGACGAGGTAGGAAATGATATTGACAATCTTGCTACAATGATTATTTCCGTCGAAAAACAAAACGATCCGTATTGGGAATACTCCGCCCGTGACGTCTTCAAAGCCTATTTGTGGGCTATGTTAGAAGATTCGAGACCAGAGCTTTTAAAAGAAAGAGAAGACGGCGATTTTGAAAAGACGTTAATTACTGAAGAAACCTTTTCGTTTAACACTATTTTTACAATCTTAAACCAATTCAAAGACGGCTCTTCAACTACTTACGATGACGGAGACTATTTCTCCGGTAGACCTGAAACGTCAATTGCGTTTCAGCTTGCAAAAAACACTTTCTTAGAAAACGCAAACGGGACTCGCAAGTGTATTATGGCGATTTTCTTTACAAAACTTTCTTGCTTCCGTGATAGTGCAATGCGGATTATAACGTCCTGCAATTCTTTCGATATGAAAAGTATTGTCAATACGGACAAGCCAGTGGCAATTTTTATCAATTACCGTGACGAACTAAAAACTCACTATAGATTAATTTCGCTTTTTGTTCAAGATGCTTACCGTGTTTTAATTGAAAAGGCAAATAATTTACCGTTTGGTAAGCTGACCGCTCCGTTCTATTTCATCTTGGACGAATTTGGTAATTTTCCTAAAATTCCAGACTTTGAGACGACTATCTCTGCGTGTGCGGGACGTAATATTTTCTTTATTTTGATAATTCAGTCTTACGCACAACTTGAAAGCGTTTACGAATCAGCAGTTGCTGAAATAATAAAGGATAACCTAAACGTCCACGTATTTTTTGGTTCAAATAACCCGCGCACTTTAGAAGCGTTCTCAAAAGAGTGTGGAAACCTGACTCGCATTTCACCAACTAGCGCCCTTAACGGAAATACCAGTGAAATCGACCATTATCAAACTGAAACAATCCCGCTACTTCCTGTAAGCGTTCTTTCGCATCTTACCCCGGGTGAGTGCGTTATCACTGAAGTTAACAGTGGTTACGTTTTCTGGTCGAGACTTGAAAGGTGCTTTACGTGCCAAGAGTTCTCAAAAATCGAACTCAAAGACGAAAAGACCTACCAATGTAGTCTTAATCCGTTCGACCGTAAATATTTTTACAATTTTGCAAGAATTAAGAAATCTTCTTCGTTCTTTTAATGCTTTACACTAAAAATAAAGTTTAAAATTCACTAAAGTAGGAGTTTTATTATGGAAAATAAAATTAATTATTATCTTTCAATAACCAAACAGTTTACTTCACCTGAGTTCCAAAAAGACTTTAATTTGTCTTACTACGACACTAATCGCATTCTTAGCGATCTTGTCAAAAAAGGCAAAGTCTTTTTCGACGGCAATTCTAATTACACAGTAAATGAAAAATATGACTGGCCAAAAGAAAAAAGGACTATGCCCAAACGTCGCAAATTTGACATGGACGAGTTTAAGTCAAAAGACGATGACGACGATGACGACGATGATTTAGACGATTACGATTTCGACGCACAAGCTTTTGAAGATTTGTTATATTTTAGCCCTAAAAACGGCGACGATGCCGACGATATTGACGACGTTGACGACGATGACGAAGAACTTCTCGAAGAAAATGCGTACAACGAAAAATTACGCGATCGCGATCTTGAAAAATTACTTGACGGCGGTGATGACGGTGTTGATGCTTTGGCGGATATGCTGGAAAACATTAATTCTTTACCGCTTGAAGACCAACTTACTCTTAGAGATTTTTGTTCAATGCATTTGCCTGTGTATGATGCGAAAAAGGGACGCTATGCTGTATACGTCGTCGCTACTACTGCAAAATCGTACATAATTTCTAGCGTTTTCAGACTTTCAGAAATGCTTAATATTCCAATGAAAGAAGTAAAGTGTTTACTAAATAATAATCCAAGGCTTATCGCAAACGAATCTTCCAAAGATAAAGCGACAAAAATCGTTAAGGAGTTTAGCTATTTAAACACCATTGCTTTCATAGTTAAAAAACACGGCAAAAACCGTTATGAATTTGACTATAAGAGCGAAAAAGAATTTGAAGATATTTGTATGGACATTATTGAATTAATTGTAAGCACAAGCATAGAACAAACAAGACAAGACGCAATTGAAATGGTTAAAAAGTTCATCTGGAGCCTTAAGATAAAAGATAATTGCCCATCGAATATCTTAAAAGTTATGGAAAGAGTTTTGGACGAATTTAATATCGCCACAGATGACGAATATAAAACATTACGTAAAGCTATTTTTAGTTAATCTCTTATACTAAACACCAAAAAGCTAAGCAGTATATTTAAACTGTTTAGCTGGTGTTTAAAGTCAAAATCTGTGGAAATTTTAAATAAATATAAAATTTTTAAAGAAATTACATAAAAACTATTGACATTCACGTGAGCGCGTGTTATCATGAAGGCACTAAGTTAAGGGAGAAATAGTATGAAAGATTTTTTGTCTAAACTTTTTAATGCAATATTTGGGTTATTTGTTGGATTGTTAAAGGGATTAAAATATCTTCTTATGATTTTGCCTATAGCCATAGTTGCGCTATTTGTTTGCTTGATATTTTTTAACGAGCAAACTATGAATGCAGTTGAAGTTATAAAATCATGGTTTCCATTTATTAAATAATTAAAATTTATTAAAAAAGGAAGAAATTAATTATGAAATTTTTAAATATTATTGAAAATTTAGCTAGGTTTGGTGTTTTTGATATATTGGGTATCAAATGGCAGATCGTAGAATGGTATCAAGAGACTATACATGCGGCGTTAATGGACAAGAACTCTGTAAAAACGCTCGTAAAATTTTATGATGCGATTGAGAATAACTTTGAAGGAAGTGAAATTGAAAGCATTATAAGTAAATATTCTAGCAACTCTGAAAAAGACAATACGGATGGTTTTTTTGCAAAATTTGCTTTAGCGATTCAGAAGTCATTGAATAAAAAAGAATCTCTTGAGAAGAGAGATGCAGCAATTTTATTGCTGTGTTTATACAAAAATATAAATGCAATCGAAGACGCGCCTTATGACACTGATGAAAAAGAAAAGCTGCGTGAGTTTTTGCTTAACTTGCACAAGGTTATGCAAAAATATATTTACATAATATTCGACCTACTAGGTGGCAAAAATGCCGTGGTTTATTCAACCTTCTTTACTTCGCTTTCGTTTGAGTTAAATCAAATGAAAGAGTTGATTAAAGCTGGCGTATATAAAAACCAACCAATATTGGAATTAGATGAAAATGCTATGGTTTGCACTCGTTGTGAAAGCGAAGGCCAGCTAAAAATAGTCGAAGAAAACGGAATTATTTTAGTTAAGGCTTTTTGCCCAAACTGTGGCAAAGTTGCTTTTCCTAATTTTTCTTTAATAAATCCAAATTTAGAAAAAGGCACGGGTGAATTAACTGACGAATCTGTTCAAGAAGTATTATATACTTTTGCCGATGCTATTCATAAGAAACTTGATAAAATTATAGCTCTTCTTCAAGAATGGATGCAAAAAGGTTTGATTAAAATCAATGCAGGTGGCGATTTTGATTTTTATCTTACTAAAAAAGGCGCAATTGTTGTTGATTGTAATCTAGTTTACGAAGATATTATTGAAATTCCGAAAGAGTATGACGGTAAGCCGGTTATTGCTTTAGGTGTCAATTTATTTTTGGAATGTGACCCAAAAAAAATTATTATACCAAATTCTGTTAAATGTATTGGTGATGATTGTTTTTGGAATTGTAGCAAACTTAGGACAATTGAATTTAATGGAACAAAACAAGAATGGAAAAAAATTAACTTCGGGAAAGGTTGCTTTGGAGGGGTTAGGTTAAAGGTACACTTCATTGATGGTCGTACTAAATTTATTTGGAGATTATTTTAAATAAGCAGGGAAAGGGCAAATGGAAAAAATATCTGTATCAAAATTTAAAAGATTCACTATAACATTCATAAGTGTTGTAGCCATATTATGCTTGGCTGTTGGTGTTTTTTGCATTATCAAAAACGCTAACAATAATACGGAATCATTGAAGAGTGATATTGGTGCATTAGGTTCGCAGATTGTTGGCACAACTAATTCAACCGGTAAAAATAACTCTACTTCTAACCCGAAAAATTCTCAAAAGGACTCCGTAAATTCTGCAAATAACTCGTTGGGCTTAGAAAAATCTGAAACAGATTCAAAAACAGACAAAATCGAAAGTTTAAATTACGTTGTGTCATTTGATAATGAGACAGCTACTTTGACATACGATTTATCAAAAGCACAGATAAATAATGCTTCTTTAGCGATTGATTCTAATTCTATTTTTAGTGAATTGCCTGATTTTAAAGAAGGTGTTTTATCGGTCTATCCGGGTTATCACGGAAAAGCAATTAAAAAGATTATTTTTAAAAGCAATTATATGCAAAAGGACAAAAACCTTGTACAGATAAAATCTAAAATTACAAACTTTTCAATGAAATTTAGTTCAGACTGGAGCGAAGATATTGAAATTGAGTTTGCTGATTTTGCATTTTCTGCTCCAAACGAAAAGGTTGCGCTTGATTTAAGCGAAATTTCAAGTAAAAATGTAACTATTAACGCTATTAATAACGTTGAAATCCGTGGTGGTAACGCTCAAAGTACAAGTGGAAACGGCTTTGAAGCAATAGTTTCAGTAAGCGATAATCTTACAATACAAGGTGATAATTTAATTGTTTACGGTGGAAACGGTGCAAATGCAACAACTGCTGGTGGTAATGGCTCTAACGGCGGTATTGCGATTATTGCTAATGATATAGCAGTTAATATGGATGTTGGAACTTTAAAAGTATACGGTGGATCGGGGGGTAATGGCGCAACAGGTTCAAAGGGCAAAGATGGTTCGAATAATGATGAACCGGGATTAAACGGCTCTAACGGCGGCAATGGTGGTAACGGCGCTAGCGCTATTAAATGCAGAACAATTACTACATCTCAATTTTCAACCACAACACTAATCGCTGGCGACGGAGGCTCGGGGGCTGCGGGTGGCCGAGGTGGAAATGGTGCTGATGACAATATGGCTTATTTAGGAAGTGCTCGATTAGGAAAAGGTGGCGACGGGGGAAATGGAGGAAAGGGCGGAACCTGCTCTGAAGTTGTAGTCACAATAGATGATTCTGTTATATCTTTGGGAATAATTTGTGTAGAAGGACATGTCGGCGCGGGTGGCCGAGGTGGAGACGGCGGTGACGGCGGGGATGCCAATAATACTGCATGGGAAATATCTGGTGCCGATGGCGGTAGTGGGGGTATTGGTGGACTGTATGGGGATGGTATAACTCGAGCAGAAAACGGAACGCCTGGTAAAAAAGGTGCGTAATTTTGAAATAAACTTTGCATATCGAGCGCGAACTTTGTTCGCGCATATCGAGCAACCTTTAGGTTGCACATCGAGCAAAGCAATAGGCTTGCAAAATCATGAAGGCTTTGCCTTCAAATCATTTGCATATTCAGTTGATTTTAGTTTTTCAAAATGATATAATCAAAGTATGGCAGATTTAAGAAGATTTTTTGTGGATAAAATTGAAGATTTCGTTACTGTTTCAGACGAAGAATTTCGTCACGCTATAAACGTTTTAAGAATAAAAGAAGGGGACGATATAATTCTTTGCGATAATTCGGGGTACGAGTATTTTGCAAAGGTTGATAAGATTAATAAAAAAGATTTTATCGCAAGCGTTTACGATAAAAAATTTTCTGAAACGGAAACTCAAGAAGACGTAATTTTAATTTGCGGATACCTTAAAGGGGATAAAACGGAACTTGTAGTGCAAAAAGCAACCGAGCTTGGCGTTAAGAAAATAGTCGTTTTTTCAAGCGAGTTTTCGTCGGCATACATAAACGACAACAAACTTTCAAGGCTAAATAAGGTTGCGGTTGAAGCGTCTAAGCAATGCAAACGCGCAATCGCGCCTAGCGTTGAATATGCAAAAGACCTTGAAAGCGCGCTAAGTTTTGCGAACAATTATAAAAACAAGTTTTTTGCGTGCGAGTTTGCTGACGAAACAGAAGTTGATTTAAAAAATATCGACGGCTCGACTGCGATAGTCGTAGGAAGCGAAGGTGGCTTTTCTCAAAAAGAGTTTGAACTTGCAAAATCTTTACAGTTTAAAACCGTGTACCTTGGCAAAAGAATTTTAAGGGCAGAAACCTGCTCGATAATCTTAACAGCACTCGTTATGAGTGGCTTAAGTGAATTATAAAAATAAAAGGCGGTAATCGACCTATAGGTCGATTACCGCTATTTTTTGTGTTTTAGATAAGTAATAGCATAATAAGTGTTAGAAAAGCGTAAAGAATTCCAAAGCCGGTAACTGCCGTCGTTTCTATTCCCATAGCAAGTGCTGGGATAGGCTTTTTTCTTAAACCTTCGCGTTTTGCTTTAACGAAAGTTTTTATTGATTTTATTCCAAGTATGAGTGACGGAATAAGTAAGCCTAAAGAAATTAAAAACATAATCCAGGTTGTGCCTTTAAGTACGTTAAATTCGTCAATAGTTAAATATAAAACGTCGCTGTTTGCAGGGGCGTTTTGAATAAACGCATCAGTTACGATTTCGCAAACACCTAAAGAAGTTGAGAGGATAAAAGTAACCATTATAAAGACTATTCCAAAAATGCTTAAAATAGTTCCCGTTAGCGCTGGTCCGAAGCCTGCCATAATACTGCCTTCAGGCTGTGCTTGAGTTCTTTTTTCCGGTTGATAAGCTACCTGTGAGCTGTAAGAATAAGTTGAGTCAGTTATAGTTTGTTCAACTTCATTTTTACTTTCAACAACTTCTTCGCCGTCGTCACCGAAGTCGTCGAACTTAGCAAGACATTCGTTACAGAATTCTGCTTCAGTATCAAGTTTTTTGCCACAATTTCTACAATACATAATATTTCTCCTTTGATAGTTTTTAATTTGTTATATTGAAAAGATAATTAAGAAGTTGATAAGTAAAATGAAAGCATCTAATGAAGATACTATCACAGAAACAATACCCATAACTAGTGCTGGAATAGGTTTTCCGTTTTTGCTTGACTTATTTTGTCTAAAAGTTCCAATTGACATTATACCAAATACAAGAGAAACTACTACTAGAGCGAGAGCAAATAAGACGAGCGCTATACAAGTTCCTTCGAAACCACTTCCTGCGTTTTCACTTATACCAACAGTAACACCCAATGAAATGAAGGTGAAAATATACCCCACGAAACCTACGATTACAGATGCAAGGGCTTTACCAAAGCCGAGCATAACGTTTGATTTTGACATAATTTAAATCTCCTTTTAGTTTAATTATATTTTTGCTTATAAATATTTCAAAATTATTACAAGTTGTCGATTAAATACTTAGTAGCATCTCTAACGATACCAATACAAAATATAAAACAATAACTAACATCGCAATAGTTTCAATTCCAATAGCAAACGCAGGGATTGGTCTTTTTAAATCTTTGCGTTTTGCTACTGCAAAACGTATAATAGATTTTATACTGAATATAAGTGAAGGAATAGATACACCTAAACCAGAAATCCACATAAACCAAGCAGTAGTTTTTAAGCTTTCAAAACTCTCTTCTGCTATAATAATCATATCTTTCAAAATTGATTCAAAATAACTAATTGTTTCAGCTGGGACGAATACGGCTTCATTTAACATAGAAGCAATAGAAAATCCAAACATAATTAAGGTAAAGCCGACAACACTTAAAATAGAGCCTGTTAGTGCTAAACCAAAACCTGCCATAATACTGCCTTGTGGTTGAGAAGATGTTGAATTTTTTTGTTGGTAAGTTATAGGTGTGCTTTGGTTAGATGAATCTGTCGCAGTTTGCTTGAAAGTTTTTTCGTTTTCCAGGTTTTCAACAATTTTTTCGCCATCGTCACCGAAGTCGTCGAACTTAGTAAGACATTTGTTACAGAATTCTGCTTCAGTATCAAGTTCTTTGCCACAATTTCTACAATGCATAATATTTCTCCTTTTAGTTTAATCGACTTATACGCCGTTTATTATATTTTTAAATAGCAGTTAATACAGCAAGTGCTATTAACAAGTAAAGTGATGCCATTGCCGAAGTGGCAACCGTATCTATACCGATAATAAGAGCAGGGATAGGTTTTTTGCGGTTTTTTCGTTTTGCGTTTACAAAACACTTAATAGAATTGATTCCGAGAATAACTGACGGAATTGTTAAAATCAAACCAAAAACCCACAAAAGCCAAGCACTAACTTGCATAAAACTGCGTCGTGTTCCAACTGCTAAGTCTGCAGCGATAAAACAAAACATTATAAGTGAAAAACCGACAGTGCCTAAAATCGCTCCGGTTAGCGCTGGCCCAAAACCGTCCATAACGCGACCTTTTTGTTTTTTAGGTTTAATTTCGCCAGATGAAGTTGCTTTTTTAGAAGCGTTTATTTCTTCAAGGCACTTGCTACAATATTCTGCTTCATAAGTAAGTTGCTTTCCGCATTTTCTACATTGATACATATTTTCTCCTTTAAGCACTAGCAAAAACGCTTAAAATTTTATTCATTAAATCTTCGTTAACCGCGCTATAAAGCCTATTATCGACTGTTTTATAAAACTCGACCTTCTTTTCGTAAGAGAGTTTTTTATTTTGCATAGATAAAAGTTTTAGTTCGCTTTCAACTTCGAGTTTGTAAAGGTTTGCTTCAAGCGAGTGCCAAATACTGTCGTGACCGCCGAATATTCCTTTTGTAGTGTAGTAGGTGACGTTTTCGTTTGTAATTTCATCTTTATGCGAAATTACCGACTGAGTTTGATATCTTATTGTCGTGTCGTCTACGCCGTGCGCGATAAAGACTGGTATATTAGTTGAATTAATACCTTTTACAGCGTTAAGCTTAGAGTAGCTTCCAAACAAAATATTTTGATACGCTGAAAAAATCGGTTTTGGCATTGACGCAAGCGGACCGACGTATTCTGCTCCTTTTTCCAGCATAATAGTCGCACCGTTATACATAGGTGCAATAAGCGCGCACGCTAAGACGTTATCTTGAAGCGCAAGAACTGAAGCGCACGCGTAACCACCCCAGCTGTGACCGAGTAAAAATAGGCGTTTATCGCTATATAGCGCGCTATTTTTAATAAATTTAAGCGCATAATCAAGGTCTACAAGCGATTGGCACATACCCGTTTGAGAATCGCCACCCGACTCGTAAACACCGGTAGCGTTGTAGGTAAACACGCTGTAAGAGTTGTTTACTAGATATTCTATAATAGGCAAATAATCGTCTGCACCCGACTTAAAACCGTGTGCAAAAACTACCATACCTTTTTCCGTTTCAGAGCTTGTCGGATAAAAATATGCTGATAAATCGTTTTTGTCTGACGGGAAATAAAACTCGTCGCGATATAGGGTGTCTTTATAATACTCGTAAGAGTAATTGCCTGCGTAGATTGCATAGTCAGGTCTTGAAAATTTAGGAAAGCACGCGTCGTATGCAATGATAGAAGATCCTATCATAAGACCGCTAAAACCCGTAGTCGTGGCAAGTATTGCCGCAATAAGTTTCTTTTTTGATTTCTTTTTTGACATAATTATAGATTGATATTTTGGTAAAGGCGAAGTTTGTTTAAGTGCTTGCTTGAAATTGACAAAGCAAAATTCTCGCCGTTTAAAGATATTATTTGCGAATTTACTAAATCTTTTGAAGGGGATAGACTTTTAGGCGAAAAAACTCCGTCACCAGCCATTTTGAAAAGGCTTTCTTTTTCAGACCATTTCAAAATGATAAACTCGTCTTTTTCGTCTATAGATAAACCGTTAAATTCGTCAAGCTCAGTATCGGTTAATATTTTTTCAGAAAGCTTTTCCGTTTTTCTTGCCTTTAAAAGTTCAATATCCACGCCAACCTTGTCGCGAGAGATAGCAACTGCGACTTGAGAGTATGAATGGGAAATAGAAAACTCAAAATTCTCACAAATCCATTTACCGTTATCTGTTTTTTCGAATTTTTGGTCTTGAATTTTTAGTCCGAAAGTTCGAAAAAGTGCGTATTCTAAAAGCTTCCACGCGTAATACTTTTCCTTTTTAACGGTTTCGTTTTTGCACGCAGAAATTTCTTTTTGGCGAAGTTTTGGGTACACTTTTTCAAGTTTGCCATTTTCTGGAATAGTTGCGATATAAACGTCTAAAATTGGCATGCTATGAAAGAGTTTTCTCACGTTGTCAGTTTGCGAAGAAAAACTTTTTCCAAAAACAACTTGATAGCAAAAGTGTTCGCAGTTATTATATAAAATGCTATAACCTTTTTCACCGATACGACTTTTAGCAGTTTTTACGATTTCTTCTACACTTTTTATGGTTTTACGCTCTTTTTTATCATACTCTGCGCGTTCGACGAATCCACCTTGCAAAAAGGTTTCGATATCCGACGATAAAACTTCGACTTCGCTGTCTTTTAAGTTTGGGCGCGCAGAAGGGGGCAAACCAAATTGGATAACTTCATCAGGGCTTACAAAAATTCCGTAATGATAAATACTGCCAAGCTTTACCCTTATCATATCGCCACGGCAAGGCTCGTTTAAAGTCCAAATCATTCGTTTACCTTTTTTTCTATGTAATCAATTACGCTTTTAACGGTAGAAAAGTCGTTAAAGCCAACGTCATCAAAGCGAATATTGAAAAATTCTTCAATAGCGATAACGACGTATAATATACCAACCGAATTAAGACCTAAATCGGTGGTAAGCGAAGATTCTTCAGTCCAAGTTTCTAACGCGTCAGCGTTATTTCCAAGTGCCATAATAAGCACTTCTTTGAGTTTTTCAATAATTTCAGTTCTCGTCATTTTGATCTCTCACAATTTTCATACTCTTTGAACGAACGAAGTCTGTTTGGCGAATAACAAGTCGGTTAATGCGCGCAAAACTTGGAAGTGATTCGTTTATTTTTTGTAATTCCTTTTTAAAATATTCTTCAACGTTTTCAATACCGTTTGTCTTTAAGACTGATGCACGTGGTAAAATCTGAACGGCAAGTAGTCCGTTATTTTCGTATACCATACAGTCAGAAACGGCGTCAAGCGCGTAGAATTTTGATTCAAGCTCTTGTGGGGATATATTTTCGCCTGATGGTAGAACGATGACTTCTTTCTTTCTACCTACGATATACATAAAGTTTTCTTCGTCAATTCTGACAAGGTCGCCCGTTTTGAAATAGCCGTCTTCAGAGTAGGCAATCTTGTTTTCTTCTTCGTCGCCAACGTAGCCGTCCATCATATTGACGCCTTTAAGCCAAAGTTCACCGTCGACGATTTTACAGTCCATACCCGGGTAGATAAAGCCTACCGAGCTTGGTTTGTATTCAGCTTCAGGGTTACCGCTTACAAGGTTAGCACTTTCCGTCAAGCCGTATCCCGGAAGTAGGGTAATCCCCAATTTCTTGTATTCTGTGATAAGATAAGGCGATACTTGGCTTGCGCCAGCGATAACGTATTTTAAATCGCTACCGAGCATATTTTTGCCAAACTGCTTAGATAAATTTAGCGCCATTTCGCATAGTGCCGGAACCATAACCATCATAGTAGGCTTAAATACGGCGATTTCTCTGAACATTTCTTTATTGTTTTTGCAAATATAAATTGAACTTCCCGTGTACAGTGAAGTAAGAAGATTTCTCACAAGCCCGAAAACGTGTGTAAGCGGTAAAACCAAGAAATACTTTTCTTCAAACACGGTTTTAAAACCGTAGCAACCGTTCTTAGTTCCACGCATAATCGCGCCGTTAGAAAGTAGTGCGCCCTTGCTTTTTCCCGTAGTTCCACCCGTAAATAAAACGGTGCTAGGCGACGACTTATCCATTAAAACAAGGTCTTTTTTATTTTCAGAAGTTTCCGTATCAATAATGCAAGTAACCTTCGGGTTTTTCGATTGTAAAATCCCGATACGGTCGCTCGTTGTTTCATCATAAATAAGAAAAGATAGTGAAAATTTTAACGAACAACCAAAAACTGTCATCTCGTCAAGGTGTGGGGGAAGAAGCACCGCCACCATGCCTAAAGTCGTTACTGCAAGGTATGATTTTACAAATTCGATTCCGTTAGGTGCAAAAATACCCACTCTGTCGCCCTTTTTTGCGCCTTTTTCTGAAAGCAGAGCGCGAAAACGAGCAACCTCGTCTTCTATTTCTGAGAAAGTGTATTCCTTTTTATCAACGACAGCAACGTTCGTTGCATATTCTTTTACAACGCTTTGCCACATATGGCTAACGCTGTCGTAGTCAACTATTTTTGATAAGGTTTTTTCGTCAGTATATTTATCAAATACCGTCATAATTATTTATCCTTTTTCTTTTTCTTATTTTTTAAACTTTGGTAATACTCGTAAAGTTTTGCTTCTTCGTCGTGAATTTTTTGGCTAATTTTGTTAAGATCTTCCATGGTGGGATGCTCGCCGCACTCTTTATAAACGTCGATAGGTTCGCCAACTAAAACGACTTGACGTTTATACCATTTTTCTGCTTTTATTATTAAGATAGGAAGAACGGGCTTTTGGCTTTTGTGTGCCATTAACACGGCGCCCGACTTAAAGCATAAAATTTCATTTGCGTTACGGTTTACTTGACCTTCAGGAAAAATCAGAACAGCTTTATTTTCTTTTAAAGTGTCGCAAACTTGGTGAAGTGAGCGCATACTGAAATTCTTTTTGTCTACGGGTATGCAGTGCATGCGCGTAAAGAAAAAATCTTTCATTTTAGTGTTGTATAAATCAGTAGTTGCAAGCGAGTGAATACGGCGATACCAAAACGCGCAATGCACGATAATCGGGTCTAGAAAGCTTACGTGGTTAGACGAAATAAGCACGCCACCTTTAATTTTCTTAGGCTTTTTGCCGTTTGCTCCGATAACTTTTACTCTTGCCCAAAAAAGGGTAGGGATTGCGCCTGTAACTTTAACGAAATCGTAGAAAAAATTTCCGATTTTCTTCTTTTTCTTTGGTTTTTCTTTAGTTTTAGTTTTTGTGTTGTCGTTCAATTTTTCTGCTGAGTTCATGTTCAAGTTCTATAATCTTCTCTCTTAATTTATTCGTTATAATCTGAATATTTTCTTTTTCCGTAAGACTTTCGTCGTAATACTCGCGCGAGTAAAAAGGCGTGCCAACGATTACGCGATTTCTCTTTTTAGTAAAATAGTTTCCGTCGGTAAAAACGGGGATAATAGGCGCACCACTAGATAGTGAAAGGTAGACAGTGCTTGGTTTAAACTCAAGTGGTAAAGATTCGCCTTTTTTAGGAAGTCGAGCTTCGGGAAAAATTTCTACGACGCGGTTTTTCGCTAGCAGTTTTTCGCATTTTTCCAAGAACGAAAAATCGTGAATTTCGCGCTCAACCTTAATCGCTCCCATAGACTTTAAAAAGAAGGTAAACAGAAAGTTTTTTCTAAACATTATCTCTGCAACTACGCACCTTAATATTCTGAAAGGGAACAAAAACATAAGCATTGCAAAATCCATAAGCGAGCGGTGATTTGAAACGACTATCGCTTGCTTTTTGATTTTTCTTGATTGCGCGCTTTTGTCCTGATAATAAACCTTCGTTCGAAAAACTATTTTTTGGGGGATATACGCCGTAATTTTAACGAACCAGTTAACTATAAAAGTCCACATTACGCTGAAACCTTTTCTTGAGTTACTTGACTTTCGCCCATTTCGTCTTGGTTATAAAGTCTGTTTATACTTGTTTGTAATAAACTTAACGAAATGATATTTATAGAAAGTAGTGGGAAAAGTATTCCCAAAATAATATGTAATACTACGTTTCCACAAGCCTTTTTGCCGCTTGACTTTAATTTTTCATCTAACGCTTTGTGCGCTTTTACCGTAAAGTAAATTCCTGCAAATGGAACAAAGCAAGACAATATCCATTTTAAAGCCGTCTTTTTGCTGTCGATAAGTTCTTTAAGCGACTTAAGTAAAAACGCCGTCCAGATAAACCCAAAGATAAATCCAGATAATATTGATAAACCTATTTGTACGAACAAAATTTCGCCTTTTTCTTGTGTTACGTTATCGCTTTCAGGCGTTTCGTAAGCGGAAATATCTAAAGACGGATTTTGCTTTTTAAGTTCTTTTGCAACAAGGTGTGGGCTGTAATCTTTTGGCATTTTGAACGCCCAAATAAAGCCTAAAATGCAAACGAAACTAACGATAAACGGAACGAGCATCGTGCCAAGGTTGAACACGCTTGCTTCGCTTACCCCGAAAAGCTCCGAGGCTGTTAATTGGTTTTCAGCCCAAACGATACCGCTAGCGTCCTTTGAAATGAATAGCATTTTTATAACTTCGTAGATAAGCGAGCCTGAAATCGCACCTATAATACTTGTTACAAGTGCTTGCGCTGCAAAGTACATTGCCGAGTGATTTTGTCCGGTGACTTTTTCTTCAACGCTTGAAATTTGTGCAGGAACGAGTAACGGCATCATAAAGAACGCACCAATCGACCAACTTCCGAAGACACCACCAACGCAAGCAATAATCATTTGAAGGGCTTTATTGTTGTATCCAACTACGAAATTCGAGCCGATAAAGAAGCTCATTATCGCAATAGCAAACGAAATTAGACATGTTTGGTAGGTAAAGCGCAAGCCTTTTTTTGCTTTTAACTTATTAAATAGGTAAAGCATAATAGGAACAGGCGCAAACGCGCAGGTGTTTGCAAGCGCCATTTGTCCACCGTTAAAGCCCATACCACCGATAAGCATTGCGTTCATACCTACAAGGAACATTTGAAGTCCAAAGAAAGTACAGCTATGTACTAATAGAAAACGCATATAAAGCTTGTTTCCGAAAGTAAGTTTGATACTTTGTATTATTGAAAGCTTTTCTGGTTTTAGTCCGTCGTTTTCAGGATAACCGTACTTTTCGCCTTCTTTAATTAAAAATAGCGGAATGGTAATCGTTGCCATAAGCGGTAACGAAAATAAGGCGAACTTGTCAATATTTACGTTTAATCCGTCTAAAAGAAGTGGAACAAGTGCGTATACTAAACAGTATGAAATAGTGTCAAAAAACGACTTGTAGCCCGATACTCTCAATCTTTGTGGCTCGTCACAGCAAGTCGTTGATAACGAGCCGTAGAACGCGATTAAGCACATAGTGTAGGTTGAGAAGAATACTAGACACCAGAAAAATATCCAGATAGTATTTAATAATTGTCCACTAGCACCGCCGATAGGTAGCCAAAGCATTGCATACGCTAAAGCCATAGGAATCATACATACTGCAATCGCTGGTCTTCTTCTGCCCCACTTAGTGGATAAAGTATCCGTTATGTGTGCAAACGGTACGTCAATAATTCCGTCAAACGCCTTTGCAAGTGCGTATAAAATAGGGAATATTGCAGGCAAAATAAAGCACGTGCCTTGCGCGATTGCTTGGTGCGTTTGAGTCATTCCAAGCGCAGCAGGGTTTATCGCGTCTGTAAAGTACGCGCCCATAAGGACCATTAAAAAGTTAGGTCCAAAGCCGGTGAAAGCGTATAGAAACTCTTTCCATTTTTTGTCTAGTGATTTTACCATATTTATTTCTCCTAAAAGTCTTATATACGGCGCAATAGTGCGTTTCTGCTTAGGCTTCACGACTTGGATGACCGACAAGGTCTATCCAATCCGCTCAACCTCAGCGAGCCTTCTCTTGCTTGTATCTAAGCCTTTTTTAAAAGTCTTATAAACGGCGCAATAGTGCGTTTCTGCTTAGGCTTCACGACTTGGATGACCGACAAGGTCTATCCAATCCGCTCAACCTCAGCGAGCCTTCTCTTGCTTGTATCTAAGCCATTTAATTTTTAAATTAAATATTTTTTATAAATTCGTAAAATTCTTTTACGGTTGACAATGTTTTTCCGTTGTTTTCAGGAATATCAGTTGAATATTTCAATTTTATTTCGTTTAAAAGCTCAAAATAATCTAAGCTCGTACCACCAAGGTCGATGAAAAAGTCGGCGTTTATATCAATTTCGCTTATAGGCTTTTTCAAAACCCTTGAGAAAATATCTTTTATTTCGGTGGCAAGCTCGTCTGAAATATTTTCAAAAGCCTTAGGATTTTCACCGATAACGGTTATTTCACCGTTATCATAGCGCTTTGCAAGTTTTTTGCGACTGACTTTAAATTCGTTTCCTAACATTAACGAATCTTTCGTAATCGCTATTTTTTTAACGACTTTTTCAAGGTGTAGCACTTTTAAACTTTCGGTTGCTTTTTTGTAAAGAAAGTCGTATTTTTCTTTAGTGTTGCAACTTCTTGAACTAATTAAAAGTATCGGTTGACTGTCTTTGTCGCAAAATACTGAAAAACCGTCTGCGTCGGGGATATTTAGATTAGTTTCAATTATTTGTGGATTGATATTTTCGCCGTCGCTTGCAATAATCAAATCGTCTAATCTGCCGTCAATAAAGTATCTATTACCGTCAAGTCGTGCTAAGTCACGAGTTTTGAAAAATTCGTCGAAATCAGTTGTTTTTTCAACGCCATTTTCTACGATTTTAAACGCGCGAGTTTTACTTTTTATCAACAGTTCGCCGTTTTTATCAATTTCATATTTAGAATAAGTAAACGGCTTTCCGATAGTTCCAGAGCATAAAACGTTAGATTTTGACGAAAGTTCAACCGACGTTATCCCAACTTCGGTCATACCGTATCCGTTTGCCATATGATAGCCAATGCCGTTAAAAAATTCAAGCACTTCTTTTTTGATACTGCTACCACCGCTGATTAAGAATTTTATGCTTTCGCCAAAAATGTTGTCGCGCACTTCTTTAAGCGCATTTTTACGGATAAGTTTTCCTAAAAACCCACCCTTTAACGAGATTTTCAGGCCTTTTTTAAACTTAGAATAAGTCTTTTCACCACGCGATTTTATAACGCCAAGTGCTTTTTTGTAAACGGTTTCCCAAACAAGTGGAACAGCAAAAACGTGCGTTACTTTATGCTTTTTTATGGTGTTTACAAGCGTTTCAGGGGATAAATCTTTCAAAAACACGAAAGTTCTTGAATAAAATCCGAACCAGATATATACTGCTACAAATCCGAAAATATGATAAAAAGGTAGCAGGCAAAGCTGCTTAAGCTCGCCTTCGTAATGCTCTTTTATGTCAGGGCAGTTTTCAATAATTGTCAAGCTGTCGCAAACTTGATAAAAAAAGTTTTCTCCGTTATAAAAACAGAGTTTAACACTATCGCTCGTTCCACTTGACATAAAAATTATTTCGTCAGAAAAGTCTGAAACGTCGGTAGTTTTTTCACTTTGAAAGTTTAAAATTTCTGAAATCGTTATAGTTTCAATAGAAAAAACTTCGCTATCAGTTATTACACAAGCTACGTTATTATCTTTTAAAATGTTTTCTAAAACGCTTTTAGAAAGTCTTAAATTCATAAGAAGTGGGCGATAGCCTGCGCCCAAAATTGCCCATAGTAACTTGATAAAATCGGGTGAGTTTTGTAAATATAACCCAACTATTGAGTTTTTAGGCGCTTTTATTTTTTCTTTCAAAACGGGGATAGTTTGCAAAATGCTGTCAAAACATTCGCCGTACGTCGTCTTTTTTATGCGAAAACCGTCGCTTGTTTCAGAAAAAATATTATCCCTTTCGGAAAACATATAATAAAAAAGCGACTTTAAAGTCTTTTCTTCTTTGCAAAATCTTTCCGTTTTGTCTTTTACAAAAGATGCGATATCGTTAAAATTACCTACGTTAGTTAGTTTCATCTATTAACCTTTACGCGTGCCTACGCGCGCTACTAAATACACTATCTTATACCATTACTTATGTAATAATAAACTTGCTTATCATTATATAACAAAATTCGACAAATTACAACACTTTTTAGTTAAAAATTTGTACCATACAAAAATTGTCAAAAAAAATATTACCGTCTAAGCAGTAATATCCTAAAATTAGCCGTAAAAAAAGCGATTTGCAAAATTTTTTGCAAATCGCTTTTAATTATTCGTCTATTTGTTCCTTAGTAAAGATAAACGCATGATACGTTTCATTGCGAGATCTCAATCTTCCAAGTCGTCTTGTAACGGTGATAGGGCAAAGGTTTAAAAATTCCCAACCGTCAACACACTCTTGATTGATAACGTCGAAATATCTTACGACTGCATCTTGAGCGAGTTCTCCTTTTCTTAAAACTACCGTGCCAGCATATGGTACAACTTTATAAATTTTCATGTTATTTCTCCGAAAATTTTATTATCGTCATAATTATAACACAAATTTTTAGTTTTGTTAAGTACTTTATCTAAATTTAACAAAAATTTTCTTAACGGATAAACGATTAATTAATTTATGCAATCGACGATTGCAATTTATTAGAATTTAATTCCTTTTATATTAAACAAATCAAATATCCAACTGATTAAGTAGCCGAATCCGTCTGTTGCCAAGAAGAATATAAATAATGCAAGTCCGATTGCGTGCCATAAAAATGCAAGCTTTGCATAAGTTCTGATATTCTTGTTTGCTTTTTTGTTAACTGCAAAGATAAGTGCAAAAATGATGCCGATAATTGGAATTTTAATAAGCAATTGTGCTATAAATAGCTTTCCTGCCTTGACAGGTTGTACCGTAGGGTCCATTGCCTTTCTCTTTTTCTTGTTTTTCTTCTTTTTCGTTTTCTTTTTAGGAAGTTCGTCTTCATCAACCGGCTCGAACATTCTGTCTAAGTCCTCATCATCTAAGCGTCTTGGTCTTGTATGAATTGGCGCTGGAACAAAATCGTCGTTATCGTCTTCTTCATCTTCTTCAAAAACAGGCAACTCTCTTGCAGGTTTTACAGGTTGTTCCTCAATAGGTTCTTCTATTTCTTCTTCCGTAGGATCTTCGATAGAGTCTTCGGCAGGTTCTTCGATAGGTTCTTCCGCAGGCTCTTCGGCAGGTTCTTCCGCAGGCTCTTCTATTTCTTCTTCCGTAGGTTCTTCTGCAGGCTCTTCAGCAGGTTCTTCCGTAGGCTCTTCGGCAGGTTCTTCCGTAGGTTCTTCTGCAGGTTCTTCCGTAGGCTCTTCGGCAGGTTCTTCGATAGGTTCTTCCGCAGGTTCTTCGGCAGGCTCTTCCGTAGGCTCTTCCGCAGGTTCTTCAGCTGGTTCTTCTGCAGGCTCTTCGATAGGCTCTTCGATAGGCTCTTCGATAGGTTCTTCGATAGGCTCTTCGAGATTTTCGCTAGCCATATCGTCAAGGTTCTTTATTTCTTCTTCCATTTTTTACCCCTTAAAAAGATTTCATACGCTAAAAATTATAACACAAAGAAAACATAGTGTCAATACCTAAATTTTTAACGGTGCTAAATTGTTATTAAATTATGACGAATTGTATATTTTTATAGCAAAAATTTATACAAAAACGCGCGATAACCGTGTTATCGCGCTACTTTTTTTAATTATCTTTTGGTAAACTTTTTAAATATTCGTCCATTGCAAGAGCAACTCGCTTAGAAGTTTCAACTGCTTCAACAACGGTCTTTGCGCCTTTAACAACGTCGCCAGATGCAAAAATTCCAGGTCTTGACGTAACGCCGTCAGGGCTGATTTTTGCAAGACCTTTTTCGTTTATTTCAAGACCTTTCGTTTGCGTTAAAATCAGGTTAGACGGTTTTTGAGATATACAAATTATAACGCTATCACACTTTTCAAGGTAAGTTTCATCAGTGTAATTAACTTTTCCGTCTTCGCTCGTTACCGTCTTTTTAAATATAACTCCGTCGTCGGTAATTTCAATAGGGGCTAGGTTATACATAAATTCTGCGCCTTCAATTTCGGCGTATTCCGACTCTTCTTTATTTGCAGATAAGTTGTTCGAGCGAACAGTAATTTTAACGTTTTTTACGCCTTGGCGCATAGCAGTTCTGGCAACGTCCATCGCTACGTTACCGCCACCGATAACGACTAAATTATTACCTAAAACGTAACTTTCAGGGCTTTTTAAATAATGCACGCCATAATGAACGTGCGCAAGTGTTTCGCCTTTAATATTCAAAGTGTTCGGATACGTTACGCCCGTACCGATAGAAATTGCTTTAAATCCGTCGCGGAATAGCTCTTCAACGCCAAAAGTCTTACCGATAGTAATGTTTGGCTTGATTTTAATGCCGAGCTTTCGCATAAGCTTTTCATAGCGATCTAAAATAGACTTTGGAAGTCTAAACTCAGGTATTCCAAAGCGCAACACGCCACCAATTTTAGGCTTGCTTTCAAATACGGTTACGTCATAACCAAGCTGAGCCATTTTTATAGAAATGGTAATACCGGCAGGGCCTGCGCCAACGACGGCAACTTTTATTCCGTTAGGCTCTGCTTTTTCAAGTTCTAAATTGTCAAGATAACGCTCGGAAACGTAATTTTCAATCGTGCTAATTTCAACGGGGTGACCTTTAATTCCCAAAACGCAATGTCCTTGACATTGTTTTTCGTGGTTACATACCATCGAGCAAACGACTGATAGTGGATTGTTATCAAAAAGTTGCTTTCCGGCCTTTTGTATATTTCCACTTAGTAATGTCGAGATAAAGCTTGGAATATTAGTTGAAATAGGGCAACCCTTCATACACTGTGGGTTTTTACAATTTAAGCATCTTTTTGCTTCTACAATAACGTTATGTGCCATAATCTTCCTTTAAAAAATTACTTGCCTAATTCCTTTTTTAGGTCGTCAATCATTTTTTGGTATTCAGCGTCTTCAAGATAAGTTTTTTGTGGATTCATCTGAAAAATTCCACCCCATTCGTCACCACCAGAGTATTTAGGGCAAAGGTGCATATGTAGGTGACAACCCGTGTCGCCGTACATACCGTAATTGAGCTTATCCGGCGCAAAAATTTTGTGAATTGCTTTTGCCGCACGGTTAACGTCTTTGAAAAAAGCGTCTCTTTCGCTATCGGATATGTTTACGATTTCGCTAACGTGGTCTTTGTACGCTACGATACATCTACCGCGCTTAGACTGTTCTTTAAAAAGAATTAAAGACGAAACTTCCAAGTCGCAAACGAAAATGCCAAATTTATCTAAAAGTTCACCACGCATACAGTATGCGCAATTTGTATCTTTCATAATTATTTTCTCCTAAAATTACTTGATGATTTGCAAGCATTGCTTGCGTGATTTGCTAACTTGTCAGTTAGCATGATTTGCAACGTTGTTGCATGATTTGAAAAAACAAGTTTTTCATTGTGGTCGTGAACGCTAGCGCGTTCCGTGATTAACGTATTATTTTAATTGACAAAAAACGCAAAAGTCGTTAAATAAGTCGATTATTTTACATTTTTAACGCGTTTAGCGTTTTATTTCAAATTCTTGATTTACGATTGTTTGAATTGATTCTTCGTTGTCGTTAAGGTTAAAGTCGCCGTGGATTGTGTGCTTAATTACAGACGACGCTACTGCAAAGTTAGCAATATCGTCAGGCTTCATATCGCGCATTATCGCGTAAATCATACCACTTGCGAACGCATCACCGCCACCGACACGGTCTAAAATATTAAATCTGAAAGTACGGCTTTCGTAAGTTTCGCCGTTGTACCAGATAAACGCTTTAAGCGAGTTTTCACTACCGGAGTGGACGTAGCGGATATGTCTTCCGATTGCCTTGAATTTATAACGCTTATAAAGTTCACGGAAAATGCGGTCTTGTTCTTTGTAGGTTGGATTCATAGAAAGTCCGTCTTTTAAGTCTTTTCCGTTTTCATCTAATAGGTTAATAGGCTCGATACCAAAAAGCACGTCAACGTACGGAAGATATTCGGTAATGCAGTCGCGCGCTTCTTGCCATTCCCATAAAGCCGAACGGAAGTTGCAGTCAAAGCTTACCGTAAGTCCAAGCTCTTTTGCGGCTTTTAACGCATAGAAAATAAGGTCGCGACAGTTTTTCGATAGTGGTGGGGTGATGCCGCTTAGGTGTAGCCAAGTATAGCCCTTTAATTTTTCTTTAAAGTCGATAGTCGAAAAATCAAAAAGCGAGAACGCAGAATTTTCTCTGTCGTAAGTTACTCTCGACGAGCGAACGCCAAAGCCTTCTTCTAAAAAGTATATGCCCATTCTTCCTTTGTCAGAATAAAGACACGGTGAGCAGTGCACGTCAAACGAGCGAAGATATCTTATCGCCGCTTTTCCTATTGGTGAGTCTGGAACTATCGTAAAGTACGAGCTGTCAACGCCAAGGTTAGATAGTGATGCTGCAACGTTTGCTTCTGCACCACCGTAAGTTACCTTAAATTCGTCGGTAGTTCTGATTTTTTCATAGTTTGGTGGAGAAAGTCTTAAAAGCAATTCTCCCATAGTTATAAATCTTTCGTTTTTAACGTCTTTCATTTTAAATACCTACTAAAGTATTATTTTTCATATAGTATACCACGATTTTTTTGTTTTGTATATATATTTTATCAAATTTTTAATTTTTTTATTTGTTTTTTTAAGGTAAAATTTAGTATAATAAACAAGGTAAAGGCAATAATTTTAAATAAACGAAATTTTGTTAAAAATGAAAAGGAAAGGGGTATGAGTATAAAAAACGCAGTAAGTGAAATTGAAAAAATGGTAAAATCCGTTCGCAACGCGCAATTAAAATTTTCGACTTTTTCGCAAGATAAGGTAGATAAAATTTTCCACGCGGTAGCAACTTGCGCGATAAATCACAGATTAGAACTTGCGCGCCTTGCCGTTGACGAGACGGGTATGGGCGTTTTTGAAGACAAGGTTATTAAAAATCACTACGCATCAGAATATATCTACAACGCTTACAAAAACGTAAAAACTTGTGGAGTTATCGAAGAAGATTTATCTTCCGGTATCCAAAAAATTGCCGAGCCGTTAGGCGTAGTTGCTGGAATTATACCTACCACGAATCCAACGTCTACTACGATTTTTAAAATTTTAATCTGTCTAAAAACGCGAAACGCGATAATCCTAAGTCCACATCCACGCGCAAAAGAGTCAACTATAAAAACGGCAAAACTTTTGCTCGAAAGCGCGGTAAAAGCTGGCGCGCCAAAAGGTATCATTTCTTGGATAGATGAACCAACGCTTGAACTTAGTAACGAGCTTATGAAACAAGCAGATATGATACTTGCAACAGGTGGAGCTGGCATGGTAAAGTCGGCGTACTCAAGCGGAAAGCCTGCTATCGGCGTAGGCGCTGGAAACGTTCCTGCCGTTATTGATAAGTCGGCAAATTTGGTTCTTGCGGTAAATTCTATTATCCACTCGAAAACTTTCGACAACGGGCTAATTTGCTCGTCAGAACAGTCGGTTATCGTCGATAAATCGGTCTATAACACGGTTAAAGACGAATTTTTAAAGCGTGGTTGCTATTTTTTAAAGGGTGACGAAGTTGAAAAAGTTAGAAAAATAATTCTTGATAACGGTTCGTTAAATTCTAAAATAGTCGGGCAATCGGCAGTCGATATTGCTAAACTTGCCGATATTAAAGTTCCAAAAAACACTAAAATTTTAATAGGCGAAGTTGATAAAGTTGGCGAGATTGAGCCTTTTTCTTACGAGAAACTTTCTCCGATTTTAGCAATGTATAAAGCAGACGATATTTTCGACGCTTTTTCTCTTGCGGAAAGCTTGGTTTTGTTCGGCGGCTTAGGTCACACTTCGTCAATTTATATAGACGAAAACGAAAAGGAGAAAATATCTGCTTTTTCTGAGAAAATGAAAACGTCAAGAATACTCGTAAACACTCCGAGCGCGCAAGGTGGAATAGGGGATTTGTATAACTTTAAACTTGCGCCAAGTCTAACGCTTGGTTGCGGTTCGTGGGGTGGAAATTCAGTAAGCGATAACGTGGGGGTAAAACATTTGTTAAATATTAAAACGGTTGCTTTAAGGCGCGAAAATATGTTGTGGCTAAGGACTCCTGAAAAAGTCTATCTTAAAAAAGGCTGTCTATCGTTTGCTCTTGACGAGCTAAGTCAAGTTTTAGGCAAAAAACGCGCGTTTATCGTCACGGATAGCCACTTATTTAAAAACGGATACCTTAAACCGATTACCGAAAAGCTTATATCGTTAGATATAGAATATACAGTTTTTTATGAAGTTGAACCAGATCCAACGCTAAAAAGTGCGCGACTTGGCGCAAAAGAAATGACCGCGTTTTCTCCAGACTGTATTATTGCTTTCGGTGGTGGCTCTGCTATGGACGCGGCAAAAATTATGTGGGTGCTTTACGAAAACCCAAGCGCAGATTTTTCCGATATGGCGCTAAGGTTTATGGATATAAGAAAGCGCGTTTATACGTTTAATAAAATGGGTAAAAAAGCCTATTTTATTGCTATTCCGACAAGCGCAGGCTCTGGCTCGGAGGTTACGCCGTTTGCCGTTATCACCGACGAAAAAACGGGCGTTAAATATCCACTTGCCGACTATGAGCTTATGCCTAATATGGCAATAGTAGATTCTAATTTTCATTTAACTTCTCCAAAAAGCTTGACAATGGCATCTGGAATTGATGCGCTTATTCACTCTCTCGAAGCGCTCGTTTCAATGCTTGCAACCGATTTTACAGACGGACTTGCGCTTCAAGCGTTAAAAATAATATTCGAGCATTTACCGCGTGCATACCAAAATGGCTCTGACGAGATTTCGCGCGAAAAAATGGCAAATGCAGCGAGTATGGCAGGTGTTTCTTTTGCGAACGCATTTTTAGGTGTTTGTCACTCTATGGCGCACAAGCTCGGTGCATTTTTCAATCTTCCGCACGGCTTAGCGAACGCACTTTTAATCGAGCAGGTTATTCGCTTTAACGCAGAAGAAATTCCCGCTAAAATGGGGACTTTTTCTCAGTATCAATATCCTAATACTCTTAAAAAGTACGCGCTTATTGCAACCGAACTTGGGCTAGGTGGAGATAGCGACGAAGAAAAACTTGAAAGTTTAATCAAGCATATAAACGACCTTAAGAAAAAGATAGATATAAAAGAAAAAATTTCCGACTACGTTCCCGACGAAAAGGCGTTTTTAGAAAAGTTAGACGAAATGACGCTACTTGCCTTCGACGACCAATGCACTGGCGCAAATCCGCGCTATCCGCTTCTTAGCGAAATAAAGCAGATGTATCTAAACGCTTATTACGGAACGAACAAAAAAGTCTAAAAACTATTAAAAACCGCGCTATAGCGCGGTTTTTAATAGTTTGCAATCACTTCTTTAATACTTTTTTGCACCAAGTGCGTTTTTGGCAATTAGGACACTTTAAGTAACGGGTAGTTCCACTATGCATTGCTCGAAGTGCTTCTGAATAAGTAGGCACAATTTCGTAACCGCAATTTTTGCACTTGTAAGCACCTACGCTTACTTCAAGTTTTAACGCATAGAAACACGGTATTAAAAATACGATGCAAAGCCCAAGAATTGTTAAGACTTGCCAAACTCCTTCGGGCATCATAAATGCGGCGATAAGTATACCTGCAAACATGGCAATCATACTTACAATCATAATTACCCACATTGATTTCCAAACGGTTTTGTTTTTAAGTTCTAATTCTTTTGCCATATCAAGCAAAAGTTGTTCATTTGTTTGTTTGTCGTTTTGCATACTTTTTTCTCCTCTTAATAATTCGTTTACATTGATGCTTAGAATATCACAAAGTTCAAGCATAATGGAAGTATCGGGCAACGCTATGCCTCTTTCCCACTTTGACACCGCCTTGTCGGTGATATTCAGTTTTTCCGCCAACTGCAACTGAGTTAAATTTTTGTTTCTTCTGCACTCGGCAATAAATTTCCCTATTTTTATTTGATTCATAGGCTACCTCCTTCTAATACAGTATAACCACTTTTTCAAATAAAGTACACCTACCGTTGGTTTAGTGAGGAGCAGTAAACCATTAGTAGAGTGAAAATCTCGATTATTATTAGTTGAGTTTAGTATAGCAAAAAAATATCAATACTTCAAGTTGCTTTTTTGTAAATTTTACATAATTTTCCCAAAAGATTAAAATACTACTTAAAAAGGAGAAAATTATGAAAGCAACAGGAATTGTAAGAAGAATTGACGAACTCGGAAGAGTCGTTATTCCAAAAGAAATAAGAAAGACTTTACGCCTTCGCGTTGGCGATCCACTTGAGATTTATACCGACAGCGGTGAACTTTTGCTTAAAAAATATTCGCCGATTAACAGTTTAGAAAGTTTTTCAAAAGACTTGTGCGAAGCTATTAATCTTCAAACGGGGAAAACGGTGTTGATTTGCGATATGGACGAAGTTTTATACTCGAAAGGGCAAAGCTGTAAAGATTTTGATAAAAAAAGGATATCACTCGAACTTGAAAAGACAATCCTTATGAGAAAAACCGTTAAAAATTGCTCGCAAGACGGGGACAGCTTAACGGCGATTACCGATTTTGATCCAAGTGGCTTTACGTCAGAATTAATCGTTCCAATTCTTTGTCAAGGCGATGCGCTAGGTGCTATCGTGCTTCTTTCTAAAAACGATAAAATCACTCAAGAAGACGTTTCGGTTTGCAAATTCTGCGAAGATTTTTTACAAAGACAATTTTCATGAAAGAAGAAAAAACTCTTTTAAAAGGCGCGCTTATTTTGTCGGTAGGTTCGGTTTTTGTGAAACTTATCGGGGCTTTTTACCGCGTGCCTTTAACGAACTTAATAGGGCCAAGTGCATTAGGGATTTATCAGATGGTATTTCCCTTTTATTCTATCTTGCTGACCTTTTCGTCAACGGGCGTTCCAAACGCGCTTTCAAAGCTTATTGCAGAAGGTAAAAATCCGAAAAAGGTTTTATATAAGTCGATTAAATGCTTTTCTTTAATAGGATTTGTCGGAACTTTGTTTATGCTTTTACTGTGTAAACCAATATCTAGGCTACAAGGAAATAGCGATGCGTTCCTTTCTTTTATCGCGCTTTCACCGTCGGTATTTATAGTGTCTATTATATCTTGCTATCGTGGATATTTTCAAGGGTTATCTGATATGCTACCGACGACGCTTAGTCAGATTATTGAGCAGGTTATTAAACTTATCGTCGCGTTAACCGTTTTATCTTTTGTAAAAGGCTCGGCTATGCTACTTGCAAGTATATGCTGTCTGGCAGTAACCGTAAGCGAGTTTTTATCGCTCGGTTATATTTATATAAGGTATAAAAGACAAAATATAAAATCTAGCGGTGACGGTATTAGGCTAAGCGAAATTGTAAAAACGGTTTTTCCAATTGCGCTTTCGAGTATATTAATTCCACTTGCAAGAACTGTCGACAGTTTTCTGGTTATCAATCTTTTACCACTTGAAACGGAAATTGCAACTGCTCAGTACGGAATATACTCTGGCGGTGTAGAATCTTTAATAGGCGTTCCCGTTGCGGTTTGCTACGGCTTAGCGGTAAGTGGTATTCCACAGATTGCAAAAAATAAATCAAATCATAAATTAAAGGTGAAGTTAATACTTTACACGTTACTTCTTAGCGCGCTTTCAATGTTAGCAGTTTTTTTCTTTTCAAAAACGGCGGTTAATATTCTTTATTCAAAGTTAAACGAAAAAGAAAGCGCGCTTATGGTAAATTTACTAAAAATTTCGTCAATTCAAATAGTGCTACTGTCAATTTTGCAAACGTTAAATTCTATTTTAGTGTCAGTAGGCGCGCAATTTGTTCCGCCTTTATCTTTAGGCGTTGGGGTGGCGGTAAAGATTTTGACGGTAATTTTGCTCGTTCCAAAACTAGGTTTTGGAATTTACGGCTTGGCAATTTCGGATATAACTTGCTTTTTGGTTGCGACTATTTTCAATTTGTTGTATATTATAAAGGTAAGAAATTTTGTTTCTTATAAAAAAATCGCACAAAAGGTTTAAAATGGAACTGACTTTAATCGGATTAGGTATAAATAGCGGTGATTTATCGTTTTCAGCATTTGAAAAAATCAAATCGTCAGAGTGCGTTATCGTAAGAACGGAACTTGCCGAGTCTGTAAAGTTTTTAAAAGAACAAGGAATTAGCTATATTTCTTTAGACGACGAGTATAGAAAATCGAGAAATTTTGACACTCTTTCAAAAAACTTAGCAAAAAGAGTTTTATCTTTATCAAAAGAAAAATCTTGTTGCTATCTCGTTGACGGCGCGGTAAGCGAAGACAGCTCGTGCAAGATTATTTTAAAAAAGCATAAAAACGCGTGCGTTTGCGAAGGCGTGTCAAAGGCTAAGTACGCGCTAACTCGTTGCGGTATCGCTTCCCCTAGTTTTTCGGCGTATTCAGCGTATGACTTAGATAAATTTTCGCGCTTTACCTTTCCGCTCGTTATATTCGATTTAGACAATTTCGTTCTTGCTAGCGAGTGGAAAATTAAACTTTCCGAATTTATCGGTGAAGAGCAAAAAGTGTGGCTATATATCGATAAACAGCCAAAACTTATAAGCTTATACGAGCTTGATAGGTTTATTTCATACGATTATTCAACTGCTGTCGTTGTAGACGAAATACCACTACTTGAAAAAACCCGTTTTGATTTTGACGACCTTTTTGATATCGTCGAGCTTTTGCGCGCGCCAAACGGTTGTCCGTGGGATAGGGAGCAAACGCCTGAAAGCATAAGAAAAAATCTTATTGAAGAGTGCTATGAACTTGCCGACGCTATCGATCAATCTGACGACGACAAAATTTGCGAAGAAATTGGCGACGTAATACTTCAGGCTGTGTTTCACTTAATTTTTGCAAAAGAACGTGGTGCGTTTTCAAAAACTGACGCGCTAAGTGACGAGTGTGCTAAGCTTATTTTCCGTCACTCGCATATTTTTGGAAAAGATAAAGTAACTAACGCGTCTGGCGCTTTAGACGTTTGGGATAAAAATAAGCAAATCGAAAAAGGTTTTTCTACGCCTAGCGATTACGTTTTAGACGTTCCAAAAAGTTTTCCTGCGCTTTTAAGAACGCAAAAGTCTATCAAACGCGTTTCAAAATATCAAAAAATCGACGCAACATTTAGCAGTATAAAACATGCAATTAATGAAATTTTAGAAAAACTTGAAAAGGGCGAAAACGTAGTAAAAAATTCGGGAAGTTTACTCTTTTTAGCGTGTTTGATTTTGAAAAAGCTTGGCGTTGACGGTGAAGAAAGTTTGTATTTTGCCGTTGATAATTTCGTAAGCGAATTTGCTAAAACTGAAAAAGATTTCGACTGTGAAAAATACGTAGAAAGTTTAATTGACTAAAATGGAAATAAAAAGTCTCAAAATAGGTCGATTAACGACCGATAATAACCTTTTTCTTGCTCCACTTGCTGGCTTTACTGATAGGGCGTTCAGACAAGTTTGTATAGAACTTGGAGCAGGTGTTACCTTTACCGAAATGGTAAGTGCGAAAGGGTTAAAATATAACAATCAAGCAACGCGAGACCTTTTGAAAATTTCCACGCTCGAAAAAATTCCTGCCGTTCAACTGTTCGGTTCAGACCCTGAAATTATGCGCTCTGCTTGCGAAAGTTACGACCTGGAAAAATTTGATATCGTCGATATCAATATGGGTTGTCCCGTTCCGAAGGTTTTTAATAACGGAGAAGGTAGCGCGCTTTTAAATAATTTAGACCTTGCTGAAAAAATCGTTTCTGAGTGCGTGAAAAGCGGTAAAATTATTACCGTAAAAATGCGATCGGGTGTAGAAAAGGGACAAAATACTGCGATAGAACTTGCCAAAAGGGTAGAAGATGCCGGCGCAAGCCTTATTACCGTTCACGGAAGATGTCGCGACGATTATTATAGCGGTGAAGTCGATTATAACCTTATAAAAACCATAAAGCAAAACGCAAAAATTCCCGTTATCGCAAACGGTGGTGTGTTTACAAAAAAAGATGCAGATAATTTGATTGAAAAAACTGGCGCTGACGGAATTATGCTTGCTCGCGGTGCGCTTTTTAATCCGTTACTTTTTTCGAAGATTTTGAATATTAACTCTGAAATTGATAAAAAAACGGTCGTTTTTCGACATATAGACCTACTTTTGCAAGAAATAGACGAAGAATTTGCCGTAAGGTATTTAAGAAAACAGCTTGCCTATTACGTAGCGGGACTTAAAAATTCTAAGCAAGCAAAACTTAGAATTTTTAGCGCAACTAAGATTAGCGAAGTTAAAGAAATTTTAAACGAACTTGATTTCGGCTAACAAAAAATAAACTTTTTGAATACCATATAAGGCTATGGTAAATAAACTTAAAGTTGGATTTAGTAAAAATAAAGATTTTGTTGGCGACGTAGATATCGCGCTTTTTGGGTTCGGGGCTTTTTCAGAGATAAGCTTTAAAAGCGAGCTTGCAGGAAAAAGCCAAACGCTAAGCGATATGGCAAAGACGTCAAAAGCCCTTGGCGCAGTTTGTTTTTTTGGCGTCGATACCGACAGCTACGGACTTAAGCGAAGGTCGGTGGTGTGTTCGTACGACGGAAAGATTTTAGGAATAAGCGATTCAAATTTTAAAAATTCAGATAAAATTTCCGTCTCGCACGGCTATAAAATTTATAATACCGATAAAGGTAGGTTTGGCGTTTTGGTCGACGATATTTGTAACGTCGACGCTATAAAATGCTTCTCTGACTGCGAATGTGACGCAATAATCGCGCTATCGGGCGACTTTTTAAAGTTTAGGGCTGATTTTCTATGTCAATCACTATCTTTTTTATACGGTATTTCCATTTGCTATTTTTGTGGTGATACCGTTATTATGTGCGCGCCCAACGGCGAACTTAGCTTTTATTCAAACGAAAAATGCGCAAGCGCATTACTTTGTACAAAAAGAAAATATACCGAATACACGGTAAAAACTCGTGGAGAGATTAAAAAATAGTATTCGGATAGGAGATAATTATGAAACTTAATATAGTTTTGGTTGAACCTGAAATTCCACAAAACACGGGAAATATCGTAAGAACTTGCGCGGCAACTGGAAGCGTTTTACACCTTGTCCGTCCGCTCGGGTTTGATACCAGCGATAAATATCTTAAGCGCGCTGGACTTGATTATTGGTACTTAACGGAAATTCATTATTACGACAGTATCGAAGAAGTTATGGAAAAACACTATAACGGAAGTAATTTCTATTTTCTTTCAACTAAGGCTAAACTTCGCCACTCAGATGCAAAATTTTCCGACGGCGACTTTTTGGTTTTTGGAAAAGAAACTAAAGGTCTTCCTGAACCGCTTTTAGAAAAATATTACGACCACACGCTTAGAATCCCAATGATTTCCGACGCGCGCTCGCTAAACCTTTCAAACTCGGTTGCAATCGCTTTGTACGAAGCCCTTCGCCAAAACGATTATTTCGACCTTAAAACCGAAGGCGAAATCCCAAAAAGATAAATAAATAAAACCGTGCAACGTATCAATTGCACGGTTTTTGTAATTTTAAATTATTTAACGCTGTAAAGTAGGTCGGAATACGTTGGGAAAGGCCAGTATTCTTTTGCTACGATTGGTTCGAGCGCATCTGCAAAAGATCTGACGGTTTCCATATCGGCTAAAATCGTATCTCTGAAGAATTTTGCCGTTTCGTAAACGCCGTAGTGCTTGTCTTGGTAAGTTAAATCTTTTGAAAGTTTTTCGGTTGCGTCGTAAAGCTTGTCGGTAAGCATTGAAATAACTTTCAAGCGTTTTTCTTCTGCCTTACAAGAAATTCCAGAAACGCTATTTTCCTTCATAGAGATAAGTTCTGCAAGTGTTTTTTCATACTTAAAGCAAGCAGGGATAACGTTTTTAGACGCCATATCGAGCATAGTGTATGCTTCGATAGCGATAGTTTTATAGTACGCTTCAAGCATAATATCGCAACGAGAGAAAAGCTCTTGCTTAGAAAATACTCCGTGTTTAGTAAATAATTCTACGCTTTTATCGGTGATAAAACTTGGGATAGCGTCAACTGCGGTTTTGTGATTGCTAAGTCCGCGGGAAGTGGCTTCTTTAACCCAATCTTCTGCGTAGTTATTACCGCTGTAAAGTATGCGTTTATGCTTTTTGATATTAGTTTTAATAAGTTCGTTTAAGCTTGACTTAAAGTCGGTTGCTTTTTCTAAAATATCGCTAAACTGGGAAAGTTTTTCCGCAACGATAGTGTTTAAAACGATATTAGGCTCTGCAATAGACGACGACGAGCCAACCATACGGAATTCGAACTTATTGCCGGTAAATGCAAAAGGTGACGTTCTGTTTCTGTCGGTCGTGTCTTTTTTGAATTTTGGAAGGTAATCTACACCAATTTCAAGAACTTGTTTTTTATTTCCTAAGTAACTTTCGTCTTCTTCGATAGCGTGTAAAATATCGGTAAGTTCGTCGCCCAAGAAAATTGAAACGATAGCAGGTGGCGCTTCGTTTGCGCCCAAACGGTGGTCGTTTCCAGCAGACGCTACGCACGCGCGAAGTAAATCTTGATATTCGTCAACAGCAGAAATTACAGCTGTTAAAAATAGTAAAAATTGTGCGTTTTCGTAAGGGGTTTTGCCCGGTTCTAATAAATTTACGCCCGTATCGGTCGTTAGCGACCAGTTGTTGTGCTTACCGCTACCGTTGACCGAGTTGAACGGTTTTTCGTGAAGCAAGCAAATCATATCATGACGGCGCGCAACCGATTTCATAAAGTCCATAGTAAGTTGGTTGTGGTCGGTTGCAAGGTTAGCTTCGCCATAGGTTGGTGCAAGTTCGTGCTGAGCAGGCGCAACTTCGTTGTGTTTAGTTTTTGAAGGAACACCGTGAATCCAAAGTTCGTGGTCCAAGTCCTTCATATATTCAGAAACGCGGTGCTTGATTGAGCCGTAGTAGTGGTCGTCAAGCTCTTGACCTTTAGGTGCGCGCGCGCCGAAAAGCGTTCTTCCGCAAATCATAATGTCAAGGCGTTTTTCTGCAGTTTTTCTGTCAAGTAAAAAATATTCTTGTTCTGCGCCAACGCTTACGTCAACTTTTTTAGCGTCACTTCCGAACAGTTTTAAAATTCTTAACGCTTCGCGATTGATAGCTTGGTTCGAACGAAGTAGTGGTGTTTTTTTGTCAAGCGTGCTACCGTCGTAAGAACAGAATACCGTAGGTATACAAAGACTTCCGTCTTTGATAAACGCATAACTCGTTGGGTCCCACGCAGTGTAACCACGCGCTTCGAAAGTTGCGCGTAATCCACCAGATGGGAAACTTGACGCGTCCGCTTCGCCACGGATAAGTGATTTTCCACTAAAACGCAAAATACATCCGCCACCCGATACAGGCTCGACAAAACTGTCGTGCTTTTCGGCGGTGATGCCTGTCATAGGTTGGAACCAATGCGTAAAGTGAGTCGCACCGTTTTCTATCGCCCAATCCTTCATAGCATCGGCAATTACGGTTGCGGTTTTTGCGTCTAGCTCAGTGTTTTGGTGTACGGTTTTTTGCAAAGCAAGATAAACGTCCTTAGGAAGACGTTCTTTCATAACCTTATCGTTAAAAACCAGACTGCCAAAAATTTCGTCAATTCTTTCCATAGCATTTCTCCGAAGCGAAATATAATATATTATAGTATAAGACAGTTATCAATTATTGTCAAGGGAAAAGTTTTGGTTTTGGCGTTAAAAAAGCGTTTAAAAACTTGATTAACGACTATTTTTTTTGTATAATTACGTTAAGTGGCGTACATAATTTCATTAAAAAGGAGAAAAATTATGAAAGTTGTATTAAATCCTGATAACGAAGTAGTTCAAAGAATCAGAGAAGGCTTGGCAAAAAAAGACGGGTATTGTCCTTGCAAACTTGGAAAACTTGAAGAAAATAAATGTATGTGTCAAGAGTTTAAAGACCAGATTGCTGACGAAAATTTTGAAGGTTTTTGTCATTGCAGGCTTTATCTTAAAATCAAATAATTTTGAAAAATACGTTAAAACCACTTAAATTAGGTTTACTTAAAAGTAAAAATCGGGTATAATCAAATAAGTTAAATTTCGAAAATAAAATAGGGAGTTTTTAAAATGAACTACAAAATACTCAAGAAACAAGACCCTGAAGTTTTTTCAGCGGTAAACAAAGAACTTAAACGTCAAAGAAACACGATAGAGCTTATCGCAAGTGAAAACTTCGTATCTCCTGCAGTTTTAGAAGCTGTTGGTAGCGTGCTTACTAACAAGTATGCAGAAGGTTACAGCGGACACCGTTATTACGGTGGTTGCAAGTTCGTTGACGAAGTAGAAACCCTTGCTATAGAACGATTAAAGGCTATTTACGGTTGTGAACACGCTAACGTTCAACCACACAGCGGTGCAAGTGCTAACCAAGCAGTTTACTTTGCACTCTTAACGCCTGGCGACACTATTATGGGTATGAGTCTTCCTCACGGCGGACACTTAACTCACGGTCACAAGGCTAATATGAGTGGTAAATATTTTAACATCGTTCCTTACGGTGTTGACAGCGTTACTGAAACTATTAACTACGACGAGGTTGAAAAGATTGCACTAGAATGCAAGCCAAAAATGATCGTTTGTGGTGCAAGCGCTTATCCGAGAATTATCGACTTTAAGCGTTTCAGAGAAATCGCTGATAAAGTTGGCGCACTCTTAATGGTAGATATGGCGCACATTGCAGGTTTGGTTGCTGCAGGTTTACACCCAAGTCCGGTACCTTATGCTGATATCGTAACTACTACTACTCACAAAACTTTACGCGGTCCACGCGGTGGCGTTATTATGTGTAAAGAACAATATGCTAAGAAGATCAATTCTGCAGTATTCCCAGGTATGCAAGGTGGTCCACTCGAACACGTTATCGCTGGTAAGGCTGTTGCGTTCGGCGAAGCATTAACCCCAGAATTTAAGGCTTATCAAGAGCAAATCGTTAAAAACGCAAAAGCTATGGCAGATACGTTTACTGCAAATGGTATCAAGCTCGTATCAAACGGTACGGACAACCACTTAATGCTACTCGATCTTTCTGAAATTGATATGACGGGTGCAGATCTTGAAGAGCTTTTAGAAAAAGCAAACATTACGGTAAACAAGAACACCGTTCCAAACGAAAAGAGAAAGGCGTCAGTTGCATCTGGCGTTCGAATTGGTACGCCAAGCGTTACTACCCGTGGTATGAAAGAGGCTGAAATGATTCAAATTGCTAACATGATTACGAGAATTATCAAAGAAGGTAAGTCTGCCGTTAAGGAAGTAAAAGCTGAAGTTAAAGAGCTTCTCGCTCGTTTCCCACTTTACAACTAAAAACACTAAAAATTGCGCGATAAGTCGATTATCGCGCAATTTTATAAATTAGGAGTTAATATGAAAAACATTTTAGTAACAGGTGGCGCAGGTTTTATAGGCTCGCATACTGCCGTTGAACTTTTACAGAACGGTTACGGAGTTATTATTTGCGACGACCTTTCTAACAGTAAATTTAACGCGGTAAAGCGCGTAGAGGAAATTACGGGCAAAAAGGTTAAGTTCTATCAATACGATATTGCCGACAAGCCTTGCATGCGTAAAATTTTTGAGGAGAACGAAATTTTTGCCGTTATTAATTTCGCAGGTTTTAAAGCTGTTGGCGAATCTGTTCAAAAGCCTATCGAATATTATAAAAACAATATCGGTGGTGTTATCGCGCTTATCGAAGTTATGCGCGAATACGGCTGTAAAAAATTAGTTTTCTCGTCGTCGGCAACCGTTTACGGCGATCCGAAAACCGTTCCTATCACCGAAGATTTTCCACTTTCAACGACAAACCCATACGGTAGCACGAAGCTTTTCATTGAGTACATTTTAAAAGATTTGTATAACAGTGATAAAGAGTGGGATATTACGATTTTGCGCTATTTCAATCCTATCGGCGCACATCCGTCTGGGCTTATTGGCGAAGACCCTAACGGTATTCCTAATAACCTGGCGCCTTATATTACTAAAGTTGCTATCGGAAAGCTCCCGTATCTAAGTGTTTTCGGTAACGATTATCCAACTCACGACGGAACGGGCGTTCGCGACTATATTCACGTAGTCGACCTTGCGCGAGGACACGTTTTAGCTGTTGATAAGATTGAAAACGGGGGGCTTTTAATCGTCAATCTCGGAACGGGTAACGGTTATAGCGTTTTAGATTTAGTAAAAGCATTTTCAAAAGCGCTCGGAAAAGAAATTCCTTATAAAATCGTCGACCGTCGCCCAGGTGACGTTGCTATTTGCTACGCCGACGCGTCTTTAGCAAAAGAAAAACTTGGTTTTACCGCAGAGTACGGAATTGATGAAATGTGCGCTCACGCTCTAAACTGGCAGATTAAAAACCCTAACGGCTTTTAAAAAGCCTTATAAACTTCGTTATGCGTCGTTTCTGCTTAGGTTTCACGACTTGGATGACCGACAAGGTCTATCCAATCCGCTCAACCTAAGCGAGCCTAGCCTAACTCGTTTCTAAGTCTTTTTAATCATAGAAAAGGCTAATCCAATCCAGTTAAACTTTGCGAGCCTTGAACTGCTTGTTTCTAAGTCTTTTTAATCATAGAAACACGAAGAGAAAATAAAGACAAAAACATAGCAGTCGGGTTGCCCGACCGAGCCTTGTCTTGCTTGTTTCTAAGTCTTTTTATAGATAAATTGAAAACTTCGTTTTCATAAATTGCAAAAACGAGTTTTTGCATAGATATTATGCAACCAAGGTTGCAATTTATGAACGCTTATGCGTTAAATTTATGACGGCAAAAGCCGTTAATTTATGCAAATTTGCAATTCATCAAAAAAGCAGTAGCGTTAGCTACTGCTTTTTACGTTATATCGCTGAAAAATTCGTCGAAAGTAATTTCAAAAATCTTTACAAGTGCTATTATATAACTTGCTTTAGGTTCGTTTACGTTTCGTTCCCAATAGTCAACAGCCTTTTGACTAACTCCGACTAACTTTGCAAGTTCAGTTTGAGATAACTCTTTTTCAATTCTTAATTCTTTAATCTTCGTTCCTATTTTCATAATTCTCGTTTATTGTTAAATATATAATTTACTGCGTATTTTTTTGAGATGATTTTTTCTTCTTCGGTTGTAACCGTCCACGCAATTATTGGCAAATTATTGCTTATTAATCGACTTATAGGCAGGTTTTTTACGTTATAACATATAAAATCGGGTTTTACGAGAAAGTTTAGTGGCAGAAATTTCATAGCTTTGTCGATAAAAAATCCTAAGCCTGATTTGACTACCGTACCGAGCATACCACGCAAAAACTTTGGCGCAAGTTTTTTGAATTTTTTCATATAAGTTGGGTTAAAGCTTTCTAATGCAAACTCGCCTTTATAATTTTTAAGTTCGTTTACAATTTTTTCGCAAATACCGTCTTTTAATTGGTGTTTTACTTCTATTAAAAGTGGGACTTGTCCATTTACAAGGTCTAAAACTTCTTTAAAGTCGGGAATAGAATATTGAGTGCTTAAAAGTCGCAGTTTTTTAATCGTTTCATAATCTGTTTTTCTGACGTCGCCGTCAAAACCTGTAAGTTTTTTTAGGTTGTCGTCGTGCACGCAAACAAGACGGCCGTCACTTGTCATTTGAACGTCAAATTCGATAGGGTGACCAAGCTCTATTGCTTTTTGAAACGCTCCCAAACTGTTTTCAGGCGTAGTTTCAGTAATATATCCGCGGTGTATTATAGGCGTAGTTAATAGCCAACTGTCTTTTTGTAATCTTGTTTTCATAAATTTTCCTTTAAGTTTATTGTAATATATTTTTTAGTTTTTGGCAAATCAAATAAATGAATTGCAAAATATAATTTTGCATAAATTGACGGCTTAGCCGTCATATTTTATAATTAAGTATTCCTTAGAAAAAATTATATGTTATGCTGGCAATTTTGCTTTACGCAAAATTGCGCGACAATAACTCAACTTTTTTTAAAAAGTTGAATTTCACTTTACCTTGCGCAAAAAGCAAGGTAAAATTTCACTGCAACCGACAGGTTGCAATTTCACCCGATTTAAATCGGATTTCACTATACATAGCCGTAAGGCTACATTATATCGCCCCGAAACGCTTGACTGTTTATATTAAATATGTAATAATATTATATACTACTAAAATGGGATAATATAACGCAAAAATATTTAGCATTGCCGTAAGAGTGTAGATTAAATTGATATTTTGGCTTTAATTTAATTTGACTTTTTGGCAAAAAGGAAAGTATGGCTTTAAAAAAGGAAAACATTAGAAATTTTTGTATAATTGCGCATATCGACCACGGTAAAAGCACGCTTGCCGACCGTCTTATTGAAATGACAGGGCAAGTCTCCCAAAGAGATTTAAAAGATCAACTTTTGGATTCTATGGACCTTGAGCGCGAAAGGGGAATTACCATAAAACTTACCCCTGTACGCATGTATTATACCGCAAAAGACGGCAAAGAATACGTTTTTAACCTGATTGATACTCCTGGTCACGTTGACTTTTCGTATGAGGTTTCACGTTCGCTTGCTGCGTGTGAGGGGGCAATATTAGTCGTTGACTCGTCGCAGGGTGTAGAAGCACAAACGCTCGCTAACGTTTATTTAGCCGTTGATAACGACCTTGAAGTTATGCCGGTACTAAACAAAATCGACTTACCGAGCGCAAGGTGTGACGAAGTTGCAACTGAGATTGAAGAGGTTATCGGTATAGACGCGTCGCGCGCACCGAGAATTTCGGCAAAGAGCGGTATAAATATTGAAGAAGTTTTAGAAGGTATCGTCGAGCAATTACCGCCACCCGTATCCTGTGACGATGCGCCACTTAAAGCGCTTATATTTGACTCGTACTACGATAATTTTAAGGGCGTAATTTGTTTCGTTCGCGTTATGGAAGGTGTTGTAAGACCTGGTATGAAGATAAGAACTTTTATGTCAGACAAGACTTTTGACGTCGTTGAAGTTGGTGTTTTCAGTCCAGATTTGCTACCTCAAAAGGAACTGACTTCGGGGGAAGTTGGTTACGTTACGGCAAGTATTAAAAGTGTAGAAGATACTCAAGTTGGCGATACGATTACTACGGTTGAAAACCCAACGTGCGAGCCGTGCCCCGGCTATCAAAAGGCGCTTCCTATGGTGTTCTCGGGTGTTTATCCACTTGACGGAAGCAAGTTTAACGACCTTAAAGAAGCACTTTTGAAATTAAAATTAAACGATGCGGCACTGACTTTCGAGCCTGAAAATTCGACTGCGCTAGGCTTCGGCTTTAGATGTGGATTTTTAGGTCTACTTCATATGGAAATTATACAGCAACGCATCGAGCGTGAGTTCGACTTAGAAATTATTACGACTGCGCCAAGTGTTTCGTATAAAGTATATCTAACAGACGGAACCATGCTAGAAGTTGAAAATCCGTCGCGCCTTCCTGATATGAGTGGCGTCGATTATATGGAAGAGCCTATAATTTGCGCAAACATTTATTCACCACCTGAATACGTTGGCGCGATTATGGATTTGTGTCAAGAAAAGCGTGGTGTTATGCGCGATATGACTTATCTTGACCAAAAGCGCGTTAAACTTAATTATAAGCTTCCACTTAACGAGATTGTGTTCGACTTTTTCGACGGATTAAAATCAAGAACGCGTGGTTACGCATCGTTTGACTACGAGATAGAAGGCTACGAAAGAAGTGAGCTTGTAAAACTTGATATGTATCTTAACGGCGATCCGTGCGACGCGCTTGCAATTATCGTTCATAAGGATAAGGCGTACGCTCGTGGTAGAGCAATTGCGGAAAGACTGAAAGAAGTTATTCCACGCCAAATGTTTGAAATTCCTATTCAAGCTGCAATAGGAGGAAAGATTATCGCGCGTGAAACTGTAAAAGCGCTTAGAAAAGACGTTTTAGCTAAGTGTTACGGCGGTGATATCACGCGTAAGAAAAAGCTTTTGGAAAAACAGAAAGAAGGTAAAAAGAAAATGCGTAAACTCGGTACGGTAGAAATTCCGTCAGAAGCGTTTATGTCCATTTTGAAAATTGATAGCGATAACTAAAATTGCTAATAATCGTGTTATAGGAAGGGTTTTATGGCTGGAATTTATATTCATATTCCTTTTTGCGCTCAAAAATGTACTTATTGCGACTTTGCATCTTACCCACGCGAGATAGGTAAGTGTGAAGCCTATTTTGCCGTTATGTATAAAGAAATTAAGTATCGCGCAAAAACGCTTAAGGACAAGGTTTTTGATACGGTGTATTTTGGTGGCGGGACTCCGTCGTTTGTAAACGAAAAATTTATTTACGGCGCGATGAAGCTTATTAGTCAAGAGTTTAAAATTAAACCAAACGCCGAAATTACTTTAGAATTAAATCCGGGGACTATAACCGAAGAAAAGGTTAAGCTTTACAAAAAAGCAGGCATAAACCGTTTCAGCGTTGGACTTCAATGCGCTGACGACGGTATGCTACAAAGGCTTAACCGTATACATACAACCGACGATTTTGTCAGCGCTATGAAACTTTTAGACGGCGAAAACGTCAGTGTTGATATAATGATTGGGCTTGAAAACCAAACTAAAGACCAAATCGAAAAAAGTATTCGTCTTGCAAACGACCTTGGCGCAAGTCATATATCTTTGTACTCTTTAAAGGCAGAAGAAGGTACTATAATGTACTCGAAATATCTTAACGGCGATCTTCCTAGTGAAGACGAAGTTGCAGATTTTTATGATTTTTCGGTCAAGCTTTTAAGTACTCTTGGTTTTTCGAGATACGAAGTGTCTAACTTTTGCAAAGACGGCAAGTTTTCAAGACACAATCTTAACTATTGGCTACGTGGAGAGTATATCGGTTTTGGTGTAAGCGCGTCAAGCTTTATAGACGAAAGAAGGTTTACTAACACTTCTAAAATTGACGAATATATTCATCTTTTATTAAACGACAAGTACCCTGAAATTTTTAGCGAAAACATTGAAGGTGACGAAAGAAAGTTCGAATTTATTATGCTTGCACTTAGAACTACGCGCGGAATTGTCTTTTCTGAATACGAAGAAAGGTTTGGCGAAAAGTTTATGGTAAGGTTTTCTGATAGGGTAAAAATGCTTATGCCGTACCTTGAAATTTATGAAGATTGCATCAAGATAAAAGACGAATATTTGTACGTTCAAAATAATATTATAATTCAATTTATGGATTAAAAAGCCTGTTAATCGACTTATACGACTATATTTTAAGGAGAAACTATGAAGGACTTCGTTCATTTACACGTTCATACAGAATTTAGTATACTCGACGGCGCAACGAAAACGAGTGAAGTTTTCGAGCGCTGTAAGGAGCTTGGACAAACTGCGCTTGCAATAACCGACCACGGAAATATGTTTGCAACGCTTAACTTTTCTAAGCTTGCACGTATGAACGGAATAAAACCAATCGTTGGTTGCGAACTTTATATGTGTGAAGACCTTACGAATAAAACGGTGTCGAGCGGAAAGCCTGATCACCTTGTTTTGCTTGCAAAAAATCGCGCTGGCTACAGAAACATTATTCTCCTTGACTCGATAGCTTACGTTGACGGGTTTTACGGCAGACCACGCTGTGATTATAAAACACTTTTCGAGCATACTGAAGGTGTAATCTGTCTTTCTGCGTGCCTAGCTGGAAAGCTACCAAGACTTCTTCTTAGTGGTAACTACGAAGCTGCGAAAAAGCACGCTTTAGAAATGAAATCGCATTTTGGTGACGATTATTATATTGAGTTGCAAGACCACGGCATTGACGATCAAAAAAGAGTAAATCCACTACTTATTAAACTTGCGCGCGAACTTGATATTGGGCTCGTTGCAACGAACGACGTTCACTATATCCGTAAAGAAGATGCAAAAATGCAAGAAGTTATGCTTTGCATAAACACGAAAAAGACGATGGACGATCCGACTCGTATGCGCTTTGAAACTGACGAGTTTTATCTTAAAGACGGCGACCAAATGTTTAGTCTTTTTGAAAACGTCCCTGAAGCTATCGAAAACACGGTAAAAATTGCCGAAAAATGCGTTGACAGTGTGTTTGAGTTTAATAAAGACGGCTCGCCAAAAAGAGACGCGTCTCTTACGCCAATGTATACACCGCCAGACGGAAAAACTCAGTACGAATACCTTCGCGAGATTGCCGAACGTGGTTTACAAAAGAAATATCCTGAAATTACCGAAACTATCAGAACGCGTTTTGAATACGAACTTAAAACCATTGCTGACATGGGTTTTTTGGATTATTATTTGATAGTTTGGGATTACATTAACTATGCAAAAGAAAACGATATTCCGGTAGGACCGGGGCGTGGCTCGGGTGTAGGTAGTATTATTGCTTACTCTATGGGAATTACGGACGTTGAACCACTTCAGTACGACTTACTTTTCGAAAGATTTTTAAATCGCGAGCGCGTTTCAATGCCCGACTTTGACGTTGACTTTTGTACGGATAGGCGTCAAGAAGTTATTGAATACGCTCGCAAAAAATACGGCTACGATAACGTAGCGCAGATTGCTACTTTTGGTACTATGGCATCAAAAGCTGCGATAAAAGACGTTGCGAGAGTTTATAAAATTCCGTTTAACGACGTAAACAGAATTACCAAACTTTTAGACGGAAAGTCGTCTATAGCACAGTCTTTGGGGTTAAAGCTAGGAAAACACGGCGAAAGCTTAGCTGTTAAAGACCTTGTTGAAATTTACGAAAGTGACGAAACGCTGAAAATGGTAATCGACATGGCTATGAAGCTTGAAGGCATGCCGAGAAATATTTCTATGCACGCAGCAGGCGTCGTTATTTGTAATAAAGTTATCAAAGAAAACGTTCCACTTGCCAGAAGTGGCGAAGATATCGTTACGCAATTTAACATGGTCGAGATTGAGCAACTTGGCATGCTCAAGATGGACTTTTTAGCACTTAGAACTTTAACCGATATTAAAAAAGCGTGCGATTATATCTACGAACAGCACGGAGTTAAAATCGACTTTAATAAGATTGGTTACAGCGAAAAAGTTGCCTACGATTTAATTTCGAGTGGCGACACCGATGCAGTGTTCCAGTTAGAATCTGGCGGTATGAAAAAGTTCATGCGCGACCTAAAGCCTAATAACTTAGAAGATATAATCGCAGGAATTTCACTATACCGTCCGGGACCTATGGATTCTATTCCACAGTATATGGAAAACAGAGCCAATCCTGATAAAATCGTGTACAAGCACCCAATGCTTGAAAGTATTCTGAAGGTTACTTCAGGAACGATTATTTACCAAGAACAGGTCATGGCGATCGTTCAGAAAATGGCGGGATACACGCTTGGTCAAGCCGATATTATCCGACGCGTTATGAGTAAGAAAAAAGCCAAAGAAATGGAAAAGCAAAAACAGCTTTTTATCTATGGCGAAAAGGACGAAAACGGTAATATCGTTATCGAAGGTGCGGTTTACCGTGGAGTTCCCGAAGACGTTGCACGAGATATTTTTGAAGAAATGGAAAGCTTTGCAAGTTACGCATTTAACAAGTCGCACGCAGCAGCGTACGCTGTACTTGCGTATCAAACGGCTTATTTAAAGGCGTTATATCCACAAGAATTTTTGGCGGCAATTTTAAATAACCGTATCGACAGTATTGAAGAAATTACTAAGTACGTTTTATATTTAAAAGAACGTGGAATAAAGGTACTGCCACCTGATATCAACAAGAGTAAGCAATTTTTCTCGGTTGAAAACGGATGCGTTAGAATAGGCTTAGTGGCGTTAAAGGGTGTAGGTCACGCAGCGATTAAGAGTATTATAGAAGAGCGCGAAGAAAACGGCGACTATAAATCTTTTGAAGATTTTATTTCGCGCGTTGACAAGACTGCACTTAACAAACGGCTCGTTGAAAATATGATTTACGCAGGCGTTTTCGATTGCTTTAAAATAGCGCGTTCAAAGCTTATTTGCGTAAGTGGTGAACTTATTGACAGGGCTTCGCTTATCGCTAAGCAACGCGACAGCGAGCAACTTAGCTTCTTTGGAACTATGCTTGAAGAAACTACGCTCGAAGTCAATTATCCTGAAGTTTCTGAGTACGATTTAAAGCATAAGCTTATGATGGAAAAGGAAGTTTTGGGCGTTTACGTATCAGGTCATCCACTTGAAAATTACATTGATAAGTTTAAACGCTTTAACTTTTCGCTGGAAGCGCTCGATTATTTTGAGGAAGACGAAGACGGCGTAAGAACTTATCCGGACCTATCTGACGGTCAGCAGGTTTCAATGGGTGGCATGATAACTGCTATTAGTAAAAAGACAACAAAGACCGGTCAAAGTATGGCGTTTATAACGCTTGAAGACGCGTATAACCAAATTGAAGGCGTGCTTTTCCCGAAAGTTTATGATAGATTTAAAGATAAGCTTGAAAAAGATGCGATTGTAGTCGTGTATGGTAAAATTCAACTTCGTGACGAAGAAAAACCTTCGCTATGTGTTGATAAACTCGAAATTTTTACGGAAAACGACAAGCAAGAAGAAGTTGAAATCGTTAAACCTAAAACAAAAAGACAATTTATATGTGTAGTCCTAAACGACGATACCGTAAAGGATAAGGATGAGATTATCGAAACGTTAATCGGTTATCCGGGTGAGGCGGAAGTCTACTTTAAAATTGACGGAAAAAATTATCGCATGACTGAAAAGTGCAGGGTTTGTAAAGGTTTAATTGCAGAGCTTACCGCATTTGTTGATAAAGACGATATTTTAATTAAGGAAATTGATTAAAATCGCGTCAATTTACCAAAATATGCAAATTTTTACAATAAATTTCATAAAAAGTATAGTCAAGACCATTTTTATATGTTACAATAAAGGAGAACTTTATGACAAAAATTGCAGTGCTTACAAGTGGCGGTGATGCGCCCGGTATGAACGCCTGCCTTCGTGCAGTCGTCAGATATGCGATTTCAAAAGATATAGACGTTTACGGCGTGCGCCGCGGCTATCAAGGTTTGATAGACGGCAGTATAGAGCTTTTAAACTCGCGTTCAGTTTCAAGCAAAATTCAGCGTGGTGGCACTTTTCTAAAAACTGCGCGCTCACAAGAATTTACGACGAAAGATGGCATGGAAAAGGCTTATGAAACGCTTTCTGCGTACGGAATAACCGACCTTGTCGTTATTGGCGGTGACGGAACGTTCAGAGGGGGCAAAGAGTTTTCAGAGCTTTGTGGAATTAATATTATTGGAATCCCGGGGACTATTGACAACGACCTGGCATACACCGATTATACCTTAGGTTTTGATACTGCGGTAAATACGGTGCTTTGGGCGATTAATAGTTTGCGCGACACTATGGGCTCTCACGGGCGTGTTAGCTTGCTTGAAGTTATGGGGCGACACTGTGGGGATATCGCGCTGTACGCAGGGATTTGTGGTGGTGCAGAGCATATTTTGATACCGGAAATCGAGTATGATTTAGACGAGATTGCTGCTGACTTAAGAAAAAGTCAAAAGCGTGGAAAAACTTCGAACATGATAGTTTTTGCAGAAGGCGCAGGCGATCGTGACGCCGTTTGTAAAGAACTTAGCGAAAAGGCAGGAGTAAAGATTACCACTACGACTTTAGGGCATATCCAGCGTGGTGGCTCGCCGACAATGTTCGATAGGCTCTGGGCAACGAAAATGGCAGTACACGCTGTCGAGCTTTTATTAGAAGGCGCGAAAAACAGAGTCGTAGGTATTAAGAATAACAAAATTTTTGACGAAGATATTGCCGTTGCTTTGTCAAAGAAAAGAAAGATTGATAAAAAACTTTACGAAATGGCAAAAATTTTAGGAAGGTAAATCAAAACCAAAAATCGCTGTATAAGTCGATTATTAACGGTTTTTTAGGAGTTATTATGAAAAATTTAGTTGGAGCATGCGTATTTGCTCAGTCGGGTGGACCTACTTCGGTAATAAACTCAAGTGCAGCAGGCGTATTTATGGAAGCTTTACAGCAAGGAAACATCACCGAAGTTTACGGCGCTATTCACGGTATTCGTGGCGTACTTGACGAAAACTTCTACGACATCAGAAAAGAAGATGAAAAAGAACTTGAACTTTTAAAGTATACTCCGTCGTCTGCTCTTGGCTCGGTTCGCTATAAGCTTAAAGATTTTACAGTTGACAAAACGGACTACGAAAGAATTTTAGAGGTGTTCAAAAAATACAACGTTCGTTACTTCTTCTATAACGGTGGTAACGACAGTATGGATACTTGCAACAAGATTTCTAAGTTTATGAAAAATTCAGGCTGGGATTGTAACGTTATAGGCGTTCCAAAAACTATTGACAACGACCTTTACGGAACGGATCACTGCCCGGGATACGCTAGCGCTGCAAAATACGTTGCTACCACTATGTCAGAACTTGCGCTTGACGCAAAAGTTTACGATACGGGTATGTGCTGTATCGTAGAAGCAATGGGTAGAAATGCAGGCTGGATTACGGCATCTGCCGCTTTATCTAATATAAACTCTCACTCGGTTGACCTTATTTATCTTCCTGAAGTTCCGTTTGATATGGATAAATTTGTTGACGACGTAAAAACAGTTTTAGAAAAGAATAATAACCAATGCATAGTAGTCGTTTCTGAAGGTATTAAGTTTGCTGACGGAAAATACGTTGGCGAGTTCCAGACTTCAACTACCGACTTATTTGGACATGCTCAACTTGGTGGCGTGTGTGGACTTCTTGCCGGCGTTATTAAGCAAAGAATTGGAATAAAAACACGCGCAATAGAATTTTCTTTAATGCAAAGATGCGGTGCGCACCTGGCAAGTAGAGTTGACGTTGAAGAAGCGTGCCAGGCTGGTCGCGAAGCGGTTAAAGCTGCGGTAAGCGGCGACACCGACAAGATGGTCGTTTACGAAAGAGTAGAAGGTGACGAGTATAAAATCAACTATAAACTTATGCCGTTAGAGCTTGCGGCAAACACCGAAAAGGCGTTCCCTATCGAGTGGATTATAAACGACGGAACGGGTGTATCAAAAGAGTTTATTGATTACTGCTTACCACTTATTCAAGGTGATGCAAAAGCACCGCTTGAAAACGGACTGCCTCGCTTTGCAAAGCTTAAAAAAGTTAGGGTTGAAAAGAAATAATCGCGCTATAGCACGGTTAATGCGTGCTGACTAAGTTTGCCTTTTGGGCAAGTGAAGTTATCTACGATAGTGAAGTTATCTTCGATAGTGAAGTTCACTCCGTGAGTGAAGTTTTGCCTGACGGCAAATTGATGGCAAACTAAACTTCACTGCAAGTTTTTTAACGCGCAACTTCACTGTGAGAAATCACAACTTCACTTTTGCAAAAAGCAAAAACTTCACAAAAAAAAGATAAGCAGCGTACAAGATTTTTGGTCTTGTACGTCTGCTTTTTTTAATCTAAACTTTTAACAGATACTATCGGGTTGAAATTAAAGTTTGAAAGTGCTAAATCCTTGACGCTGTTATACTTTGAGTGTTTGAATTTATAGACGTAATTTTTTGCGCTTAAAACGTCGGCGTTTGCACGAGAGAGTTTATCATAAAGTTTAGTTAAATCGTCAGTGACTTTTTCGGTTGCAAGTTTTAAATATTCAGGGCTGACGATTTCTTTTTCGAAAACGTCTTTTTCACGTGTTTTTTCGCTATCTATTAGCGTTACGGATAAATCAAGTTTTACGTTTACGGTTGGTTTTTCTAAAAAATCCACCGTAATTTTATGTTTGCTTTTTGTGATAGACAAAAGGACCTTTCCGTTAGGTGTTTCGACTGAGAGATATGACTCGTCTACTCTTTTTAGAAGCAGATTAAAAAGTAACGTTTCTTCTTTTTCAAGCTCGCAAGCTTTTTTGCCGTTTGAAAAAACTAGTGTAGTAGTTGCATCGTATATTACGTTTTTCTGTTCGCCTTCGCTACTTTTTGACGGCGTATCGCTAGAGCCTGTTGATGCGGTCATTTGTGACGAGCTTGAGTTTTCCTGTCCGTCTAAGCTTCCTTCTTCAACTTTAATAAGTGGCATAAACGCGCTATTTGACGGTGAGTAGTGCATTATTGCAAACTCGCGAACGTTACTTCTTGAAACGGTGTTTACTTTTAGAGTGTTTTTTAGAAGTATTTTTTGAATTGCAAAAGATGAGATTGCGTCAAGTGCAGTAGTGTGTGAAAGCGTTTCCTTTGCCGTGTTTTCACATTTTGCAATTTGCGCTGAATTTTGCAATTTTTGTGAAGCAATTACGTGGTCGATAAGTGCGATTAGTTCGTCGTCGTTTACACCCGATCCGAAAACTATTAGGTCGCAAAAGGAAAGCTTAGGTTGCCAACCTGTTTTTATTCCGATATTGTCAATGGCTTGAAAGACGGTGTCGCCTTCGGCTGAAACCATTGCATCGTTGTTTTGCGAGCTTTGATCTGTTGCTTGCGGAATAGCAATTTGGGCGGTGACTTCATAAGAATTATCTTTTTTATCGATACCGAGTGCTACTATTATCGCAGTCTTTTGTATATCAATAAGCGAAAAGTCGCCCGTAAAATATAAAATTGCAACGATAACGGCAACGATTATCATAATACGAGTTTTAAACTTTTTCACTTTTTCTCCTTCTTAAAACTAAATAGAAAACGATAGGCATTAAATAGCCCATTAACACGAAATACCAATTAAGATATTTATTTGAAAAGTCTAAAACGGCTAGGAATTTGTCTTTGAATACAAATATTGCGACAAGCAGTAAGCCGTTTACGATAAGTGCGGGTATTAAGGCTTTATCAAGTGAAAAACATTTTTCAAAAAACTTGGTTGACGTGTACGCTGGAAGACAAACTGCGAAAATTTTTGAAAATAACAGCATAAATATCGCAAGGTAGTCGAATCTACCGATGTTTATAATTTTTGTTGTATAAATAGTCATATCGGACACGGCAAAAACTTGTGTGTTTGCGATTGGACCGAATATACCGTAAAATATAACTGCGATTGCCACGACAAAGACGCTACCTATTAAAAAGCAAGTCATTATCTTTATAGTTCCGTTTTTTTCATTGTTAAATTTGCCTAAAAAAAGTAGCATATACGCGCCTTCCGTAAACCAAATAACACTTGAAAACATAGCTTTAACCGTGTTATAGTGTGGTTTTTGAAAAATTGGAAAAAGATTAGTTATATCACAAGTGCTTACTGAAAAGTAAATTATAACTAAAAGACCTATAACGGTAAAAAACACGCAAATATCTACACATCTTCCTAAAACCTTAAGCCCTTTTAAACAAGCGTACGCACTTAAAAACATAAGTGGAAAAAATGATATAAAGTTTGGAAAAACTTCGTATAACGTGTTGTCGATAAAATGCTTTTGCTCTAAAATCGGAACGAGCGATTTTAAAAAGAAAAACGCACCAATAAAAAAGAAAAGAATTTTTGAAGCTACTTTTCCTAGGTTTTTTTCTGCTATCTCATAGAAAGTCAGATTAGGATAACGCTCGCCGAGTTTTAAAATTAAAAACACGACTAGCGCATCAAATAATAGATTAAGTGTTATCGGAAGCCAAATTTGCTCGCCAACAAAATCTGCAACGATTGACGGTAGCATTAAAACTTTCGTAACGGGCATAAGCGCTAAAAAAACCAGTGCTACTTGGCGAAGCTTTATATCGTTTTTAATAGTGTGGGACATTTATTTTCCCTCCTCGTTTTTTAATTTTCTGCGCGTTCTGTTTTTTGGCTTTAACGATAGTGGTCGCTTATCCATTCGATGAACGTACGTCATATAGAAAGTGTCTTTTAGGTCGTTTTTTACAAGTGGAGCAAACGGTGCTAAAATGGAGACGTTAAAGTTTTCAGTCGCACATAAATAAATAACTATAAAGCAGGTAAGAAGTAAAATTCCATACGCACCACTTGCACCTGCGACTATTAAAAATATAAGTCGTAAAAAAGTAACGGTATCTACAAGTTCTGGAACGGTGTATATGCAAATTCCACTAAGAGCCATTATCATAATAGTTGGTGTGGAAACAATACCTGCTCTTACAGCAGTATCGCCAACGACGAGCGCCCCGACGATAGATAGCGCCATGCCCACGTATTTTGGCATACGGATACTTGCTTCGTTTAGCATTTCAAATATTAAAAGCGTAAAAAACATCTCAAAGCTTGGAGAGAGAGGTATTCCTTTTATGCTGTTTACAATAGTTAATAAAAAGTTAAGTGGTATTATCTGCAAATGGAAAAGTTGAGCCGAAACGAATAGCGCTGGAAGATAGATTGCAAATATTACGGAAATTAATCGTAAAATGCGCTCGGTGTTTGCTCGGTAATAAGACTTAAAATAATCGTCAGAGCTTTGGAAGTCTTCAATCAGAAGGTACGGAACGGTAAGTGCGATAGGCGAGCCGTCGCAAAGTATCCCGATTCGTCCTTCAAGCATTTTTGCCATTAAGATATCTGGCTTTTCCGTGTTGCCAACTTGTTTAAAAAGTGAAGTTTTATTTTCGACTATCTGAGTTGATATATACGAACTATCGCATATTCCGTCAATGTCGAGCGAGTTTATTCTTTCTTTTAACGCTTTTACTATATTTAAATCGCAAATTGAGTCAACGTAAACTATTGCAATTTGAGTTTTAGAGTATTTACCACAAGTTAGATATTCAATCTTTAAGTCCTTACTTTTTACTCGTCTACGAATTAAAGAAAGGTTTGTTTTCATAGATTCAGTGAAGCCTTCGCGTGGACCTTTTAAAACTGCGCTGGTAGGTGGTTCGGAAACAGCGCGCGAGTCGAACTTTTTTAAGTCGATTGATAAGGCTTTCTTTTCGCCGTCGATACAAATTATTGCACAACCGTTTAAAACGTCGTCAACGGCATCTTCAATTTTTTCTTGCGTTTTGCACTCTGGATTAGATAGAGTAGTTTTTATATCGTCAATAGTTTTATCTTTTTCGAGCTCTAAAATAGAGCGAATAACCAAGTCGCCTAAAACTTGCTTATCCACCATAGAGTCAACGTACACGGCAAAACAGCTTTTTTCGTGATAAGAAAAGCTGTAAAAAATAACGTCGTCGCTAGAAAGTTCGTCTTTTAGAATTTTCTCATTTTTTTCAATGTTTCTTTCAAAATTCATATTTAAAGTATTTTTAAAATTTTATAAAATATGTATTAATCGAGCTATTGAAAGCCTTTTTTGTTAGAAAAAATTCGTTGGCAGAAGACTATTGACAAATGAAAATTTGGTGGTAAAATAGATGTGCGCTTGGAAATCAAAGGGGGTTAAAAATTATTAAGTGTGCGTTATATCCGTTTAAAAACAAATTCAGAAAACGGCTTGATTTAATTAAAAGTTTAAAAAAAATCCGTTTGCAAGATTATTTTTAGTCCCCTAAAAAGGAGACTAAACTATGCAGGAAATAAACATCGTCGGTTTATTATCAAAATACAGTGGGGAAATTGTAGTTTCGGCATGTATTGCTTGCGCCCTTTCATTCATTTTTAAAAAATTATTAAAACTTTCTAACAAAATTTTCATCTTTCTTTCTTTTATCATTGGCGTAGGCGTTTATTTAATCATTGCAGTAATTTCGCTTGATGGGGCTATTTATTTAGAAATCGCTAATGCGATAACCTGTGGTGGACTATCTGCGATAATTTCACTTTTTGTCAAAAAATTTGCGTTTATGGATAATGGTGATATCAAAAAGGAACTTGAAAAACTCTTGTCTAGCATAGTTTTAAGTGAACAACTTGATGAAGTGGTGGATAATATTTTGGAAAAAATCGCTAGTTGCAAAACTGCAACTAGCGATGAATTAAAAGAAATTTTGAAAGAAAATCTTTCTTCAATCATTGACGAAAGCGATATTGAAAACGTTGTTTCGTTTATTTTATCTTGCTGTGACTTTGACTCTAATGACGACGATACTGAAAACTGAATAAAAAAATTGCGTGAAGAGAAAAACTCTTTCACGCATATTTTTTTGCCACTTAGGCAAGGAGAAAAATGAAAAAAAATGTCTATAAGTCGATTAAACTGCAATTTTATCAATTAACCTAACGCAAACGCAACTTAAATCGTCGCATTTTTTACCGCCGGATAAATTTATTGCGGTCTCGACAATGCTGTCTGCTAAATTTTGTGGGTTCTTAAGCTTTGCTCTTGATAAAAACTCGGTAATTTCTACTGACGATCCGAAAGCATCGGTTATTCCGTCACTCATTAAAACTAAAACGTCGCCACTAGAGATAGGTAGTTCCAAAAATGACGGGCGAAGCTCGTCTAGTATTCCAATAGGAAGTGACGCACCTTCTATAAAGCGCACGCCCGTTTCATTTACGACGAATCCGTAAGGTGCGCCGATTTTAATAAAATCACACTTTCTGCTATAAAGGTCGCAAACTGCAAGATCTACTGCAGAAAAATTTTCACTGCTTGATAGCGTTAAAATGCTATTTACCGAGTCGAGTATTAAATCGTGGTTAAGTCCTGCACGATAGAAGCTTTCGATTAAGTTTAAAGTTGCAGTTGAAACGTTTCTTGCGTTTTCTCCGCTTCCCATTCCGTCAGATAGGCCTATTAAAAACTTGCCTTCGCTAATTTTTATCAAAGAGTGTGTATCTCCTGAATACGTCGAGCCGGTTTTCGGAGATGATGATATACCAAAAATTGCATCAAGTGGCGGGCTTTTCTTTGCGCCGACAAGTATTAAGTCGTCGTTAAAAGGTGTTATTGAAAAGAATGAAAGTTTTTCGCCTGTTATGTTTGAAAGCGCTTCTAAAAAGCGAGGGTTTTTAAACGTTTTTTCATTTGTAAAAATATGGATTTCGGCATATTCGCCTTCGCCCAAGATAAGTGCGCCACTTATAAAAAATCCACGTCGTTTTAATCCTTCAACTAAAGTCTTTTCAGCGAGTTTATCAGGTAAGAAAGTTTTAGAAAAATCAAAGGCTAAATTTTTTAAAATTTCGCCCAAAGAATTTGTTTGGGTGGATACGATTTGTTTAGAGTGTAAAACGTCTTCAGATTGCTTAATAATATCTAAATGTTCGCCAATAAGTCGATTAACTTCAAAAATTATGCTGTTTGGATAACCGCAAACTTCCGTAAAAGTGCGTGGAAGGTCGAAAAGTGTTAGTCTGTTTTTAGATAGACCTATTAATATAAAAGAGTTAAAAACCTCCTCGTTTGGTTGTTTTTTCATTTGGCAACGCTCGTAAAAAGTACAACCCTTGCACACGTTTGAAATAGTTTCCGCAGTAATTTTTTTGGTAATTTCTTGACGTGATAAGGTTGAAGACTTCAGCTCGTAAAGTGCAGACTTCATTTGAAAAAATACTCCACTTATTTCGTAAAGCTTTTGTGATAAACTTGTTCGCGTTCTGTTAAGGTAGTTATAGTAAAGAAGCTCTTTTGGGTTTAGGTTCAAAAACTCTTTAATGCTTTTGAATATAAAGCCCGGTAAAAAAGCATAAATTATTGCAGGTATTGCAACAAAAAGTAAATCTGTCGGTTGATAAGACGGGTAGACGTTTAAAAAGTAAGCTGATATAAATTCTGCAAAAATGATGCCGGTTGCAGAGAAAAATCTGCTTTTATCTGCAAATATAACAGATAGCATCAACCATAAAAACAATATGCAAAAATATTCTGGTGCAGTTTGGGTAATTGCAAGCGGTGCAGAAAGTATGCCACTTATTAGGTAGGGAGTATATTTTTCGAAACAAATTTGTGAAAATAAAATTGCTAAAACTGAGAATGCTTTAAAAGCGTTTACACCGAAAATATTAATAAATCCAACTGACGTAATAACGAAAATTAGCGAAAAGCAAAGGGCGGGGAAAATTTCCGGTTTTGCACGATTTTTTATCGTTATTAGTATTGACACGGCTTGGGTTGAAATAAACGAAAAAAGGCAGATAATCGCCGAATAGATAAGCTTTTGGGTTAAATTCTCGCCGAAAAGAACGTACGGAAGAACGCTTGCTAAAAAATATAGCACAATCTCAAGCTTAGGCGTTTGATTCTTAATTTTATAAAGAAGAAACAGCCCGCAAAAAAGTATTGCGTGTATTAGTCCAAACAGCAAGGTTTGATAAGATTTGAATACCAAAAAACTTGCTAAATACATAAGAGATAACGCTATCGGTGAAAACCCCGCGTAAAGCAGTCCTATGTAGAGAGAGTATGCGAAAAACACTCCGTCAATTACGCTGTTTAGCGACAAAAAGCATATCAAAATTACCGTGTATTTTAAAATATTTACAAGTAATAGCCGATTCTTATTCAAGACAATACTCCTTTATATAGTTATCATTTTTTTCATATTAATTTAAGAAACTTGCGATATTTTTTGTTTTTTAATAAAAATTCGACTAATTTTGTAGAAAACGCATTAATTATTGCCGTTTTTCATTGAAATTTAATAAATTTGTGGTATAATTGGGTTATGAAAGTGAAAATTTTAATTTTCAACTTAATAACGATTATTGTGGCTGCTTTTTTATTTTTTAGCACGCCACCAATTTCTTATGCAGATGAAGTAGTCGAAAATGAGACTCTTGAGATGACTAACAACGTCGTTTTGATACGCTTTGAAGGAGATGACAGCTTTCCAAGCGCTAGTTATCTTTCAAAACTTGACGCTATGTATAATACTTCTGAAATTTCTTTAAAAAACTACTTTTTAAAGTCAAGCTTAAATTCTCTTTCGGTTACGACTTCTTTTATAAGTGGAGAGAGTGCTGTTACCATTGAAAAACCAATGGAATACTACATGCCAAGGTTTAGTGAGTACAATCTTTCGACAAACTCTTATGAAGAAATTAATCCACTCGGTTACGATAATAGATATTTTTATAACGGTAGCGCAGTTTCTCCGAACTATTCTAACGCAGTTGAGCATATCGAGCGCACGGTTAGAGAGCAAGAACTGCTACGCGAAGTCGCTTCAAAAATTAACGCAAAATTAACAAACGCAGATAGTGACGGCGACGGGGTTATAGATTCGGTTACTTTTATAGTAAATATTGCTAATTCAGACGAAGTTGAGTGGAACGGAATTTTGTGGCCACATATGACTATGGCGTACAATTTAACTGAAGAACTCGTCAACGCAAACAACTTTGTGCCAGCAGGTTATTACGATAAAAATATTAAAAAACTTGCTAATAACGTGTATATAGACGGACTTAAGGTAAATAAATACAACTTTTTGACGACTGAATATTTAGACAGATACGAGCTTTCGGGTAACTTTGAAGGGCTTTCGAACATTGGCGTTTTGTGTCACGAATTTTACCATACGCTAGGACTTTACGACTATTATTCGTATACAATTTCGGGATACGAGTCCGTCGGTGAATTGGATATTTTAGGATCAACTTTACCTATACCGCAAATGTCACTTGTATACAACAGACAAAAGCTTGGTTGGCTTTCTGAAGGGGTAAATATTTTACCTGTTGAAGAAAGTGGCTCGTATACGCTTAACGCCGTGACGAGTGACGATGCTGTTAAAGCGTATAAACTCGTTTTAAACGATTACGCAAAAACGGGTGAGTACTTTATGCTTGAAATGCGCTCTAACCAAGGTGGCGGGTTTGACAGCCTTTTATCTGAAAGCGGTTTGATTATTTATCGAGTAAACGAGAAAAACGGATTTTTAAACGAGAGTGGAAATTATTCAAAAATTCCTTACGGCAATATGTACACGCCAAAAGATAGCGAAGAAATTTATATCTATCGCGAGGGCGCAGGCGAAAAAGTTAAAAACGATATGGGCGATTCGCTTGCTATATTAAACGGAAAAACCGTTATAGACGGGCATACGTACGTAAAAGATATTTTTGGGACTAATAAAATTGTTGAAAATACCTTGCACACTTATCACCCGTCAGGTATATTAGGCGCGTTTTTGACTTATTACAATACGACAATATTCTACGGTGATAAAGTTAATAGTGGTGTCGCGCTTAGTAATATAAAGTTATCTGAAGACGCTTCAAGCGTAACTTTTGATATAGAGTTTGACGACCTTTCAACTCAAATTTCAAACAGTGACAGTTTTTCACTTTCTAAAACAATAGACAATAAAACGGAGGTAAGTTGGACTTCTGGCGCAAGAAAAGGAAGTGTAACTTTGCTTGCCGTTGAATATCAAGACTCGCTTATTTATTCGTCTGATGACGGTATTCGCGCAAAAATTTTACCTAGCGCAAGCGAGATAAAAACAGGCAAAATGAAGGGCTATAACACGGTTATTTCACAGTCTACGCCAATTTCGTTTAAAAAATCTAAGCTTGATATTAAAGAAAACACGGTAATTTACGCGCTAATTTCTGACGGTGAGAACGAGATTGTTAAGTTTGTGGGTGTTGTTAAGACGGCAAAAGACGACGACTTTTTTGAAAAGTTTTTCGACAGTGTATTTTTTAAAGTTGCAATCGTGATTTTGGTTGCAACGCTTGTGGTTGGGGTGCTTGCGGTTACGGTTTCTACGTTTTTGCGCAAACGCAAAAGACAAGGATGATTTGCAAAGCTTCGCTTGCGTGATTTGCTAACTTGAAAGTTAGCGTGATTTGCAATCCGCAAGCAGATTGCATGATTTGAAAAAACAAGTTTTTTCATTGTGGTCGTGAACGCTACGCGCTCCGTCTTAAATATGTATAAGTATTTGTAAAAATATATTGGATTTGGCAATTTTTGAAAAATTGCACGACAATAATGCAAATCATTTTGATTTGCAAATCATGAAAGTTCTACTTTCAAATCACGAGCGACTTCTGTCGCTCAAATCATGAAGGCTTGCCTTCAAATCATCTTATAAAAATCGCAAAATTGACAAATTTTTCAAATTTCCTTTTATTATATTGATAAAAGGCGTAAAATCGTTTGCAAAAGTTTGTAAAGTATGTTACAATACATAGGCTAAAATTCACACTTGTACTAAGCGTGGTTACCGTTGCTTTCAAAAAAAATCGTGTCGGAAAGCAGTTTCCCACTAAAAAAGCGGTGCAAGGATGATTAACGGAGGTATATTTTATGGAAATCACTACTATGAAACAACTTCTCGAAGCTGGCGTTCACTTCGGACACCAAACGAGAAGATGGAACCCTAAGATGAAGAAGTACATCTACGGCGACAGAAACGGAATTCACATTATCGACCTTCAAATCACTATGAAGCTTATCGAAAGCGCATACAGATTTGTTGCAGATGCTGTTAAAGAAAACAAGACCGTTTTATTCGTAGGTACTAAAAAGCAAGCTCAAGAAGCTATTCAACAAGAAGCTGAACGTTGCGGTATGTACTACATCAACTCTCGTTGGGTAGGTGGCGCACTCACTAACTTCGACAACACTATCCGTTCAAGCGTTGAAAGACTTAACAAGCTTGACAATATGGAAAAGACTGGTGAATTTGATCTTCTTCCTAAGAAAGAAGTTATCAAACTTAAAGACGACAGAGAAAAGTTACAAGCTAACTTTGGTGGCGTTCGCGAAATGAGAACTTTACCTGACATTATGTTCGTCGTTGACCCTAACTGCGAAGCTAACGCTGTTAAAGAAGCTAGAAAGCTTAATATCCCTATCGTTGCTATCACTGATACTAACTGCGACCCTGATATGGTTGACTACGTTATCTCTGCTAACGACGATGCTATTAAAGCTGTTAAGCTTATCGCATCTATCATTGCTGACGCTGTAATCGAAGGTAAGCAAGGTGAAGACGCTGTTATCGCTATGCGCCAAGCTGCTCAAGCTGAAAAGGCTGAAGCTACTGAAGAAAAAGCTGACGATACGGTTTCTGAATAATAATCGAAAATTAATCTTAATATAGAAGGAGAAATAAAAATGAGTTTTACTGCACAAGACGTTAAAGCACTCCGTGAAAGAACGGGCTGTGGTATGATGGACTGCAAGGCTGCTCTTACCGAAACTAACGGTGATATGGAAAAGGCTATAGACTATTTAAGAGAAAAGGGTATGGCAAAGGCTGCTAAAAAGTCTGGTAGAATTGCCGCTGAAGGTATCGTTGACAGCTATATCCACATGGGTGGTAAGGTTGGCGTTTTACTTGAAATCAACTGTGAAACCGACTTCGTTGCCCGTGGCGACCAATTCAAGAACCTTGCACACGACATCTGCTTACACATCGCTGCTTCTAACCCAATCTACTTAACTAGTGCTGAAGTTCCAGCAGAAGTTTTAACTAAGGAAAAAGAAATTCTTCGCGCTCAAGCAATCGCTGAAGGCAAGCCTGAAAAAATCGTTGATAAGATGGTTGAAGGCAGAATTAAGAGTTTCTACGACGATAACTGCTTATTAAATCAAAAGTTCGTTAAAGACCCTTCTAAGACTATCGAACAACTCGTTATGGAAGCAACTGCTACTATCGGTGAAAAGATTGCTATCCGTCGTTTCGTTCGTTACGAAATGGGTGAAGGCTTAGAGAAAAAGAGCGAAAACTTAGCAGACGAAGTTGCTGCTCAAGTTAACGCTATGAAGAACTAACTTTAACTTTTGACTACTAACTACTAACTATTAACTTTTATAAGGGGAACATCTAAATAGTGTTCCCCCTTTTTATAACTATCGTTACTACATAATTGAAAAAACCTCAAAAGGTGAATAAAATGGATAGAAAGTACGACAGAATACTTTTAAAATTAAGCGGTGAAGCACTTAGCGGGGCTAAAGGCACTGGGTACGACGCTCAAATTTTAGCAAACGTTTGCGCTCAGATTAAAGAAGTCGTTGCATCTGGCGCTAAGGTCGGAATTGTCGTTGGTGGCGGAAATTTCTGGCGTGGGCGTCAAGGCGAAAACATTGAAAGAACTACTGCTGACTATATGGGTATGCTTGCAACCTGTATGAACGCTTTATGCTTAAGCGATGCGCTTGAAAGCGTCGGCGTAAAAACAAGAGTATTAACTGCGCTTGCCATTGATAAAATTGGCGAGCCGTATAATAGGAAAAACGCTGTTAAGTACTTAGAAAGCGGTGAAGTTATCATCTTTGCTTGTGGAACGGGACACCCGTATTTTTCTACTGACACAGCAGCAGCGCTTCGCGCGATTGAAATTGAAGCCGACGTAATTTTACTTGCTAAAAACGTTGACGGTATTTACGACAGCGATCCAAAATTAAATAAAAACGCCAAAAAGTATGACGAAATAAGTTATATAGAATATATTGAAAAAGGTCTTAAAGCTATGGACGTTACGGCGATTTCTATGTGTATGGAAAACGGCGTAAAGGTTCTTGCATTCGGTTTTACTAAAGATTCTATCGTAAGGGCAGTTTGTGGCGAAAATTTAGGTACTTTGATTAAATAGTCGACGTATAAGTCGATTATTTGACTATAAAAGGGTGAGTTTTTTACAAACTCTTTACTAAAAATTGTTGATAAAGGAGATAATTATGGCAGCAGATATGGAAAAAATCGAGATGATTTTACTCGAGTCAGAAGAAAGAATGGACAAAGCAGTTACCTACCTTAAGAACGATTTTCTTGCAATCAGAGCAGGTAGAGCAAATCCACACGTTTTAGATAAAGTTCAAGTTGATTATTACGGTCAGATGTCACCGATTAACCAAGTTGGTAACATTTCAGTTTCAGAAGGTAAATGTCTTGTTATCGCGCCTTGGGATAAGAGCTTATTAAAGGTTATCGAAAAGGCTATTCAAGTTTCTGATATCGGTATTAACCCTATTAACGACGGTAACGTTATCAGACTCGTTTTCCCAGATTTAACAGAAGAACGCCGTCGCGACCTTGTTAAGCAAATCAAGAAGATGGCTGAAGATAGCAAGGTTGCAGTCAGAAACGTTAGACGTGATACTTTAGATACTTTAAAGAAAATGAAGAACGCTAAAGAAATTACTGACGACGAATACGCAGGTTTTGAAGCTCAAGTTGAAAAATTAACGACTAAAAACGTTGAAATTATCGACAAGGCTCAACAAGAAAAAGAAAAGGAATTAATGACTGTTTAATGAGTGAAAATTCATTACCTAAACACGTAGCCTTTATTATGGACGGTAACGGCAGGTGGGCGAAAAAGCGTCATAAAGCGCGCTCGGCTGGGCATACCGCAGGTTACGGTGCGCTTCAAAAGATTATCGCGCACGCTTTTAAGTCGGGCGTTGAAACAATTTCTTTTTACGCTTTTTCCACTGAAAATTGGTCAAGACCTAAAGAAGAAGTTGATAAGCTTTTATCGCTTATGTCAAAAGCTTTAAAGCTTGCAGGAAAAAAGCTTCTTGACGAAAAAATCAGGCTTGTCATAAGTGGTGATTACAGCGTTTTAAAACCACGCACGGTTAAAGCAATTAGTGACCTTATTGAAAAAACTTCTAAGTTTACGCCGTATACTGTAAATATTTGCTTTAACTATGGCTCGCGCGCGGAAATTGTTAACGCTGTCAATAATATGATTTCTGACGGTATAAGAAAGTGTGACGAAAAAATACTTTCTAAATACCTTTATACTAAAGATTTACCAGATCCCGACCTGATTGTCAGAACGAGTGGCGAACAGCGACTTAGTAACTTTTTAATGTGGCAGGCAAGTTATTCCGAACTTTATTTTACGGACGTTTTATGGCCTGACTTTGACGAAAAAGAGTTTGATAAGGCAATCGAGTGGTACAAAACGCGCGAGCGTAGGTACGGTAAAAGTTAGTTGAATATCATTATTTAGTGGCTTTGAATATTTTTGATAAGTCAGTAATATATTTAAAGGAGAAGTATGTTTAAAAGAATATTGACGGGAGTAATGCTAATTGGTTTAGTAGTCGGTTCGTTCTTATTAAGATTGATTGATACCCGTTTGTTTTTCATTTTAATATATCTTTGTTCGGTCGTAGGCACTTTTGAAATGCTTAAAGCGTTAGATTATAGGTTAAGTTTCTTTCAACGCTCGATAGTTATTGCATTTTCGATATGCTTTTTGCCAGCGTACGTATTCTTAGGCTTTAAAGCGTCAATACTTATCGCGTTCACGGTTGGCGTATTGTGTCTATTAACACTTGTTTTTGAGTTTGATAAGTTGGAAATTGACAGCGTTGGATACACTTTTTTAGCGTGTTTCTATCCAAACTTGATGCTACTTCCAATTATTCTTATGAATAACTTTGAAACACACTCGCTACTTGCGCTACTACTAACGTTTATCGTTGCGCCGTGTGCAGATACGTTCGCTTATTTTATCGGTTCGTTCTTTAAAGGCAGAAAGCTTAGCCCGAATATCAGTCCTAAAAAGACGATAAGTGGCGCAATCGGTGGAATTATCGGTGGTGTTATTGGTGCTGTGCTTGTTTGGGCTTGCTATTCAAAAGGTCATCTTACTGAAGTTTGGTATATCGAACTTTTGATTTACGTAATAATTGGTGTAATCGGCTCGCTCGTTTCTATCGTTGGCGACTTGATTGAAGGGGCGATTAAAAGAAAATTAACTATTAAAGATATGGGCTCAATACTGCCCGGTCACGGTGGCGTGCTCGATCGCATTGACGGCATAATGCTTAGTGCAATGTTTATATTTATTTTCTTTATGTTTATAAGATAAAATTGCAAATAAACGACTTATAGCGGAACTTTTTTACAAAATTCCGCTATTTTTTAAAAACGCTTAAAGGTGATTATGAAAAAAATTGCGTTGATTGGAAGTACGGGCTCTATCGGAAGACAGGTTTTAAACTGCGTCGATAGACACCCCGACAAATTTAAAATAGTAAGCTTATCGGCAGGAAGTAACGCAAAACTTTTAGCCGAGCAGATTGAAAAATATAAACCTGAGATAGCCACGCTTACAAACCCTGAAAATGCTAGCTTAATTAAAAGCATTAATTCGACTACGTTGTATTTTGGCGAAAATTCAATGGAACACGCAATTACGACCGATTGCGATATAGTCGTCGTTTCGGTCGTTGGTTTTTGTGGGCTTAAGTGCGTATTAAAGTCAATCGAAATGGATAAAACTGTTGCGCTTGCTAATAAAGAAGCGCTTGTTGCAGGTGGTAAGCTTGTTACCGATTTATTAAAAAAACACCCTAAAGCAAAGCTTCTACCTGTTGACAGCGAGCATTCTGCCATTTGGCAATCGCTTGGACTTGATAAAGATAGACCTTTTAAAAAATTGATATTAACAGCGTCGGGTGGGGCTTTCCGCGATAAAACTTACGAAGAATTAAAGTCGGTTACGGCAAGCGACGCGCTTAAGCACCCTAATTGGCTTATGGGCGATAAAATTACGGTAGACTGTGCTACGATGATGAATAAGGGCTTGGAAGTTATGGAAGCAATGTGGCTTTTTAACTGTCCACTTGAAAAAATTGAAGTGATAATTCACCCTGAAAGCATTATTCACTCTATGGTAGAATACGACGATAGCGCGGTTGTGTGTCAACTCGCGTATCCGTCAATGGAAATTCCTATTCAGCTTGCACTATCTTATCCAGATAGACTTAAAACTGACGTTGAAAGTTACGACTTTTTATCTAAAAACTTAACTTTTAGAAAAGTCGATTTAGACAAATACCCTTGTTTTAAGCTTGCGTTAGAGAGTGCCAAGCTTGGTGATAACTATCCGTGTGCGCTAAGTGCTGCAAACGAAGTTGCCGTGCATTTGTTTTTAAAAGGACTTATTCCTTATTTATCTATATACGACTACGTTTTGTACGCGCTAGAAAAAACTGTACGGCGCGAAGTAACGCTTGAAAATTTACTCGAAACAGACGCACTTGCTAGATCGTTCGTTTTGGAAAAATATAAAGGAGACTTGAATGATTAACAACCTACTTGCATTTGTAGACGTTTTATCGACGATAGGCTCGATTTTAGTTGCAATTTTGATATTGCTTGCAACTATTACCGTTCACGAATTCGGTCACTACGTCGTTGGTAAAATTTTTAAATTTAAAATTAACGAGTTTGCTATCGGTATGGGACCTGCGCTTTTCAAACGCAACCTAAAAAACGGCGAAGTCTTTTCTATAAGAGTTTTACCACTTGGTGGTTTTTGCGAATTTGAAGGTGAAGACCAGGACGATTCGACTGTAAAAGCTGAAAATGAAAAGCTTGAAAAACAACAGGAAAGTGAGAATAACGAAGCTATTGACGGGGATAAGCCTGATATCGAACAAAAACCAAAAAAGGTTCTTTCGGAAAATGCGTTCAATAACAAACCACCGTGGCAAAGAATTTTGGTTCTTTTGGCAGGCGCAACGCTCAATATGATTTTCGCGCTAGTTATTGTTATTGCAAACTTTTCAATTTTTGGTCACACTGCATACGCTCCGGCTGAAATCAGACCTGACGAAACGGCAGGCTATTCTTTGCAAAAAGGTGATATAATCACTTCGATTGACGGACATTATATTTATCACTCGGTCGATATGATATCTTCACTCGACGGCAAAAAGGAAAACGATATAGTCACCGTTGAAGTTTTAAGAGATGGAAAGAAAGAAAAAGTTGACGTTATGCTTAGGTGTGACGTTACCCCTGAAAGCCTAACGGATTACAGCGACGTTTTCCGTTCACTTGGCGTTGGTACGGTTCCAGCGTTTACGACCACTGAAAACTCTCAAATTCCAAGTGGTGAGTATTTATTAAGGTTTAACGACGGAGAAGAATATTCTAAAGGCACGCGCATTTACGACACTGAAAGTTTCTTTTCGTATCTTGAAAAATTTAACGATAACGACAAAGTTGAAATTTGGATGACTACTAGCGACGAAACAGACGACGACGGTAGAGTTATCGTAGAATTAACTATCCCAGAAGGCTTTTCTGAAGCAGACAAAACTGATTTGGTGGCGCTTAAAGCACTTTTTGGTATTGAGTCTGTTGGGTATAGCTATCAAGTTTCTACTGAGAACGCAAAATTAAGCTTTGGCGAGCTTTTATATAGACCGTTTATTTACTCTGTAAAGACTATAGGCTTAACCTTTGAATCTCTATTTGGTTTGTTTAACGGTAGCGTTCCACTAAATTCTGTAACAGGTCCTATCGGTACGATTTCACTTACGGCGCAGTACGCAACCTACGGCTTTAACTTCCTTTTGGAAATTGCAGGGCTTATAGGTTTTAGCGTTGCAATATTTAACCTTTTACCAATTCCTGCCCTTGACGGTGCACGCGCAGTATTCGTCGCGATTGAGTGGGTAAGGGGTAAGCCTATTAATAGAAACGTTGAAGGTATGATTCATACCGTTGGTTTGTTCCTTTTATTAGGCGTTGCAATATTCTTCGATATTTTACAATTTATTTAACAAGAAGTAAAAGTTTTGCATAGTATAATATTGAAAAAGCGTTAATGCTTTTTAATATTATGAATACTAAAGATTTATTGATAATCGTGCTATTTGCCACTATTTGTAATAAAAATAGTCAAAATAAATGCGAAGAAAATTGCAAAAAGAAAAAAATAAAGCGCAGAAATTGCGACTGTGTTTATAGAAAATACCTAAGATGCGATAAATAAAGAAGAAAGAATAAAAATAATGCGCTCGTTTTTGACGAGCGCATTTTTATTCATTTACGAAGTAAACTTCATTATCCAAAGGATAACTTCATTGCCCGTCAGGGCAAGCTTCATTAGTTTTGCGGTGGGATAACCTTAGTTATTTCTTCGTTGTCTGCTTTTACGGTTTGTTCTTCGTAAGAAGGAATTTTTTCTTCTTCTGTAGTTGCAACTTCTTTAAGTTCTTCGCTTTCTGCAGGAGTTGACTCTATTGGCTTTTCTACTTCGCGAGGTTTGAATTTTTCACGGTAGGCATCGCTGAAGGTGTTAAAGAAGCTGTCTACACCAAACGTTTGATAGAAGCCGTCGATCGCGATAGCCTTTAAAACTTTAATACGCGTACCACAAAAACTTATAACTTTAAATTTGTTAAGTTCTTCTAAAAAGTCGAGCATCTTTTGCAGTGCCGTCGAGTCAACGTACGTTACACCACCAAGGTCGATAATAAGACGGTCGTATTCGCAATTTATTCCTTTAATCTTATTAATCAAATCGTCAACGCTTGCAAAGTAGATAGGTCCCGTTACGTTTACGCCTACGGTTTTTAAGTCTTTTTTAAGTTCGGCATAAACTTCCACCGAGCGTGTGTTGTATAATACGATAAAAAGAGCGACTACCATTGCTATTAGGAAAGCAAGTGGTAAGCTTAAGAAAATTACGGAAATAAAAGATACGAAAGCAATGACAATCGCGCCGTATTCTTTTCTCTTAAAATAGTGGATAATCGACTTATAGTCGTTCATTTTTATCATTGCAACAATTAAAATTGCAGATAACGTTGCGTGTGGAATAAACTCGATAACGTTTTTTCCAAAGTAGCATAATAAAAATAAAGTAATAGCCGTAAACAGATTTGCAAGTCTTGTTTGAGCACCCGTTTTATGCGAAACTGCTATGCTTTCAAAACTTGTAGAAACAGGCATACCACCTAAAAACGGCACTATAATATTAGATAGACCGAGTGATGCAAGTTGATAGCTTGCGTTAAAGTCTTTACCCGTTTTGTCGTACGAACGCTCGCCAGCGATACCGCTTTGAATAAGAGTGATTGCAAATATTGAAAGTGCAGGGAAAAGTACGCTTTTCGTCAATGTTAGAGTAGTTCCGTCAATGTTGAACCTTTGACTGTTTATTATAGAAAATTCTATTTTTCCAACAGTCGGGATATCGAGCTTGATTGCAAAAACAAGCACGGCAGAAATTATCGTTAAAATTAAGGCTGACGGAATTACTTTATTCCATTTTTTAGGGTAAATTGAAAAAATTAATAGCGTGCCACCAAAAACGGCAAGGTTAATCAGGTTGATTTCCTTAATTCCATTTGTAAAAAATGAAGTAAGTCTTTGAACGTTGTTATCCCCGTTAACGGCTACGCCAAACGCACCACCAAGCTGTAAAACTATGATTGTAAAAGTTATTCCGAAAGTTAAACCACAAATTATTGGGCGTGGAATAAATTTAACGAACTTGCCAATTCTTGCGACTCCTGCGATAAAGAGAAGTAATCCCGAAATTAAACAAGCTAAAAAGGTTGCTTGCAAGCCGTAGCTTGAATAAGTCGTTCCTACAACGACGACCGAAAGTGCATAGCACGGCGTAGAAATTTGATAAGTCCCCCCGCCTGTGACCGTAAGTATTAGGTTAGACAAAACCGAAGTTATAATCGCGCCGACTATTCCAACCGTAACCACGCTTACGTTTACACTCTGAGCGCCAACTGCAATTATCAACGGAAGCAGGCACGCGCCTAAAGTTATACCTGCAATTAGGTCTTGGAAAAATTTCTTTCCGTTATATCCGTTAAATTCGTTTTTCAAGGTCGCTACGTACCCTGAAAAAGGTTTGCGCCTAGTTTTTTTCTGCATAATATTACCTTCAGATTAGACATATATTTTGTAAAATATATTTTATCATTAAAACGTGTTGTTGTCAAGTGCAAAATTTTGTTGTCCTTGTGTTAATTTTTTCTAAAATTTAATTGGATATTTAAAAAACGGAACATCTATTAGACAAATCGGTGAGATTTTTTTCATTTTATTGACAAGCGTACCACATAGTGGTACATTAAAATAGGCGCTATGTGGATTAAAGTTTTGCACATAGCCATTTTTAAGGGGTTTTATAATATGAAAAAATTAACGTTATTAATTTTAGCAGTTTTGACCGCACTTTCAATGATTTTCATTTCTGGTTGCGGTATTCAAACAGATGACGTTTCGACTTCATCAAACAGCGAAACTACTTCTTCAAAAGAGACGTCGCAAAACGGTGGTAAATCGAATACTCAAACTCAAGTAAGCAATGAAGATAAAGAAAATTCTCAAACAACTGATAAATCTAACGTAGAAACAAGCGTTTCTGCAGAAGATATAATTTCAGGTGGTGATATGCCTGCTGAAAAGGTTGGGGATATTTACGTTTCACCTACGGGTAACGACTCTAACGCAGGAACTAAAGGTAGCCCACTTGCAACTTTGACAGCTGCTGTAAGTAAAGCTCAGCCGGGAACTACTATCTTTATGATGGAAGGTTCTTACGATATAAGTTCAAGAATTAACTTAACTTCGTCAGGAACAAGTGATAAGCCTATTACTATTCAGGCGTTAGATTGGAAAAAGGTAGTTCTAGACTTTACTAATCAACCTTACGGAAATAATAATTCAGCGTACGTAGGTATTTATTTAAAAGGTAATTATTGGAAAATTCAAGGCTTAGAAATTTGCCACGCAGGTGATAACGGTATTAAGGTTGAAGGCTCTTACAACTATATCGGCCGTTGCGTACTTCATCACAACGGGGATACCGGTATTCAACTCGGCTTTGGACACAATTTCAGCGCATCTGGTTACGGTAGCAGTAATACTGGCGAATACTGTGCGTATAATTTAATTGAAAACTGTGACTCATACTTAAATTACGACTTTGATAACCACGGCGATGCTGACGGCTTTGCTTGCAAAATGCACAACGGTAAAGGTAACGTCTTTAAAGGTTGTCGTGCTTGGCGTAACTGCGACGACGCGTGGGATTTATACGAAACTGACTACGGCGTAGAACTTATCGACTGCTGGGCTTGGGAAAGTGGTAATAAAGAAGACTTTATGAACGACGAATATTTCTCAAATGCTAGCTATCTATCGAAAAAAGGTGTTTCAAGACCATCTTCTGCAGGTAACGGAAACGGTATCAAGCTTGGTGGTAACGGAACTGGTGGTAGTTCAAAAGGTATCCATATCGCAAGAAACTGCGTTGCCTTCGGTAGCGATATCACAGGCTCTGTAAAAGGTTTTGACGAAAATAGTCATACTGACAACGTAATCTTAGAAAACTGCGTTGCTTGGGATAACGGGTATAATTATATGTTTGAAAACGGCGGTTCTCAAACGTCGTTTACAGGTTGTATTTCTTTCTATACGGGTGAAGGTACTCAAAAGCCTAATCGTTTAGCTGGTGAATTAGGTAAAGGTACTGTAACGAATTGTAACTTTATCTTCGACGGTGGCGACCTTACGATGAATAAGGCAATCACTAAAGACGACTTTGTAACTATTTCTGAAGAAGATGCAAAAGCGCCTCGTCAAGCTGACGGCTCACTTCCAAACAACGGCTTTGCAAAATTAAAAACTTCTTCGCCTTATTACGGCTCTGGAATGGGACTAAAGTAGTAGCCTAACGGCTACGCGATATGCGCGAACAAAGTTCGCGCTCGATATGCAAAGCGTTGCTTTGCTCGATATGTGCCTGTGGCACTCGATATGCAATTTTGACAAATTGCGTTCAAATCGGAGATGAAACTAAAGTAGTAGCCTGACGGCTACGCGATATGCGCGAACAAAGCTCGCGCTCGATATGCAAAGCGTTGCTTTGCTCGATATGTGCCTGCGGCACTCGATATGCAATTTTGACAAATTGCGTTCAAATCGGAAATGGGACTAAAGTAGTAGCCTGACGGCTACGCGATATGCGCGAACAAAGTTCGCGCTCGATATGCAAAACTTAGGTTTTGCGTGACGGATTAAAAATCTTGCATATTGCATAAAAATATACGGGGGTTAAAATGAAAAAATTAGCTTTAGCAATTTTGTCCGTTTGCCTATGCACCGTTATGGTGTTTGCATCCGGCTGTGAAATTTCTCGTGATACAGGAGATCAATCTTCTTCTGAAGAAAGAGTTTCGGTAGTTAAATCTTCGCAAAAAGAAGAAAGCGTTGAAAGTACTGTCGAGAATTCTAAAGAAGAAACGTCAGTTGAAAATTCAAAGGAAGAATCTTCTAAAAATGAAGATAGTTCTTCAAAATCAAGCTCGAAATCGACAAGTAGTAAGTCAAGCTCGAAATCAAGCTCGAAATCGACTAGCAGTAAGTCTAGTTCAAAATCTAGCTCGTCTTCAACAAGCTCGTCTAAAGAATCTGTTTCTCTTTCTTACGATAAGATTTCAGTATCTGTTCCTGAAGAACTTCCAGACGGTGGAGATTTGCCAACTGCAAAAGACGGCGATATCTACGTTTCCCCTACGGGTAACGATTCAAACGCAGGAACACAAGGTAGCCCGCTTAAGTCTTTAGCAGCAGCCGTTTCTAAAGCAACACCGGGTACGACTATTTTTATGATGCAAGGTACTTACGACGTTTCTGAAAGAATTAATCTAACTTCGTCAGGAACTGAAGCTAAACCTATTACCATTCAAGCGTATAACTGGGAAAAAGTCGTTTTAGACTTTACAAATCAACCTTACGGTCACAATAATTCAGCGTACGTAGGTATTTATTTAAAAGGTAATTATTGGAAAATTCAAGGCTTAGAAATTTGCCACGCAGGGGATAACGGCATTAAGGTTGAAGGTTCTTATAACTATATCGGCCGTTGCGTACTTCATCACAACGGCGACAGCGGTATTCAGCTTGGCTTTGGTCACGATTTCAGTGCATCTGGCTTAGGTAGTTCAAATACTGGCGAATACTGCGCGTATAACTTAATCGAAAACTGCGACTCGTACCTTAACTACGACTTTGATAACTGGGGCGATGCTGACGGCTTTGCTTGCAAAATGCACAACGGTAAGGGAAACGTCTTTAAAGGTTGCCGTGCTTGGTCTAACTGTGACGACGCGTGGGATTTGTACGAAACTGACTATGCAGTAGGATTAATTGATTGTTGGTGTTGGGATAGTGCTAAGATTAACGACTTTAAATATGACGAATATTTCTCAAACGCTCAATATCTTGCTAAAAAGAGTGCGGTAAAAGCCGTAAAAGTACCAAGCGGTATTGGTAACGGTAACGGTATGAAATTCGGTGGTAACGGTGCTGGCGGTAGCTCAAAAGGAACTCACTTTGCTATTAACTGCGTATCGTTTAACAACGATAAATCTTCATCTAACAAAGGTTTTGACGAAAATAGTCACGGTGACGGCGTAATCATGGAAAACTGCGTTGGTTGGGATAACGGATACAATTATATGTTCGAAAACGGTGGGGCTAAAACAGCGTTCACAAACTGTATTTCTTTCTATACCGAAACCAGAGGCACCTCTTATAATAAAGCAAACCGTTTAGCAGGTGAATGTGGTAGTGGCGGTAAAATAACAAACTGTAACTTTACTTTTGACGGCGGAGATCTTGCTCATACTAAGCCTTACGTAACGGCTAGCGACTTCATCTCGTTAAGCGTAGAAGATGCAAAAGCACCACGTCAAGCAGACGGCTCGCTTCCTAACAACGGCTTTGCAAGATTAAAGTCGACTTCGCCTTTCTACGGAATGGGACTAAAGTAGTGAAATGAAGGCTTGCGCCTTCGTGAAATGAGCAACTAAGTTGCTCGTGAAATGCAAGTCTATTGATTATGACTTGCGTGAAATGCAAAACCGAAGTTTTGCGTGTTGTGTTATTACAAAAGCGTGCTATAGCACGCTTTTTAAGGTATTTCAATGGTATTATTAACAATTTTTATTACTGCCTTTGCTCTTTCTATGGACGCCTTTAGTGTGGCGATAGGTAAAGGGCTTTCAATTCAAAAATTAAAACTTAAAGATGCGCTTATCGTCGGTGCTTGGTTTGGACTGTTTCAAGCAGTAATGCCAATTATTGGGTATTTCTTAGGTTCAAGTTTAGGCGAATTAATTTCTGCGATAGATCACTGGATTGCGTTTATCTTGCTTGCGTTTATCGGCGCGTGTATGATAAAAGAAAGTTTTTCTAAAGACGAAGATGCGCTCGATAGTTCGCTATCGTTTAAAAAGATGCTACCGCTTGCAATATCAACAAGTATTGATGCGCTCGCAACAGGCGTCACTTTTGCAATAATGGATGCGAACGTTTGGATAAGCGCACTTATCATTGGAATAACTACGTTTGTGTTCTCTGCCGTCGGGGTTAAGATTGGTAACTTATTCGGCTCGAAATATAAATCAAAAGCAGAATTTGTCGGTGGTATAATATTAATTTTAATTGGTTTAAAAATACTTATTGAAGGGTTATTTTTCTAAAAAATAAAACGCGTGGGCTTTTAAAAGCCCACGCGAATTTTTTTACTTTATTAAAAATATGCAAAATTTAATAACAAAATACCCCGATTTTATGCAAAAATAAGTAAATCAATACTCAGATTTTATGCAAAAACCGACAAATTGATATACCGATTTTATGCAAAAAAGTATTGACAAAGAAAAAATGAGATAGTATAATGTTAAAAACGGGGTGGTAAAATGTTAAAAAGAAAAGTATACGACCAACTTTTAAATTGGAAGATTGAGAGAAAAAACGGATTAAAGAAATGTCTTATTCTAAAGGGCGCAAGGCAAGTAGGAAAATCTTATATCGTCAAAGAGTTTGGGAAAAATGAATATAAATCGTTTATATATATTGATTTTTTTAAGCAACCTAATTTAAAAGACGTTTTTAAAGGGGAACTTTCTGCCGACGAAATATATAAAAGATTAACTGCAAATATGCCCGATATTGAACTTATAAAAGGGGATACGCTTATTTTTCTTGATGAAATTCAATATTGCGGAAATGCAAGAACGGCAATCAAATTTCTAGCAGAAGATATGCGATACGACGTTATTTCGTCAGGCTCTTTATTAGGGCTATCTTACAATGATATTGACGATGACTTAGTTGAAGAGCCAAAGTCTATTCCCGTTGGGTATGAAACGCAAATCATTATGCACTCTTTAGATTTTGAAGAGTTTTTATGGTCGTACGGTTATAAAGAAGATACAATCTCTAATTTGAGAGAATATCTAATTTCTAACGAAAAAATACCAGAAAGTATTAATGAGCGATTTGAAACCTTATTCCGAGAATTTATGGTTGTTGGGGGGATGCCGGAAGTTGTCGCTGATTTTGCTGAAAATAAAGATTTCAATCGCGTTGCAAAAATACAAGCGGATATTTTGGCTGAATATCAAGATGATATTTCTAAGCACGCAAAAGGAAAGGAAAAACAATACGTAAGAATGTGCTACGATGCTGTTTTTAAACAGTTGGCTAAAGAAGTGAAAAAATTTCAATATTCTACGGTTGAAAAAGGTCAAACAAGAAGAAAATTTGGCGGTAGTGTTAAATGGCTTCGTGATGCTAATCTAGTAAACACTTGTTACAACGTTCACGAGCCGTATTTACCATTGATGGCTAATGCCAACGAAGATCAGTTTAAGTTATACGTTAACGATACTGGATTGCTTACTAGTATGTATGGATTTGAAACAAAGCTTGCAATTTTAAACAATACCATAAAAGGTAATGCAAAAGGTGGTATTTACGAAAATATAATAGCCGAATGTTTCGTGAAAAAGGGTTATAATTTGTATTATTATAAGCCAAATGATACGCAGGAAATAGAGTTTTTGATTGAAAAAAATGGAGAAGTTCTTCCTATAGAAGTAAAAGCTAGTAATTCGTCAACAAAATCTCTCAATTCATTTATTGAGAAGTTTGAGCCAAGTGTATCTTATAAATTAATCACTGGCGGAAACGGTAAAGTAGGAAATAAATTAACGTTACCGCATTATTTGGTAATGTTTTTGTAAAAATATCTTGACGTAAGTTAAATAAAGTGGCTTGCAATAGAAATTGCAAGCCATTTTTCTATTAACTTTCTATTGCGCCGATATCTACCTTTGCACCGTTTACTCTAGGGTTTAGGTTATAATCGTAATTTCCAAAACTTGCCGTAACGCCGTTATCAATAACGACTGAGTTAGCGTTAGGGGTGAAGTTTTCATCTAAAGTAACCGTACCAGTTACAATGCTTGCGCCCGTTGCCGTTTTAAACGCTGTAATTCCTGATTGAGATGATGAGAACATTTCAAATTCATAATCTTCTACGTCAGTATTTTCTACGTTGAAATAGTTGTTTGTAAACGTTATATTTTTACAGTAAGATTTTGAAAAATCTGTTTTTGCAATTATATTTCCTTTTTTGGTAGTAATTAAATTATTGATATAAGATATTCCGTCAACCTTTGCAATAACAATTTCATCACCGTTATTTATAAGTGTATTATTTACAAAAACAGTCGAATAAACGACTCCGGTGGCGCTTTGTTCGTATCCACCAACGCGCATACCGACAACCGTATTATCATAGAACAAGTTATTTCTAACCGTAATGTTTTTAACAGGATAGCTGTCGTTTCTTTCTTCAGAGCCGATTTCCAATCCGAATTGACTTTTTGTTACAGTGTTATATTGTAATAAAATATCGCGCGCGCCGTCAACGTAAAGACCGGCGCAGTCTGCATAATTACAGTGGCTGTTAGAGATGAAGTTTCCACTTGCTACCGAGTATCTTGGTTGGTCGAGTGACGCTGTAGAGCAGTAGCCTGCGTTTCCGTAAAAGTCAATACCGATATTCGTATTATCGTAAACTTTATTTTCTAAAATATAGACGTATTCGCAGTTTGACGCAACCGATAAAGTTTCTGCCCAACCCGTTACGTTGTCGTAAAGCTCGCAGTTTGCGATAATAATATTAGAAATAGGATTTTTGTTTTGTCCGAACAATAAAATTCCGTTCGCGCTGGACTCGGTTTCTTTTTCTGGGTTTGACGAAGTAGTTGCCATATCGTGAATTTTTAAATTTCTCATAATGATATGGTTTTGATTATTTCCCCAAAAAGCAATTCCGTAAGCGTTGAATGCGTGTATATTTTTGATTTCAATACCTTCAATTACCGTATAGCAAGCGTTGTGTGCAACCGAAAAAGCGTAAAGCTCAGTTCCGCTTTTAGTGTTCGTTATTATCGGTGTTTCGCCTGGGTAGTTTCTGATAGTTATATAATTGTTAGCATCGCCTTGGGTTTCGATATAATATCCGTCTGCTTGTGGGGCGTTATATAGTCCTCCGCGAAGATAAATCGTTTGACCTTTTTGAACGGAGTAGAGAGCATCGTCAAAAGTGTAAGGATTTGACTCTGAGCCGTCACCGTTTGACGTTGCGTTTGGTGAAACGAACAACGCGTTTTGGCGCAAACTTTCGTTAAAGTTATATTCACCTAAACTTTTATAATACGATATAAAGTTTTGGTCGTTTATGGTTGCGCCGTCTAAAAAACGGTCGGTCTTTTCAGCAAAAGAAAGGTTTTGAACGTCTGTATTTCCACCGCTTGGTGTGCTTGAATTATTATCACTAGTCGTGCTTGATGCGTCGGTGCTTGTTGTGCTTGAGGTTTTTTCGCTTGTTGTCGTAGGAATGCTGTTTTCAGTGTTAACCGTGCTATTTGACGACTTTTTCGAGCTCTTTTGTTCGGTTTTTGAACTGCTTGTCACGCTCAAATCAGTGCTGTCGTCGGTTTTAATGCCACAACAGGCAAGTGAAAAAACAAGTGTGCAACAGGTTAAAAAAATTGCTAAAACTTTCAAAACTTTTTTCATGATTTTTTTCTCCTTTTATATATTTTAGCAACTTTAATATATATTGTCAATCAAATGACGAAAAAAGGCACTATCGTTCGTAGTGCCTTTTTTAATTAAAAAATTGCTGGTATAAAAATTGCTATAATCAAACCTATGAAAAAAGATAATGCATTAGATATTAGTGCGTAAAGAACGTAGAAATAGGTAGGCTTTGGCTTGTCGGTCACTTTTTTCATAAAAATTGAATAAATCACGGCTTCTATAGCAAAAACCAAAAGTTCAAGTATTAAATAAACTGCTTTAAAGTGGATTGCAATAGCCGATACTTTAAATACGTGTAAGCCTAATACGTTAAGCAGTACGTTTAATATAACTTGCGTTAATGAGTTTACAATAATAAGAAGGCGTAATTGTTTTTTGTTTCTAAACCCGAAAAGTAGCGCAACAGCCATTTCGATTGCTAACGTTATAATAATTCTTGCAATCAGCGAAATAATCTCTGTCTTCCACTCGTACGCTTTTTGGGCTGAAATTCTGTCGTCGTTACTTAAATTATTATCGTAATCGGCAGAGCCTATGGTAAATTCTTGCATATCGACTTTGTAGTAGGTGTCGAACGCGTATCTTTCGCAAATATTAGATATTGCGTAAGTTTGGGTTTCGGGGAAGTATAGTAAAATTTTAAAAACGTTCGGTGGATAGTACGTCCAGGCAAGTTTCTTTGTTTCATTGATTTGCCAGCCGTTTTGCAAAAAATAAAAGCCGTCAGAATCTTCATAATCTTGAAATGCTTGCCAAATATCACGGCTTAGGTTGTAAAGATATATGTGATCTTCATCTCCGTCCCACGCGCTTGCCGGTCCCGTGCTTGGGCTTTTTGAAAGTAGCGTGGCATAGCATATCGTATCACCTAAATTTTCAAAATTGATAACGACTGACGGTTTAGGTCCTGTGTCAGCGCTTGCTGTAATTGGTACGGAAAAAGCAATAAAGACAGCCAAAATTAATAAACAAGTTAGTTTTTTGTAATTTTTTTTCATATCTAACTCCTTTTTATTTTAAACTACAGAAAATTTTTCAATTTGTTCCTTAGCTATGCTTAAAAAAATTATATCATAAAATTGACAAAACGCGCAAGCAGTATTATAATAAGTATATTATTTATATTTATTAATTAATTCGGTGGACAAAAATTATGACTTGGTTAAACGGATTAGTGCTGTTATTATACGTTGCGATGATGGTCGGAATTGCCATCTACACGAGAAACAAGGCAAAAACCGTAAACGACTTTTTGCTTGCAGGATCTAAAGGCCTCAACGGCTGGATGAGTGCCTTTTCTTACGGAACGACTTATTTTTCTGCAGTAATATTTATAGGATATGCAGGAAAATTTGGTTGGGATTTCGGACTTTCTGCACTTTGGATAGGTGTAGGTAATGCGCTTATCGGCGGGCTTTTTGCATGGCTTTTACTCGCAAAGCGCACGAAAAATATGACGAGAAGATTAAAAGCGCGCACTATGCCAGAATTTTTTGAGAAAAGATACGGCTCGCCCTTTTTAAAAGTATTCTCGGCGTTCGTCGTTTTTATTTTCTTAATGCCGTACTCAGCTTCCGTTTATAACGGACTTGGAAATTTGTTTGAAATAATGTTCGGTATCGACGGAACGATAATTATGATAGGTCTTGCGCTAGTTACTGCTATATATCTAGTGTTCGGTGGGTATTTTGCAACATCTCTATCTGACTTCGTGCAAGGTCTTATAATGATTTTCGGAACGGTTATAATGTTTGTTTGCTTTATGCGCGCGCCAGAAGTTAACGGTTTTGAAGGACTAAAAACACTCACGGAAAGTGGTTTCGGGCTTTTCGAAACTTACGGCGACGGTGGATTTTTATCTTCGCCACTTGTTACGATTATATCACTCGTGCTTTTGACGTCGTTCGGCGTGTACGGACTTCCACAAACGGTACATAAATATTATTCCGTTCGCGACAAAAAGGCTGTAAAGCAAGGTATGATTGTAAGCACTTTCTTTGCTTTTTTGGTTGGCGTAATAGCATATTTTGTCGGCGGACTTGGCAGACTTTTCTTTACTGAAGTACCAGCTGGTGGAACGGACAATATTATTCCTATTATGTTAAATAACGTTATTCCTAACGGACTTAGCGGACTTATTGCGGTGCTTATTTTATCTGCAAGTATGTCAACTCTTGCGTCAGTGTCGCTTGCGAGCGCGTCGGTAGTTTCGGTTGACCTTTATAAAGGCGCAATCAACAAAAACGCAGAAGATAAAAAAGTAACGCTCGTTATGAGAATAATGTGCTCGATATTCGTTATCTTATCGGTAGTTATTGCACTACTTAACAAGAAATTTAACATAACTGCTATCGCGTTTTTAATGTCACTTAGCTGGGGAACGTTATCTGGCTGTTTCTTCGGTCCGTTCGTGCTTGGACTATACAGCAAAAAGCTTACGAAGGCTGGTGCAATCGCGTCGATTGTTGGTGGGCTTGTATTCACGCTTATTATGACGATAGTGTTTGGTGTAATTACAGCGCCAAGCGGAGCAAGTTTTGGCATTATATTACAATCTGGTGTTAAGCTTTCGCCACTTACGGGCGTTTTGTGTATGGCGTTTTCAATAGTTATTACGCTCGTTGTTTCTAAATTTACTAAAAAACTTGACGATGAAATTATTTATAACGCGTTCGATAAAGAACTCGAAGATGAAATTAGATAAGGATAAATTATGATTTGGTCAAAAAACGAAACTCTTTCTAGAGAAGAGTTGGAAAAAATTCAATTTGAAAGACTTATTGATACGGTCAATACGGTCTATGAAAAAGTGCCGTATTACCGCGATAAAATGATTGAAGCAGGTATTAAGCCTAGCGATATCAAAAGTTTAAAAGACTTACAAAAACTGCCTTTTACGACTAAGCAAGATATGCGCGATACCTATCCGTTCGGGCTTTTTGCAGTAGATAAAGACGAGCTTGTTCGTATTCATGCATCAAGCGGAACTACCGGAAAGCCTACCGTAGTTGGTTACACTAAACGCGACTTGGATACTTGGACGGAGTGCGTTTCTCGTATTGCTTGTATGGGTGGCGCAGAAAAATCTGACGTTTCGCAAATTTGCTTTGGCTACGGTATGTTCACAGGCGCGCTCGGGCTTCATTACGGACTTGAAAATATAGGCTCTGCAATCGTTCCGTCGTCAACGGGAAACAGCGAAAAGCAGATTATGTATATGAAAGACTTTGAAACTACTCTTTTGGTCGCAACACCGTCTTACGCGTTAAGACTTGCAGAAGTTGCTTCTTCGATGGGCGTTGATATCAAAAAAGAATTAAAAGTCAAAAAAGCCGTTTTAGGTAGCGAGCTTATGACTGACGCTATGCGTGAAGAAATACATAAGGTTTGGGGTGACGACGTTTTAGTTACTTCTAACTACGGTATGAGCGAGCTTATGGGCCCCGGCGTTTCAGGCGAGTGTGAATACCTTGACGGTATGCATATAAATGAAGACTTCTTTATCCCTGAAATTATCGATCCAAAAACGGGTGAGGTTTTGCCTATCGGTGAAAAGGGCGAGCTTGTTATTACTTGTATTTTTAAAGAAGCTTTACCACTTATTCGTTACAGAACTAAGGATATAACGCGATTATTCTATGAAAAGTGCAAGTGTGGACGAACTTTCTGCCGTATGGAGAACTTGTCTGGAAGAAGCGACGATATGCTTAAAATTCGTGGCGTAAACGTGTTCCCAAGTCAGATTGAAGAAGTTATTTTGGGCGTTTCAGAACTTGGACCACACTACGAAATCGTAGTTACTCGCGAAGGGTACACGGATAAACTTGAAATTAGAGTAGAGCTTAAGGAAATGACTGACGAGTATAAAGAACTTGAACGCATTTCTAAAAAGGTTAATTCAAGACTAAAAACGGTTTTAGGACTTGATGCAAAAATCAGTTTAGTTTCTCCTAACACTTTACAAAGATTTGAAGGTAAGGCTAAAAGGGTTAAAGATTTAAGAGGTGACAAATGAAAAAATTAATGTTAGGTAACGAAGCAATTGCGCGTGGTGCGTTTGAAGCAGGCGTTAAGGTTGCATCGGCGTACCCGGGAACTCCAAGTACGGAAATTAGTGAAAATTTAGTTCAATATAAAGAAATTTACTGCGAGTGGGCTCCAAACGAAAAGGTCGCAACAGAAGTTGCTATCGGTGCGTCAATGGCAGGCGTTCGTTCTATGGCGTGTATGAAGCACGTCGGTTTAAACGTTGCAGCTGATCCACTTTATACCGCAGGATATATTGGCGTCAACGGCGGTATGGTTTTGGTCGTTGCAGACGATCCGGGACTATACAGTTCTCAAAACGAACAAGATACGAGAAATCACGCTCGTGGTGCGCTCGTTTGCTGTATCGAGCCAAGCGACAGCCAAGAAGCAAAGGATTTTACTAAATTTGCTTATAAAATCAGCGAAGAATACGATATGCCGGTTATACTAAGAACGACTACGCGCCTAGCGCATTCTCAACAAGAAGTCGAGCTTTGCGATAGAGTAGAAGTCGAAGATAAGCCGTACGAGAAAAATATCGCTAAAAACGTTATGATGCCGGCTAACGCTAAGCGCCGTCACGTTATTGTAGAAGAAAAACTTGCTCGCCTTGCTAAAGACGGAGCGAATTTTGAAATTAATAAAATGGAAATTAACGACACGAGTATCGGTTTCGTTACTTGTGGTATTGCTTACCAATACGTTAAAGAAGCAATGCCTAACGCTTCGGTTTTAAAGCTCGGTCTTGTAAATCCACTCCCAATGGATTTAATAAAAGAATTTGCTAAAAAGGTAGATAAACTCGTTATCTTTGAAGAGCTTATGCCTATTATCGAAGAACAAGTAAAGGCGGCAGGCATTGACTGCGTAGGTAAAGAAATGTTTACCGTGCTTGGCGAATACAGCGCAAATATGCTTAAAAAAGCGTTTGGAAAAGCAGTTCCTGCTATCAAGCAAAACAATCTTCCAATGCGCCCACCAATTCTTTGTCCGGGCTGTCCACACAGAAGCGTATTTTCAGTTTTAAAGAAACTTAAAATTCACGCTAGCGGTGATATAGGCTGTTATACTCTCGGTGCAGTTCAACCACTCGGCGTAGTTGATTCTACCGTTTGTATGGGCGCTAGTATCTCAGTTTTACACGGTATTCAAAAGGCTAAGGGTGACGAATTTACTAAAGACTGGGTGGCGGTTATCGGTGACTCGACCTTCCTTCATACTGGCGTAAACTCGCTTATGAATACGGTTTACAACAAGGGTGTTGGCGTAGTTATGATTTTGGATAACAGAACTACCGGTATGACAGGTCACCAAGACCACGCTGCAACGGGTAAGACATTGCAGGGTGAAGAAACTAACGCGGTTGATATTCCAGCACTTTGCCGTGCAATAGGCGTTAAGAGAGTTTTTGAAATTAGCGCGTTCGACCAAAAGGGCTTAGAGAAACTTTTAAAAGAAGAACTTTCTTTAAGACAGCTTTCAGTTATCGTAACTAAAGCACCTTGCGCTTTACTTAAAGGCGTTGTGTTTAAGGATAAATGTAAAGAGGATACCGAAAAATGCAAAAAGTGCGGTAGATGTCTATCAATCGGCTGTCCTGCACTTACAAAGTGCGCTGACGGGACTATCAAGATTGACCAATCAATGTGTAACGGTTGTGGACTTTGTCAAACTTATTGCGCGTTTGATGCGATTAAACTTATTAAAGGAGAGTAAACTATGGAAACCAAAAACATAATGATTGTCGGCGTTGGTGGGCAAGGAACGCTCCTTACAAGTAGAATTTTAGGTAATCTTATAAGAAAATACGGCTATGACGTTAAACTTTCAGAAGTGCACGGTATGGCTCAGCGCGGTGGTAGCGTAGTTACCTTCGTTCGTTACGGCGACAAGGTTTACGAGCCTATCGTCGAAGAAGGTATGGCTGACGTTTTAATCGCTTTTGAGAGGCTTGAAGCAATTCGCTATCAAGACTTTTTAAAAGACGACGGCGTAATCGTTTTAAACGACGTAAGAATTGATCCTATGCCTGTAGTTATCGGTGCGTGCGAATATCCAAAGGATATCGTTGACGAGCTTAAAAAAGGTCACACCGTTTACAGCGTAAACGCAAACGAAGAAGCAATAAAGCTTGGAAATTCAAGAGTTTTTAACCTTATTATTTTGGGCTTAGCTGCAAAGCATCTCGACTTTAAGGTTGAAGATTGGCTTTCGGTAATTGAAGAAACCGTTCCACCAAAAACGATTGAACTTAACAAAAAAGCATTTTTATTAGGTTACGAAAAAGGCGAATAATCGCGTTATATAGCGATTAATAGGAGTAGACAGATGATTTGGAATAAAGAAATTGAGTGTATGGAAAGAAGTGAGCTTGAAGCACTTCAATTAAAAAATTTACAAGACGTAGTAACTCGCGCGTATAACAACTTAAAATATTATCGCGACAAAATGGATAAAGTGGGCGTAAAGCCTAGCGATATCAAAACTTTAAAGGATATCGAAAAGTTGCCGTTTACTACAAAAAGCGATTTGCGCGATAACTATCCGTTCGGAACTTTTGCCGTTCCACAAAGCGAGATTGTAAGAATTCACGCTTCAAGTGGTACAACAGGTAAGCCTACCGTCGTTGGTTATACTAAATTTGATATTGATATGTGGTCAGAGTGCGTTGCAAGATGTTTAACTATGGCAGGACTTGGCAAAGACGATATTATTCAAGTTGCTTACGGTTACGGCTTGTTTACAGGTGGTTTGGGCGCGCACTACGGCTCTGAGCTTATCGGTGCTTCAACCGTTCCAATGTCGACTGGTAACACGAAAAAACTCGTCGACCTTATGATAGACTTTGGCGCAACCGGTATTGCTTGTACTCCAAGTTATTTATTACATATTGCAGAAACTTTAGAAAACGAAGGCTTGATTGACAAAATCAAATTAAAAGCATCAATTAACGGTGCAGAGCCTTGGACTGAAAATATGCGTAAAATGATAGAAGAAAAGTTGCATATTTCTGCGCACGATATCTATGGACTTTCAGAAATGATGGGACCGGGCGTTGCGTGCGACTGTATCTATCACAAAGGACTTCACGTTTGCGAAGACCATTTCTTACCTGAAATAGTCGATCCTGAAACGCTTAAACCACTTGCTGAAGGTGAAACGGGTGAACTTGTATTTACGACTTTAACTAAAGAAGGTATTCCGCTTATTCGTTACAGAACGAGAGATTTAACTTCAATTTCATACGAAAAGTGCGAGTGTGGAAGAACAAGCGCAAGAATTTCTCGCTTTAAGGGAAGAAGTGACGATATGCTTATTATTCGTGGTGTAAACGTGTTCCCAAGCCAGATTGAAACGGCACTTTTACAAGTTAAGGAAGTCGCTCCGCAATATTTAATTATTGTTGAAAGACAAGGAAATCTTGACACTCTCGAAGTTCAAGTAGAGCTAAGTTCAGGTGCGTTATTTGACGAAATTCGCGAAATCGAAAGAATTACTAAGGAAGTTGCAAAAAATATTCAACAAATTATTGGTTTGTCGGTTAAGGTTAAACTCGTAGAACCGAACTCTATCGAAAGAAGTATGGGTAAGGCAAAGCGCGTTTTGGATAAGAGAAAATTAAGTTAATAATTAATAAGGAGAGAAGATTATGCTATCTAAACAAATTTCAGTTTTTATTGAAAACAGAGAAGGTAGACTTGGCGAAGTTTTGTCCGTTTTGAGAGAAAACGGTGTAAACATTTTATCACTCAGCCTAGCTGACACAAGTGATTACGGTCTTTTAAGAATTATCGTTGATAAGCCTGAAGAAGGTAGTAAAGCGCTTAAAGAGAAAGGTTTTTCTGCAAAAGTTTCAGACGTTTTAATCGTTGAAATTAACCACGAAGTTGGCGCACTTTCGCACCTTATGGAAAAACTTGCAAAAGCTGGTGTCAATATTGAATATATGTACGGACTATCTCTTCACGGCGAAACTGCAAGCGTAATTATTAAAACGAAAGACTATCAAAAAGTTCAAGAAATTATGAAAAAGTAATTGATAATCGACACATAGCCCCGTGTTTTGGGGCTATGTGTCTTTTATAGGTGTAAAATGATTATAGATTTTCATACACATATATTCCCTGATAATATCGCAGATAGAGCCGTCGAAAGCCTTGAAAATTCAAGCGGTTATACGCGTGCAATCGGGGGAAGTGCTAACGATTTACTAACGGAAATGAAAAGTGCTGGCGTTGATTTGTCGGTTAATCTTCCGATTTTGACAAACCCGACTCATTTTGAAGGGACTATTAAAAAATTAAAAGAGCAAAATGAAAAGTATGCCGAAATTCTAAGCTTTGGGGCAATTCATCCACTGTGCCAAAACGTTAAAGAAAAACTTAAAATTATTAAAGACCTAGGCTTTTTAGGAATAAAATTACACCCGTATTTTCAAGAGAGCGACATAAACTCTATCGAAAACGAGCGTGTTTTAAATTTTGCTGAAGAACTTGACCTTATAACCGTATTCCACACGGGAACTGACGCGTCTTTTCGTGATATTGAAAGGGCGACTCCCGATATGATTATAGATTTAGTAAAGACTGTAAAACCTAAAAAATTAGTTTTATCGCACACTGGCGCGTTAGGATATTTCGAAGAAGTTAAGAAGTATATGTGCGGAATAAGTGCATATTTTGATACAAGTTTTTCGCTTGACGAAATGAGCGTAGATTTATTTATCGATATTGTAAAAAGTCACGGTGCAGATAAAATTTTGTTTGGAACGGACAGCCCTTGGAAAAGTCAAAAATCTTACGTCGATTATTTCAATAATATTAAACTTGAAACTGAAGATAAAGAAAAGATTTTATACAAAAACGCCTTAAAACTTTTAAAAAAATGAAAACGATTGTCGCTCTTCCCGTAGGGAAAAGCGACAACTAAATAAATCCTTGCGGATTTGTTATATTCGTCTAACGACGAGTGATATTGCCTACGGCAGTGATATTCGCCTATGGCAAGTTTTGGATTTATTTAATATAACTGCGAGAGAAAAATATAAGAACCTGCTAGGCAGAACCTTGAATTTGCTCTCGCAAATATAACGCAAAACCTGTTTTGCATATAACTTTTAGCCATAAGGCTAAAAATACAACTATTTATAACTTAATTTTGTGGATATAAAAAGCACACTACATTTCGCTTTTAGCGAAGTATAGTGTGCTATACTTTTGTTATGGATTAAAATCCCTAATTAAAGAGCAACTTTTCCGTTTTCATTTTTTTATCGTTTCTTGCATAAAATATTTTTAGGAAAATTAAAAAAATGTCAAAATTTAGTTGACGAAAAAATTTTTAAGTGTTATTATATAAACAGTTAGCGTTGGCTAACTCATTTTTAAGAGTTTCAGTTAGCCTGCGCTAACTTGTAGCTTTTCAGATAGGTGATATAAATGAAAACTTTAAAAGAAGTAAAAATTGGCTCAAGCGCAAAAGTCGTAAAGCTTTACGGCGAAGGGGCGTTAAGACGAAGAATTATGGATATGGGAATAACTAAGGGAACGGTGGTAACCGTAAGAAAGGTTGCACCGCTTGGCGACCCGATTGAGCTTACCGTAAGGGGCTATGAATTATCCATAAGAAAAAGTGATGCAGAACTTATAGAAGTTGAATAAATCGCGCTATAAGTCGGTTTTAGGCTGGTTTTAGTAATATTTGGAGAAAAACAATGGAAATAAAAATTGCGCTTGTCGGAAATCCGAACAGCGGAAAAACGACTCTTTTTAACGCGCTAACAGGCTCGAACCAATTCGTTGGAAATTGGCCGGGCGTTACGGTAGAAAAGAAAGAAGGAAAACTTAAAAAACAAGAAGGGGTTATAGTAACGGATTTACCCGGTATCTATTCACTTTCGCCGTACACCTTAGAAGAAGTTGTTGCGCGAAACTATCTTTTAGACGAACGTCCTGACGTTATTTTAAATATCGTTGACGGAACTAATATTGAGAGAAACTTGTATCTGACGACTCAACTTAAAGAGCTTGGAATCCCAGTCGTCGTTGCGATTAATATGATGGACGTCGTAAGAAAAAACGGCGACTTTTTGGATATTGACGGTTTATCGCACGCGCTTGGCTGTAAAATAGTTGAAATTTCTGCGCTTAAGGGTGACGGTATCGACGAAGCGTCTGAAATTGCGATAGAGCAAGCAAAACTTGGTAAAAATATTCCAAAACATATCTTTTCAGGACCTGTTGAACACGCTATCGCGCACATTGAAGAAGCGGTTATACACGAAATGGAAGAAGATAGACAACGCTGGTACGCTATCAAAATTTTTGAACGCGATAAAAAGGTTTTAGAAGCTTTAAAGATTGAAGAAAATAAGCTTTTACATATCGAAAAAGATATCAAACTCGTTGAAGACGAGTTCGACGACGATGCAGAAAGCATCATCACTAACGAGCGTTATGATTACGTTGCAAAAGTCTTGTCAAAATGCTATAAAAAGAAAAATGCAGGCAAACTTTCAACTTCTGACAAAATTGACGCAGTTTTAACTAACAGATATCTTGCCCTTCCAATATTTGCCGTCATTATGTTTTTGGTGTACTTTATTTCCGTAACGACGGTTGGCGCGTGGGTAACCGACTGGACTAACGACGGGCTTTTCGGTGACGGTTTCTATCTGTTCGGTTCGTCCGTTTGGGTTGACGGTATTCCCGTGCTTTTTGATAATATGCTTACGAGCATTAATTGTGCCGACTGGCTGAAAAGTCTTATAATTGACGGAATAATCGGGGGCGTAGGCTCGGTGCTTGGGTTTGTTCCGCAAATTTTAGTTCTATTTTTAATGCTTTCTTTCTTAGAAGCGTGCGGTTATATGTCGAGAATTGCGTTCGTTATGGACAGAATTTTCAGAAAGTTCGGACTAAGCGGAAAATCGTTTATTCCTATGCTTATAGGTACGGGCTGTGGCGTTCCGGGTATTATGGCGTCAAGAACGATAGAAAACGACAAAGACCGCAAAATGACGATAATTACTACGACTTTCATACCTTGTAGCGCGAAATTGCCGATTATTGCACTTGTTGCCTCAACTTTATTCGGTGGTGCGTGGTGGGTTGCGCCTAGCGCGTATTTTATAGGAATTTTTGCAATAGTAATTTCGGGTATTATACTTAAAAAGACTAAATTATTTAGTGGTGAAGTTGCTCCGTTTGTAATGGAGCTTCCGTCCTATCATATGCCGACGGCATCAAGCGTACTAAAAAACACTTGGGAACGTGGTTGGTCGTTTATTAAAAAAGCAGGCACAATAATTTTACTTGGTTCTATGGCAATTTGGGTATTGTCGCGTTTTGGAAATACTGGCGCTGGGTTTGGATTCGGGCTTGAAATGGAACTTGAAAACAGTATTTTAGGTTATATTGGAAAAGCCGTTTGCTGGATTTTTGCTCCACTTGGTTTTGGAAATATTCCATCAACCGTGGCAACTTTTATGGGGCTTATCGCAAAAGAAGAAGTCGTAAGCGTTTTAGAAGTTTTAAACTTTACGGATATGTCGCAAATTTCTGCCTACTCGTTTATGGTCTTTAACCTTTTATGCGCACCGTGCTTTGCGGCAATGGGCGCGATAAAACGCGAAATGAACAGCGCGAAGTGGACTATTTTTGCAATTTCGTATCAATGTATATTTGCATATATTATATCGCTTATTATCTTCCAATTAGGTTCGGCGTTTTCTGGGAACGTTTACGTGGTAGGTTTAATATTTGCGATTATTGCAGCTTTATTTTTAGCGTATATGATTTTTAAGCCTATGCCTAAAAAAGGTAATTAATCGACTTATAGGTGCTTATTATGATTTGGTTAAAAGCAAATTTAGCGACGATAATCGTTGCGATTATTATAGTTTTAGTGATATCGTTGATAATTTTTCATCTTATAAGACAAAAAAAGCAGGGGAAGTCAAGTTGTGGTTGTGGATGCTCTAACTGTCCAATGAGTGGAAGTTGTCATACGCAAAAAAACGATGATAGCAAAAAGGGGTAGAGTTATGGGTTTGCAAGAATCAGGCGAAATGTATATTGAATCAATTTTCGTTTTATCAAAACAAAAACCGAGCGTGCGCTCGATTGATATTGCGGAGTATTTGGGTTATTCTAAACCGAGCGTTTCGCGTGCGATAGGAATTTTGAAAAACGGTGGCTACGTCGAAGCAGACGAAAAAGGCTATCTAAAACTTACCGAGTTAGGAATTTCGGTTGCGAAAAAGACTTACGAGCGACATACCGTTTTAAAAAACTGTTTCATCGCACTTGGCGTATCAAACGAAACGGCTGACGAAGACGCCTGCAAAATCGAGCACGTGATAAGTGACGAAACCTTTTTAGCAATAAAAAAATATTTCGAACATAAATAAAAAATACGCGATTAAAAGTCGCGTATTTTTGTTTGTTATTATTTTGTTTTTTCCAAAAACTCCAAAAGTCTTGGGTGTTTTGGGTGGTTGAAAATCTCGTCTGGAGTTCCAACTTCCAAAATATCGCCTTCGTTTAAGAAAACGATTTTTGACGCTATGTTTTTAGCGAACTTTAGTTCGTGCGTAACGATAACCATAGTCATGCCTTCGTTTGCAAGTTGCTCGATAACTTCTAAAACTTCTTGAATCATTTCAATGTCAAGCGCAGAAGTAGGTTCGTCGAACAATAAAACTTCAGGGTTATTAGCAACTGCGCGAACGATAGCGATACGTTGTTGTTGCCCGCCAGATAGCGTTGAAGGATATTCGTTCGCTTTTTCGCTTAAGCCAACTTTTTCAAGTAATTCCATAGCACGAATTTTCGCGTTTTCTTTTACTTGGGCTAGGTTGTCAGGTAAACTTTTTACGTATTCGTCGTTGATAAGTTCAGGGTTTTGTTTTAGTAATTTCTTTTTTTCTTTAATCTGTTTTTTTCCGTAGAAAATAGGCGCAAACATAATGTTCTGTAAAACAGTCATATGTTTAAACAGGTTAAAGTGTTGGAAAACCATTCCCACTTTTTGACGGTATAAATTTACGTCAAGTTTAGTTACGTCTTGTCCGTTATATAAAATTTCTCCGCCGTCGTAATCGTTTAAAAGATTGATACATCTTAAAAGCGTTGATTTACCGCTTCCGCTTGGACCGAGTAAAACGATTTTGTCGCCTTTTTCAACGTTTAACGAAATTCCGTTTAATACTTTTTTACTACCGAAACTTTTTGAAAGATTATTAATTTCTATCACTTTTCTTCATTCTCCTTTCAATAAGTTTAAATAAAAAAGTTACGCCTATTACAATAATCAAATAGGAAAGAGCCAAGAACGTGAACGTATAGAAGTATTCGATTTTACTAAACGCAATAGTATAGAAGGCGTTGGTTAAGTCGATTACACCTACGAACAAACAAACTGACGTTTCTTTAAGCAAGCTGATAAATTCGTTGCCGAGAGTCGGTAGGGTGTTCTTTATTGCCTGTGGCAATATAATTCTTACCATGGTCGTTGGGAAAGGTAACCCTAAAGAACGGCTTGCTTCCGTTTGACCGATATCAACCGAGTTAATTCCGCCACGAATAATTTCAGAAACGTAGGCAGAACTGTTCAAACCGAAAATTAAAATAGCAGTTTGAAACGCAGAGATGTTAAGAGAACCAAACAAACCGTAATAGGTGAGTAATAATTGTACGACGATAGGCGTTCCGCGAAATAGCGCAACGTAGCCGTCGCATACTTTTTGTATTACTTTATTAAATTTGCTTTTTGAAGGGTTGATTTTTATAATTGCGATAATACTACCGACAATCATACCTATAATAAGTGCTAAAAAGGCAATAGATAAGGTATTACCTAAGCCTTTTAACACTACTTTATAGCCACCTTCGATAAAAAAGCCTTTATAAAATCTTAAAAAGTGGTCTTTACTAAACATTTTTTATCGCTTTAGCCGTTTACAGATTTAGCAATCATAATTGCTGGTTGTTTATCGATAATAACTGCGTCAATCTTGCCGTTTGCAAGGTCAGTTATTGCAAGAGCACCTGTCTTATATGGGGTAGTGGTAAGATTCTTAAATCCGTCGTAACCAAAGTCAGCATCACCAGCAGAATACATATAACCGGTAGTACCAGCTTGAGTACCAACTTTAAAGCTTGTATCTTTAGCTTTTAAGATGTCTTCAATTTGAGCACCTGTTGTGCAACCTGAGAAAGTAGTATCGTCTTCTCTTACAACGAGAACTTGCGCAGATGCGTAGTAAGGCGTAGAGAAGTTGATAAGTTGTTCGCGTTCAGCGTTAACAGTGATACCAGCCATTGCGATGTCAGACTTTCCTTGTTGAACGTCAGTAATTACAGCATCGAAGTCGATGTTCTTAATGAAAAGAGTTTTGCCAAGCTTTTGAGCGATTAAACTTGCAATTTCGATATCAACGCCAACGAATTTTTCGCCTTCCATATATTCAAACGGTGGGAAGTAAGCATTCGTTGCAACTACGAAACAACCGTCGCTTGAAGCTGGGTTGGTGTAGGTGAAGGTTGCGGTTCCGTCAAAGTAACTGTTGATAAGCGCATCAAGTGAACCGTCTGCTTCTTTTTCAGCAAGTAATTCGTTTACTGCAGTCTTTAAAGTGTCGTTTTCTTTGCTGATCGCAAATGCGTATTCTTCTGTCGTAAGTTCGATTTCAATAACCTTTACAGTGCTTCCGCCACAAGCAGTCAAACTGAATAAAAGTACTAACGTTAACACTACAGAAGTAAAAATTGTGCCTAGTTTTTTCATATTCATATCTCCTTATTAGATAGTTACTATATATTTAAAAATATATAATGATATATTACAATGAAAAAATCATTAAGTCAACTGTTTTTTGCGTGCTTTTTTAAAACTTAGCTTGCTTATGCAATTGTAAATATGTATTATTCAAATATTTTGCATAAAATTGCAATTATTCATTATTTTATACAATAATAAATATTTCATTGAATACAGTTTTCCTAATTGATATTTTTGAAGTTTTGTGTTATACTTAATATATGCGCGAATTCAGTAATGAAAACAAAATATTTTTCGACGAGCTTGTTTTAAAAATTAAGCAAATATATCCCGATAGCGTTGACTTTGTAGGGGTGTACGGCTCGGTTGCGCGAGGCGACGCGGACAGGTATTCGGGTGCCGACTTTGTTATTATTGCACGCGACGGCTCAGATTTTTCTTTGGATATAAATTTTATTGTTGTAAACGGTGCAGAAATTGGATATAGTATAAAAAGCACGACTTGGTCTGAATACGAAGGCTATATCGGTACGGTTATGCAGGGCGCGATTTTACAGCTTGTTCCACTATATCATCGCGATTACGATGCTATAGAACGGTTTTTAAAGATAAAACGTCTTGCAGAAGCTTCGTTACTTCTTCCACTTGACGAGAAAAAAGTCAATAGAATAGAGCCTAGAATTATCGACTTGAAGGTGGCTAATTCTGACGTTCAAACGTCTTATAAAGAAATGGTCAAGTTTTATGCGATAAGGCTTTTAATTATATCAACCGAAATTCTTACAGAGTTAAATTGCAGTTATTATCGCCACTCGATAACTGAAAGACAAAAAGACGTTGAAATGCTTACTATACTTCCCGATAAATTTCTAAATTATTATAATCTTATTTTAGAAAAGAATGACGAGCGCGATTTAAAAAATTATTGCAACGAATTAACGATAAAAACCTGTGGAATTTTTGATAAGCTAAAAAAGGTTTATAGCTCAAAAGCTTATATTCCTTTTGACGGTGGGTATGAAAAGTTTATCGAAGAAGTCAATTCTAAGTTCATAAAAAGCCAAGTTTACGCTGATAGAAAACTCTCGTCGGTAGTTGGCTATAAGCTGCTTGAAACCGTAAAGAAAATTGAAGATGAAACGGGTGTAGCGTTTAGAATTAACACTCAAGATGCGTTTAATCCGTCTAAGCTTCCACTTTTACTTAAAGCAGTAAAAGACGTTTTTGAAAAGGAGTATATCGCAAGAAATTTATCGGTTAAAAAGTATTTATCTTTTAAAGATGCACTCGACGAAATTATGAAATAATCGAACTATATGGCAGTTAAATCGAAAAAAGAGCCGAAAATCGGCTCTTTTTCGTTGATTATAAGTCGTCTGCGTCTTGGATAGGTCTTTCGTATTCGTCGTCTGACGAAGTGTTTCCTGTGTAACTTCCTAAAACGTCAAAGTCTGACTTAAATTCAAAATTATTCTTTTTGTTCTTCTTTTTCTTTTTAAACATTAGTTACAGTTTTTAGTTTGACTTTTAGCCTTTGAAGAACAACTTGAATTCTTTGCATTTTTTGCATTCTTAGAAGCTTTAGAGTTAGTTTTATCAGTAGTCTTTCTCATAGTTTTTCGCAAAAGATTTTTGTCCTTTGCTTCCCCCCTTCAAAGTCTATTTTGCGTATAAAACTTTAATTTATACAATTTTCGACAAAATTTATTAAAATCATAGGTTATATATGAAAAATTTAATAAAAAATTTAAGTGACGTATTTTTTAAAGAAAATCTAACTTGCAATATCTGCCATAAAGAAACTTTTAACGGAGAGTATTTTTGCGAAGATTGTCAAAAAGCGTTAGAAGCTTTACAAGGTGGAGCGTACTGTTTAACTTGTGGAAGGCGAACGACTATTCCAACCGTAAGATGCTTTTCGTGTAAAGAAAATTGGCAAGTGGATATGGCACGAAGTGCTTTTTCATACGACGGTGTTATTAAAAATTTAATTTCTGCGTTTAAGTATAACGAAAATAAATATCTTGCTAACGTTTTTACGCCGTTTTTAGAAAAAGTTTACGTATCTGAAAAGTTTGACTCTGACGCTATAACCTTTGTTCCAATGAACTCTGAACGACTCTTCGAGCGTGGCTTTAATCAATCTCAGACTCTTTGCGAAGTTTTGTCAAAAAGTCTAAATATTGAACTTATAGCCCCACTTTTTAAGAAAAATGAAGTCAAAAAGCAGGTGGGGTTGACTGCAAAAGATAGGGCTATGAATATAGCATCAAGCTTTGGTTATCTCGATAAAAACATTGTAAAAGATAAAAAGATTTTACTGGTTGACGACGTTCTAACGACGGGCGCAACGAGTGGTGAAATTGCAAAGATGCTTAAAAAACAAGGCGCGCTTTCGGTAAGCTTGTTAACGATAGCGTCAGTCAAATCTTTAGATATCTAAAAGAAATCTTACATTTTTTTACAAAAAATTGTAAAAAATAGGCAAAAATTTGTAAAAAAGCATTTACAGATTTTGGCGTTTATATTATAATATACAGTATAGTAAATAAAAATGGCGTATTATAGCCTTTAAGATAAGGATGCGATATGGGATTTATTAGATACATTTTAGAATCAGACTCAAGAAGATCAATTAAGAAAATCGGTCAAATGGCAGATAAAATTTTGGCACTATCACCAAAATACGAACAAATGACTGACGACGAATTAAAAAATCAAACCGTCGTTTTGAAAGAAAGACTTCAAAATGGCGAAACTTTAGACCAAATTTTATTCGACGCGTTTGCAGTCGTTAGAGAAGCAAGTTACCGTGTTTTAGGTATGCGCCACTACAAAGTTCAGCTTATGGGTGGTATTTGCGTTCACCAAGGCAGAGTTGCAGAACTTAAAACGGGTGAAGGTAAAACGCTTATGGCGACACTTCCTTCATACCTTAACGCCCTCACAGGAAAAGGCGTGCACGTCGTTACGGTAAACGATTATCTTGCTAAGCGTGACGCGGCGTGGATGGGTAAAGTTCACCGCTTTTTAGGCTTGACCGTTGGAGTTAACGTCAACGATATGAACGATAACGAAAAGCGTGAAGCCTATAAATGCGATATTTTATACGGAACGAATAACGATTTTGGCTTCGACTATCTTCGCGACAACCTAAAAGTTCGCTACGCTGACAGGGTTCAACGCGATTTAGAGTTTGCTATCGTCGACGAAGTTGACTCAATTTTGATTGACGAAGCCAGAACTCCACTTATTATCTCTGGTCAAGGCGCCGATTCTTCTGAGATGTACGTTTCTGCAAATCGCTTTGTAAAAACACTCAAAAAAGACGAAGATTTCAAGGTCGATATAAAAGAAAAGACCGTTCAAATTACTGAAAGTGGTGCAGATAAGGCTGAAAGATTTTTCAATCTTAGAAACTTTTCCGATATTGAAAACGCAGATTTAAGTCACCACATTCAACAGGCTTTAAAGGCACATCATATCTTCAAGCGCGACAACGACTATATCGTTCAAGACAGCGAAATTATTATCGTTGACGAATTCACCGGACGTCTTATGATTGGTAGAAGATATTCCGACGGACTTCACCAAGCGATTGAAGCTAAAGAAAACGTCGTAGTTAGAAGTGAAAGTAAAACGCTTGCAACCATTACTTTCCAAAACTACTTCCGACTATACAAAAAACTTTCGGGTATGACGGGTACTGCAAAAACCGAAGAAGAAGAATTTAAAACGATTTACGGCTTAGACGTTCTTGAAATTCCGACTAACCGTCCAATGATTCGCCAAGATATGCCTGACGTCGTTTACTCAACAGAAAAGGGCAAAATCAAAGCCATTATCGAAGATATTAAAAAGCACTATGAAAAAGGTCAACCTGTACTTGTTGGTACGGTTACCGTTGAAAAGAGTGAAATGATTTCGCGCGCGCTCCTTCGCGAACGCATTAAGCACAATATATTAAACGCGAAAAACCACAAGCGCGAAGCAGAAATCGTCGCGCAAGCCGGTAAGAAAGGCGCTGTTACTATCGCTACTAACATGGCAGGTCGTGGTACGGATATCTTGCTTGGTGGTAACCCTGAATTTTTGGCAAAACAAGATTTAAGAAATTTAGGCTACGACGAAAATAGTATCGAGCTTGCAACTTCGTTCGTACAAGACGTTTCTGACGATATTAAAGTTTTGCGCGAAAAATACAACGAACTTTTAAATAAACATAAAGCCGTTACCGACGTTGAAAAAGAAGAGGTTTCTGCGCTCGGTGGTTTGAGAATTATCGGTACTGAGCGTCACGAATCAAGACGTATCGACAACCAACTTCGTGGTCGTAGCGGTCGTCAAGGTGACCCGGGTTCTTCACTCTTTTACATCTCTTTAGAAGACGATTTAGCAAAGAGATTTGGTGGCGAACGTATGCAGGGCTGGTACAACGTATTTAAAATGGACGAAGATACGCCACTTCAAGCGAAAATGCTTGCACGCGCTATCGAAAACGCTCAAAGAACTATCGAAGGTCAAAACTTTGGCAGAAGAAAACACGTTATCCAATACGACGACGTTATGAATACCCAAAGAATGGTTATTTATAAAGAGCGTATGAAAGTCTTAAAAGGCGAAGACGTTCACGAAGATATCGTCAAGCTTATCCCAGAATACGTTGAGGGCGTCGTTCACGAAGGTATTGACGATCCGTCAAAACCAAAGACTTGGGATGCGGAAAAACTCAACCAAGCACTCGAGACAAAAGTTTTACCTATCGGAACGAACTTTGTTTCTCAAGACGACTTAACTAAGTGGGATTTCGACTTCTTAATCAGCAAATGCGTTGATAAAGCCGTTGAATATTACGAACAAAAAGTTGCAGATTACAAAGAAAAAGGCATCGATTTTACAGAGTTTGAAAGATATTTATTCTTAAAGACCGTAGACAGAAAGTGGATTGACCATATCGATGCTATGGATAAATTAAAACGTGGAATTTCTCTTCGCGGTTACGCTAATGAAGACCCTGTTATCGCTTACAAGCGCGAAGGCTTAGAAATGTTTGACGAACTTACGTCGTCTATTCGCGAAGAAGTCGTTAGACTTTTAATAAAGGCTGAAATTCGCACTGAAGCTCCTAAGCCTGTTCAACAACAGCAAAAAACTATGACTTACGGAGCAGAAAACCAAGGCGGTCCTGCAAAGAGTGATAAGAGTGTAGGTCGTAACGATCCATGTCCTTGTGGTTCAGGCAAGAAATACAAAAACTGCTGCGGACGTTAAAAGCCTTATAAACTTCGCATTTCTGCGTTTCTTTTGAGTGCGCTCGACCTTGATGACCGTCTAGGTCTATCAAGTCCAATCGCACTCAAAGAGCCTTGAACTGCTTGTTTCTAAGTCTTTTAATATCGTGAAATAAGTTAGAAAAGATATAGACGAAAACATAACAGTCGTGTAGGCTGACGCTTGTATATGCAAAATGCAATACATAACAGTCGGGTTGCCCGACCGAGCCTTCTTTTACTCGTTTCTAAGTCTTTTAATATCGTTTAATGCGGGCGGAGAAATCATATAATTAACTAAAATCCTTAGAAAAAATTATATGTTAAGCTGGCAATTTTGCTTTATGCAAAATCTGCACGACATTTATGCAATTTTTGAAAAATTGCTATCGAGTTGCCGTAGGCAACATATCGAGCAATCGTTAGGTTGCATATCGAGCGCGAACAAAGTTTGCGCATATCGAGTAGCCGAAAGGCTACAAATATAGGGTGTATTATGATTAGAACTGATTTATATTACGACAAACTTAAAGAGCTTAAGGCAATTCTACAAGAGGCAGGATACTCTCTTTGACTTGGATAATTTAAAAATCCAGCTACATGAAATTGAAAAAGAACAAGAAAATCCTGAAGTTTGGCAAGATTTGAAAAAATCGACGGAACTTGCACAAAAAGCGCAAAGCATAAGAAATAAATTAAGTTCGTTTGATAAGGCGTATAAGACGCTCGAAGATGCAAGCGACCTTATAGAGCTTGCAGCGCTTGAAGACGACGACAGTTTTTTGCCGGAAATTGATAAAGAACTTGAGCAAGTTGAAAAAGATATTGAAGAAATGCGACTTGCAACCCTTCTTAAAGGTAAGTACGACTCTCTCGACGCGCTTATGACTTTACACGCAGGCGCAGGGGGAACGGAGGCGTGCGATTGGACGGAAATGCTTTACCGTATGTATATTTGCTATGCGCAAAAGCACGGATATGAGCTTACCGAGCTCGACCGTTTGCCGGGTGACGATGCAGGAATTAAAAGTGTTTCGTTTAAAATTAAGGGTGAAAACGCGTATGGATATTTAAAAAGCGAGCAAGGCGTTCATCGCTTAGTTCGCATTTCACCGTTCGACAGTAGCGCAAGACGGCACACGTCTTTTTCGTCGGTTGAAGTTATGCCAGAAATTATAAACGATGAAGAAATTGATATCAGACCTGAAGATTTGAAAGTTGATACTTATCGCTCAAGTGGCGCAGGTGGTCAGCACGTCAATAAAACGGAGTCGGCAATTAGAATTACGCATATCCCAACGGGTATTATAGTTGCTTGTCAGAACGAAAGAAGTCAAATTCAAAACCGTGAAATGGCTATGCGTATGCTTATTGGTAAGCTTGTTGAACGCCGTGAAAGCGAGCGTATGCAAGAAGCACAAGAAATTAAAGGCGAAATCAAGAAAATTGAGTTTGGTAGCCAAATAAGAAGTTACGTTTTCTGTCCGTATACTATGGTCAAAGACCACAGAACGGGTTATGAAACGGGTAATATCCAATCGGTTATGGACGGCAATTTGGACGGATTTATTACCGAATACTTAAAGAAATCATAATGAAATATATAGATAAAATTAAAAGTCTTCCTAAAAAAGAAGACCCTATAATTTTGGCGATAGAATCGTCTTGCGACGAAACGGCTTGCGCTATCTTAAAAGGTGGTAGAGAAGTTTTATCAAGCGAGATTATAAGCTCAGCCAGTGTTCACGCAATCTACGGTGGCGTAGTCCCGGAAATTGCGTCAAGAGCGCATACGGATGCCATTGATAAAGTGGTCTATAAGGCGCTAAACAAAGCAAATTTGACTTTTTCTGACTTAGACGCTATCGCTGTAACTTACGGTGCAGGGCTACTTGGAGCATTGCTCGTTGGTGTATCTTACGCAAAAGCACTTGCTTTTTCGCTTGGTATTCCACTTATACCTGTTAGCCATATTCGTGGTCACCTTGCAGCGGCGTATTTATCGGATAAAGAATTGAAACCGCCGTTTATAACGCTACTTGCTAGTGGCGGTCACACCGCGATTATTCACGTTTTAGATTATGACAATTTCGAAATTTTGGGTTCGACCTTAGATGATGCGGTGGGCGAAGCTTTTGATAAGGTTGCACGCGTTTTAGGACTTCCATATCCGGGTGGCCCTAACGTTGAAAAACTTGCTAAAGACGGAAACGATATAATCGCTATGCCAAAAATGTTAAAAGGCTCAAAAGGTTATAACTTTTCATACAGTGGCTTAAAAACTGCCGTTATTAATTACGCGCATAAATGTCAGCAAAAGGGTGAAACTTTTAATAAAGCAGATTTAGCAAAAAGCTTTCAGTGCGCTGCGATTGATATATTAGTCGATAAGGCAATAGATGCAGCTTGTGAGAAAAAAGTAGATACTATTACTGTTGGTGGTGGTGTTGGCGCGAACGGTTATTTGCGCGAAAGTTTATCTAAAAAGTGCGCTGATAAGTCGATTAAACTCGTTTTACCCCAAAAGTGCATGTGCACAGACAACGCCGCAATGATTGGCGCAGAAGGATATTTAAGATATCTTAAAGGCGATTTTGCAGACCTTGATTTAAACGCTAAGGCTCAAGTTGGAATAGAGTGTAAATAAATTGCAAAATAAATTCGCTGTGCGTTCATAAATTGCAACCTATGGTTGCATACTATATAATTTTAATCCATTATGCAAAAACTTGTTTTTGCAATTTATGCAGTTTACTGCAATTTATGCGCTTATCAAAGCGCAATTTATGAAAACGAAGTTTTCAATTTATTTAACATATTGACATATTTTAAAAACGGATATATAATACATATATAAAGGATGGTTTTTGCGTTATGAAAAATTTACGAAAAATTGCACTTTCGCTTGCAGTTTGTATGCTTATTACAATGCTTAGTGCGTGCGTTCTAACACAAAAAGATTATACGCCGACTGACGAAAACTTTTTTACTTTCACAGAAGTAGAAGGTGGATACGCTATTTCTAAGAAAGAAGGCGAAACTTTACCTAGTGACGTCGTTATTCCAAAAAAATATAACGGTAAAAACGTCGTTCAAATTGCAGATAAAGGTTTTTACCTTTCTGAAATTTCCACTTTAAAAATTCCTGAAACGGTAAAGCATATCGGTAGCGTAGCTTTTTCAAGCTGTCCAAACTTAAAGAGAGTAACTATTTTAGAAGGCGGACTTGAATCTATTGGCGATTATACTTTCTATTCTTGCTCGAAACTATCTGACGTTGAGCTTCCTGAAAGTTTAGTCTCTATCGGAAAGAGTGCTTTTCAATCAACTGCAATTGGCGATATTGATTTGCTAAAGAACGTTGAAACCGTCGGTGCAAGCGCGTTCCGTGGCTGCGAAAACTTGGCAAGCGTTTATATCGGTATGAACGTTTCATACATTGGCGAAAACGCGTTTGACGGATGTAATAGTTCAATTAAATTTTTCATATCTGAAAGTAGTCCTTACTTCGAACTTGTTGAAGGTGTTCCTGTTAAAAAGTAATTTTATAAAAAAATAAAAACTCGCGCTAATCGATATATAGCGCGAGTTTTTTAGTCTAAAACGTTGTCTGCTTTTATTGATTTTTGATACTCTGACGGAGTCATATCCGTAAGCGATTTGAAAAGTCGTGTAAAGTAATGAACAGAAGAAAAGCCGAGTTTTGCAGCAATTTCCGTGTACGAAAATTCGTTTAGAGAAATAAGACGTTTTGCTTCGTCGATTTTTAATCGGTTGAAATATTGAATAATGCTTGTTCCGACGTACTTTTTAAAAACCGATTTTACGTAAGTTTTAGAAAAGTATAAATCCTTTGCAATCTCGTCAAGATTAACGGTAGTATGAACGCGAGCTTCTAAAATTTCAAGTATGCGCTTAACAATCTGTTCGCCATGACTAGAAACGCTTGCAAAGTCTAATTTTTTGGTCGTCTTTTGCTCGGCATTGTTTCGAACTATAGAAATTAATAGAAGCTCGATATTGTTTTTAATAATCTGCTCTGTTCCGAAAGGCGCGTCTTCGCGCTTTTCCATTTTCTTTTGGTTGACTAAATTAAGTTTTCCTTTAAAACTTTTTTTTCCTTCGAAAACGACTTTTTGCAAAAGTTCTTTTTCGTATGGGGTGAGTGTGAAGATTTTATCTTCAAAAAAGCTCATCATACGTCCACTTGCTTCAAACGATAAAATAACGGAGTTGCAAAATTTGTCTTCCGTGAGTATCGTGTGTGAAACGTTTGGCTTATGAAAAATTACTTGTGACTGAGTAAGTTTAAACTTGTTTTTGTTGGAAATTGCTATCGCTTCGCCCGAGTCAATGAAAACAAGCTCCCAAAAATTGTGACTTTCTTCTGGGAAATTAAAGTTTTTTCCGTACTTAAAGTAGTGGATTGTGAAAATCCCGTTTACCTTTAATACGTCGTGTAATTGGTTACAAAAAAATTCGTCAACGTTTTTCATATTGATTATTATATAACAAAAGGACTAAATTTTCAAGTAGATAAGTCCTTTTATACAATATTTTTTAAAATTCTTTATAGACAAAAGCAACTTGGTTTGATATAATAAATATATATGCTCTTTTTCAGTTTGAAAAAGGAAAATAGGTTTTAATGGAGTTAGTTATGAAGTTTACCCCAAAGTTCGATAAAGATTTTCAACCGCTTTCAATCGTTTTGAGAGATTATAGAGAATTAGCCAAAAACATGGAAACGGAAAAACTCAAGGTATGCGTTGAAAGAACTAAAGGGTACAATTACATTTACGAGCTTGACGTAATTAAATCTGACGAATACAAAGATTTATCGTACAGACTTTGCGAGCGTATGATAAAGACTATTTTGTGGGTAGTCGGTGGATACAAAATTTATATTCAAGGACCTAAATACGTTTACGAAGGTATTAAAAACGCGTATACACCAAGTGGCGCGCGAGCTTTCGACTTTGATTTTATGTCTGGCGTTTACGAAAGTGATATGGAAGTTTACTACTCAGACGAAAATAATTTTCCTTCTCTTTCGACTTGCTCGCTTAAAATCGGTGGTCATTTAGACGGATGCAGAATAGGTTTCGACGCAGGTGGTAGTGACAGAAAAGTAAGCGCAGTTATCGACGGAGAAGTCGTTTATTCTGAAGAAGTTGTATGGCATCCAAAAACTCAAACGGACTATAATTATCACTACCAAGGAATTAAAGAATCAATTTTGACTGCTGCGTCAAAAATGCCGAGAGTAGACGCTATCGGCGTATCGAGCGCAGGCGTTTATATTGACAATAAAATAATGGTCTCGTCGCTTTTTGTTAAAGTTCCAAAAGAATTTTATCACGAGCACGTAAAAACAATGTATATAGACATTGCAAAAGAATTAAATATTCCTATCGAAGTTGCTAACGACGGAGACGTTACGGCTCTAGCTGGTGCAATCGACTTAAACGATAACGGTGTTTTAGGTATCGCTATGGGAACGAGTGAAGCTGGTGGATATATCAATTTAGACGGTGGTCTTAACGGTTGGATAAGCGAACTTGCGTTCGTTCCTGTAGACTTTTCACTTTCTGCTATGCAAGACGAGTGGAGTGGCGATATCGGCTGTGGTGTTAAGTATTTCTCTCAAGACGCAGTTATTAAACTTGCCCAAAATTCTGGATTTAAATTCGAAGAAGGGCTTACTCCAGCAGAGAAATTGAACGTTATTCAAGACCTTATGAAAAATGGCGACGAAATGGCGAAAACTATTTACGCAGATATCGGAATATACCTTGGCTACGCTATTCCGTTCTACGCTGAATTTTATGATATTAAGCACCTTTTGCTTTTAGGTAGAGTTACAAGTGGAAAGGGTGGTAGTATCATTATGGAAAACGCGAAAAAGGTTTTAGAAGAAGAATTTTCGCACCTTAATATAAATATCGAAATGCCTGACGAAAAAAATAAGCGCGTTGGACAAAGCATTGCAGCAGCGTCTTTAACCGAAATAAAATAATTATGAAATTTATACTCGCAAGCGCATCGCCAAGGCGTAAAGAGATATTAGAAAAGTACGGATACAGCTTTGATATAATTCCGTCACTTGAAGATGAAATAGTCGAAAAAGGCGTTTTACCGTGCTATATAGCGACTTCTTTAGGAACTCAGAAAGCGCGTTCCGTTTATAATCTACATAAAAGGCCGACTTTAGGCGCAGATACTATCGTCGTTTTAGACGGCGAGATTTTAGGAAAGCCTAAAGATAAAAAGAACGCCAAACAAATGCTTGAAAGATTAAATAATAGAGCGCACCAAGTTATTACAGGGTTTTGCTTTATCGTCGGGGGCAAAGAAATTTCAGGATACGACGTTTCGAACGTTGTTTTTAATAATTTATCAAGCGAAACAATCGACGAATACGTAGCATTAGGGCTTGGTCTTGATAAAGCTGGTGGATACGGTATTCAAGACGAATATAATCTTGTAAAAAGCGTTGAAGGAAGTTATTACAACGTTGTTGGGCTTCCTATTGAAAAAATTGATATTATACTTAAAAATCACGGGTTTAAGCCTTAATTTAACAAAGGGGATATACTAAAATGAAATCAAACGTAATTGCAGTTGATATGGGTTCGTCATCAACGGCTATCTATCAGGTTGGTACGGGCGTAGTTTTGTACGAGCCGAGTGTCGTGGCACTTTCAACCGACTCTAAAAGAAAGGTTAAAGAAGTCGGTAAATCTGCAAAAAGTTTAATCGGAAGAACAAGTGATAGCACAGTTGTTTTAAGCCCGATATTCGAGTCGGAGATTGAAGACGAGTCGGCTGCAACTGCTATGTGCGAAAGATTTTTGAATAAAATTACGCTTAAAAAACTTAGTGCGCGCCCACAAGTCGTGTTTAGCGTGCCTTGCGGTATTGAGCTTCCTGCAATAAGAAAGTTTGAAAAAATGCTTATTGCGTGCGACGTTTCTAATTATTCGTTCGTCGAAGCACCAATACTTTCTGCTATCGGTATGCAAATTCCTATGGCAGATGCAACGCCTTGCTTTGTGGTTGATATCGGTGGTGGATCTACAGATATTGCAGCCGTTTCTTTAGACGGTGTAATCTGCGGCGTAAACGTCAATATGGGGGGTATAAGCATTGATGCTATGCTGCAAACTTTTATTGAAGAAAGGTTTGGGCTTTTAATAGGCGCACTAACTGCTGAAAGACTTAAAATTTCTATCGGGAGCTTGGTTGAAGGCGAAAACACTCAAATGGTAATTAACGGTCGCGACGTTGAAACGGGTAGACCTCGCGCATTGAAGGTTTCAGCCGGCGAAATTAGCGAGCCTATTTACATTTTCTTTGATAAAATTTTTCAAATTATGGGTATGGTTATGGCTAAGCTTCCTGCTGAAGTTTCTGCAGATATCAGAAAAAACGGCGTGTATTTTTCAGGTGGCGTTGCTAAAACCGTAGGGCTTGAGGAATATTTTAGACTTAAAATGGGAATTAGGGCTAACATTGCAGAAAACCCAGAGCTTTCCGTTATCGTAGGCGGCGGAACGGTCGCGTCAAACAAAGAACTTTTAAAGAAATTAAGAATTAATAAAAGATAGTTTAAAAGCGGACAAAATTTTGTCCGCTTTTAAAATTAAAATCGCTTGCAACGAAAGTCGCAAGCGATTTTGAGTTTCTATTAGTTGAATAAATCTTTATAAGTTTTGCTGAACTTAACTGAAGGTGATTTGCAAGCAGGGATAACAATTTTTTCTTTATTCTTAGGGTTAACGCCTTCTCTTTCAGCCTTTTCTTTGATTTCAAAAGTAGCAAAGCCAGAGATGTGTACGTATTCGCCATCTTTTAAGCAATCGGTTAAAGTTTCAACAAAAGCAGAGAAGCTTTGTTCAGCATCTTTAATGGTAACGCCTTGTTTGTCAGCGTACTTTCTGATAAATTCGTTCTTATTCATTTTAATCCTCCAAAATTCGTTTGACTTTTGTATCAAACCTTATTAAGTGTATTATATCACAAAAAGAACCACATTTCAATATGTTTTTTGAAAAAAATTCTCCAAAAATCAACATTTTTTGTGAAAATTTGGTGAGATTTTTACAAAAAGTATTCTTTACAGTTTATTATTTGACTTTTTTAATAAAATATACTATTATTATGTTAAGAATTAAACCGTAAAAAAGGTGAAAAAATGCTGACCAATCAGTTTGTAGACGCGTTAAGTTCCAAACGTAAGGGTGCGCGCCTTAGAGCTTTGAAAAAACTTGCAAAAATCCGTGGTGAAAAAGAGTATTGTGACGACACACTTTTATCTATTCATACCGATTATTCGTTTTCTCCTTATTCACCAAGTCTTGCGTGCTTTATGGCAGATAAATTTGGGTTAAGACTTGCCGGCATTATGGATAATTATACGCTATCTGGTGCTGACGAATTTATTAAAGCAAGCAAAATTTTAGGCGTAACATATTCAACGGGCGTTCAAATTCGCGCAAAGTTCGATTTTTTAGGTGGTGCTTTTTATAACGTTTCAGTTATGGGTATTGCTTCGCGCTTTTTCAAGGACGTTGAAAAAAGGCTTTCGATATTTCAACAAAATCAATATTCGAACGTATTAAAAACTACTGAAGAGATTAACGCTCGCTTCGAAAAGTACGGCGTTAAAATTAACTTTAAAAAAGACGTTTTAAGTCAGGTTAAAAAGAGTAAGTCAAAAGTTTATTTAAGCAAGTACGCATACTTTTCGTTATCGAAAAATCTCAAAGAAAAGTTTTCTAAAGAAAAGGTCGTTGAAATTTTAAAAGAATTAGGACTTAACTTAACAAACGAAGAAATAAAGCTTTTGACGGTTGAAAATAACGTATACTACGAATATGACCTTGCTAGCATTTTATTTTTACAAAAGTCAAAGTTTTCAGCAAAGAAAAATTACGAAAACGCAGCAAGTGCAGTAGCTTTAAGTAAAGACGTTGGCGCAATCTGTTCGTTCGAGTATGAAATCCTTGAAAAATTAGAAGATAACGACGAAAATAAGAAAGAGCTTTCGTCGCTTATTGAAAACTTGAAAAAACTCGGCTTTGACGGTTTTTCTTTTGATCCGTCAAAAATGGACGAAGGCTTAAGAAACGCAGTATTTGATAAACTAAACGAACTTGAAATGTTGCCGTTTTTACTTTCGAGCATAGAATTTCCACGCCAAGACTTTAAATTCCGTTTCCCTGACGAAAGAAGTGAAAATTTAATGAAGCAGTCTTCTTACGTAGTCGTCGGTAGTGAAATGAGTCAAAATCAAACGGCTGAAGGTTACGTTTTATCTTCGTTGAACGTAAATTTTGAAGATAAGGTTAGACTTTTTGCGAAAATCGGTAGGGGCGAGTAATGTCTAATAATAATTTAAACGGCGTTTGTTTTTCAAACGCCGTAAAAGTTTGTCAAGATTTTCAGAAAGAATTAGGTGGAAGTGTTGCGCTTATCTCAAGAGATAGCGACTATTTTGCGCTTGCAAAAGAAATTAAGGATAATTTTGAAGATAGGGGCGTAACTTTAAAAAATATCGTTTTAGACGACAGTTTTTCACCTGAACCAGACACCTATTTAAAGCTTTTTTGTTTCCCTGAAGACGTAACGTTGATTATTGCTGTAGGAAACAGCGAGCTTATTAATTTAGCAAGATTTTTTGCGACAATGTTTAAAATAAAGCTAATTGCAGTTCCGACTGAAATTGCTTTTATGACTATCTTTTCAAAATCGTGCTATCTCATAAACGAAAAATTACCAGAGCAATTCTTTGTTCAAGTTCCCGAGCTTTGCGTTATCGACCTTCCGTTTTTAGCAGGACTTAAAAAACAGGCTTTTGCCGATGCGTATTGCGAAGTCGCTTCAAAATCAATTGCATTTTTAGACTATAAGGTTGATTGCGTTCTAAATAATACAGACCAAAAAGAGATTGACGAAGTTTTTAATATAATAACAAGGCTTGCAAAAATTGATTCTGAAGGTAACGCTTGCAAAATAAGTATAATAAATGCTGAGTTATCAATGGGCTTGTTTTTAAAATCTTTTGGCGAGTTTTCTGCAAGCGAAAAATCGTTAGCATACCTTTTATCTACGAAAAAAGAAAACTCTCACTTTGAGAACGCATTTTTTGTAAATAAGCCGTTAATCAAGCTATACGAGCTCTTTTTGCGCGTAGACACGATAAAAACTAAAATATCGCCCGACTATAATGAGAGCATAAGCGATTTAGCGAGGTTATTGAATTCATCAGAGCTTGAGATTATCAAAAAGTATAAACCACTAGATTTTGACGAGCTTATTTCTAAAAGGCAAGCCCTAATAGACGGTGGCTTGTTACAGATAGTCAGAAAGCTTTCTAAACTTATAGAAAAACTTGAAGACAATTATAGGTTTGTATATAAAGGCAGGCAAAAGCGCGCAGGCTTTAGCCTTGAAGAATTAAAAAGAGTGCTAAAACTCTCTACCTACCTGTATGGGGGTGGGCTTTTAAAGCTTTTAAACGACAGTGGTATGCTAGAATGTCTTTAAGAAAATTTTAGGTATAAAAATTAATATTACAGTCAATAATTCCCTTGAAAGTGATTTCAGGGGAGTTTTTTTATGCTTAAAAGATTGGCGCTTGTTGTCGCGATAATTTTAGCGTTTTCACTCGTTGGTGAGAAAAGTTTAATATTTAATATTGAAGGCGATTATACTTTTTATCTAAACAGTGCAAGCTCAAACGCAAAGATCATTACCGTTTCTTATGATGACGCAAAAGAAATAAAAAAGAGTTTAAAAAACGTATGCGGTGAAAGCGTAACAACTACTTCTAAAGAAGATATTGAGAAAGAAATTCAAAGACTTAACGCGCAACTTGTTTTTTCTGAAAAGGTTGATAACATTATTATAAATTATTACTATTCAGATAAAATATCGGCGTATAAGACGATTAATGGGCATAAAATCAACCTGCAAACAGCAATAAACGAAAATATTATAACTATAGGCTCGCCAATAATTTTCGGAAGTTTTTAAATTTTTTGTATAATTTTTCAAAAAGCGGTCAACAATCAAAATACATAACACGGAGGTTTTATTATGGAACAAAAAACAAAAGGAATTTCAAAGAAGAACATATACTTAATTCTATTGTCTTTAGCAATAGTTGCGGTAGTAATTGCAGTCACGATTGCAATCGCAAACTCGTCTTCGTCGCAAATTGATGCAGGTAAAAGTTCTTCAAATAGCACAGTCACTTCGACGTCTAAGTCGACGGTAACTTCAACTTCGACTACCAAGTCAACAAGTAAAGTAGAAGAAAGCACCTCTACTAATCCGGGAACAAGCGAAAATTCTAAGCCGACGGATGCGCCGATAGTTTTTGTTAATCCTGTAAGTGGTGGTTATCTATTGACAGAATATACCGCGGCAAGCGTCGTTTACAACCAAACGCTCGGAATTTATACAGGTCATATGGGTGTTGATATCGCAGGCGAAGAAAATGCGCAAGTTTTTGCTGTTTACGATGGTGTGATTGAAAGCATTGCGACAAGTTATTTAACAGGTACGACTGTAACGATTTTGCATGGCGACGGTCTTACAACAGTATATAACTCGATTGAAACTATCGACGGACTAAGCGAAGGACAAGCCGTTTTAAAAGGTGAAGAAATCGGTGTTATTTCAACGAACAATCGCCAAGAATATAAAGACGGCGCGCACCTTCACTTTGAAGTTAAGGAAAACGGAAAAAATATCGATCCGTTCAAATATCTTGACATTGACGGAAAATAATTTAAAAAATTAATCATTTTTACAACCTTCTTACAGTATATTTTTGTAAGAGGGTTGTTTATTTTGAAAAAATTTTTATTGCTTTTAGTTATCGTTTGTCTTGTGCCTTGTTTTGGGTGCAACAAGCAAGATTTAGAAAATTCATGCTATAAAATTTACGCAGAATATCTTGATAACGGCGTTATAGGTGCGCATTTATCCTTCGATTACGTTTGCGACATAAAAGATGGAACCGACGTTTTAAAGTTCAATCTTTTTACAAACGCGTTCAGAAAGGATGCTTCGATTACTCCAATTGAAGATAATATTTCTGTTTACGGAGAAACGGAAATAATATCTGTCAAAGAAAAAGGTGAAGATTTAAAATTTGAAATATGTGGAAGCGATAAAAATATATTAAAAGTCGAATTAGGAAAAATTATTTGCTACGGCGAAAAAATTACCGTAGACATTGATTTCGGTTTAGTTTTACCAAGTGGAAGCTTTAGATATTGTAAGGGTGAAAGCACTGTGAACTTAGGAAATTGGTTTCCTGTGCTTTGCGTTTACGATAACGGAGCGTTTTACGAGTGCGAATATTACGCGATAGGCGATCCGTTCTATTCTGAAGTTGCAGACTTTAAAGTGGAAATGCTGGTACCATCAAAAATGGTAGTTGCAAGCAGTGCAAAAGCTAGTTCTTGTGACGTAAGCGGTGATAAAACGCTGTACAGCTACGAGCTTAAAAATGCTCGCGATTTTGCGCTTGTTTTAAGTGAAAAGTTTAGCGTAATTTCTGAAAAGTCGGGCTCTGTGACGGTTAATTACTATTATTATGACGACTCTGAGCCTGAAAAAACCCTGGAAGTAACGAAAAAATCGCTCGAATATTTTTCTACTACTTTTGGAAATTATCCTTACGACGAGTTCAGCGTTTGTCAAAGCAACTTTTCAGAAGGCGGTATGGAATATCCGGGGCTTGTGTATATAAACGATACGCTAAATTTAGCAAATAAGCTTTACACTGCAGTTCACGAAACGGCGCATCAATGGTGGTACGGCGTAGTGGGTAACAACCAGCTTACCGAAGCATACTTAGACGAAGGTCTTACAGAATATTCAACGGCAATATTTTTTGACGAAAATAAAGAGTTTAATATAAGTAGCGCGTTAATATTTGAAAACGCAAGAAAAAGCGCGTCGATGTACGGTGAGATTTTGCAATCGGTAGGAAAGGAAACCGACTATAAAATGGTTAAGCATTTAAAAGATTTTTCAGGCAATTTAGAATACGTAAACACTGCTTACAACAGACCGCTTACTATGATGAAAACTATAGAAGATGCAATCGGTAGGGATAAGGTTAAAACAGTTTTGAAAAAATATTATGAAACTTATAAATTCAAGACGGTAACGACGAATGAGCTTTTAGAAAATTTTTCTTTGGCAAAAAAACTTCTCAGTTCGTATATCGAAGGAAAAGCAGTCGTTTAAAATGAGCGCTTGACGCAAAAATTGCGTCAAGCGCATTACTTTATAAAAAATATCCATAAAATTTATAATTTTAGTGGTAATAAATTAACATTATTTGAGTATTTCATTGACAAAAGCGATCCAAAATGATAAAATCATATAAGCATATCATAAAAATTATAAGCGTTATTCGATTAAGGAGTTTATATGAAAAGACTTATCAGCGCAGTTTTAATACTAACGTTAGCTTTTGCGTGCTTAGCTTTGACTGCTTGTAACAACAAGAATAAAGAAGAAGCTAGCGAGCTTACAACCGGCTTTGTTTACGAAGTTAAAAAAGATGCAGACGGCAAAAAATACGCCGTTGCAACTAAGTACACACTATCAACTGAAGATTCAGAAAAAGTTTCTAAAGGTGATTACAGCGATTTAATGGTTGACGTCGTTATCAACGAATACGAGGTTGACGGTGAAAAAATTCCTGTAAAAGAAATTTCTGCAGGTGCTTTTACTAACCAACTTGTTTTAAGAAAAGTTACTATCGGCGAAAACGTTGAAAAGGTTGGTCTCGGTGCGTTCGCAGGCTGTGCAAATCTTAAAGAGCTCGTTTTAAATTTCGTTGGCGAAACTAAAGATGCAGTAAACGAAAAAAGAACTTTAGGTTACCTTTTCGGTACAAGCTCGTTCACAGGTGGACAAAGCGCTCCAATGGTTTTTGCTAACGGTGGCGCAAGCACTGCTTATTACCTTCCAACCACGTTAAAGAAAGTTACCGTAACGGGTGATACTTTATCTGACTACGCTTTCAATAATACAAGCATTGAAGCTGTTGAATTAACGGGTGCAATCGAATATATCGGCGAAGGCGCGTTTATGGGTATGACTAAGCTTACTCAAATTAAAATGCCTTCAACTGTAAAAGAAATCGGCAAATACGCTTTCCAAAATGCAACTGCTCTTTATAAAGTAGATTTTAGCGCAGCAACAGCTCTTACTACAATTTACCAAGAAGCGTTCGCAGGTTGCTCGATGCTTGGATACGGTTCTAACACGGTGGCTTTACCGCAAAGTTTATCAAAGCTTTACGACGGCGCGTTCAAAAACTGCACGAGCTTGACAAGCATTGACTTAACGGGAACACAAATTACTCGTATCCCAACGGCTTGTTTCTACGGCTGTGATAAACTTACTGAAGTTAAGTACAACGCTGGCGTTGAAGTTGGCAACGATGCAATTCCTGACAATAACTAAAAAGCTCAAAGTCGCGCTAAGTTTAAGCGCGACTTATTTTAATAATTTTTAGCCAAGCAAAAATTTGCTTGGCTTTTTTGTAATATTTGGTAAAGACCTTGCATATTAATTTAATGAAGTAATTAGTGAGGTGCAAGATATGTCAGGTGGCGAATACGCAGAAATGATTGAAATTCCCGTTTCTACTTGTGAAATGGTTGTTCTTCCGAAAAAACGCAAAAAAAAGAACCTTAGAAAAAGAGTAATTCAAAAAGTAAACAAAAGTCTAAAAAATGAAGATAACACGCCTATAGAGCAAGTTGTTGAACCTGAAAACGTAAAAGAAGAAGAAAAAACCGAGCCTAAAAAGAAATTTTCTTTTGATATTATTTCGGCGCAGGTTGTCGCAATTTTCGTTTTGATCGTAACCATTATGGTAACGAATATTTTTTGGGAAGACAGTGGTATTAACACTCTTTTAAAGGGCGTTTTTGCAAACGATGCTCAAACTGAAGACACAAGGGAATATTACGAGTTCCAAGCGTTCGCTCCGTCTAAGGCTAGCCAAGTAGAAGTCGAAAAAGGTGTTATGACTGTTTCTAGCGGTGGCTCGATTTACGCACCGTGCTTAGGCGTTATTGACGAAATTATCGAAGGTGACGGAAAATATACCGTTACAATTTCTCACAGCGACCGTTTTAAAACGATTATCAGAAATGCAGACTACGCCTATTTTGACGTTGGCGAAACGGTGTACGAAGCAGTTCCCGTTTGCTTTTCGGGGGATAGTTGCGAAGTTTTAATGTATAATGATAATACTCTTTTGACAAATTACACTATAGCAGACGGTTCAATCGTATGGCAAAGCTAAAACCGATTATCCATCCGTTATTCTTTCTCTTTGGAATATACTTTGCTTTAATCGGCAAAGTATTTTCTTTTTTGATAATGTTTATATCCGCACTGCTTCACGAGTTCGGACATTTTTTGGTTTCCGAGCGTTACGGCTATAAGCTCGATAAAATTCTTCTAATGCCTTACGGCGCAGTAATAAGTGGGGATATGGTAAGTCTTAGGTATAAAGACGAAATTTTTATCGCGCTCGCCGGTCCTATAACAAACCTGCTTATCGTTATATTTTTTACAGCACTTTGGTGGGTTATACCCGATATTTACGCATATACCGACGTTATAGTTTCAACTAATCTAGCGATTGCTTTTATCAACCTTTTACCGTGCTATCCACTTGACGGGGGCAGAGTGCTGCTTGCTACGTTATCTTTGTATTTAAAAAGGTCGACTGCGCTTAAAATTTGTAGGATAATCGGCTTATTCTTAGGGATTTGCTTGTTCGGACTGTTCGTTTATTCTTGCTTTACGACGTTTAACTTAAGTATATTATTCTTCTCTTTGTTTATGATTTTCGGCGTGTTTACAAAGTCAAACGTAAACAGTTATATTCGCATTTACAACGACTTTTCTTTAAAACGGTTTGATACGGGGGTAAAGGTGGAGACGGTGGCAATAAACGAGAATTCAAAAATCTTAGACGTTTATAGAGTGGTTGGCTCGAAAGATTGCGAAATAGTAGTTATTGACGATAACGGCAAAATCAAAGCTCGGCTAGATATTGTAAAAACTCAAAAGCTTTTATCTTCTGCTAATTTATACTCTACGCTAAAAAATGAAATTAAGTAATTTTGCTTTAATTAAATTGTATTTGGTTATTATTTATGTTATAATATACGCATAGTTAATCAAGGAGCAATTTATGAAAGCCTTTAAAAAATATTTACGGCTATTTTTTGACTTTTTTAAAATAGGACTTTTTACCTTCGGCGGTGGTTACGCTATGATTTCAATGATTTCTACCGAGCTTGTTGAAAAGCGCAACTACGTCTCTAGTGACGAGTTTTCTGATATAGTTGCAATCGCAGAATCTACTCCCGGCCCCGTTGCAATAAACAGCGCACCTTATATAGGGTATAAAGTAGGTGGCGTTTTAGGCTCGATTGTATCAAGCATAGCAGTATCTTTGCCGTCTTTTCTTATTATATATTTAATATCGGTATTGCTTCCTAAATTTTTAGAATACGAAATTGTAACTAAAGCCTTCAAAGGCGTTCAATGCGCCGTTGTCGTTTTGATAATTTCTGCCTCTATTAAGCTTTTCAAAAACGTCAAAAAATCGTGGCTTAGTTATTTGTTAATAATACTTTCTGCAACCGTTTTATTATTACTTGATATATTCAGCAAAAACGTTTCAACAATCTATTTTATACTTATCGGTGGGGTTTTAGGACTTTGCGCTTATTACCCGAAAATGCGTAAAGAAAGTAAAGAAAAACCTGCAAATAGCGCGATTAACGCTGAAAATGAAGAAATTAAAGATAAAAAGGAGAGTGAATAGTTATGAACTTTCTTGGTTATCTTAATTTGTTTTTTACCTTTTTTAAAATAGGCTTGTTCTCGTTTGGCGGTGGGTACGGTATGCTACCGCTTATGCAACAAGAAGCAACAAAGCTCGGAATTTTAGAAGAACAGTTTTTAAACTTTTTGGCTATTTCCGAGTCTACTCCCGGTCCTATTGCTGTCAATATGGCTACCTTTATCGGTACAAGCCAAGGTGGATTTTTAGGTGGCGTGCTATGTACTCTTGGTGCAATCACACCGTCAATTATAATAATTCTTTTAATCGTTGCCGTATTTAAACGCTTTTTAGAATATAAAGCAGTCAGATGCGTTATGGACGGAATTAAGCCTGTAATCGTCGGCTTAATTTTCACGACTGGACTATTTTTAGCAGTTCAAAACTTTATTCCAAACGTTACGAGTTTTTCGCTTGAAGGAATAAACTTTATATCGCTCGGTTTAATGATTGCTTTAGGCGCATTTCAGTTTATTTTCAAAAAAATAAAAAAGAAAAACGTTTCGCCTATAATTTTAATAATCATCTCAGCCGTTTTCGGCATAATATTATTTTAAAACTACGCCGTGCAGTTTGATGTAATCGGTATTAATAATCTTTTTATAATGAGGAGGGAAAGATAATTGGGCTGGAAAGGTTACGAAAGTGAAATATCTGTCGGGATGCTTTTTAAGAAAATGTATTGCTGTAAATGTGGGGGCAAGTTAAAAAAACAAAAAGTTAGCAATATTTCTAAAAAAGGCGAAGATGGTTATAGTGGTCGTATATTAGGACACGCGACAATCGGCATGGATAAAATCGAGAAAGTTGGTTATATTTACAAATGCAGTACCTGTGGTCTCGAAATATCTTATGACGAACAACTTAGGATTTCTAAAATTCAAAAAAGACTTAAAAAGAAGATTCTTACAGATGAAGAAATGAATTAGAAGTCATTGACGAAAATTAACAGAAAATTAAAAAATTCGCAAGATGTTTCTTGCGAATTTTTTGTTAAATTTGAAATTGAACTTATTTATCGTTTGATTTTTCCGCATAATATTCGTATAATGTATTTATAACTAATAAAATAGGAGCGTATATATGTTAGATCCAAGAATAAGCGTTTTGGCGCATAATTTAGTTAATTATTCGGTAAATGCAAAAAAGGGTGAAAAGGTGCTTATTGAAGCGTTTGGTGTTGATAACGCGCTTATAGGCGCACTTTGTGACGAAGTTTATAAGGTTGGGGCGTATCCGTTCGTGTGGATTCGCGACCATCAGGTTATGCGCTCGCTTATAAAGAATACGTCTAAAGAACAAATGCAACTTTGGGCAAAATACGACGGGTATTTAATGGACGATATGGACTGCTATATCGGTGTTCGCGGTGGGGCGAATTCTTACGAGCTATCCGACGTACCAAGCGACAAAAACAAACTTTACTCCAGTATTTATTCCTTCCCGGTTCACCACGAAAAGAGAGTTAAAAATACTAAGTGGGTGGTTTTAAGATATCCAACGCCGTCAATGGCACAGCTTTCTGGTATGAGCACGGAAAGTTTTGAAGATTTCTATTTTTCCGTTTGTAACCTTGATTACGGCAAGATGGATAAGGCGATGGATTCGCTTAAAGAGCTTATGCTAAATACGGACAAGGTGCGAATCGTTGCGCCTGAAACGGATATAACCTTTTCTATAAAAAATATCGGTTGCAAAAAGTGCTCGGGGCATATGAATATTCCTGACGGCGAAGTGTATTCTGCGCCTATTAAAACAAGCGTAAACGGAACTATAAAATACAACACGCCAACGACTTATTCAGGCTATAAGTTTACCGACGTAAAACTCACGTTTAAAGACGGTAAAATTATTGAAGCGACGGCAAATAACACTAAAAAACTCAACGAGATTTTGGATACTGATGCTGAGGCTAGATACGTGGGCGAATTTGCGCTCGGGGTAAATCCGTTTATCACAAGCCCTATGGGTGATATTTTGTTCGACGAGAAAATTTCTGGCTCTATCCATTTTACACCGGGCAGTTGCTACGACGATTGCGATAACGGCAATCAATCGGCAATTCATTGGGATTTAGTGCTTATTATGACTAAGGAATACGGCGGTGGTGAAATCTATTTTGACGATAGATTAATTCGTAAAGACGGTGTTTTCGTTATTGACGAACTCAAGTGCTTAAACCCGGAAAATTTGAAATAATGAACTATAAATTTGCATTTTTGGACAATTTTGACTTTTTCGACTAAAAAAGTGCAAAAAAAGTTTGACGACTATCTAAAATGCTCGTAAAAAAAATTGACCAAAATTTTTAATTGATATATAATAATAGAAAAATTTATATAAGTAAATAGGAGAAATTTATCATGGCAAATGTAAAAGTTGCAATCAACGGCTTTGGTAGAATTGGTCGTTTGGCTTTCAGACAAATGTTCGGTGCAGAAGGTTACGAAATCGTTGCTATCAACGACTTAACTAGCCCTAAAATGCTCGCTCATCTTCTTAAGTACGACTCTACTCAAGGAAACTACGCTTTAAATCACGAAGTAAGTTACAAAGATTCTGTTTTAGCAGAAGACGGTAAGACTGTTGTAACTCCTGGTTCTATCACTGTTGACGGAAAGGAAATTACTATCTATGCTTGCCCTAAGGCTAGCGACCTTCCTTGGAAGGCTCTCGACGTTGACGTTGTTTTAGAATGTACAGGTTTCTACACTTCTAAGGCTAAATCTCAAGCACACATCGACGCTGGTGCTAAGAACGTTGTTATCTCTGCTCCTGCAGGTAACGACCTTCCTACTATCGTTTACAACGTAAACCACAAGACTTTAACTAAAGACGATCATATCATTTCTGCTGCATCTTGTACTACTAACTGCTTAGCTCCAATGGCTAAAGCGTTAAACGATGCTTATCCTATCCAAAGCGGTATCATGACTACTGTTCACGCTTACACAGGCGACCAAATGATTCTAGACGGTCCACAAAGAAAGGGCGATTTAAGAAGATCACGCGCTGGCGCTATGAATATCGTTCCTAACTCAACTGGTGCTGCTAAGGCTATCGGTTTAGTTATCCCAGAACTTAATGGCAAGCTTATCGGTTCTGCTCAACGCGTTCCTACTGCTACTGGTTCTACTACTATCTTAATCGCTGTTGTTAAGGGTAAAGATATCACTAAAGAAAGCATCAATGCTGCTATGAAGGCTCAAGCAACTGAATCTTTCGGCTACAATACTGACGAAATCGTTTCAAGCGATATCATCGGCTCTAAGTTTGGTTCAATCTTTTATGCTACTCAAACTATGGTTGCTAAAATCGACGACGATACTTACCAAGTTCAAGTTGTTTCTTGGTACGATAACGAAAATTCTTACACTTCGCAGATGGTAAGAACTATTAAGTATTTTTCAGAGATCGTAGACTAATAAAAGCCTTATAAACGGCGTTATGCGTCGTTTCTGAAAAAGCCCTTCGACTTGGATGACCGACAAGGTCTATCCAATCCGAAGGGCTTTTTCGAGCCTAGCCTAACTTGTTTCTAAGGCTTTTAGGCAGGCGACCTGCCAGTCGTGTCGCCTGGCGCTTATATATACAAAAAAACATAACCGTCGGGTTGCCCGACCTTGTTTCTAAGTCTTTTAAGTCTGTTATAAAAAGATAAAAGCGTTCGTAAAACGAACGCTTTTAATATTGTGTTGTTATTATCTTTAGAAAAAAACTATATAATAATCACGGAACGCGTAAGCGTTCACGACCTTTACTTTCGACTATCTGCGTTTTAATTTTTTGAAAACTATCGTAAATACTATACCGCCGGCTAATAAAACTAATGATATAACTAAAAATACGGTAGTTACTTTATTTGATATGTATACAGGGAAAGGTCCTGTTTCTTGATTGATAATCTCAACGGAGCCGACCTTTAAACTTGTTGCAACTAAAGACGTAGGTCCGTTGTTAAGCGTAAACGTCGCAGATTCGTTTGCTATATAAGTTACGGTCACGCCAGTTTTTAATAAACTTACGGCGTCAGTATTTGCAAATTCTTCGTTTTCGTAAAAGCAGATTGGGTTCGTTTGACTGTTTACGTATACGTAAACGAAATCGCTGTCGCGCTTTATGGACTTTATCGTTGCTTTTTCTTCAGTTAATAAACTTTCGTTTGTAAATACCATATTGGAAAGCGCCATTATTCCTGAAAAAAGCAGGAAAAAGCCCGCCAATGCGAAGCATACGATAAATAGGACTAAAAAAGGTACTCTTTTTTTCATAATGTTCTCCTTAAAAAATTATTTATTAATATCATTATATAATTTGTTGTTTTTATTGTCAATATTAAAGTCAAATAATTACAACTAAAAATTATTGACGAATTTTTGTAATTAGTGTAAAATTTAAATATTACTAAAGGGGGCAAGGCTATGTTTGATAACACGAAATTAGTTTTAAACAAAATGCTAGCAGATATTAAACGAATTGGCTTTGCTTTTTCGATTGCTACTAATTTAATTAATATCTTCTATCTCTTTTACGCTTGCTTTACGCATAGGGGAATACTTTGGGTAAATATTCTGCTACTTGTCATTACCGTAGGCTATTTTATCGTGTTCTTGGCAACTTATTACAATAAAAATAAAATTGCTATCAAAGTAAAACTTAAAGCACGAACGATTACTAAATGGTCGAAAATAGTAATAAAAATGTTTACTCTGTTTGTCGCTATCTACGGAATTTATTCAACTTATGAAAACGTTTCCTTCTTTTCGTTACTACTCGTTGCGTTTATGGTTATAGGTTGGTTTTTCCAAGTCGTAACGGAAATTTTAATTTATATAATAAGAAAACAAAAAGATATTCTTCTTTCCGCTTTCCAAAAGGATATCGAGCCGTTTTTAAAAGTCAGAGATGCCGTTGTCAAGCCTTTTAAAGTGGCAAGCGGTGTTAAAAGTAAAATAAAATCGTTTTTCTCAAGAAAGAAAAAAACTCCTGAACTTGAAAAAGGTAAAGAACTTCTTTTATTAGAAGGCGATAAGCCGTTATCTAAAAAAGAACAAAGAAAATTAAAGAAGCAATTAAAGAAAGCATCTAAATAAAAAGGAAAATTTAAAGCGGTAATCGCGCTATAAGGCGATTACCGCTTGTTTTTTTATTGTTGAAGATAATTTACTTTTCTTTGTAATCTAAAAACTGTTCCAGAAACTACGTCTATTCTAGCATCTTCAACTTTTGAAAATAAAAGAGAGCCAATATCTAATAAAGTTATTTTAAGTTCGTATTCTCCGCCGGCAGAAACATCTCCGAACGTTTGCGTTGACGACGAATAAACTACGTTGCCGTTAGCGTCTAAATATCTTATTAATATTTGTAGATTTTTAATATTGTATTTCGGTCTTAACGTGATTTTAGGGTTAAAAGAAATAAGCGTGCTACCGTCAATAATAAAATCGTTTTCATTTGCCCATCTATTAATTAAAAACGGTGTGCTCGTGTTGTAAGGTGCGAGTTTTCTTTCTTTAATTATTACTATTGAGCATATCACTACGATAATAAGTGCTAAAGTTACAGACATTAATGACGTAAATTTTTTATCTTTAAAAATATTTGCCATAGATTATTACCTTTATAAATAAATTTGAATTGCTGGAACTATTCCTAGTGCCTCTGACGAAGATAGTTTATTCTTTTGTATTGTTCCTTCTCTATCAATGCTTATAATTGTATATTTTGTATCTGACGGAGAGCGGAGCATCCAAGTTCCTTCAGTATCAAAACTATCGTAATTTACACTTGCGCCACAAGCGATTGCATAATCTGTTGCTTTTTTAATACGAGAATCGTCCGCATAAGTATTGCTCGAGAAGTCATAAGCTTTATTAAGCACATCTTTATAACTCAATAAAAACACATTGTCGTTTGTATCATTACAACAAAATTGACTAGCCGATATGGGGGATGATTCGTAAGAATTGTCAACAGCAGTGCGTTTGATTATTTCTTTTTCTTCTTTTGTAAAAGCTGAATTATAAAAATCGGTTGTGAGCCATTTTCTTATGTCGCTATTTTCATAATTATTATTACTAAAAGGGGTGTTACCTGTACTTGATTTAAATGCATTAGCGAAAATTATATTATCGCAGTGTAATAATGCAATATCATTTTGTTTTGAAATTATTTTCCATTTAATTTTTTCAACTTTGAAATAATATGTTCTATTATTAAAAATAATACCATTGTTTACGTATGCAGATAATTCGTTTTGGTCCGCTAATTTGACAGTTTGCTTAACATAATATTCGTTATCACTACCTAGATAATATCCGTTTGAATCTGCGTCATATGAAATAGAAACATTATCAGCTTTAAGAGAGGTAGGAAAACTACCAAAATAAATATAATTGCCCTTTATCTTGTATAAATGTGAATTTTCGCCTCTGCATGAGCAAGTTGAAATGCATAATACAAGCATTAAAAATAAACAAATCATTCTTTTCATAAAATTTTCTCCTTTTTAGCAATTATACTACTCAATATATTGAGTGTCAAGTATTTTACTAAATATATTGAGTATAATGATATTATTATGAAGATTTTTGCAGAACGATTAATTGAGCAAAGGAAAGAAAAGGGATTATCACAAGCATCTCTTGCTAAGCAAATTGGTGTAAGTTTTGCTATTGTTTGTTATTGGGAAACGGATAAAAGCGAGCCTACTGCGCCAAATTTAGTTAAACTGGCAGATTTTTTTAACGTAAGTGTAGATTATTTGCTGGGTAGAACGGAATATTAAAATTTAAAGCGGTAATCGCGCTATAAGGCGATTACCGCTTGTTTTTTTGTTTAGTTGTCGTCGATATCGTCAAACAGTGGGCTGTCAAAAAATTCTTTTAAACTAATGTTCAGCCCTTGACATAAATTTTGAATTGTTCCAAGTTTTGGGTTCTTACTTCTGCCAGAAAAAATACTGTTTACGGTTGATTGTATAATACCGCTACGGGTTGCTAATTTATTTGGTGTAATTTGTTCTTTTTTGCAAAATTCAATTATTCTTTTTGCAACTGCTTCCTGTAGTTTCATAACTTTAATATTCTGATCTACCTAAGAGATAGTCGGTTGTAACGTCGAAAAGGTCGGCAAGTTTAACTAAGTTTTCAAAACTAGGCTCGCTCGTTCCGTTTTCGTAACGAATATACGACGGCTGTTTAACGTTTAAATATTCTGCAACTTGTGTTTGAGTTAAATTGTTAAGTTTTCTTTGTTCGATTAAACGTTTCTGAAATATATACATAAACATCTTTTCCCTATTGACAATTATAACCTTTTGCTATATAATTATTAAAAAATATAGCAAATTGCAATAAAGTAAAAAAATGAATTGTTGTTTTATTGGACACAGAAAAATTGAAGAAAGTGAAAAACTAATTAACGATTTGCAATTAATTATTGAAGATTTAATTGTAAATAAGGGTGTTAGTAGGTTTATGTTTGGTAGTAAAAGTCAATTTAACGATTTATGCTATGACATAGTTTCAGAGCTGAAAAATAAATACAACCATATCGTGAGAATATACGTAAGAAGTATGTATGAAAATCTTACGCCGTATTACGAAGAATATCTGCATGAAATATATGACGAAACTATTTATCCCGATTGCGTAAAAAATTCAAACAGGTTATCGTACATAAAACGAAATGAGTATATGATTAATAACTCTGATTTTTGCGTTTTTTATTATGAAGAAAATTATAAGCCTAGAAATTATAAAGGGGTAAGAAGAAATAGCGGAACAAAAGTTGCATTAAATTATGCAATGAAAAAAAGGAAGAACATAATAGTTTTAAGCAAAAATTAAGCGGTAATCGCGCTATAAGGCGATTACCGCTTGATTTTTTAATGCTAAATGTAAATTAAAAGCAAGTGATATTGTTTGCATAGCAAACAGTTATATTTTTAGAGTAAATCTAAAAGTTATATTTTAACAAAGTTAAAGTTATATTATATTTGCCAACTTCCCGAAAGGGAAATAACACTTTTTATAGAAAAATATAACTGCGAAAGCAATATAACTTGCCGTTAGGCAAATATAGTTGTAGTGTGGCACACTACTCAAGTTCGTCTAAGGTTTTTTTGTAGGCTGGAATAAATTTTTCCATAAAATATTTAACTTCAGGGCTATCGAAAGATAGTATATCTTTTTCGATAGAAACTTTTGCTTTTTTAAATTCGCTGTTTCCTGCTTTCGTTTCTTCAAGGCACTTTATGTACGCTGAAATTCTGTCGGCGTACTTGACAATCTTCCACTCGTAAGTATCGGTATCAGGTAAAACTAATTCGCTGTAAACAGGAATTAGTTCGTCAGGTAGCATCTTTAAAAGTTTTTCGCAAGCGTTCTTTTCTAAGTCTTTATACGCCGAGCGAATATCTTCGTTAAAGTACTTGATAGGGGTTGGTAAATCGCCCGTAATTACTTCGCCACTTTCGTGATAAAGGGCGTATAGCACGGTTTTCTCGATATTTACCGCTCCGCCGAAGTAGGTGTTTTTAATAACCGCAAGTGCGTGAGCGATAACCGCGACTTGCTGGGTGTGTTCCATAATGTTCTCGTCGGTTATTGAGTGCATCAAGCACCAACGACGAATATATTTCATTCTGGATAGAAATGCAAAAAAGTCGTAATTCATAATTTTTCCTTATTTAGATATTAAGCTTATACAAGAACGCAAAACGTGCATAGCGTTTTCGCCTTGTTCAAAAATTTTGCTCTTTGCGCACTCAAGTACGGCGCTATCGCAAGAGGTCATAGTTTCGGTTACGTTTTGAAGATAAATTGCGTTTGGTTTTGCATTTTCAAGTAGGTCGAGCGTAACTTTATAACTGTCACCAAAATCGTTTTCGTAAGCAAATACGATATCGCTGGTCTTTATTGCTAAAGACAAATCTTCGCAAATTTCAATTTCTGCAAATTGTTTGATATAGTCGATAATATCGTCGCTTGGCGCTAAGTTTTTTGGGCAAACGAGTTTTATATCAATACCGCATTTAGCAAAAGCGTATAAGACCGACGGATAAGTCTTTGTAAAGTCGCCTATAACGGTTGCCTTTAAGCCTGCAAGTTTAGAAAAATGTTCCCAAACCGTCATAACAACGGAAAGTGCTTGGCAAGGTCCAGCCGTTTCGTTTGCGTTAACTACTGGAAGGGCAAGCGCTTTTGAAATAACTTCTGCATCCGTTATAACGTCAGTGTCAACAGCACAGCAAGAAATACCGTAGCGAGCGATAACTTTTAACGAGTAGTTGTTAGATAAAATTTCTTCAATCTTATTTCCTGCAAGTGGGCTTACGATTGGGTTACCTGATAGCGAGCGAGTTGCAACTTCAAAAGAAATTCTGAATTTTGCTAAGTCGTGCTTTGTTAAAAGTAGAGCGTTTTTACCCGCTAGGTCGTTTATTTTTTCGCCAAACTTAGTTCTTGTTTTTAAAATTTTCGCGTTTTGTAAAATTTCAAACAAATCATTTTGCGATAACTCGCGAATATAGATTATCGAGTCCGATTCGAGAAAGTTTTTTATGCTGTATCCGTTTATATCCATAATAACCACCAAACTAAAGTTTTTATAAGTATAACATATTAATAACTTATTCGCAACTAAAAAGCCCTAAAATAAAGATGAAATATCTTTTCACAATTTTTACAAAAACTTTAATTAATTGATATATGTAAAGACTTTTTATGCAATTTATATAAAATTTTACCTAAATTTAGGTTATTTTGCCCATTGTAATTTTTTACCGTTTATGTTATAATGATTAAGTAATAAATTTAAAGGAAATTTTATGGCTAATATTAAACTTATTGACGTTAAAAAATCGTACGTAGAAGGTCAAACGACGATTGAAAATTTGAACCTTGAAATCAATGACGGCGAGTTTGTTGTGCTTTTAGGACCGACTGGCTCAGGTAAAAGTGCGATACTTCGCTTAATTGCAGGTCTAGACACTATTGACGAAGGAAGTCTTTATATCGGAGATACTCTTTCAAACGAACTTATGCCAAAAGACAGAAATCTTGCGATGGTTTTCCAAAACCAACAACTGCTTCCTGCGAACGTTTATGAAAATATCGCGTTCGGTCTTAAGCTAAGAAAACTTTCGTACGAAGAAATTAATATCAAAGTGCGTGAAATTGCGCGTATTTTAGATATTGAAAACATTTTACAAAGAAAGCCTAAAACACTTACCGCACTTGAACGTCAGCGTGTTACGCTTGCAAGGGCGCTTGTAAGAGATCCGAACGTTTGTCTTTTTGACGACGTTTTGGCAAGCTTAGACGATACGCTTACAAAACGCGTTCGTTCAGAGCTTATAAAGCTTCAATACAGACTTGGCTCAACTTTTATCTACGCAACGCGCGACCAAATTGATGCTATGACTATGGCTTCAAGACTTATCGTTTTAAACAACGGTAAAATCGAGCAAGACGGAACTCCAAAGGATATCTATCTAAATCCAAAAACCGTTTTCGTTGCAAGCTATATCGGCTCGCCAAACATTGCGCTTTTCTCGGCTAATCTTGTAAAAACCGATAGCGGTGCAAGCTTAGAAATGCTTGGTAAAACTTTTGAATTACCAACTAGCGTTGTTTCTAAAATTAAAGAAGTTAAGGATTTAGAGCTTACCGTTGGTATTCGCCCAGAAGATATGAAAATAGTTGAAACTGACGGCGATATCACTGCTACGGTTGACAGCGTTGATAATTACGGTGCATACAAGGTTGCAACGCTAAAGCTCGACCAAAAAACTTTAAACGATTTCAGCGTGATAATTTCAGCAGAGACTGAGCTTGAAGCAAATAAAGAAGTTCAAGTGAAATTCAATTTCGAAAAAATGCACTTATTCGAAAGAGAGTCAGAAGAAACGATTTTTAGTTAGGAAAAGTATGGCGTAAGTCATATTTTGATAAATTTTTCGTTAAAATTTAATAAGGAGAAAAGGCTATGAAGAAAATTTTATCAGTTATGTTAGTTGTCGCACTAAGTTTAAGTTGCGTACTTATGCTTTCTGCTTGTGGCAAAAACTCGCAAGTTGCCGGAACTTATGAAATGGTCAGCATTTCAGGAACGGTTACCATGAACGGTCAAACTGTTACTTTAAGCGAAGGTCTTTACGATTATTATCGCATTATTTTAAATGATGACGGCACCGCTAAGGTTGAAAGTAAGGGCGCAGGTAACACTTCTGTTATTGAACAAGAAGGTACTTGGGAATACGAAGATAATAAAGTTAAATTAAGAAGCACGACGTCAGGTATTACCGTTGTTGAAGAAATGGATTGGGAAGACGGTACTATTACATACGTTGCAAATCAATCTGCACAAGGTATGACTATTTCAATGACACTCATTTTAGAAAAACAATAAATAAAAAAGGGCGAAGACGGATTTCCGTCTTCGCCCTTTATCTATTTTAAATAAAGTTTGTATAACATAAAAATAGAGAAATTAACGTTGTAGATAGCCCATAAACGCTTTCGACGACGTTTTTCTTTTTAAATAATCTTATCGCAAAAATCGTGCTAAAAATTAGTCCGGTTATTAACATGACGTTGAAAACATGTCGTTGTGATATTATTTTTAAAGGTTCAACATTAAAGATGCCGTATAAAGGTTCAACAATAAATATAACTATTATTGCTTGAAATAAAAAGTTTAAAGTAAGCAGTAGATATTCTATTGCAATTTTTTTATCTTTCTTTTTCAAAAATAAGTTCGTAGCTATATAGATAATCGAAAGTATTATACAAACAATAACCACAACAAGTGATGCGCCTAAGCTTATACGCGTTAAATAATCAGCTTCTAAATAACTGTAAACGAGAACAATAGCTAAGCCTATAAGCGTGTTAATTAGGTTTTTTCTAATTTTTAAGAGCTTAAAAAACTTGAAAACGATTTGCGAATAGATTAAAGCAAACACTGCAAAAGCCAAAACTGAGAAAATGAAAAATTTAGGGATTTGCCTTTTGTATTCTGCTATTGATATTATTGTTTTTAAATAGGCATCACCGTGCAAGTTAGGGTCAAATACTACGTAAGGCAAAAATAAGAAAATGGTAAAAATTGCCAAGCCGAAAACTAAAAGAGTAGATAGGTATAGTTTAATCTTTTTCTCGTATGGATTTATTTGTTTATATTTTTCTTTACTGAATACGAAAATTGAAATGCAGGTAATGACACTAATTAATATGACTATTAAACTAACTAATTCGTAAAAAGTATTATTTACAAGATAAACTGCTATAATTCCACTTAATAATATAATAGTCGACAGTATCACGGACAGTGGATAGAAATTATAGCTTATTGATTTAGACCGTGGGTTACTTTTGCCGTTTAAAATTTCGTCAACCGTCGTTCCTAAAACGGTTGCAATTTGTGGTAGCATCGTAACGTCAGGAAAACCTTCGCCCGTTTCCCACCTTGATACGGCTTTGTTAGTTACACCAAGTAAATCTGCAAGTTCTGCTTGAGTTAAATTCTTTTCCTTCCGCTTTTGTAAAATAAATTCGCCGGTTGTTTTTGCGTTCATAATAAATCTCCTTTTGCTTTTTTTATTTTACTATATCACGGCACTTTTCGTTTTACAAGAAATGTATCGTAGAATACGTCTATTATTCGTGGAATTGGCTATTAATCGCGCTATAGCACGGTGTTTAGTCTTTTTTATTCTTTAATTCATTCATTTCGCGAGCGTATTTTTCGATAGCGTCGTCAAAAAGATGGTTTCTTTCTGGGTGGGTTATGGCAGATAACATTCTGTCTTTTGCTATCGGAATATCTTTTTTGATTTGATTAATTAAGTTCTTAACGTACTCGCGCTGGGTGTACTTGTCCGCAGGGCAAGGGTTGTAAAGGACTGGTTTATCTTTAGAAAAAGCACGGATATTTTTTTCTTCGATATAAATCATAGGTCTGATTACAGTCATATTCGCGCGGGATAAATAGGTGATAGGCTCGAAGGTTGAAAGTCTACCTTCGTAAAATAACGATAAAAACAGCGTTTCGATTAAATCGTCTGCGTGATGACCTAGTGCAAGTTTATTGCAACCAAGTTCAATTGCTTTTGTATTTAGTGCGCCACGACGCATTTTCGAGCAAAGACTGCACGGGCTTTTTTCTTTTCTTTCAACGAACAAAATTTGATAGATATCAGTAGGAACGATATGATATTCTACATTAAGCTCAGCACATAAATTTTTTAAACTTTCAACTTCTTTTTGGTCGTAGTCAAGACCTAAGTCGATAGTGATTGCGACTAGCTCGAACTTTTTAGGGTAAAAGCGTTTAAGTCCTGCTAGAATATAAAGTAGAGTTACGCTATCTTTTCCACCAGAAAGCCCGACGGCAATCTTATCGCCGTCATTAATCATCTCGTAATCTTCAATCGCTTTTCTTGCAGGGGATAATAGTTGTTGTAAATTCATAAAAAACCTTTGCTCTTTTTCGATTTTTGTGTTAATATAATCTTGTTAGATATATCATATATTAAAAGTTGAAAAAAATCAATTTATTGGGGGCTTTATGGCAGATATAATAGTGAACTTTTTGCAGTCTTTTATAAAAAACGACTATCTCTTGGTTTTGCTTACGTCTTGTTTTCCGCTTATCGAACTTAAAGGCGCGATTCCTATCGGCACAAAGCTTGGGCTTGAACTTTTACAGACTGCACCGCTAGCATACTTAGGCTCGACGCTTATTTGCATACCGATTTTCTTTTTATTAGTGCCAATATTCAACCTATTAAAGAAGATTAAATTCGTAGGTGGATTTATTGAAAAGGTCGAACTCGTTTTAAAGAATAAGGCGTTAAAAATTGCTAAAAAAGCAGACGGGGATGCCGATAGTGCAGTAAAGAAAATTTATATGATAAGTCTGTTTATTTTCGTAGCCGTTCCTTTCCCTGTAACTGGCGTTTGGACGGGTACAGCAATGGCTGTATTTTTAGGGCTAAAGTTTCGCGAAAGCATTTTGCCTCTTGCTGTTGGAAACTTAATCGCAGGCACTATTATAACTATTTTAACTTACTTTTTTGCTTCTTACGTCGATACTATAATATTAATACTTTTTGCGATTGCAATCGTTATGCTTATTGTATTTATAATTAAGGTTGCGACTGCAAAAAAAGATAATGCAGACGAAAAGGCAGAATAATCGACTTATAGCGCGATTTTTTATAAAAATGATTAATTATTTTCAAAAATTTAACGAAATTATAAAAAAGGAAAAAGAAGAAGGAAAAAAGAAAAAATTGCTTCTGCACGCGTGCTGTGCGCCTTGCTCGACGACGGCAATCGAAAGACTTTCAGACGTTTTTTCTGTAACCGTGTTTTTCTATAATCCAAACATAACAGACGAAAAAGAATACGATTATAGACTTAAGGAAATTAGTTCGTTTTTAGAAAAAGTTTACCCTGAAATTCCGCTTTTTGAAGGTGAGTTTGAAACGGATAAATTTTATCAAATTTCTAAAGATTTAGAAAGCGAGCCCGAGCGTGGTAAAAGATGTTACAACTGCTATAAACTTCGTCTTGAAAAAACGGCAAACTTGGCGGATAAAAAATTCGATTATTTTGCAACGACTTTAACTTTAAGCCCGCATAAAAATTCAGATTGGCTTAACGAAATCGGTGAGAGTTTAAAAACTTCGGCAATCTATCTTCCGACCGATTTCAAAAAGCAAGACGGGTACAAACGCTCGATTGAGCTGTCAAACAAGTACGGCTTATACCGTCAAAACTATTGTGGTTGCGAGTTTTCTAAAAGATAATTATTTTTAAAAATATTTAAAAGCGCCAGCACACTAAAATTCATTAAAAGCGAAATTTAGTGTGTTTTTTTAATAACAAAATATTAAATAATTATTAGTTATATTTTTAGCCTTGTGGCTAAAAGTTATATTGTTTGCGCTAGCAAACAGTTTAGCTGAGTGTAGCGAACGCAAACTGCGCAAGCAGTTATATTTTGGCTATGCCAAAGTTATATTAAATAAATTATAATTTGCCGTAAGGCAAATATCACTGCGCTAGGCAATATCACTCGTCGTTAGACGAATATAACAAATTTGCTTGCAAATTTATTTAGTTGCCGAAATCCCTCATAGGATTCGGCTAATACGCGCGTTTATTCTTTACAAAAAGTTGCATTTTGTATATAATAAGGGTATGCTTGAGATAAAAAAGGTAGAAAAAGACGGTATCGGAAGCGAAATTGGCTTGCGACCTAAAGATAAAATAGTCGCGTTTGACGGGTTTAGCGTAGTCGATATTTTAGACTATGAATATTACGATGCGCAAGAATTTTTTATTTTGACAGTTTTGCGTGACGGCGAAGAATTTGAGTTTGAGATTGAAAAAGATTTTGACGAGACTTTAGGGCTTGAATTTGTAAGTGATAATCTTGAGCTTAAAACATGTCGAAATAATTGCGTTTTCTGTTTTATCGACCAAATGCCAAAAGGTATGCGCGATACGCTATATATTAAAGACGACGACTATCGCCAGAGCTTTCTTTGCGGAAATTACGTAACGCTTACGAACGTAACGGACGACGATATCGAAAGAATTATACGGCTAAATTTAAGCCCTTTATACGTATCCGTTCACGCAACCGACGAAAACGTGAGAAAAACACTTTTAAATAATCGCTTTGCGGGAAAAGTAAACGAATATCTTAAAAGACTTAACGACGGTGGAGTTTTAATTCATACTCAAGTCGTTTTGGTTAAAGGTTTAAACGACGGCGAAATTTTAGATAAAACAATGAAAGATTTGTCTAGTCTTGAAAACGTTTTGTCGCTTGCAGTCGTTCCGTGTGGAATTACAGAGCATAGAGACGGGCTTTATCCTATTGAAGATATAGACGAAGAATATTCGAAAAAAGTAATAAAACAAATTGATAATTTTAATAAAAAACTTGGCAGAAATTTGGTGCTTTGCGCTGACGAATTTTATATTCGCGCTAAAATTGAAATGCAAAATACCGACTTTTACGGAGAGTTCGATCAACTTGAGAACGGAGTTGGTGGAATTAGACTTTTTGAAAAAGAATTTGACGAGGTTTGCGAAAAACGATGTTATAGGCGCACTTTTTTAGTAGTTACCGGTGTGTCGGCTAAAAATTTTATCGAAAAGTTTGCTAAAAAGACAGAAGAACTTGTTGAAGGTTTGAAGGTTTTTATTTTAGGTGCTGAAAACTTGTTTTTCGGTAAAACCGTAACTTGTGCCGGACTTTTGACGGGGCAAGATATACTAAATGCGATAAACTCTTTTTCAGGTGAGTTTGACGAGCTTTTGATATCGAGTGTAATGCTTAAAAACGGCGAGCCACTCTTTATTGACGGCAAGACACTAAAAGATATTTCCAAAGAAATTAAAAAGCCTATAAGGGTTGTTGAGAACGACGGCGCAAGTTTTTTCAATTCGCTATCGAGCGATAATTACTATTTATTAGTTGAAGGTGGTGATTAAAATGAAACCATTAGTGGCAATAGTTGGTAGACCAAACGTAGGTAAATCAACGTTTTTTAACAAGGTAACAGGAACGAAAATGGCTATCGTCGAAGATAGACCGGGCGTTACGCGTGACAGACTTTACTGTGACGTTGAGTGGTGCGGTCACTCGTTTACGCTTATTGATACGGGTGGTATTGAACTTAAAAGTGACGACGAGATGTGGGGACACATTAAAAAGCAAGCAGAAATTGCGATTGATACCGCTGACGTTATTATGTTTTTCTGCGATGCAAAAAGTGGCTTGACGTCTGCAGATAGAGACGTTGCTGAAAAGCTTCGCAGAAGTAAAAAGCCTATCGTTTTAGTCGTAAACAAGCTTGACAATTACAGACAGGAAGAATTGTTTGAGTATTACGAATTAGGACTTGGCGAGCCGTACGGAATTTCTGCCGAGCAATCTAAGGGGCTTGGTGACGTTTTAGACGCCGTTTGCGAAGATTTTCCTAAAAATCTTTCTGAAGATGAAAACTCTGACGTTATAAAAGTTGCGGTCGTAGGTAAGCCTAACGCGGGAAAATCAAGTTTAGTAAATAAACTTTTAGGATACGAAAGAACGATTGTTTCAAACATTTCAGGAACTACACGCGATGCAATCGACACGCCGTTTGAGCTTGACGGTCAAAAATATTTATTGATTGATACAGCTGGTATCAGAAAGAAAAAAGCTGTTGAAGAAAACGTTGAGTATTACAGCGTTATTCGTGCGTTCAACTCTATTCGTAGAGCAGACGTTTGCTTGATGGTCGTTGACAGTAAAGAAGGACTTACCGAGCAAGACGTTAAAATTTGCGGTTATATTCACGAGCAAGGAAAGCCTTCAGTTATCGTTATGAATAAGTGGGATGCTGTCGATAAAGACACTCACACCATTGAAGAATATCGCAAAAAACTCGATTGCGACCTTGCGTTTATGGATTACTACAAGGCAGTTTATATTTCTGCATTAACCGGTCAAAGGGTTGATAAAGTGTTAAAAATCGCGCTAGAGAGCCTTGAAAGTGCTAGAAAGCGCATAACGACAGGAACGCTAAACGACGTTATCGGCGACGCGGTTAGAATGACTGAACCGCCAACGAAACACGGTAGACGACTTAAGATTTATTACGCCGTTCAAGACGGTGTTTGTCCACCGACTTTCGTTATCTTTGTAAACAATCAAGACCTTATGCACTTTTCGTACAAGCGTTATTTAGAGAACGTCTTAAGAAAAACCTTTGGGTTTGAAGGTACGCCAATTAGAATTTTTGTTAGGGAAAAGGACGAGAACTGATGACTTTTTCAGATATATGGTGGCGATTTTTAATAGTTTTTGTTGCATGCTATTTGGCAGGTAATTTTAACAGCGCCATTACCATTTCAAAAATTAAAAGTAAAGATATTCGTAAAATGGGTAGTGGAAATCCCGGCACTATGAATATGAGTAGAAATTTTGGGCTAAAAATTGGTATTTTTGTATTTGTTCTCGACGTTCTAAAAGGTGTTATTCCAACGCTTACGGTAAAGCTTTTGTTTTTAAATCTTCACGCAAAAAGTATGGTAGGCGAGCCTATTACAATATGTGCGGAAAGCTTGGCAGGTTTATCCGTTGTACTCGGTCACGTATTCCCAATGTTTTACGGTTTTAAAGGCGGAAAAGGTATTGCGTCAACTATCGGTGCGCTACTTGTAATTAATTGGCAGTTTTCACTTATTTCATTGGTGCTGGCACTAATTTTCATTTTTGCAACGAAAATGGGGGCTGTCGGCTCGTTTATTGCAACGACTCCGACGGTAATTGCAACGCTTATAAAACTTTATTACGACTATTTTGTAATAAGTAATGTTTCGGGCTATTTTATCTTTGCGAGTATGCTATTGTTTTTGTTTATTTTTGTAACGTGGCTTGCTCACAGAAGAAATATCAAGCAACTTCTTTCTTGTGAAGAACACGATACGAACTGGCTTCAAATGATAAAAAATATTAAATTTAAAAGTAAGCTAAAAAAGAGAGATATCGCTAAATAAGTCTGTTATTCAGGTTTTTAAGGTGCTTTTTATGGTTGATAAAGATAAAAAACAAAAATTAGATATTAGTTCAAGTTCGGCAGGGGTGTTTTACACCACTACCGTTCTTTGCTATATAATTTTGTCTATCTTTATTTCAATCATCGTAAGCATTCTTTCCAAAGGCGAAAATCCAGACGGGCTTTTGTGGTATCAGTACCTTTCGGTAATCGCTGGCGGGGTAATGCTTTGTATCGCGTTAGTCGTCGGTATGAAGGTGACAGGTGAAGATTTGAAATCGTGTATAGGATTGAAAAATGTTTCTCCGATTTTTTACGTGCTTTCCGTGCTGATTTTTTTCGGTATGGTTTTTGGACTTGGCGAAGCGAATAATTATTTTATAGGCTTTTTGCAAAAGCTCGGCTACGAGCCGTCAACTTCGACATTGCCCGAAAAAAGCGTGCTGTCGGTAATAACGGTCACTTTATTTGTGTGTGTAGCGCCTGCGCTTTTTGAAGAATTAATTTTCCGTGGAGTAATACTTGCAGGTCTTAAAAAGCACGGTGAAGTTTTTGCTATATTAATTTCTGCACTGCTTTTTTCGATTTATCATATGAGTCCGGAAAAAACAGTTTATCAATTTTTGGCAGGCGTTTTGTTCGGTCTTATCGCGATAAAGTCAAAAAGTATAATTCCATCGGTAATAATTCACTTTTTAAACAACTTTTTCGTTGTTATTAACTACTATTTTTTAAATTTAAGCTTTGTAAATACTACGAAAATTATTTTGACTGTTTTAGGTGTTTTGGTACTTGTTGGTTCTGTTGTTTTCACGTGTTTTATAAGGAAATTTGAAAAGGGCGAGAAAAAAGGCTTAGGCGAATTTATAATCGGCGCACTCGGTGGAATTTTTGGGGCTTGCTTATTGTGGGTAGTGGCGCTCTTTTAATTAAATAAGAAAGAATAAAGAATAAAGAATAAATAAGAATTATGGT
>JAFQWV010000004.1 GCA_017407325.1 Clostridia bacterium | reverse complement strand
GCCAGGGGTTCGAATCCCTTCAGGCGCGCCAATAAGTAAACTTTGTGGCGAGTGTAGCTCAGTCGGTTAGAGCGCCAGAGTGTGGTCCTGCAGGTCGTGGGTTCGATTCCCATCGCTCGCCCCATTATTACTTACTAACTTAATATTGGGGTGTCGCCAAGCGGTAAGGCACTGGATTTTGATTCCAGCATTCGTAGGTTCGAATCCTGCTACCCCAGCCAAATACGGTCCATTAGCTCAGGCGGTAGAGCACGTGACTTTTAATCACGGTGTCCGGGGTTCGAGTCCCCGATGGATCACCAAGCATGCACCTTTAGCTCAGTTGGTAGAGCAACTGACTCTTAATCAGTGGGTCCCGGGTTCGAGTCCCTGAAGGTGCACCAATTTTACCCTGTTTCTGCATAAGGACATGCGGGGGCAGGTTAAATTTTAAGTAATTTTGAACAAAAATTACTTTCGCGGCAGTGGCGGAACTGGCAGACGCGATAGACTTAGGATCTATTGTCTTCGACGTGGGGGTTCAAGTCCTCTCTGCCGCACCAAACAAAACACATACCCGTCGGGTATGTGTTTTTTGTTTGATACATAGTTTTTGAGAGGACTTGAATGTCAAATTCGAAAGAATTTGATTATAATTCGAGCGTTAGCGAGTTATAATGTTGCGAAGCAATTATCATTTTCGCATTAGCGAATTTGAATTATACAAATTAATAATTTCCTTCTTCTTTCTTACTGCATATTCATACGCAATCTTAGTTCCGCTATTACGCCTTGTCGTAAATAAAGTATTTCGTTTAGGCGGGTATTTTAATGATGGAATATAATTTTCATTGTAATAAAAAACACAATAAGTAGAGTTGTCAATCATTTCATAGTTTCGTTCAACATAAGAAAATTTTCCAGCGTTTTCTATTTTTTGTGGGAAATATGTTTCTTCAAAAGATTCAAGTAGATATTCTTCGTAGAGTTTATCTATATATTGATACGAAGATCTAACATACACTCTTTTTATAAAAGGGTATTTCTTTTTAAGTTCAGTAACAACATCCCACGATAAATCGTCAAAATCACTCTTACTGCCAAATAAAAACGTAGTCGCACCTTTATTTATAAGCGTTACAACCGTTTCTTTTAATGAAGATATAAGTTCTTCAGTTTTTTCAATATTTCTATGACCTATAAAACAGACTTGCATAACGCACCTACTTTTCGTGGAATTCCATTATAATTGTAATAAAAAATTATAAAAATGTCAACATCGTGGAACTCCACGAGATAAAAAAATTAATAATTCATATAATAATTTCGTGGAATACCTATATGGAACTCCACGAAGGTGTTTGTATGAATATTAATGATGCAATAATTAAAAGAATTGATGAGATTTGTAATGAAAAGAAAATAAACGTCTGCGAGGCGGCGTTAAATGGCGGAAAATCACCGTCAGCAATTTACGACTTAATAAAAGGCAGAACGAAATGCTCGAAGGTATCAACAATTAAAGCCTTTTGTCAAGGTGCAGGTATAACGCTATCAGAGTTTTTTGATAGAGAATACTTTAATGATTTTGAAGAATAAAATGATAAAAGACCGCAGTTTGTAACCACGGTCTTTATTTTTATATCAAATATAATTTCTATGAGTTCGTCAGAACTCGTTTTTCATTTTATTATTTCAATTTATTCTTTAACAAGGTAATGTTGTTTAGTTTTTGAGTTTGAACTAAATAAAAGTTTTTCATCTTTATAAAAGGCTAAGTGTGAAAAACCGACGATAGAATAATCGTTTTCAAATTGTAATAGATAACCCTTCGTATCTTCGTTTAAGGTAAAAGAAAAAGTCTTTAAAAGCGTGTTTTTTGCTTCTGCGTGACACGAAAAACCTATCTCTAGGTCGATTAACGCACTCTTTAGCGGTTTATTCTCATCTTTTTCAAGTTCGATATCGAAGGGGATTTCAGTCTTTTCAGATATACTTTCGTCAAGGCAAATTTTACACTCTGACAAAAAATCAAACTGTTCGTAGAAAGGTAAAAGGTTTTCATCTTCTCTTACCGATTTCGTATTTTCTTTAAATTTCTGATAACCGTCTTTTGCTGAAACACCCGAAAAACAACTTGACCACTCGATAAAAATCTTTTCGATAAGTCCGTTAAAAGATATTTCAGAGTTTTGTAAATTTTCGTATAAATATTTGCAAGCAGATAAAACGTCTGAAAGTGTATTTTCAAAAATACCCTGTGCAAAGACTTGTGATAACTTGTTATTACCAAAGTCGCTAACTAAAACGAACCTATTTGCGCCTAATTTTTCGACTTTATCTAAAATTTCTTGCATAGACGCCGTTTTGAATTTCTTATCTTCTAAAAATTCGGCGTAAGTATCGAAAGTTTCGTTGATAGAATTAACTGTAACCGTACCGTTTAAGATAAACCCAAGTTTTTCTAGCGTTTCAATAACTTCGTCAACCGATTGACAAGAAATAGTTTTATCTCCTACTACGAAATTATAGCCTGTTACTAATTGAGAAAATTCTTCTGAATTTTTATCTAAAACCAGCGATATATTTTTTGAGATGCGACCAAGTCTAGCACCTGAAACGAGCGACAAGCGCATATCGGGTGCAAGCACCCATTTTTTTAACGTTTTAATATCAATTTTTTCCATAATTTTATATCCTTATTACTTAATTATCGTGCTATAGCCTGCTTTTTCTTCATTTTTAGCCAGTTTATAAAGGCGTAAATATCGTTTGCTAAGAAAACGACGAAACAAACTACGACTGGAATATATGAAAGACTTACCATACATGCAAGTATCCAAAGCACTATTAAAACTATATCGTTTAAAGAGTACGCTATTGCATAAAACGGACTTCTGAATATTAGCAGTGCAGACGCTAAAAAACTAGTCGTTACCGATATTGAACTTACGATTAAATTCGGCGTGTTTAAAAGTTTTAGAACAAAATACATAATAACAGTTACGCCTACAGTGCTTACGGCAATCAACGATTTTGTTTTTATCGACAGTTTACTAACCGTTACTTCGTGGGTATCTTTATATGGATTTTTCAGCCACGTAATTATACTTGCGATTGCGGAAGGTGCACTCATACCAAGATAGGTTATTATTTCACCGTAATATCTAAAAATTAACGCAACTATCCCATAAATGAGCGCAAAAAACAAGCCCAAAACTTGCCCAAAAACCATACCTTTTGCCATAAAAATAAGAGAGGTAACGCCTATTAACGATGCTATAAGCGTAAGTACGTCTTTTTCTTTAGGCAAAGCGAACGACAAAGTTACGGCAAAAAGTGAACTTATCCAAAGCCAAATTTCAAATTTGTTCAGTTGTTTAAAAGGGTTATAAATTTTCATTTGTTACAATTTTTACAACGTCGTTTGGCGTTTTTGCTATAAATTCTGCACCATAACTTTTCAGTTCTTCTTCGTCGCCGTACCCCCACGTAACGCCTATCGTTTTTATTCCGTTTTCGCGCGCGCCAAGTATATCGTGAAATCTGTCGCCAACCATAACCGTTTCAGATTTTTCTTCATCCGTCAAACTTTTTAAAGCGTGGGCTAAAATTTGACCTTTAAAAATTCTTTCACCGTCAGGCGTTGCTCCGCTAACTACTGAAAAATACCCGTAAATGTCGTGCATTTTTAAAACGCCGATTGCAAACTCTTCAAGTTTTGCGGTTGCAAGCCCTATTTTTATTCCGCGATTATATAGCGAAACGATCATATCCTTTACACCTTTATAAATATCGTTTCCGCCAAGCCCTAATTTACGGTAGTTTTCGCGGTAAAACCTAAGCGCAAGTTCGGCTTCTTCTTTACTTAAATTTAAAAAATTTTTAAGCGACTCGCCAAGCGGTGGACCTACCCACTTTTTAAGTTCTTCGTCGCTCGGAACGCTTTTTCCTAGTTTTGAAAGCGAATATTCTAAGTTTTTCTTAAAATTTCTCATAGGATCGGTAAGCGTTCCGTCCATATCAAAAATTACGGTTTTTATCATCATTTCTCCTTGCTTGATATTTTAGCACAAGTTTTTATTAATGTAAATTAATAATCGGCGTTTTTTTATAAACGCCGATTAACTTTATTTGTTTTAATTTTTCTGATATTCTGAAAAAGTTCCGCCCGATTGTTGACATATATTAGAAAGTATCGAACGCGATAACTCTGCGTCGTAGAAAGTGTCGTATTCGTCAGAATATGAGAAGACTACGAAGGTATAAGGTGGAGTTGAATCAAGAATTTCTTGGTTTGAGTTAAGCCTTAAGAAAGCTACAGTATAAACACCTGACTCCGTCGTCTTAAATTCACTCTTAAACTCACCTGCTACTAATGTCATTGAGTCGTATTTGTAGGCTGGTGCGTCGAACGGACACAAGTAGTTAATGTATTCTTCTGGAGACATTGGCGAGCCGTTAGGCTTATTATAGTTCGTTGGGTCTAGTTTATCACTTGGATAGTGATAATAAGACTCAATAAAGCCCATACCTTCTCCGCTGTCAGTAGGAAAAATGTTTTGATTATATATATCTTTGATGGTAATTGAAGTCATAAAATTCCTTTGACTAAATACCACACTCATATCCGTTGTCAGCGCAGAAAAATTTGACGCTATATTTTTAAGCAACAAATATTTGATAATAGCTCGACCTTCAGTTTCGTCTTCAGCAATTAGTGCTTCACCCCAATCACTCGATAAATCTGTCATAAGTGCGCCAACCCGACCTTTGCCATAACTCCACTCAGCATAGATTGGGTTGCCATCACCAGTTTCAATTAAAACAGTAGCGCCTTGTTTAACTGATACTTCATTATAACCATTTAAATTAGGTAAATCTTCATCTCTGGCGATAGATGTCAGTTCATTGCCTTGAAGCCTTAAGTGTAAATCTTTTAACACATCCCCATTGATATTTCTAGGAATGTTTTTACATTCCACAGAAATAGCTTCAGCAATTTCCTCAGGCGTATTTGCTACGTGCGAGTGATCTTTATTATCAAGTTGTTTAGCAGAATTCGCCATTTTGTCTAAATATTGTTCTGCAATAGCAGGCTCTGGCGAAATGGCAATTGTAGAAGTAGTTATTCCATACGTATCATAAATAAAATCGGTATAGCATTTTTCAGGAATTCCTTCAGGCGCGGTAAACCCAGCAGGCAATTTTGCGCCGTAATATTTCCAACCGCCGTTTGGGTAATTAGATATATTAGAAGATTCTGCATCTAAAGAACCTGGCGCACCGTCTGAAATTAATAAAATATGCTTGTTTTCAGCAACTTGGAAAGATTGAAGCATTTTAGTCGCGGCTTCAAGTGCGTGTCTATATTCGGTTGAAATCAAGTAGTTACTCCCACTTGTAAGAGACGTGATATCCATATTAATTGCACGGCTGATACCTAAAACGTTAGATGCGGCAGTTAATTGCAATGCTTCGATCGGGGTATTATCCTTACCACCAAAAAAGATTAGCCCAATGTAGTCGTCTTTATTGAATGTTCCGTCAGCAAGAACTTCGGTAACAGCTTCTTGAATTACTTGCAGACGCGTTTTGCTGTATAGATTTCTGAAATCCTGTGAACCTGCTCCGTCAACCATTGCAGAAGTTCGATCAATTAGCAGCACTATTGCTTTATTGTTGTTCTTTTTAGGTTTTACATTTATTGGCAAGAAATCGTTAAACTTATCTTGAGCCATATTTCCATTATAATATGTTTCTTCACCACCAATAGTAAGTACACTGCCGCCGTTAGCTACATAGTTGTTTAAAACTATGTCATAATTACTAGGGAGTCTAGCAGAATTGCTTAGATTAGATGAGTTAACATTCACCAAAATTACTTCACTGTACTTAGACAAATCAGTTGGCGCTTGACTCTGTCTAACTTCATTAATTTCACATCCATTTGCGCCAATAACATTCTGGTCAATTAATGTTTTTATCTCAGTAGCATCAACACCAAAACCTTTAATAATTAGTATCTTACAAGATCTTGCTTGAACTACTACATAAGAATAAAATACATTATTTTGCTTAAAACTGTTTTCATCTTCATACAACGGTTCGATTTCAACCTTAAGAGCGTGAACACCACTTGTTTCAAACTGAACACTCGTAGTTACAGTTTTTTCAGGAGAATTGATATCTTCTGTCAAAGTTTTAATTGGTACATTAGGATTTGAATTATTAAGGTCGTAAATATTAAATGTCGCAGTCGTTCCGTTACGATATGTATGACTTTTAATAGTAATATCTACTTGTACGGATTGATTCAATACTGGAGTTCTATTGAGTATTTCTACATTTTCAATTTGAACTTCATTTACATCAGCATAATCTCTTGGCGCAAAGTAAACAGCATCAATAGTTAGCCCCATAGAAGCAACTTCACTGGCGGCAGTCGTCGCGTTACCGTCTGTTTCAATACCGTCGGTTAAAATAATTAAACGACAGTTAGATAGCGGTTTTTCAAGACTAGAATTACTATAATTTGTAAATTGCGTTGCCGAAAACTTTATCGCACTTGCTATATCAGTCCCCGTAGTCATAATAAAACCTTCGTCGTCTATACGTGGATTATCGTACAAACTCCAAATTTCTTCAATACGAAATTTGGGTTTGGTTTGAAGTTTCTTGAAAACATAAGGCTTACCTGCGCCAAACGCGATTATACCAATTTTGTTTTTTTCGTCAGATTCAACACTATCTCGAACATATTTCGCAATATCATCACTACTAGCCAAACAACTAGCCGACGCATCTATCAAATATATTATTTCTTGATCTTTAGAATTACCGTTACCTATATTTGCACAAGCAGAGGCAAAAACAGTAAGAGATAAAACAAATATCATTGAAATAATACTTACAAAAATTTTCTTTGCTTTCATAATTTTTCCTTAAATTTTAATGTAACAAGTATATCAAATTGAAAGCTGATTGTCAACGTCAAAAAAACTTTTTTACTACTTTTAGATTATTTTAAAATTTCCCTTGATTATTCTTTTGTTATATTGTATAATAATTAGGAATTAATTTTTAATTTAAAAATTTTTTTGAAAAGGATATACACTTATGGAAATGAAAATTAATGAGATGATCAAACCTGTAAAGCGTACTGAACGCGTTATTCAATTTGGTGAAGGCGGATTCTTACGCGGTTTCGTTGATTGGTTTTTACAAAAGGTAAACGATGCAAGCGACTTTGACGGTAACGTTGTAGTCGTTCAACCAATTGAACGCGGTATGTGCGACATGCTTGAAGATCAAGACTGCTTATACACTCACGTAATTCGTGGTGTTGAAGGCGTTGAAAAGACTGTCGTTAACGTTATTTCTCGTTGCGTAAACCCTTACGCTGATTTTGAAGCATACTTAAAGCTTGCTGAAAACCCTGATTTCAGATTTATCGTATCTAATACGACTGAATCTGGTATTTCTTACCGTGAAGGCGATCTTCCAACCGATATGCCACCTGTTTCCTTCCCTGCTAAGGTTGCAGTTCTTATGAAAAAGCGTTTTGACCTTGGTTTAAACGGCTTTATCTTCCTTCCTTGCGAGCTTATCGACAAAAACGGTGCTAAGCTTAAGGAAATCGTTTTAAAATATGCAAGTGAATGGGGCTACGGTGCAGATTTTGCAAAGTGGGTTGAAGAAGAAAATATTTTCTGCAACACCTTAGTTGACCGTATCAACACCGGCTATCCACGTGGCGAAGATATGGGCTTAGGATACGTTGACAATCTCGTTAATACTTCTGAATATTTCCACCTTTGGGTTATCGAAGGACCTAAGGCTATTTTAAACGAAGTTCCGTTTGATAAAGTTGGACTAAATATTATCGTTTGCGACAATCTTCAAATGTACCGCACTAGAAAGGTTAGAATTTTGAACGGCGCACACACTTCTCTCGTTCCTTACGCTCTTTTATCAGGTCTTGAAACTGTTAAAGACTGTCTTGACGACGAAGTTATGAGTACTCACCTTAAAAAGTGCATCTTCGACGAAATTATCCCAACGCTCGACCTTCCAAAGGAAGAACTTATCGATTACGCTAACAGCGTAGTTACCCGTTTTGCTAACCCTTACATAAAGCACTATTTAACTTCAATCGCTTTAAACTCTGTAAGTAAGTTCAAGGTTCGCGTTCTACCTTCAATCTTAGAATACATTAAGCGCTATAACAAGATGCCAGATACTTTAATCTTCTCTCTTGCTTGCTTAATTCGTTTCTACAAGGAAAAGACTGAACTTGTAAACGACGATGCTGAAGTAAGTGCGTTTATGCGCGATAAGTCAGTTGACGAAATTCTAGCAAATACTGCGTTCTGGGATACTGACTTAACCTTTATCGCAAGCGAAGTTAAAAAATATTTATAATCTCATTTTTTCAAGGAAATAACTATGATAATTAATAAACTTGACAACGTAGAAGTTAATTTAAACGACGGTCATAAGTACGCTTTACGCGATATAAAGGCTGGCGAAAATATCATTAAGTACGGCAACCCTATCGGTCACGCTACTTGCGATATCAAAAAAGGCGAACACGTTCACACCCACAACGTTAAAACTAATCTCAGCGATAAGTTAGAATACAGTTATAATCCAAAATTCCACGATATTCCTAAGGTTGACACTGACAAAACCTTCTTAGGTTACGTTCGTGAAGACGGCTCTGTCGGTATCAGAAACGAAGTTTGGATTATCAACACCGTTGGTTGCGTAAATAAGGTTGCAGAAAAAATAGCAGAAAAAACCGGCGCGTTTTTCTTTCCTCACCCGTTTGGTTGTTCACAGCTTGGTGACGACCAAAGCGTTACGCAAAAAATTCTTGCTGGGCTTATCAAACACCCTAACGCAGGTGGCGTTTTAGTGCTTGGTCTTGGCTGTGAAAACAACAATATCCCTTTATTTAAGTCGGTTTTAGGCGACGTAAACCCTAACCGTGTTAAATTTATGGTCGCTCAAGAACACGAAGACGACGTTGCTGAAGGTGTACGCCTGGTTGAAGAATTGAAAGCATACGCCAGCACTTTCAAACGCACACCTGTTCCTATTTCTGAACTTAAAATCGGCTTAAAGTGCGGTGGTAGCGACGGTTATAGTGGAATTACTGCTAACCCACTCGTTGGAAGACTTAGCGATAAGCTTATCTCTTTCGGTGGAAGCTGCGTTCTATCTGAAGTTCCTGAAATGTTTGGCGCAGAACACCTATTGATGGAAAGATGCGAATCTAAAGAAGTTTTCGACAAGGCTGTAAAACTTATCAATAACTTTAAAGATTACTTTATTCGCCACAATCAAGTGGTATACGAAAACCCATCACCTGGTAATAAAGCCGGTGGTATCACTACTTTAGAAGAAAAATCGCTCGGTTGCGTACAAAAAGGAGGTCTTTCTACCGTTGTTGACGTTTTAACTTACGGCGATACACTTTCTAAAAACGGTTTATCTCTCTTGAACGGCCCCGGTAACGATATCGTTGCAATAACTAACCTTACCGCAGCTGGCGTTCATATGATTTTATTTACAACCGGTCGTGGCACGCCTATCGGCGCACCTGTTCCTACGGTTAAGATTGCTACAAACCACTCACTTGCTGAACGCAAAGCAAATTGGATTGACTTTGATGCGTCACCTTGCTTAGAGGGTAACCTTTTGACTGACGAGTTCTTAGATTACCTTATCGAAGTTGCAAGTGGAAAAGAAACGAGAAACGAAATTAACGGCTATCGTGAAATTTCTATCTTCAAAGACGGTGTTACTCTCTAATAAAAACTTAACGCCTTGCGAGATTTTTCGCAAGGCGTTTTTATCTTCAAAATACAGTTATTTATAATCATAATTTAGCACAAAATAGGCTTAAAAATTGACTAAATTTAGCATTTAGTATATACTATATATACTAAAATTAATATGGGTTAATATGTATGCAAAGTAAATCTTTTCAAAAGTTTTTAACGATTATAATTTCGTTAGTATTAATTTTTACAGTCGTTGGTTGCAGTGTTGTAGAAGAAGAAAGCTCTAATTCTGCAAGCACGTCTAGCCAATTACAAAACTCTACACTAGAAACGTCTTCTACTTCATCTGACAAAAGCTCGTCTAGTGAAGAATCTTCTTCTACCCACACCTGCGTATTCGACCAAAAGATCGTAAGCGAAGAATATTTGGTTTCTGAAGCAACTTATCTTGACGGTGGAGTTTACCACCTATCTTGCGAGTGTGGTGAAAGTGGAGACGAAACTTTCGAAACTACCGTTTTGGACTATCAATACGAAAATATTGAGCATTATATCAATATGATATTAACAAACGGCTCGTATAAAAATCCTTTCTGGAATACTGAAAAATCAGGTTACGCTACTTGGAACTATATCGACGGCTGTATGATGACTTCTTTCTACAAGTTGTACGGTCTTACGAAAGATGAAAAATATTGGGATTTTGTAAACGCGTATATGAATTACCTTGTAAAGGATTCAGGTAGTATGGAAGGCTATTCGACAAGCGAATACAACCTTGACAATATCAACGAAGGTCGCGTTTTATTTTTAATGTATGAAAAGAAAGGTAGTGAAAAATACAAACTCGCTATTGATAAACTTTACGCTCAACTTGAAAATCAACCAAGAACTTCGGCTGCTGAACCTAAAGGCAATTTCTGGCACAAAAATAAATACAAACAACAAATTTGGCTCGACGGTATTTATATGGCTCAACCGTTCTATGCAACTTATATTAAAACCTACGGAACGGAAGAAGGCAAAACCCCTGATTATAGCGACATTATTTCTCAAATTTCTAACGTTGAAAAATATATGAAAGATAAAGATACTGGTCTTTATTATCACGGAATTGACGTTTCTAAAGCTCAATCTTGGGCGGATAAAGAAACGGGATTATCGTCTAGCTTCTGGGGACGCGCTATGGGCTGGTACTTTGCAGCACTTTCAGATTTAACTGAAATTATCGACAAAGAAACCAACCCTGAAGATTGGGCTACTATTCAAGGCTATTTCAAAAAAGCAGTTGACGATTTACTTCCGTTTATGGACGATGAAACTCACATGTTCTATCAGGTTTTAGATAAAGGCGATACAAAAGATAAAAACGGTAAATCTAACTATCTGGAAACAAGCGCATCTTCACTTTTTGCCTACGCTATCTTACACGGCGTAAACACGGGCGCGCTTGACGAAAGTTATTTTAACATCGGTAAGAGTATTTTTAACGGTATTTGCATTAATAAGTTTGAAGTAAACCCTGACGCTGACTTTGAAAACGGCGACTTTAAAACAAGCGATTTCAAGCTTAAAGATATATGTAAGGTCGCAGGATTAAGTTCTGACAGAAACGGCTCGTTTGAATATTACTTGTCTGAATCAATCGTTTCTAACGAAGCAAAGGGCGTTGCACCGTTCCTTATGGCTTACGTTGAAATATTAGGACACGAAGCAAAATAATTTAAAATGCGAAGGTTTTAGCCTTCGCATTTTTTGT
>JAFQWV010000001.1 GCA_017407325.1 Clostridia bacterium | reverse complement strand
TTTAGTATAAGCCAAAGAAACTTAAGAAGGATATCAAAGCTTGATAAGTATTTAGTAAAAACGTTAAAGATAACTTTTGGTAACAGAATAATGAAGCAGTTAAGAGATTATATAGCTGTATTTATTGCCTGTGGTGGAAGAGAGCTTGAAGCGATAGACGATATACTATGCAAGAAGGTTTTAAGAAAGCTTGAAGCGAAAAATCCGGTGCTAGTGAAGAACAACGCAGAAGGATTAAAAGATACGCTTACAGAGCTTTTTGGTGAAAACGAAATGCTGTCTTGCAAAGAATATTTAACTCATTTAGAACAAAACGCATAGGAAATTTAAAATGTCATATTTAAACTCGATTTATCGTGCAATTAAAGATTTTAGAGAGCAAATTTCTGAAGATAAAGAACTTTGCGCGCTTTTTGATGCGGTAAAACGCGCTTCGCGCGACGACGATAAATTAGAAGCAGAAAGGTCTTATTGCATAGTTGAAGAAGATTGGGTTGATAAAATTGAAAAAGAGCTTGTATTCGTTGCAAAAGCCATTGAAGAAGACAGACAGTTCATCATTCAAAACGGCGAAGTTTTGCCTATTGAAAAGGTTAGAAAAGTATCGAACGCAAGTGTTCGTCACCTTGCTAAACACTCTAACCAAATAACGAGAGAGCCTGAAGAAGGTGAAGATATATTGCCGGAAAAGCTTTATATGGTGGAAAACTTAACAGACTTTGCAGTTTATGAAAACAGGTTCTTATACATGCTACTTTGCTACTTAAGAGACTTTATAAATTTACGCCTGGGTGAAATTTTAGAAGTGGGTAGCACGTATCGTGCAAAAATGGTTGTAAAAAAGGAAATTAGTATCAAAAAGCGCCGTATAACGCTGTCAACTGAACTTTTTGACGAAGATAAGAATGATCCGCTTTCTGAAATTTTTTCAAAATCTGCGCCTATAATCGGCCGTATTCAAAATGCTGCGCATCTTGTTTCATCACTTCTTATGACACCACTTATGCGCGAAGTTTCTAAAGTGCCGATGATTAAACCACCTATCACCAAGACCAACGTTTTGAGAATGAACAATAACTTTATCCACGCAATGGACCTTTACCATTTCTTGACTTCGTACAACAAAAAAGGGTATAGGGTGGAAAAAATAAAGAGAAGTATTATTCCATTAACCGATGAAATAATAGACGAGCTTACAGCAGTTTTTGCGCTTAAAGTTTTTCTTGAATATAAGCACGGAAATAAGCTTGAAGAATCTTTAAAGCAAGACTTCGAAAAAGAAAACGAGCAGATTGCTATTGATAAAGAAACTGAAATATTAAATAAACTTGCTATACTTCGCGAAAAGGCGAAATCGAGTGGGCTTGACGAGTATATTCTTGCTCTTGAAGATCGCAATAAATCACTTGAGAGTGTTAATAACAGGTTAAAAGAAACAAAAGTAAAGCTTGAAGATGCTTTAAATGAACTCAAAGAGTGCGATATTCAAAAAGCACAACTTGAAAAGAGCGTTGAATTTTATAAAAAAGAAGTCGACGATAAGCTTTTGCGACTTAACGAAACAGAGTATCTATGCGAAGAAAAAATTCGCGCCTTAGAAGAAGAGAAAAATGCTGTTTTAGACGAATATCAAAGTAAAGTAGGCGATTTAAATTCGCATATTTTAGCTGGCGTTGAAAAGGAAAGGGCGAATTGGGAAGAAAATGCAAAAGTTAGTCTTAGCTTGCGCGAGGCTGAGCTCGATCAAAAATATCAGCAAAAAACCGTTGAGCTTGAGCAAAAGGCGTCAGAGAGTATCGCTGATTCTGAAAATCGGATAAAGCAGGAAAAGAGTAAGCACGACTTAGAGATTTTAGAGTTGAAAAATCAACTTGAAAACGCCAATAAAACTATTTCTAAGCTCAGTGAAGAAAAGTCTTGGGCAATGGCTCAGCTTAACGGTTTAAGGGCGCAAAATAATCTTATAGGCGATACTGAAGATTATACTTCAATGGAAAGATTTATTGAGCTTGAACAGCAGTTTGACGCATTTTCTAAATTTTTCAAGTCGCAATGGTCTAAGACCAAAAAGCGCATAAGACGAGAAATTTTGTGGAAGAAAAAGAAGGATAATCCTGACGATAAAAATTAAAAAGTCGTTAAATAACGCGATTAAATGCAATTAGGTGCAAAATGAAGAAAAGCAACTTAAAAAAATATATATTCTTATTACTCGGCGTAATATTGGTTGGCGCGCTACTTGTTATCGGACTTATGAAAAATGACGAGCTTAACCAATCTGTTTCAGTTCCTATGGTAAGGACTGAATCTATGTACGTCATTTTTGCGCTTGCATTTTTACTTTTACTTGCCGTCGTTTTTTTGGCGATTGTAGTTTTTAAAAATAACTTAAAAAAGAACGATGCAGAAACGCGTTTAGAAGTCGCTTCTAACGAGTTAGAAAAGCCTGAAGAAAAGAAGGATAAGAAAAAGCCAGATAGTGGTGAAAGGTTTTTTATGCTGACAAAAACCGACCGAGAGCAAGCTTTGAAAAAGCCTGTCGAGTTTGATAAGACTGTAACGCTATCAAGCTTTTGCGAACGGTTTAGGAATTTCTCTGCATCAAAGCTTGGGCTTTACTATGATATAGAAGACATAAGAAAATTCGTAGCAAGTCTGGCAGTAACAAAAATAGTAGTAATGCAAGGTATGTCGGGTACGGGTAAAACGTCGTTAGCGTTTGCGCTTGGTGAGTTTTTACAAAATCCGTCAACTATCGTACCCGTTCAACCAATGTGGAAGGAAAGAACGGACCTAATAGGATATTACAACGAATTTACTAAAAAGTTTAACGAAACGACGTTGCTACAAAAATTATACGAAGCAAACTATAGCGAAGAAATATTCGTAACGGTACTAGACGAAATGAATATAGCGCGTGTAGAATATTATTTTGCAGAGTTTTTATCACTTCTTGAAATACCAACCGAAGAGGGTAGATACTTAGACGTAGTAAGCGACGTATGGAAGGACGACCCAAAGCTTTTAAAGGGTGGAAAGATAAAACTGCCAAGCAATATGTGGTTTATCGGAACGGCAAACAACGACGATTCGACCTTTGCAATAAGTGATAAGGTATATGACAGAGCAATGGTAATGAATTTAGACAAAAAAGCAAACGCTTTTTTTGCAGAAGAAACAAGTGGAATAAAACTATCGTATAAGACGTTTATTAAGCTTGTTGACAGAGCAAAGAAAGAGTTTAGTATAAGCCAAAGAAACTTAAGAAGGATATCAAAGCTTGATAAGTATTTAGTAAAAACGTTAAAGATAACTTTTGGTAACAGAATAATGAAACAGTTAAGAGATTATATAGCTGTATTTATTGCCTGTGGAGGAAGAGAACTTGAAGCGATAGACGATATACTATGCAAGAAGGTTTTAAGAAAGCTTGAAGCGAAAAATCCGGTGCTAGTGAAGAATAACGCAGAAGGATTAAAAGATACGCTTACAGAGCTTTTTGGCGAAAACGAAATGCTGTCTTGCAAAGAATATTTAACTCATTTAGAACAAAACGCATAAAAGTCGCTAAATAACACGATTAAACGGGGTTTTTTATGAAAGATGCAAGGTCGAAATTAATATTTTTAACAACGTGCACGATTATCGGCGTGATTGTTTTGCTTGCCTTTTATTTCGTGCTTGTGTCAACCGGTATAGTAAAAACTCGCCAGAGTAAACTTATTATTAGCGCAGTTGATTGCGAGAAAGAATACGACGGAACAAGCTTAGAGTGTAGCGAGTATGAAATAACTTACGGTGAACTTTTAAAAGGTCACGAGATTGAAGTTTTCTTTACAGGCTCGCAGACGGAAGTAGGCGTAGGAAGGGCAGAAATTTCTGCTAAAATTACCGACTCGCAAGGTGCTGACGTCACGGGCGACTATAATATAGAATATCTAGGAGCTGATCTTAAGGTCAATCCACGTTCGCTTACTATAATTAGTGGAAGTCGTGAAAAGTACTATGACAATACTCCGCTGTTTGCCGATCCTGACGAATTTGAAATTGTACAAGGCACGCTACTTCGCGGACACGAAATTAAAGTTTCTGCCGTGTCGGAAATTACAAAGGTAGGCGAGATTGAAAACGTTATTACAGCGTTTATTACTGACAATGACGGAGAAGACGTTACCTCTAATTACGGTATAACATATACTTACGGTAAGCTTTCGGTTTTAGCAAACGAGCTATCCGTCAGAGCGTTATCCAAATCTTTTGTGTTTGACGGTCAGCCACATTCTGAAGAAGGTTACATAGTAGAAAGTGGCAAGGATAGACTTTACAGTTTAGGTCATACCGTTGAAGTTAATATAGAAGATGAAATAATTTACGTTGGTGAAATGCCAAACACGCCGAAAGTATCTGTTGTTGACGCAGACGGCAACGACGTTACGCATTTGTGGACGATAACTGCGCACGACGGGACTCTTTCGGTTACGCCTAAACCTTTGAGAATTTATACTAATTCTTTAGAAAAGCAATACGACGGAACTCCACTTACGGCGCCTATCGACAGTTTTATCGAGCCTATAGGTCTTGTTTTGGACCACGAGCTTAACGCAACCTGCGTTGGCACGCAAACAAAGGTGGGTGAGAGTGCAAACTCGATAACGGAAACTATCATCACTGACGGTGAAGGTGAAGACGTTACCGATAACTATTCGCTTTCCTTCGTCTACGGGCTTGTGAAAGTCAATCCGAGAAGAATTGTGGTTAGCACTGCAAGTGGTAATTGGGCGTATGACGGCTTAGAGCATACTAAAAACACCGAAGATGATTGGGACTATTCGGGCTCGCTACTTGACGGTGACGAGTTAGCAGTCGAAATTACCGGAACGATTACAGAAATTGGTACGGCAAGAAACGCTTGTTTTGCAAAAGTTTTAAACGGCGAGACTGACGTTTCAGGAAACTATCAAATAATTTACGAATACGGCGAGCTTAAAGTGTTCGAAAATAGACATACCATTTACGTTAAAACACCGTCATATACGGTAGAATACGACGGAAATGAACATAGAACCGACTCAAGCTTAGTTGAAATCGTAGACGACAGTCAACTTCAAGACGGTCACTATATCGACGAAACCGTTTGGTTTAATACGATAAGCGTGACTAATGCAGGAAATTATCAAAACAGAGTGCTTTCGGCAAGCGAAGGTGGTTTCTTAATTCTTGACGCGAACGGAAACGACGTTTCATCAAATTACGATATTGGTTATTTAGATCAAACTACTGACTTAGGTTGGCTAACCATAGAGCCACGCGTTCTGAAGATAGTGACAGACAGCGCTGAAAAAGCATACGACGGCACACCGCTTGTTGCAAACGGTCACTATGGAATTGTTGACGATACTAAATTATTAGAAGGTCACACCTTGAGCGTGCTTGGGGTAATAGGCTCGCAAACGACGGCAGGCACTTCGAAAAATAAAGTTTCGTACGTTGTAACCGATCTTGATAATAACGTTCTTACACAAAACTACGTGTTAGATAGTTCTGTTTTAGGAAACTTGACCGTCACACCTATTGATTTGTACGTAACGATAACAGAAACACGCGTAAATTACACTGCAGGTGATACTACTAAGCAAATTGGAAGTACAGCTCGTGGATTAGTCGCAGGTGACCAGCTTCTTAGCGTTGTCTACGAAATTGGCGAGCTATCTGGCTATCCGACTGTTGTTGAAGTCAGTGAAATTTACAGTATCAGAATATTTAACTCAAATGGTATTGACGTAAGTTCAAGTTACCGTGCTGTTGTTGAACCACAAGACGTAATTTTTATACCAAACTAATTAATCGGAGCAAAATGCTATATTCTAATTACAAAAACAAAATACTAAAGCTTAGTGCCGTAAGAGATTTTATTTTACGGCACAAGGTGGCATTTTGCGCTTTATTATGCGCGATAATCGCGCTATTTGCCACTTTTTTAGGTTTTAAGGGTAAAATTTACAAAGAACTTAACCAGCAAGAAATCGTGGTTTACGGCGACAATTACCGTTCGGGTGGGGGCGCGCTGTTTGCGTTTATGGGATACGAATACAGAAAGCTTGGTGACGACGAGTGGGCAAGGGGCGAAAGACCGACTGCGCCCGGTGAGTACGAAGTTCGCGGTTATGCGTTAAAAGGATACGGCGGTAAGAATTATACGGAGATTTCTACTTTCACTATTAAGAAAAGAGAAGTCACTATTTCTGTTAAAGAAAACGTAATAACTTACGGTGACGGGATAACTGCTGAGTGCGAGCTTGCTAAAGGCGATTATTTAGTAGAAGATAAAATTCGTTGGAATAAATCAAGTATTGTCAATCTGAAATTTAACGCAAGCGTGCAATTAAATTCTGTTGAAATAAGAAATAAGAAAGGCGAAAACGTTACCGATTATTATAATATAAGGTGTATAAGCGAAACTGTTTCTGTCAATAAGCGAGTGATAAGCGTTAAAGTTGACGGAGCAGAAAAAGAATACGACGGAACGTATCTATCTTGCTCAAAATATGAAATTACAAGTGGAAGCACGGCTGACGGCGAAAGACTAAATCTTTCTTTTAATGACAATATCAGAGATTTTGGCGTGATGGAAAACAAGCCTGATTGGTCTGTTACGAATAATTACGGCTTGAACGTTTCTCAGTTTTACGACGTGATATTCGACTGTGGTTTTCTATCCATTACTAAGAGAAAAATAACTTTAAAGGGCGTTTCGGATTCTAAGGTTTACGACGGTATTCCACTTGTTAACCAAACCTTTGAAGTCGTTTCTGAAAAGGGCTTAATATACGGCGATAGCGCGATTATTAGCGATTATACCACTTTGACTTTAAGTGATAGTATAGAAAATATTTTTAAAGTTGACATATACCGTGGATATGAAAAAATAACGGAAAACTACGATATAGAGTATATTTACGGAAACTTGACCGTGAAAAAACGGGCGATAACAATTTCTTCGTACAGTGGTAGACATATTTATAACGGTGAAGAACAAACTTATGCTCATTTTTGGGTTTCAAACGGAAGTTTAGGTAGTGGAGACGTGGCGTATAGCTACAATCCGGCATCGCTTAAAAACGTAGGCTCGACAGAGAATACTTTAGAAGTTAGAATTTACCGACCAACCGGTGAAGAAAGTACTTTAAGTTACGATATATCGTACACTTACGGGAGCTTGACTATTGAAAAACGCTCGGTTACGCTTAAGCCGAAAGACGTATACAAACCTTACGATGCGTTACCGCTTGAGTCAGATGAGTGTGAAGTTGGAGGTGGCTCGCTTGCATCTGGACATCGCGCTGAAATCAAAACCAGTGGCTCGATTACGGTTGTCGGCTCGTTTACCAATATTATAACAGATTTTGAAATTTACGATTTTGAAAATAACGTCGTTACGGATAACTATAAAGTAACAACGCAAAGTGGCGTGCTTACGGTAACTCAGAGAAATATTTCTATAAGACCTAAGGCTGTCGAAAAGGTATATGACGGTAAACCACTTACGCCAACTGAATTTGAAATTACAACAAGTGTAGGGCTTGTAGAAGGTCATCGCTTTAGTTCTGTAACGTACGCGGGAAGTCAGACTAAGGCCGGTAAGAGCGACAGTAAAATAGCAAGCTGGAAAATTTTGGACGAGAACGGGTTAGACGTTTCTAATTATTATCGCGTAACACTTTTAAGTGGCTCGTTAACCGTGCTGGGCAAGGACTTAATCGTAAAAACGTCAAGCGCTTCTAAAATTTATGACGGAACGGAATTAGAATCAAGAGAGTATTCTGTTGAAGGGCTGCTTCCGGGTGATTATTGCTTTATTTCCTATGCTACAAGCGTTGTGGATTATCGCGAAGGCGGTTATGATAATGTATTGACAGTTCTTGTCTACGACTCGCAAAATTATCCTGTTTGGGATAACTATAACGTTATTTACGAATACGGTAAATTGACGATAGAGAAAAAACGGGTGGACGTTAACCTTTTTGACGTTTCTAAGGTTTACGATGCGCTACCACTATATATCGAAAATTTTGAGTGTGTCGGTTTAATTAAAGGTCATTACGCAGTCGTTGACGTTGACGATTATATAGTTGACGTTGGAAGTAAAACCGTTTCTGCAAAAGAAATTAACGTTTACGACCAAAACGATATTGACAAAACGCATAACTACGAGTTTAATTGCTACGATGCAACTTTAACCGTCACAAAACGCAGTATAACGATAAAGCCTACTGACGAGAAAAAAGAATACGATCGCACGCCACTAACTAGTTTTAATGCTGAAACTACCGTTAACAGCAATTATAAACTCTGCTACGGTCACAGCGTAGAAATTACTTCTACTAAATCAATAACAGAGATAGGCGAAATTCACAATAACGCGATTGATACGTGCGTGATAAAAGATGCTGACGGTAATGACGTAACAGAAAATTACAGTATTGAAACTACTTACGGCTCGCTGACGGTAGAAACAATTAAACTTGTTGTAAGACCTAACGAAATTAAGACTTCTTACGACGGTTCGATCGTTGAGATTACGAATGAAGATTATTGGATATTAGACGGGGAGCTTCTCTCAGGTCATGAAATTTCTATGCAGATAGAAATTTCTCAAAACGGTTTAAAAGAGACGGCACAAGAAGCTGGCACGTACGACGTAATCGCTACTGAATTTTATATTTTAATAAATGGAATACCTGCAACTATTGACAGCGAGTTTACTGACGGCGAAAACGTAGTTATTTTAACCGACCACTACGAAGTTACGCTGTTAAAATCGCTTATAGAGATAAAGAAAAAGAAAGTGTACGTATCTACAGAGTCTAAATCGGTCGTTTACGATGAAAGTATAACCGATCCAAACGCGAGCTTAGTCAGTGTGGATAATAATAGCGTAACGGTTGATTTCCGTGCTGTGTCTTGGGTAGAAAATTACGAGCTTCCAAGCTTTACGAACGCAATTTATCTTTACGAATATCAGGAAGGTGTAACAAAAAAAATAAATCTGTTCGATACGTCCTTAATAAAGTTTTATCGCTATGAAAACGGCGAGAAAATTGATACGACTGACAACTATGAAATAATTGCAGACTTTGGAACGCTAAACGTTACAAAATATTAATTAATCAACCTATATAAAGACTTTGCGCGAAGGCAAACTGCCTTCGCGCAAATTTTTTATTCAACTTTTAAAACGAAAATTGTCGACGACTGATAATCGCTTGCGTCAGTTGATTCGTTGCTTACGGTGATAGTAGTTCCGTCAGCTACCGTAATTAAGTGCTGTAAAGTTACGTTTAAACTTTCAGCAGTAGTTACGTAGATAGTTGCCGTTGGTACGGCTACGCCGTTTACGTTTAACGTTGCACCGATTTCACCAGTCGAGCCTTCGCTGTTTGTTACGTTCGATTGAAAACTTATATAATAAGTTCCCGCATCAAGCGTAACGGTTGACGGTGGTGTAAACTCTGCACTTGTGCCAACTGCGGTTACTACCGCGCCGAAAGGAACGAGTGCATCGCTTGCTACCGTGGATGTATCAGGATTTCCCACGAATAACGCATCGCTTGCGCTGGCTGGGCCAGTCGGACCAGTCGGACCTGTTGGACCTGTTGCCCCAGTAGCACCAGTTAAACCGATAGGACCTTGTGGACCAGTCGGACCTGTTGCCCCTGTAGCACCCGTTGCACCAGTTGCACCCGTCGCACCAGTTGGACCAGTTGGGCCAGTTGGACCAACAGCACCAGTAGCGCCAGTTGCACCCGTTGGACCGATAGGACCTTGTGGGCCGACAGCACCAGTTGCGCCCGTTGCACCAGTAGCGCCAGTTGCTCCTGTTGGGCCGATAGGGCCTTGTGGACCTGTTGCACCGATAGGTCCCACTGGACCAGTAGGACCAGTCGGACCAGGTAAGCCCATCGTTCCACGAATACCTTGTGGGCCTTGCGGGCCGACGATTACTCTATTATTACAAGAACGGTTGCAATTATCGTTGTTATAACGACCGTTATAACCGTTGTTATTATTAAAACAAAACATAGTAAAATCTCCTTTGTTTGTCAATTTTATTATACGTAATATTTGTCCGATTTGTTACAAAAATACTTTCGACAATCATAAAAAAGTAGTTGATAAAAGGGTAACTTGTCTAGACAAAAAGAAAAAATTGTGTTAAAATATTGGCAATATGAAAAAAGAATTTGACAAACGCCGATTTTTGGTTGCGCTTATATATTTTGTTTTATGCGCAATAGGGCTATACATATTTATTGATATGGTAATACGCTACGACGGGCCGAGCTGGTTTTATCATCCACTTAACGAGATGGAGCTTTTAATCGCAGATATAGGACGTGGATCGCTGTTTACGTATTTTACGTATTTGTCGTTATTTACCTACTCTGTTTGGGGGATATTGCGATTTTTTGCAGTGCTTTTAGAAAATAGGGGCTTATTAAAAATATTAACTAATAAATATCTAATAACTTTTTTAACGGCTAACGAAATTTTGACGTTAATAGCGTACACCGCATCGCAAGGGTTTTCAGCCGTTCCGTATGGATTTGTTAATTTTCAGCGTGACAATTTTCTTAATTTTTTAAGTGGAATATATATTCATTACGTATTGACTATTGCGTCAACAGTATATTTTTTCGTTTTAGAAACGCCAGAAAAAATGAGTACAAAAATTACTTTTGCCTTCTCTACGTATCCGCTACTTTATGCGTTTACAGTAAAAATGGTCGGGCTTTACGCGTTCAACGTTGAGTGGTATCCTTACGCAATCTTTTCTAAAAAAGCAATATGGCTTGCGGTATTTAAAAATTTTAATGAATATAACGCAAATTTTGCATCAATATTGATTGCTTTCGTCATAATCTTTTGTACGACTCTTTACGTGTTGCTATTCTTTTTACTTACTCGGTTTGCAAAAATAAAACACGAAAAGATTTTAGTAAAAAACTAAATAAAACGGCTCGGGGCGTCGCCTCGAGCCGTAAATTTTTTATAAAATAGGGGTTAGGGCTAAAATTATTATAAGTGCGCCTAAGCCTATGCGGTAATAGCCAAAAACTTTAAAGTCGTTTTTCTTGATAAAACTGAGTAAGA
>JAFQWV010000003.1 GCA_017407325.1 Clostridia bacterium | reverse complement strand
ACACATATGCCTTCGAAATGAACGGCGGCAGCATCACGATAAATGCAGTTGCAGACTATGCCCCGGGCGCGATCTGCGCATACGAAAGCTTCCTCATGAACGGCGGCACCATCACGGCAAGCGCAACGGGAGAGAATGCTTATACGATCTATCTCGAAGGCGACTTCACAATGAACGGCGGTAGCTTGAAGCTCAGCGCCGACTGTGATGGTATTATCTTGTGGGAGGATAGCTCGATCGTTGTCAGCGGCGGCACGCTCGAGATCTCCACCAAAGAAGCGGGACACGCCTTTATCCACGTTACCGAAAGCGACGGGTCAGTTTCCATCGTTCCTACCGTTACAGGCGATTATTCCATGACCGCAAGCGTCAACGAGGACGGCAGCGATGCTACCGACTTTAACGAGAGTAATCTCAGCTCTTACAAGTACGTTAAAGTAGAGCCTATCCACGTTCACGATCACGGCACGGCTTGGGAAAGCGATGCAAACGAACATTGGAACGAGTGTTCTTGCGGAGATAAAGCAAACAAAGCAGCACACACCGACAGCGATAACAACGGCAAGTGCGATACTTGTGATTATCAAATGAACGCAGGCTCCCCTAACGATTCAAGCAATTCATCAAGCTCGTCAAGCGTAGAAAATTCGTCAAGCACGGGTAGTTCAAATAATTCGTCAAGCGTAGAAAATTCGTCAAGCGCATCTAGTGGAATTAGTCCTGAACAACCTGAAAGTGGACTTAGCACCGGCGCAATCGTAGGTATTGCTATCGGCTCTGTCGCAGTCGTTGGATTTGGCGGATTTGCTATCTTCTGGTTCGTTATCAAGAAAAAGACTTTTGCAGAGCTTATTGCAATCTTTAAGAAGAAATAAAACTTAAAAATTAACACAAAAAAACCTTTGAGTTACTATCAACTCAAAGGTTTTTTAACTTAATTATTCTATACGTTTTTTGTTATCTTGCTTTCGAATTTAGATTTACCTTGAAGGTCAGGCTTTTTAGTTGGATATTCTGCTGTAAAGCAAGAGATACAGTAGTTATGGCAAGCGTAATTTGACGGAATTTTCTTAACGCTATCAATACTTAAAAATCCTAGCGAATCAACGCCGATAATCTCTGCGATTTCTTCAGTCGTATGCTTGTTTGCAATAAGCTTATCCGGCGAGTCAATATCCGTTCCGTAATAGCAAGCGCCGATAAATTTAGGACTTGTTACGCGCATATGAACTTCTTTTGCGCCAGCTTCTCTTAAGAGCTTTACAACGTAAACGCTTGTCGTTCCACGAACGATTGAGTCGTCAATTAAAACTACTCTCTTTCCAGCGACTGTTTCTTTAATAACGTTAAGTTTCATCCTTACCGCTTTTTCGCGCATACCTTGTTCAGGTTGAATAAACGTTCTACCAATATATTTATTCTTTAAAAATCCTAAGCCGTAAGGAATACCAGATTGTTCTGCATAACCTATCGCGCCGTCGATACCGCTATCAGGACAACCTATAACGACGTCAGCCTCGACCTTATGTTCCATTGCTAAAAATCTACCCGCTCTCTTTCTCGCTTCGTGAACGCTTGAGCCGTCAACCACCGAGTCAGGTCTAGCAAAGTATACGTATTCGAATACACAAGGACATTCTTGAACCTTACCACAGTTATCTTTAATATTTTGAACGCCTTGCTTATTAAACAACACGATTTCACCAGGGGTAACGTCTGCGATAAACTTTGCACCAAGAACGTCAAGCGCACAAGTTTCAGACGCTACGATATAAGTTCCGTCGTCAGTTACGCCATAGCAAAGCGGTCTGAAACCGAACTTGTCGCGAACGGCTAAAACCTTAGTAGAAGTTGCAATAACTAACGAAAAAGCACCTTCAAGTAAGCCCATAGCGCGATTAACGGCTTCTTCGATAGATTTTGATTTAATTCTTTCACGGGTTATAACGTACGCAATAATTTCAGCGTCGCTAGTTGTGTGGAACATTGCACCTTCAAGTTCAAGTTCACTTCTGAGTTCTGCATAGTTAACAAGCGTACCGTTTAGTGCAACGCACAAATTGCCTTTAACGTGGTTTACGACGATAGGCTGACAGTTTACAGCGCCTTTGCTACCTGCCGTTCCGTATCTTGCGTGACCGACCGCAATATTGCCTTCACCTAAACTTTCAAGCGTTCTTACGTCAAAAACTTCGGTAACAAGACCAGTGTTTTTGTGTAATTTATAAACGCCGTCGTCATTTACTGCAATACCGCAACCTTCTTGACCGCGGTGTTGAAGTGCGTGAAGTCCATAGTAAGTCATTTGTGCTACGTTTTGCTTTTTTTGACCGAAAATACCGATAATTCCGCATTCTTCGTTAATCTTACGCATTTTTTTAACTCCCGTAAAAAAAATAATTTCTTAGGTTTTTAATTATAAACCTTTTGAAAATCTCTGTCAAATAAATAAATATAAAATATTTCAACTCTAGGCAAAAATTTCACTGTAAAATTTTGTCGGATTTTAAATTTATTATCAAAAGTTTACAAAGAGTTTATATTCCTATTGTATAATGGCTACAGCAAACTGGAAAATTATGTAATATGAAAGAAAAAATTATATACTATACCGACGAACTTAACGACGAGTTCAGCGGTGACAATATAAAACCGAAAAAAATTGACGGTAAATACAAATACCACTCAAACTCTCTATTTTATAAGATTTGCCATTTCTTTTTTTACCGCGTGATTGCAACTCCGCTTGCGTATATTTACCTAAAGCTTAAATTCCATCACAAAATAGAAAATAAAAAATGCGTAAAGGCTTATAAAAAAAGCGGTTATTTTTTGTACGGCAACCACACCCAAAACATAGGTGACGCAGTTATACCGTCGTTTATTACAATTCCTAAAGACGTTTATCTTATCGTTCACCCAAACAACGTATCTATGCCCGTGTTAGGAAAAATTACTCCGTTTTTAGGCGCGTTGCCACTTCCTGACGACTTTAAGGCAAGCAAGAATTTCGTTACAGCCCTTGAAAAACGCTTGAACGAAAAAAACGCTGTCGTAGTTTATCCAGAAGCGCATATTTGGCCTTACTACACTAAGATCAGACCGTTTACCGACGCCTCATTTCGCTATCCTGTAAACTTAAAGCTCCCCGTTTTTTCTTTCGTTAACACTTACAGAAAAAGAAAGCACGGTAAAGGCGTAAATATCGTAACGGTCGTTGACGGACCGTTCTTTGCAGACGAGAGTTTGCCACCTAAAGAGCAACGAAAAAAACTTCGCGACGAAGTTTACCTTGCTATGGTAAAAGCATCTGAAAAATCAGATATTGAAGTTATAAAATACATTAAAAAAGACATTGAAAAGGATAAAGTAAATCAAGATGATTAACGTTTTATTTTCAGGAAACAGCGGAGTTTTTGACGGCGCGCTAACCTGCATGCTCTCAATTTTGAAACGAAGCGAGCCTGACGATTACAATTTTTACGTTTTAACCATGGATTTGACGAGAAAAAGTCCTAATTACACTGCAATTTCAGACAGTCAAATCGAGTTTTTAAACGAAATTTTAAAAACTTACAGCCCTAACGGCAAGGTTATTAAAATTGACGTAACGGATATTTATGAAAAAGAGTTTGGGTATTCCCCTAACGAAGGATGCTACTGCTCGCCGTACACTCTTTTAAGACTTTTTGCCGATAAAGCCGAGCTTCCCGACAAAATTTTATATCTTGATATTGATATAATGTTTAATCGCGATATTCATCTTTTGTACGATATCGACGTTGAGGGTTACGAATACGCAGCCGCACGCGACCACTACGGAAAATATCTTATTCAACCAAACTACATAAACGCAGGCGTTCTTCTTTTTAATATGCCAATGATGAAAAAAACGGGTATCTTTGAAAAGGCGCGCGAGCTTATTCGCACTAAAAAACTCGTCTTTGCAGACCAGAGCGCACTAATCAGATCAACCACTAAAAAGAAAATGCTTCCACAAAAATTCAACGACCAAAAATTTTTGCATAAGCACACCGTCGTCAGACATTTTTCTAAAAGACTTTTCTGGCTACCTTACCCACACACTGACAATATAAAGCAGTGGCACGTAAGTAAGGTTCACAAAGTTTTTAAATATTATCAATTTGACGACGTTTTATACGAATATATTTATTTATCACGAAAGTTTAAAGAAAGAGAAATAAAGGATTAATTATGGATAACGGAAAGATTAATATTTTTTACGCGGTCGACGATGCTTTTTCAAAGTACACAATCGTGTCGATAAAATCACTTATAGAAAACTCGTCAGACGACGAAAATTACTTAATAACCGTGCTAAACACGGGTATTTCTGAAAATATTAAAGAAATTGCCTCAAGACTTCAAACGAAAAACGTCGAAATAGTTTTCGCTGACGTTACCGATTATTTAAAGTCAATCAGCGAAAAATTACCTATCCGCGACTACTACTCTAAAACGACTTACTATCGCTTATTTATCGCAGAAATGTACCCCGATCTTGACAAGGCTTTATACATAGATAGCGACACAATCGTTCTAGCCGACGTTGCTAAACTTTATAAAACGGATCTTGGCGACAATTTCGTCGGTGCTTGTAACGAGCAAGCAATGGTTCAAGTAAACGGCTACGGCGAATACGTTGAATACTGCTTAGGTATTTCTCGCTATAACTATTTCAACGCAGGTGTTATTTTAATCAACTGTCAAAAGTTTAGAGAATACGCAGTCTTAGAAAGATTTTGCGACCTTTTGGGATTTTACTCTTTCGTCGTTACTCAAGACGAAGATTATCTAAACGTTATCTGCGAAGATAAGGTTCTATTTGTAGATCAAGGCTGGAACACAGAAGTTTTCGGCGAAATCCCCGTAAAGGAAGAAGATTATAAAATTCTTCACTACATTATGGTTTCAAAGCCTTGGCACTATCACGATTGCAGACTTAAAGATTATTTCTGGAAATACGCTAAAGAGACCGAAGTTTACGAGTCTATTTTAGACGATTTAAACTCTTATACCGACGAGCAAAGAAAGAACGACGCCGAGTCTTGCGACAGACTTTTACAAACTGCAATAAACGAAACTAATCGCGAAGATAACTATTTCAATATGCTTTGCGTCAATCAAAAAAAGTCGGTTGACCGCATGAGAATTTTAAAAAAAATCGAAAAGCTCGAACGCGAAGGTAAGTTCGACCAAGACGTCGAAGCAGATCCCCCTTCGAAAGTCTTAATGCCTGACGGAGTTGATTATTACAGAAAGAGTTTTGCTAAAAAATTCAAAGCAAAATTTGCTTTTCATATTGCAAGAAGATTCGTTAAAAAGCTTTTGAAAAATAATCAAATGATTATTAAAGAAATCAATGGTATCGAGCATTTCAGAAACCTAAAAACGGGCGCAATTATAACCTGCAATCACTTTAATCCGTTCGACAGCTTTGCCATTCAAATGGTCTACGATATTGCCGAGCAGAAAAAGAAGTTTTATCGCGTTATAAAAGAAGGAAATTACACGTCATTCCCGGGTTTTTACGGCTTTTTAATGAGAAATTGCAACACGTTACCACTATCAAGCAATTATGAAACAATGAAAGAATTTATGAAGGCAACCGACTTTTTATTAAAAGACGGAAACTTCGTTTTAGTATACCCTGAACAAAGCCTTTGGTGGAATTACAAAAAGCCAAAGCCACTTAAAAAAGGTGCGTTCAATATGGCAGCAAAAAATTCTGTGCCCGTTCTTCCTTGCTTTATAACGATGAAAGACAGCGATACGCTTGATCCTGACGGATTTCCTGTTCAGGAATACACCGTTCACGTACTTCCTGCAATTTATCCAGACAAAGACAAGTCAGTTCGCGAAAACACTGAAATTATGCTTAATAAAAACTATGAAATATGGAAAGACCTTTACGAAAACGTTTACGGCGAAGATCTTGTGTATTTAACAAGTAACGGTCAAAAGCCAACTTCTTTATAATAATGCAATACGATTTAAAGATATTTTCTGAAACGGTCGGCGAAAAAACGCTTAACCAGATTTACAACTTAATAGCCCAACCACCTTTTGCAAATTCTAAAGTCCGTATTATGCCTGACGTTCACGTAGGTATCGGCGCAGTGGTTGGATTTACAGCAAAAATGACAGACAAAATTATTCCTAACGTGGTCGGCGTGGATATCGGTTGCGGTATGCTTACAACTTGTATTAATGACGTTGAAATCGATCTACCGAGTCTAGATAAATTTATAAAAAATAATATACCGGCAGGAACTAACTACAACAAAAAGCAAATTAGAGGCGTTGAGCTTGTAGAAAGCTTATACTGCTTTAAGGAACTTGCAAATCTTTCTCGGCTATACGGCTCTCTCGGCACTTTAGGCGGTGGAAATCACTTTATCGAAGTTGATATTGACGATGAACAAAATAAATATCTTATCGTTCACTCAGGTTCAAGAAATCTAGGTCAGCAAGTTGCTTCAATCTACCAAAAACGCGCGATTGCAATTTGCAAGGAAAATCCTGAAAAATCGAAGATTTTAAAAGAATTTTGTTATCTCGACGGCACAGATATGCAAGCTTATTTGCACGATATGAAAATCTGTCAAGAGTTTGCTAAACAAAACAGACGAGAAATAAGGGATAAAATTTTGTCGCATTTAAACGTTTCAACTTTTTCAAGCTTTGAAACGGTTCATAACTATATTGACGACAAAAACTATATCCGTAAAGGCGCAGTGTCTAGTTATAGCGGTGAAAGACTTCTAATCCCTATAAATATGCGCGACGGCTGTATTATCGCTATCGGTAAAGGCAACGAAGATTGGAACTACTCTGCCCCACACGGCGCAGGTAGACTTTATTCAAGATCTGACGCTAAAAAATTTATCACGCTTGACGAGTTTAAAGATAGTATGCAAGGTATTTATTCTACGACGGTTACTCAAAATACCATCGACGAATCACCTCAAGCTTATAAGCCTATCGACGAGATTGTCAATATGATTCAGCCTACTTGCGACATCGAGAAAATTATCAAACCTATTTACAATTTTAAAGCATCAAGTTAAAACAAAAAGTGGCGATAACAGTGTTATTCGCCACTTTTTTAATAAAAAAACGACTTTTAAAAAGTCGTTTTTAGTATTTAATGTCCGCCACAGTTTCCACTACCGCAACCGTGATCTCCGCACTTATGTCCATCGCTATGATTGTGGTCGTGATGAGAACATTTAACGTTCGGATTATATTTTAATTCACCTTTTATAAAGCTTTCAACAGCATCGTCGCAAGAACCAACGACACCACCAAAAACTTTTATTCCGTACTCTGAAAGAGCGTTTATTGCTCCACCGCCAATTCCACCACAAATCAAACAATCAACGTTTAATTCTTTTAAAATTCTTGATAGTGCCCCGTGACCTTGCCCGTTACTGCTTATAACCTTACCCGATTTCACTACGCCGTTATCAACCTCATAAATTTTAAAATTTTCTGCGTGTCCAAAATGTTGAAATACCTTTTCATTTTCATAAGTTACGGCAATAATCATATCAATTCTCCTATTTTTTAATAGTTTTTAGCACTAATTTCAAAATAACTTTGTGGGTGTACGCAAGTTGGGCAAACGTCTGGAGCGTTAGTTCCGACTACGATATGACCGCAGTTTCTGCACTCCCAAACCTTAACTTCGCTTTTAGCAAATACTTGCTTAGTTTGTACGTTTTTAAGTAGTGCGCGATAACGTTCTTCGTGTTCTTTTTCAATCGCAGCAACCAAACGGAACTTTTTAGCAAGTTCTGGGAAACCTTCTTCGTCGGCAGTTTTTGCAAAGCCGGCGTACATATCAGTCCACTCGTAATTTTCGCCTTCTGCAGCGTGAAGTAGGTTTTCTTCGGTGTTTCCGATACCTTGTAATTCTTTAAACCACATTTTAGCGTGTTCTTTTTCGTTGTCAGCAGTCTTTAAAAATAAAGCAGAAATTTGTTCGTAGCCTTCTTTTTTAGCAACTGATGCAAAATAAGTATACTTGTTTCTTGCTTGAGATTCACCGCTAAACGCTTCGTGTAAATTCTTTTCGGTTTGAGTACCAGCATATTTGTTCATAATTTTTACCCCTTTTTATATATTTTTTAAATATTATATATCAAATCTTTAACAATTTCAATAGTTTTTAGAATAATTTCACAAAGATTTTACAACCAAGCAATCTTTAATCCCGTAATACTCGTAAATTTTAATCGCATCAAGCGAAATTTCTTCGCCCGGAGCAACAATTAAAACGCACGGTGGACAAGAAAACGCCCCACCTGCTAAAATTCGACCTAAAGCATCTTTAACTGAAATTCTTTCCTTCTGACTAAAAATTGCTTCTTTTAGAGAAATCACTTTTTTAGGAAGCTCAAAAAATACAGGCTTGCTATTTATCGGTTGTCTTTTTAAAATTCTGGAAAATACTTCAAAAATTTTCTCAAACTCCACCGTTTCCGTCTTTGTCGAAAGCATCATAACGACAAAATCTTCGTCGTAATATTCGCAAAAGATATTATTATCGTTTAAAATTTTATTCAACTCTTTTCCCGTGTAGCCATAAGGCTTAGAAGATACAGTCAATTTAAACGGCTCGTCAGAAAAAACGGTGAAATCTTGGTCTATAAGACGGTTTTTAAGCGTTTTTACTAAATCTTTAGTCTTTTCAAACTCGTCTCTGCTATCAAAAATCTCTTTATTAAGTCTATCAAGCGACTGTAAAATTAAGTAGCTTGGACTTGTCGAGCCAAATAGCGACATAGCGTTTTCGGCTTCGTCACAAATATTTTTTGGACACGTTTTAGAAAGGTGAAAATACCCTGCCCCCGTAAGCGCGTTTAAAGTTTTATGCGCTGAGTCAGAGCACATATCCGCCCCTAAATCTATCGGGTGCAACGACGGATTTAAAAACTTAAGATAGCTTCCGTGTGCGTTGTCAACAAGTAGCAAAACGCCGTATTTTTTACAAACTTTACTTATGCCTTCTATATCGCAAATATTACCCAGGTAATCGGGACTAGTCAAATATACCGCCATAGGTAAATCGTTTTTATCTAGCGCACTTTCAATATGCTTTGCGCTGACCTTGCAGTCAATTATACCGCCGTCAGTTTTAAGCCAGTCAATTTCAACGTCGCAAAAAGCGCAAGCGTTTACGAAAGTTTTATGCGCGTTTCGAGTTGCTAAAATCTTGCTTTTTCCGCTGTAAACTTTAGCAAGATAAACCATTGCACGCATAACCTGAGACGAGCCTTCAGTCGAATAAATCGTTTTTTGCGTACCAAAAAGCGAGCTTGCATTTTCTTGACTTTCTTTTATTATACCTTCTGGAGAGTATAAAAAATCTGCGCCGTCAATCTCGGTAATATCCGTGAAGTTTTGGGCGTTTTTTCCCTTATGCCCCGGCATATGTAGCCTTATAGCACGATTATTTGCGTATTTTTGACAAAAATCACAAATCGGTGTTTTCAAATTATTCTCCTATTTTATGGCGTTTAAAGCTATTGCGCACTCCATACGCTTTTTAAACAGTCTGCAACCGTCTTCGTACACACCCTTAACACTTCCAGTTTGGTGGTAGGCGTTTGCCGCACAACCACCCGAGCAGTAAAGCCTTGCCCAGCAGTCAGCGCACTCGCTTCGGGCGTATACGTTGCAATCAAAAAATTCTTGTTGAACTTTTTTGTTATCAACGCCGTTATAGATATCCCCAAGTTTAAACTTTTCATCGCCAACGAATTGATGGCAAGGATATAAATCTCCCCAAGGCGTAACTGCCATATACTCTGTACCAGATCCACATCCTGAAATGCGCTTGTAGATACAAGGCCCACCTTTAAGGTCTATCATATAATGGTAGAAAGTAAAAGGCTTGCCTTCTCTTTCTCTTTCAAGCATAAGTTTTGCGAGTTCTTCGTACTGTTTTTCGACGATTTCCATATCGCTATCTGTAAGTCGCGATTTATCATTTTTACCGCAAACGACAGGTTCCATACTAATTTCGTTGAAACCAAGATCGAGCATAACTTTAATATCTTCTAAAAAGTCAGGGTTAAAGTGCGTGAAAGTACCACGCATATAATATTCCTTGCCCTGTCTTTTTTCAACGAATTTTTGGAACTTAGGAACGATTTTTTCCCAGCTTCCTTCACCTTTATAGTCAACTCTAAATCTATCGTGAACTTCGCGTCTACCGTCTAGGCTTAAAACTACGTTACTCATTTCTTTGTTGCAAAAATCAATAACGTCGTCGTCGATTAAAACGCCGTTCGTAGTTAAAGTGAAACGGAAATTTTTATTGAATTTTTTTTCTACTTCACGAGCGTATTTAACTAAATCTTTTACAACTTGGAAATTCATAAGTGGCTCGCCACCAAAGAAGTCAACTTCTAAATTGTGTCTTGTCCCTGAATTTTCAATCAAAAAGTCAAGTGCGCGCTTTCCTACTTCGTAGCTCATAACCGCACGGTCGCCTTGATACTTTCCCTGACTTGCAAAACAGTACTCGCAGTTAAGGTTGCATGTGTGCGCCACGTGCAAACAAAGCGCTTTCACTACCCCACTCGTTTTTTGCTTAAGCGTGCTGGCAAAAGGCGAAAAAGTATCTTCTTTAAATAATACGCCTTGTGATTTTAGTTGTTCAATTTCAGAAAAACACTCGTCAATCTCTTTCTTAGCATTTTCGACTTTACCGTTAAATTTAGCAAAAACTTCGTCTATAAGCGCGTCTTTTGGCATTTTTTCAAAATTGGATATAATTTCATAACACATATCGTCAACGATATGAACACCACCAGATGCCGTATCAATTACGAAATTATTTCCTAAAAGTTTATAACAGTGTACCATAATTTTTCCTATTTTTATTACAAAAAATGTCGCCGTGTAGGCGACAATTCTTTTTTGTTTTTAACAATTACTTGCTTTCTTTTGCGCTTTTATTTTCGCACTTTTGGTTAGCAATACCACAGCTTGTTTTGCAAGCAGATTGGCAAGAAGTTTGGCATTCACCACAACCACCTTTTTTTGCGCTTTCGCAAAGATTGCGAGTTTCAACAGTCTTAATATGTTTCATTGAAGTTTTCCTCCACAAATTTTCTGTGTTTATTATATCATACGATAAATTATTAGTCAACAGTTTTTCGCATAAAATAGTCGCAATTTATAAGCCCTTTTCCTACTTCGGTTTCAGTTTCTTTTTCAATTATAAATCCGTTTTTAAGATAGCATTTTACCGCCCTATCGTTTTTCCGATTGACGACTAAAATCAAATCTTTCTTGGCTCTTTCTAAAAAGTCAAAGCACTCTTTAGCATAGCCCTTTCCGCGTTCAGATTTTGGGAAATATAATTTATCAATAAAAATCTCGTCGGCGTGTTCAACAAAAACAAGCACACCAACTTCGCTTACTTTAAAATATCTGTACCCAAGCGAAACGAATTTTTCAACGTTTTCCTTAGAAAAATATTTATCGAGCAGAATTTCGACCTGCTTTTTTGGCAAAAAATTGTAAGTTTCATACCAAATAGGCTTCATAAAAGAATATAAATTTTCAAAATCTTGCTTATTAAACTCTCTAATTGACATAAATTTTAACCATCAATTTTTTTAGTAAATTTACATTTTGGAAAATTTGCGCATCCGTAAAAATCGCCGTTTTCACCTTTTCTTAAAACAAGTTTTCCGCCACAACGCGGACAAATACCGTTTTTTATATCTTTTTGCATTTTGTTAACGTTTTCAATATGTTCTTCAATAGTTACGCCACTATTTTCTTTTAGTTTTAACAACTTATTATAACACTTCTTCATTTGTTCAGGTGTTATAGACTTTCCAGTATCCGTCCATACGGTTTTTCTAAGCGACTGAATATTAATTACGTTATCTGCCGTAACGTTTGAAATATCGGCTTCAATAAAAACGATTAGAGAATAGAACGGCAAATTAGTTTTAAACTTCTTTTTCAAAATATAAATATGCGTACCATTTTGCTTAATAGGATTATACAATTTATTTTTTGTTTTTCCATAAGCCAAAACTTGAGTCCACTCTCTCTGACTCTCGTTACCGTAAATAAAACCTGCGTAGTTTTTAGTTTCAATAACCCAAATTCCGTACTTGTTGACAAACACGTGGTCAATTTGCGAAGTTTTACCGTTTTCATCAACCACGATTATATCATTAACAAGGTATTGCTTATCTTCAATAGTTCCGCCTAAAACCCTACTTACGCTATTCTCTCCACGCGCACCTTTTTTAACTGCTACTGTATTTTCACGCGTGTTTTTTCTGACCGTAGTCTTACTTTCTTGAAATTTAGGTGAACTATTATGATCATTTGTTGTGTTGTTAATTATCTTAAGCACTACAATCAAAGCAACAACTAAAACAGAGATAAATGGTATTAAAATTAATATTCTTTCCATAGATATATATTATCACAACGAAAGTGATAATTCAAGTATGTTTAGTAAAAAATGGTTTAATCTGGTAGATAAACTTGACAAATACACGCAGTTTAGTGTAAACTGATTTTGTTATGAAAACGTTTGGTGAAAATTTAAAAAATTTAAGAACAGCTAGTAAACTAAGTCAAAAAGAATTTGCTGAAAAATTAAACACTACCCAACAGCGCGTCAGCGAGTGGGAGTGCAATAAAATTGAACCGTCTTTATACAACATAATTAAAATTTTAAAGATTTTTGATATTACTTTTGAAGAATTAATCGACGGCGTTGACTTTTAAAAAGCCCAGCTTTTTAATGATGTGAAGGCTTTGCCTTCATGATGTAAGTGACTGTCGTCACTAATGAAGTGAAAGTTTGCTTTTTGCGCTAAACTTTCACGATGTACAAAAATTCCATTTTTGCAAAAAAGTTGAATTTCACTTTACCTTGCGCGGAAAGCAAGGTAAAATTTCACTGCGACCGACAGGTCGCAATTTCACCCGATTTTAATCGGATTTAACTAATAACAACGGCGGTGAAAACTCACCGCCGTAATCTATCATTATTCAGTTTTAAGAAGAGCCGCGTTTACTTTTTTTGCACCTTTTCTTAAAATACTTTCACAATTTAATTTTTTGTGCTTAAGTGCCTTTTCAACGCGTTTAATTTTTAATTAAACTTTGCATTGGAGTATCTCCTTAATTTATTTTTTTGTGTGAGAAAGTTCTCTCAAAAGATATTTTTTCATAGGTCTACCTCCTACTTCTAAGCGTCCGTGATCTTACATCGGACTGCCCTCCTTTATATCTTTTTTTGTGATGTGCTACTTATTAGTACATCGGACCGTCCTCCTGTTCCTTTCTTGTCTTTATTGTAAACTATAAAACGCAAAATGTCAATAGTTATCGGAAAAATTTTATCAAACTTTATTTTTAAAAAAACTATTGACTATGGCTAAATTTTATGATATAATAATAATGTTGTCGGGCATTTTTAAATCGGTTGAACGCGTTCAACCGATTTTTTGTTTAGATTTTCTTGCAAAGCAAAATCCTTGAAAGTCCTCCGTATTTTTCAAGGCGCTTGTGTTCTATAAAGCCAGATTTGATAAAATTATCTAAGCTCCAACTATTAACTGGCGAAACAGTCGTACAAAGCCACTCAAAACCGACGTTTTTAGCATGCTCGGAAAGTTTGTCAATAAGTATGCGTTGTATGCCGTTTCCACGAAATTTTGGTCTTACGATAATAAGTTTAACGTTTGCAGATATCATCAAGTCGGAAATCATATCGACGTCTTTAGCAAGGTTTTCGCTTGTGTCTTTAGCGTCGAGCAAAATACCAAAGCCAACTATTTCACCGTCAAAGAATACACCGAGAACTAAACTGTTATCCGAAAAGCAAACGGAAAAAGTTTCTTTAGTGTTTCTTCTTAAAAAGTCAGGGCTACCGACTTGAGCTTTAAAAGCTTCTTCTTGAATTTCAAGCAAAGTCGGGATAATATCACTATCAAGTTTTTTAAAAGTGAGTTTACTAGTATCTATTTTCATTTTTCCACCTATACTTTTGCAACGACGATTAAAAAACCAAAGTTTACGAAAAAGTCTTTAGATAAAAAGGCTTCTTCGATATCGTCGAAATGTTTGTCAAGCCACTCTTTTTCGGCTTGAATTTCTTTATTTTTAGGGTTGTTAGTCGCGGTAATTTTAATTCCGTTTTTCAAGAACTTGAAAATGGTATCAAAAAAAGCTTCTTTTTCAGAATAATCCATACCTGCAGAATTTAGCCCAAGTTTTTCAATAGAAATATCACGATAGCCCGAGCGTTGTAACAGAGTATAAAGTTCTCTACCCGAGCGACGGTAACCTGTCGTGTCGCATTTTGCGATCATATCGAACGCGCGCTCGAAATAATAGTTTTCGTCGGGATATGCTATGTTTAAACCGTCGTCTATGTTTCTTATAAATATAACCGCGTTTTTAGCGCAAATCTTTCTTAATGTTTTAAGTAAATGATACGGCGACTTTAGGTGGGACATTACGGCAAGAATATTTATCCAGTCGAATTTTTTTATGCCTTGCTCGTCCATAATTTCTTCGATTTCATCAAGTAAATCTTCGCTTTCGACGTCTAGTTTATAAAAATTAACGTTTTCGCTTTGATATTCTTCGTTAGCCTTATCGACGAAACTTTGATTAAATTCTACGCCTATGATTTTTGAAACTTCGTCTCTTTTTCCTAGTCGCGACATAAGCGCTTTACCATTACCGCAACCGATATCCAAAACGCATAAATTTTCTCTGCCTTCGAGATATTTTTCGTAAACTGGCATATCGAAAGAATATAAAAGTTCTTGTTGAACGTTAAGTCTGTTAGTTTCAGAGCGGTTTTTCTGACTAAAATAATCGACTTTTTCTTCTTGATGGATATGAACGCGCTTTTTCTTGCTTTTTTGGCGAGACAAAATTTCGTTTTGAATTTGCTCGTCATAATCGGTTACGCCGACTTTATCTTTAACGATAGGAAGTAATAACTCTACTGAATTAAAAGAGTAAACGTCGGTGTATTTTATCGCGCTTATGTGCTTGATACGGTCAATTTCCTGCTCGTTAAAATATTCGCTCATAGCCTGGTCGTTAAACTGAAAACCTGGCGTAATAATAGGCAAAAATGCAGTCGACTGATTGCTTAACGCCGACTTTAATTCTTGCAAAACGACGTCGTCTGGCGCACTGCACTTTTCAAAAAATTGCGGTGTTAAGATTAAAATCATTAAAGATACTTGCCCTGCAATCTCCTTGCACGACGACATAAAATTATCACCGTAACTTAAACACTTTGGCGCGTAGAACAGATTGAGTTTATCTTTTGAGTGTGTTTGCAGTTCGTAATAAATGCTCGAGGCTAGCACCGAGCCCTCTCCACGATAACATATAAAAATATTATAATCTTTCTTCATTTCGTACCTTTTTCGACAAAATTTTACATTATTATACCTATTGTAACACACGCGCACGCAAATTTCAATAGCAATTTTAAATTTAATTTACTTTTCATTTTGCATTTTTAAATTTGTCCCTTTTTTTAAATTAACGTGGTCTAATAAGTGAAAGGTAAAACAAATTGTATTTTTTGTGGAGGCAAAATTATGAAAAAATTAGTCGTAATTTTATTTATTCTATGTACCGTCTTTTTTCTATTCGGTTGCGAACAAGACTTAAGCGCATTGGTAAACGGTTACGTTTCTAGTAATAATTCAAGTGAGATAACGAGCACTACGCCTGCAATTTCTTCAAGCACGGAAACAAGTTCGATTTTACCAAAGCAAAGCAAAGAACAGTCTTACGATAGCTTACCAACGCCTGCAGCTTCAACCGGAACGATTAGTCCTGATATAGAATACGAAACCGAGCGCGAACTTAAAGTTCTAAAAACCTATTTTTCGACTTCTTACGATTATAGAAAAGCAGGATTTGGAAGTTCGATTATTGACGATAACGAACTTAACAATCTGTTATCGACTTTAGACGAAAACGAAAAATTATATCAAAATTTAGTTGAAATCAGCAACGAATATCCTTTAAAAAACTATACGGTAATTAGAGTTAGCTCGTCTGAAACCCGTGGTGGTACTTCCGTTACGCTAAATAAAGTTACGATTAAAAACGATAAAACCTTAATCGTTGATTACACCAAAACCGAACCGCAAATTGGGACTATGGTTATGTGTTCGTGGGATTTAATTATCGTTACTGAAAAAGTTGATTGCGAAATTGAATCAGTCATGACCAAAGGCTTTTTCTATATAGACGAATTAGAACCTATTAATTAAAAATTTAAAATCGCGTTCTCAAGGTTGAGAACGCGATTTTTTTAATTAAAGTCTGGCGAATCGAAAGTTATTTCAACCTTAAATACGCCCATATCCAAGCTGTTTAAAGCATCTTCGCAAAGCGAAATTATTTCGTGGGTTTGCTTTTTATACTCGCAAGGAAGTGGCAAATCAAAAAATACTTTGGTAAAGCCGTCGCAAGTAATACTTCTAAAATCGTGAATAGAAAGTCTTTCGTCTTTTTTCATAAGCACGCTATCTATCGCCTGCTTTTGGATATTAAGCTCGGGACTATCCGTAACAACCGGATCGTAGTGAACGGTCATAGTAACGCCCATATCCAAAAATTCGCGTTCAAACCTATCAATATGCTCGTGAATTACAAGCGGATCTTCGTTTTTATCAATCTCAAAGTGGATGGTGCAAAAAGTTATGCCCGGTCCGTAGTCGTGCATCATTAAGTCGTGATAGCCTAAAACGAACGGATATTCTTTCAATTTTTCAACGATTTGACTTTTTAACTTTTCGTCGTGTTTTTCGCCAAGTATAGGAGATATCGTTTCTTTTACAAGTTTTATTCCACTATAAAGAATAAATAACGCAATCAATACACCCATATATCCGTCGATTTTAAAATTAGAATAATGCTCTATTATCGTCGCGATAAGTACGCAACTTGTCATAATAGAGTCGTTGCGACAGTCTACAGAAGTCGCTTTTAGCGCATTTGAATTTATCTTTTTTGCAAGCGCGCTATTGTATAAATAAAGCATAAATTTAACGACTACTGAAACGGCTAAAATTATAACTACGATAAACGAAAAATTAATAGCCGTCGGCTCGATAATTTTTTCAACCGAACTTTTTATAAGTTCAAAGCCCACGAAAAGCACTAAAATCGCGACGATTAAACTTGCAATATATTCAAACCGAGCGTGCCCGTAAGGGTGGTCGGAGTCTGCCGGTTTTTGTGCCACTTTAAACCCTATCATAGTTACAACCGAACTTATACAGTCTGAAAAATTATTTAAAGCATCTGCAATTATTGAAACAGAACTTGATATTATACCAACGACAAGCTTCCCTATCGCAAGTAAGATATTTGCAAAAATACCAACTATCCCAGCGCGCTTTCCAACGTCTATTCTATTCACCGTTTTTTCATTACTCATAAAACACCAAAACAATATTAATTAATAGTCGGAAGTTCTAAAATACTTAGAATAACTGACGCGTCATAGCCAAAAGTTACTTCTAAATAATAAGTTGCACCTATTTCTAAATCGGTTAAGTTTAAGATTCCGTATTCAGAATCGAAAGTATTTTCAACGTCGTTGCCGTCTTGGTCATATACATTTACGGATTTTACTAAAATTTCATAATCGCTATTAGAGTAAAAATCGCATCTAACCCCACTAAAACTTTCAACTATAAACGAATAGTAGCACTTTTTGCCAGCAAAAACTTCGTGCGAGCTAACACCCTTTAATCCACCTTCACCCTTTGCCGCAAAGCAGGAATCTTCTTGACACGCGGTGCAGATTCCCTTGTAATTAAACGTGTGAGTATGCCCTTGAAAACACGCAGAAAAACAAATAATACTAATTATAAAAAAGCACGAAACAAGCACTTTTAAAACTGATTTTTTCATATTTCACCTAAAAGTTCTTACGATTGTACATACATTGATATCATTATATATTATCAAAAAACCTTTTGTCAACGTTAAATGTTAAAAATAAAAATAAAGGTATGGAGATTTTAAAAAATATTGACTTAAAAAATAAAGTGTGATATAATCGTTAGCCGAAAGCCCGTGTGCTTTTTTCTAACGATTTATAATTTAAAAGTGATAAAAATTAATATGGAACTTATAAATTTTTTAAAAAATAATAACGATTGGGAAACGATTTTATCGGGTGCGCCTTATTTTATAAAAATTAAGCGCGACGGCGAATACGTTATGTTTTCTTACAACCAGCTTTCAAGCGACTTTACCCTGCCTATCGTAAGAGAATGCCGTGGTATTATTTTGCATGAAAAAACTTTAACGCCAGTCTGCGTACCGTTTTTTAAATTTGGTAATTACGGAGAAAATTACGTTCCTGATATTGATTGGAAGTCAGCAAGAACGCAAGAAAAAGTTGACGGCTCGATTATAAAAGTTTGGTATCATAACGAGAAATGGCGACTATCTACAAACGGCACTATCAACGCTTATAACAGCACGATAAAAGGCTTGTTTGATTTAAATATCGACTGTCCTTTTAATAATTTTGGCGAGCTTTTTGATAAAGCGAAAGAAAATTGCGGTCTAAGCTTTGACGTCTTAGACAAAAATTGCACTTATATGTTTGAACTTGTAAGCCCCTATAATAAAGTCGTAATTTTTTACAAGGATATCGAAATATACCATATCGGAACGCGCAACAATATCACGCTACAAGAATTAATTACCGATATAGGCGTTAAAAAACCTAAAACCTACCCTTTATCAACCCTTTCCGACTGCATAACCGCCGCCGAGAAACTTGATTTAAACGGAGAAGGATTCGTCGTTTGCGACAAGTTTTTTAACAGAATAAAAGTCAAAAATCCTAAATACGTAGCGTGTCACCACTTAAAAAATAACGGCGACGTCAATATCGCAAGTATTTTAGAGTTAATACGCAAAAATGAAATCGCCGAATTTTTAAATTATTTTCCAGAGTACGCTAAATACGTAGAAAAAGTGCAAAACACTATTCAAAAAATAGCAGATACTATTAATATGCACTTAGCGGATATAAAATCAAAAACGTTCGAATCGCAAAAAGAATTTGCTCTTTTTGTCAAAAACAAACCGTACAACGGCTATTATTTTCGCTGGCAAAAAGATAACGGTTTAACTCCGTTAGACTGGCTGTGGCAATTAAACGAAAGCAAACTTAAAGAATACGTAATCTCTTTCAACCAAAAAAACTCGCATTAACGCGAGTTTTTTTATTGCTTATTTTACGTGAATATCGTCAAATTCTACCGGGTTTGGATCGTTCTTTGTTGAATTGTTTACAAAATGATATTGTAAAATTTCATCTTCCCCATTATGCACACGGTGCAAATAATAACAACGATTATCAGTAAGTATACCACCGTAAGGTACTGAATCAACGTAAAACTCGTATTCGCCAACTACAAACCGTTCTTTCGGATAAGTTGGTATAGTTTGTTGTCTATTTTTTACAAACTTTTTCTTTTCTACGTCGTAATAACCGTCAGAATATCTGGTTTCACCTTTACTGAATATAGTTTCTTCTTTGTAATAAAATAAAGTTAAATTGATATATTTTTCATTGCTAGGATCAAACGACACTTCATATTTTTCATCAAATGTATACAAATATTCTATTTCCAAACCTTTTACCGACCATAATTTACAGCCTGTTTCATTGGCAACTGCAACTTCTTCGGAGAGATTAGAATACGTTAAGAAATAGTATACGGCTTGACTATTTTCAAAGTCAAGGTTATAACGGTTGTGTTCAAGATAATAATCCCCGTCGGTAAAATGATGAACCTTGTATTCCCCAGTATTTATATCTATTAAATAAACGTCTTGTGACAAGAATAAATAAGCATAATTTTTAGTAACGAAAACGTTTGAAAAATAATTAATTGCAGTTTGCGTTTTTACCGAATAAAACTGACCGTCTTTCCACCATAAAAACTCTTTATTTGCATAACTATATAGAAGATTTTTAAAAAGAACGTAATCGCCATTAAGTTCTTGTTCAACAATGTTTAAGTTACCGTCAAAAAGAATCCCAGATAAGTTACTTTCTTTGGCAAAAATATAAGTCTCTGATACGCTTAGATAAAAGTCATTATTAAACTCGTACAATAAACCACTATCTTTCGTATCGTAATTATAATGCCATAAAAAATACCTTGTTTCTTCATTTTCTTTATGCGTTTTTATCGAGTAAAAAATTTCTTTTTTCTCCGTCATATATTGAACGGAGTAAATTTTAAACTCATCTTCTAGATACGTAGCGCCATCTACCGTAATTTCATTAAGTAGCGTTTCTTTTTCAGTTCCGTCTGTTAAAGAGCGATAATTATTATAATAAACGTACAAGCCTTCTGCTTTTCCCATTTTTTCTGGGATACAATCGGCTTCTTCTTTAATTTTGCAAGCAGTAAAACTTATGCACGAACAAACTACAAGTGCAAGCAAAAACGTTATTTTAAATATCTTACTAATCGTTTTCATACTCTTTTGCTCCTTACGTTTATTATATCACACAATTAAATTTTTGCAATACCCTACAATAATTTTTCTAGACAAAAAAACTCGCCCACGCGAGTTTTTTTATTTATTCTTTATTCATTATTTTTTTCTAATTGTTTATTATTACGTTTATAATTTCAGGGCGATTGTTTACTCTAAACGGAAAAATGCTGTTTCCTAAACCGCTACTTACTATCATTACCGTATTTTTCGAAACGAACTTTCCTTTGTCGTATTTTGGAAATAAGCCTTGGTGTGGCGCAGCAACTCCACCGATTAACGGCAAGTAAAATTGCCCGCCGTGAGCATGACCTGAAAAAACTAAATCAAAACCGTATTCACAGTATAGCGAAAAGGCTTCAGGTCTATGTGATAGCAATATATTATAACCGTCGGATAAGGTAAACTTATTCAGTTTTTGGCGCAAAATTTCAGTCTGATCCCCCGATTGATTTACAAAATCCGGGTCTTCAATACCATAAATTACGATTTTTGAACCGTTTACGGTTATCTCGTCAAAATCGTCTTTTAAAACCTTCACGCCTAAATTTATAAGCTGAGCGCGCAAACTTTGATAATCGCTAGTTCTTGCTTCGTGATTTCCTGCTACGAAATAGCAAGGCGCAAGCTCTACAAGTTTTTTTGTAAATTCGACTGAAATTTCAACGTTCGTTTTTCTGCTATCAATCAAATCACCCGTTATTACGATAATTTCAGGCTTTAAGCCTTTAACTAAATTTACTAAATCAGAGTTATTATTTGAAAATTCTGCGTTGTGAAAATCGGAAATTTGCACGATATTAAAGCTGTCAAGCTCGGTGGATACTTTCTCGCTCGTTAAGTCGTAACTGACGGTTTTAACACTCATATTTCCCCACACTATCCAAGCTATTAAAGCAATTAATAACGCTAAACAAATTATAGAAATTATAATTTTCTTTTTATTTAGTTTTTTAAAAAATTCAACTGCCATAATCTACCTTATATAAATTATAGCACAGCAAATAAATTTATTCAACCCGTTTTTATTCTTCAAAATTATTCTTTCTCTTACCTATTCTCGTATCCAATGCACGTTTTTATAATTTGAACAAGTTCGTCTATATCGGTAACGCAATCTAACGCTATCCATTTATGAATAATTCCGACGACTCCTTGCGTAAAAAATTCGAGAGTATAAACTTTTTGATTTTCATCTTTAATAAACTGAGATATAGCAGGATAGAAAATCAAGTCGTACATTTTTTTGTAGGCTACGTTATTGTGGAATAAGTGCGGTTTTTGATAAACTAATTTTAAAACGCGTTTATTTTCTTTGCAAAAATTTAAATACGGAATCAAAAAATCGGCAGTTATTAAAAAGGCGTCGTCTTTTGATTTTATCGAAATAGGAATTTGTATATTAAAAGAACTTACGAACTCTTTATTTAAATTGTCGATAGTTTCTTCTAACAGTTCGTAAATATTATCGTAGTGCAAATAGAACGTCGAACGGTTTACGCCTGCTTTTTTGGTAATTTCGGTTATGGTTATAAATTCGATATCCTTTTTTTCAAGTAGCGCCAAAAGTGCTTGGTTCATTAATTTTGCGGTATAAAAATATTTACTCTCATTTTTGTTCATTTTTTAAATTCCTTAAATCAAAATTTGCCTTGATTATCATTAAAACGGCACACACAATAATAAAAATTGCCACAGCGCCACATAAAATTGGCAGAATAATACTGCGTAGCAAAAGGTTTTCTTTACCCCAAGTTGCAAGCATAGTATTCGTGAGCGTAACAAGAGAAACACTTGCGGAAATCAAACTTATAACCTTTATACAAGAATAAACGTGGTCGTTATTTTTTATATGCTTGACGCTACCAATAATAGCAAAAGTCAACGTCGAAAAGGTATAAGTTGCAAGTGTAATAACGGTAATTTCGTGATGCTCGACGTTGTGAGTAGTGTAAATTAACACGAACATCAATACCGAAACTACTAAATTTAACAAAAACAGAAAATAGCCACATATGCGCATTAACAGTATTTTTTTACGCAATTTATTTTGTTTTGTTTGAAAAAATATAAACAGGCGGGCTATTGATAAAAGTCCATAATATACGGACATTATAAAAAACCATTTAGAAAAATAAACTTTACTAACTATAAATAAAAACAGCGCGTAGACGAAATTAAAAACGAGAGATATAAGTAAAAAGCATCTTATACGATAATCTTTGTCGTCTTTAATTCTTTTCAAAAAAGCAGAAAACATTTTATTCTTCGTTTGCAATTTCGTTTGCAAGGCTTATAATATCCGACGCGTATTTGTTCTTAGATTTTATAAGTATTTTTTTGTATATAGGATAGTTTACGCTAACGCCTAGTATACCTACGCACCCAATCGCTATCCCTAGTCCCATCATAAGCGCAGTTCCGCCACCGATAACCCCCATCGCAAGGCACATACCAACCCCTAAAATAAGAGATGAAACAATCCCGAAAGTGTACGTAAAAATGCGCGCTGGATTTTTTGCTTTTGCATCTAATTTTTTTAACGCCTTAACTTTAGAAGTTTGTTTTGGCGCGTATTCGTTTGCAATCTGTTCTGCATAAATCTTATCTGTATTCATTATAATTCCCCTTAGATTAATTTTTATTTTGCACTCGAGTAGTTTAATTATAGCAAGAATTTAATAATAACGCCACAACAAAACCACCCAAAAACGTTTATTTGCAAAAACAATCTAAAAGTGAAGCACCTAAAAAGCAGTCCAATACTTAATTGAACTGCCTTATTTATCTTTTAATTATAAAATTTTTCATAAAGTGGTTGACAAGTGTGATACAATATAGTATATTATAGTCGTAAGGGCAACACCGTAACGGTTAGCCTAAACGTAATCAAAAATAATTTTTGAAACAACCGTCCACGCTACTGGGCGGTTATTTCTTTTCGTCTGAAAGTAATTTGTATACTACAATTAAAATAAGTAATATTACTATGTACTCCATAGAAACCACCCCCTTTCCGTTTTCACGGCGAGAGTGCCAACCGCCACAGGTTACCCTATCGACATTGGTAGTATATCATATGTAACCATTTTAAGCAACAATAAAACGTATAAAAAACTCTAATTCTACTTCCCAAATATTCTTTATTCCCTATTCACTTTTCCCTATTGCATTTTCCCTTAAAGCGTGGTACAATATCATAAAATAAAACTTTAAGGAGCATACACCTATGGAAAAATCGGCACTACTTGAAAAATTAGTTTTTGAAGAATACGAAGGTGGAATCAACCTTCTTGACTTTAAGCCTGAATTTAAGCATGAAATTGAAGAACTTATTATTCCCGACGAGTGGAACGTGGTCGCCATCAAAAAGAAAGGCTTTTATGGCGAGGCACCGTTTGAAGGCTGTCAAAAATTAAAAAAAGTAACGCTTCCTTCTACTTTAAAAGAACTTGAAGAAGCCTTTTGCTCTTGCGAAAGCCTTGAAGAAGTTATATTCCCTGAAAACCTTGAAATACTTGGCAACTGGAATTTCCGTGACTGCAAAAGTTTTTCGTCGGTTACGCTCCCACAGTCTTTAAAAAGAGTTGGCTTTGGCAATTTCGCAGATAGCCCCGTTTATCTTTCTGAATATACCGACGAAGATAACGGCTGTATTTATCTTGGAAAAAATTTGCTTAAATGCGTTATTAACGACTTTGACACGCTTGGAATTAAAGACGGCACGGTGCTTATTGCTGACTGCGCTTGCTCGGACAAAAGATTTTCTAAGGTAATATTCCCAAACACCTTGCGCTATATCGGCTCTCAAGCGTTTTATTGCTGTAATAATCTTGAAAAACCAGATTTGCCAGAGTCTATTCTTTCTATCGGCGAAAAAGCCTTTTACACCGAAAACGGCGACCTTATTAAAAGCATCCACGTCACCGACGGATATTTCGATAAAGACGGCAAACTCGTTTTAAATAAAGAACTCGGCTTTATTTCCGAGGCGCAACTTGAAAAAGCAAAAAAACAATTCGACGGCTACCTACTAAAAATCTATTGCGACTCGGAATGTTCTTACGATAACAGCGACGACGAAAGAGTTGAAGATTCTCACTCGTCTTACAGTTCCATTTACTATCGCGAACTCGACTTATTAAATAATACGAAAGCACTACTTCGCATTGACGGTGAAATTAAGGGCGTCGTTTTCCGCGCATATAGAACCCCACGTTCCGAGCCTGACGTCTACCCATTTATATTCGACGACACAAGTCGCAGTATGACTCTTGGTTACAGCGCGTCGCACAGCTCTAATTATATTACCGTAAATAAAATTTCACTCGCCAAAAAAGGCGTCGACGAAGCCCCAGATCAAGGTGGTTATATCAATTTTGAACCAAGTACCATAAGCACTTCAATATAAATTAAATCGTGCGTTGCACGATGAAGTCCAAGCGGTGCTTGGATTAAGTCTTTTGCTTGTGCAAAAGATGAAGTCTTTCGCCTACGGCTAAAGATTAAAACCCGACGAAAGTCGGACTTTACTAATTCCACCATTAGGTGGTTATAATGTACGCGTAGCGTACTATAATGTGAGTGTAAACGAACTATAATTTGCGCAAAGCGCAATATAATTAAAATTCGCTAATGCGAAAATGATAATTGCGAATTTGACGTAAAAAAAGAGAGTTTTTCCAAAACTCTCTTTTTTTGCACAATTTGAAATCAATAAAAGACACATTTTAAATGAAAGAAAATGAAATTTCTCGCTCTTTTTTATATTGTAATTTTCAAATATAAATTATTGTTTATATAATTTGCCAATATTAATAGATGAAACAGAAACTTTACCATCTTCTAAATAGTAATAAGCTGTGGCTGTATATTCTCCAACATATTTATCACCCATATCATAAACAGTAATTTTTCCTTTTGAAAAATACTCTTCCTTATCGTAAGAGGTATCAACTAGTTTAATATAGCAGGTTATAGAGGCGCTTTTACCATATTCAAGATAAATTGTTGCTGAAATTCTTGATTTTACTGCATTTATAATTACAGTATCTTTGTCTTTTTCAGTGGAAGAGGAATTGCTACATCCAACAATTGAAAAGCATAAAACCAAAACAAATAATAATGTCATAATCCTAGCAAACTTTTTCATTTTTTAATTCTCCTTTATTTTATGGATGCAAAGTTAGCTTAAATAGTTTACAATGATATTTGCTTGATTACTCTCTATTTCTATATATACTTCCCAATTGCCATAATTGTTTTTTCTTTCCCATGATATCATTTCCGTAATATCATTTACTGTTAATGAAGAAAAATCCTCATTAAATAATTTTAAAATGGATGAATATCTTGCAAACAACTTAGCAACACGATAATCGTATGTATTCCATTGCATAAAATTTTTGCGCAAAGTTTCTTCAATTTTACTTGGCGAATTTAAGTAGTTCGAAGGAATATCTTTACTTTCAATAAAAATACTTGTAATATACTCTTTTTTATCACAAGTCACAGTATATGATACATTCTCATAAGTATAACAATATTTGCCATTAGTTTCTTTTAAATTTAAGTAATCATCCGTGTCTTTCATTGTAGCGGTAAATGTTGAAATATCCAAGCCGGAATTTTTTCCACATGATGACAAACAAACCAAAAATACAACAGTTAAAATAATGCAAAATATAATTGTAAAAAATTTTTTCATTTTCAATTCTCCTTTTCCAACATAATTGTTTTTTCTTTAATTGCAATTTTAAACCCGCGCTTTTTTGCTAATTTTGCAATTGCTGAGTGATTTTTTAAGTAATAAAAATCTTTAGGCATAGTGCAAGCAGTTTCTTTGTAGTATTGACTTTCAGTTAAGGCAAAATCTTTTCCAGCGGATAACAAAACTTCAATACTTGCTAAATTTGGTTTTGGCATTAGTAAAAAACCTCCAAAATATTTTAGATAACTATCTAATGCATACATTATATAATGTAAAAATCTATTTGTCAAGTATATTTTAAGTATATAATTTAAACATTATATAATGCGGGGGTAAATATGAAATTAAGAGTGCTAGAAATATTGAAGGAAAAAGGCAAAACAAAATATTGGTTATATATGCAAATGGGATTAAGTTATCAAAATTTTAATAAAATTGTAAATAATCAAACGTCTGGGATAAAATTTGAAAATCTTCAGTCGTTATGCGATATTTTACAATGTACACCTAACGATTTATTTGAAGAATATTACAACAAAATATAAAATTCTTGCGAATTTGACGTAAAAAAAGAGAGTTTAAGAAAACTCTCTTTTTTTGCTTACGCAGATACTGTGCAAACGACGTATCCAGTAACTACCCCTTCAGTGGTCGAAATTGTAAATCTTAATTTGTATTCGCCGTTTAAAATAGTGCCTTCGGTAATAATATCACCGTTTTGATTTTTTATTTCTTCATTTTCAATAGGGTAGCCGTGTTTCAAAGCTTGCGCCATCATTTTTCTTCTAAGCGTTGCGTAGTCAATCTCGCCGGTTAATGCAATATTGAAATATAATTTCGTGCTGTATTCTACAATCAGATTACCGTCAACGTTATTTATATTAATTTTAACGAAAGAATTTTCAATCGTATCGCTTACCGTATCGACGAAGGCGATTGCTTTCATTTCGCTTACTCTTATACGTTCGTCGTCCGTTACGGCGTAAGCGACGACGACGTAGCGGTTTTCTTCTAACGCAGAAGGTATATCGTAGACACCGCTAGCAGATAAAGTTAAGTCGCTTCCGCTATAGTTTTCACTGCTAACGTTATCAAGCGTCGCGAGATTAACCGTATTTTGACTTAAGAATTTACCGTTTTTATCTATTCTGGCAAGACCTATTTGCAATCTGTACTTTTTATCGGTTTCTAACAAGTTCGACTTTCCGACCGTAATAGAAAGGTCGTTAATTTCAATTTTGGCGTCAGCGTAAGTTGCAGAGCCAATATTTACGTTACCGATTTTTGCAAAAGACTGTCTGCGCGCAAGCTTTGGCGAAGAAAATTTACTTACTAATTCTGCATCTTTAATTTTTTCATATTCTGAAAACATATCTTCGATTTTATCGAATATAACTTGTTCAGACTTAGCAACGTTTTCAGCCGAATCGATCGGATAACCGTTCCAAGTGTAGAAAGACGTTAAAGAATTAGAAATCTCGCTGTTTTTTACAATACTCTTTTCTATATCGTTCAAATCGTATTTGCAAGTTAAGTTTTTATCTTTTAAAAATACTTCAAATAAATTTAACTTTTCTCTCAACGATAAATTCTCGCCCATTTCAAGCGTGAACGACATGTCGTACTGCGGATCTGCAAAACCAGGGTTCGGGTAAAAATCAAACGAAGTATCTACTATTTTTACAGTTCCTTCGCTATAACTAAATTCGTCACCAACCGCAAGAAAATCGCCACTTTCTAATTTCACTTTCAATTTTAAACGATCGTCGTAATTAACGTCTATATAAATCTTTTCACCGTCGTAAGTATCTTCAAAACAAATATCTTCAGGTGCATAAATTCCACTTATTCCGTTAAAAGCCGACAGGTTGAACGAAACGCCGTTTCCATGATTTGAAATAATCTGTTCTTTTAAATCAGGCGTTACTATACTTCCATAATCACCGTTACCGTCTTCGCCGTAATTGCCTGCACTTTCAAAGGCAAAATTATCACTTATAGTTACGTTTCTGAAATAACTTTCATGCGGATTAAAAACGTTCCAGTATCCCCTGTCATTTTCTGCAATGATATGGTCGCTTCCGTTCCCGTCGTGTCCGTAATAATACTCGTACCGTTCGTTAGGAATATAAACGAGATAAGTAGGATTTTCTAATTTAGCGTTTTCCATACCCGTATACATAAGCGTATACACGCTGTTTGCGTCTTCTCTCGTTTCCCTTTCGACGACCCAAAGACTTTTTATTCCCCTATCGTCTTCGTAATAATTCATTAACGTTTCTTTGTTTTCAGTTACGTCTAAATAATATTTGTTATAGCCGTCTTCTACCCATTTATTGACTATGTTTAATTCGTTTTTGAGATAGTTTATATTCTTCGCCGCGTTTTCAACTCGAAAATCAATATTATCTAATCTTGATTCTATAACCAAGCCTTGATAAGACGCCCCGTTTATATTCTGAAAAACGTACTGTCCGTTGTTTTTATAAACCTTTCCTGCAGCACTGTCGTGAACTAGCGTTCCTAAGTTTACGTCCTTGGTTGACGAACCGTTATTTAACGGCATTACGTTTCTCGTAAAGCCCGTTGATAATGCGTTGACGTGCTTTACAGATTGCTCTAAAACTTCTTGCGGTGTGTCTGTAAAAATTTTTTCCCAGTCGAACGAAGTCTCGCCGTCAGTCATATTTTCTCTTGCTAAAAGCACCTTAGCAGCTTGAGTTCCTTGAACTTTTTCACCGCTGGTTATAAGTATAACACTCGTTGAAACAACCACGACTAATACTATACTTACAACTATTGCTATTATCTTCTTTTTGTTTTTCATAATAACCGCTCCTTAATCAAATTCTACTTTCAATATATCCTAAAATCTTTCCGGAAGTTAATCTTGCAAGTTTTTCAAAATCAATTTGTTTAACAAAATCAATAACTTCTTTTATTTTTTCATCACTCACCCTATAAATCAAAAAGGTCGTTTCTAAAAATCTGTTAATTTTCCTACCAATCGTAAAGTATTTATCGCAACTTATAGTCAAAAAATTTCTCATTATCCCAGCAGCCGCAATTTCTAATTCGTAAAAATCTTTTTCTTCAAAATAAGGTAATTGCTCTTTGAATATATATTGCAATTTTTTCGTGACGTTGTTGTATATTACCTGCGACGAATTCGCCATTGAATACGAAACTATATACATTTCCTTCATCTGCTCGTTCATTTCGCTTATATGCAGTTGTAAACAAGTCTCAACCGCATATTCTAATATTTTATCATCGCAAACGCCTTTAAGATAGTTCGATACAATTTCAAATTGACAGTCAATTACGTACCCGACCAATTCACACACCAACGCCTCTTTAGTTTTAAACGCAAACGTTAACGAACCGTAATTAACCTTTGCCTGACTTGCAATATCTCTCAAAGTCGTTTTTTTGTAACCGTTTTGTAAAAACATTTTTATCGCAGTCTGCAACACTCTAGTTTTTACACTACCCTTACTTGGCGTTTCCATAATCACACCCCTTTTACTATATCACGGTATAGTTCTTGATATAATACTAACACAAAAAAAACAAACCGTCAATACTTATAATCAAATTTCTTAAAAATTTTATGATTATACTATTTCGGTTTATTTCTTTTATAGCAAACGCGTTTTTATACAACCTAACTCCCTTACGCGAGTTGACACGTCCGGTTGGCAAAAGTGCCACTGGCACTTTTGGTCGAAAATTGTGGTTGATAAAAATTTGCGTTTGTGTTAATTTTCGACTTCCCAACTGTTCGAATCCCAGCAATTAATAAAAAAGGGAGAAAAAGGGATTCGCTCCGCAAGGCAAGCCTTGCTATCACGCCTGTGTGGCAAACAGTGGGTGTCCACTGTTTGTCGGCAACTAATCAAAAATAAAAATATACTCATAAGTTGCCGATTCCCACCCGTTCGAATCCCTTTATATACTTTCGAAGCCAACAAAAAGGAGTGGAAAAATCCACTCCTTTTTGTTGGCGGAGAAAAAGGGATTCGAACCCTTGTAGCCTTTAGGGGGCTAACACGATTTCGAGTCGTGCGCATTCGACCACTCTGCCATTTCTCCTTAAATCTTTAGTTGCCATTAGATTATATAGCATTTCTTTTTAAATTGCAAGTTATTTTTAAGCCTATCTAAAAAATTTAAACCGTTTTCTCGTATTGTAAAGAAAACGGTTTTATCTTTTATTTTTAATTATTTTTTGCGTTTAAATAGATATCTATACTTTAAAACGTTATTTTGCTTAGACAAATATTCTTGTTCGCCAGTATATTCAAACCCGTAGTCTTCGAGCATTTCACACGCCTTAGTGTCAAGCGAAACAACCCAGATAAATACGCGAGTGATTGCAGAGAACTGCTTAATAATAAACTCTAAATACTTAGTCGTAAAAAACTCGTCAATCAAGTCGAAATTCACAAATAAGTTTCTAATTTCCGCCTTAGACTTTTCAATCGTTGCCATAGCAACGGGCGCGCCCCTATCGTAAAAAAGATAAGTAAAATCGCCGTTCGATTCATAATCTAAAAAAATTTGAGCAATTTCTTCGTCGCTTGATTCGCCGTTTGGTAAAAATTTTGCATAAGCGCTAACTGAAGTTTTATACATTTGAACGGCGTCGTGTAAATTCTTTTCAGAAAGTTCGTTTATATTCATAAATTACCTTTTGTAGTGATTTTCTACGAGTATGTTAATATATTTTTGAAAAAAAGTCAAGCAATCAACGCAAAAAACTTTTTCAAAGTAAAATATCAAATTTTTAAAAATTTACTACTTAACAAGTGGTTCTACGCCGTTTCCAACGATAGAAGTTGCCATTTTTTCCGTTTCGAAAGTGTTTTTAATAACCTCGTTAACGTGAGATAAAGTAAGGCGATTAATTTCCTCAATGCGCTTATTCATATCGAAAACTTTGCCAATCAGAAGCATATATTTACCGAATAAAATCATTTGAGATGCGGTACTTTCTTGCGCTAATACGAACGCGCTTTTCATTTGCTCGCGCGTGCGCATAAACTCTTCTTCGGTAACGCCTTCTCTTTTGAGTTTGTACATTTCTTCTAAAATAGCATTAAAAGCAGGCTTATAGTTATTAAGTCCCACACCTGCATAAACGGTCATATTACCACACGGAACGTATGCAGTATTATACGAATAAATACTATAGCAAAGTGCCATCTTTTCGCGAACGGTCTGAAAAAGTCTGCTACTCATCCCTCCACCAAGTGCACCGCATATAACCGAGTACGCATCAGAGAGCGCGTCGTCGAGCTTTGGACTTTCGATAGAAAGCGCGATATGAGCCTGCTCGATATCTTTGTTAGCGTATACGTTTTTACATAAATTTACGGTATTTACCGACTCATGCGCCGACTTTTTACTGTTTTCAATATCGCCAAGATACTTTTCAAGTAGGTCTTTCGTCTTTTCAATATCTACAGCACCTGCAATAGATACGACGATATTGTCGGTCGTGTAATATTTCTTTTTATAGTCTAACACACTTTTTCTGTCAAAAGAATTAACGTTCTCGCGCGTACCTAAAATAGTTGCACCAAACCCACTATCTCCGTAAAAAGCGCTTGCTAGGTTATCCGAGCAAACTTCGTCAGGCGTATCTTCGTACATATTGATTTCTTCGATAATTACACCGCGCTCTTTTTTAAGCTCTTCTTCGTCGTATATAGAATTAGCAAAAAGGTCTGCTAAAATCTCAAAAGACTTAGAAAAATGTTCCGACGTAGATTTTACGTAATAGCAAGTAAATTCTTTTGAAGTAAAAGCGTTTATTTGCGCACCTAAATTGTCGATGCCACTTGAAATTTGATAGGCTGAGCGCGTAGTCGTTCCCTTAAAATTAACGTGTTCGATAAAGTGAGATATACCGTTTTCTTTTTCAGTTTCTAAAAAACTTCCAGCGCCGACTAAGATGCCTGAAGTGACGGAAAAAACTCCATCAATCTTATTAACAATACAGCGTATGCCGTTTTTTAGTTCAAAAGTGTAAATCATATTCCTTCAATACATTGGGTTACGGTAACAACCGTAATTCCTTTCTCCTTATAAAACTCTAAAATTTTAGAAAGTGCATTTTTAGTATGCTCTTTTGGGTGCATTAAAATTAAATCGCCGTTTTCTACGTTTTTCGTTGCGCGAGTAAAAACTAAATTTTCGTCTTTATCCCGCCAGTCTATCGTATCTTTTGACCACATAATCGTCTTATAGCCTAACTTTTGAGCAGCAATAAGCGTTTTTTCAGAAAACGCGCCACTAGGTGGAGCGAACAAATTCATCTCAACGCCCGTTATGGCTTTTACGACTTTGTGATTATTTTCTATCTCTTTAATATTGTTTTCAAGACTTAATTTATTATGCTCCAAGTGAAAATATCCGTGGTTAGCAAGCTCGTGCCCGCGACTTACGATTTCCATAAGCATTTCGTTGTTGTCGTCAGCCCAGCAACCACCAACGAAAAAGGTCGATTTTGCGCCGTAACTATCTAGAATATCTAGGATACCTTTAACTACATCAGTTCCTTCGTAGACGTTGAACATAAGCGCAACTTCTGCCCTATCTTTTGCGCCGTTATAAATTGGTGCGTAGTTTTCGCCACCGTAAATCGTAACAGACTTTTCGGGCAAAAACGCAAATACTGCAATCGCAACGACGATTGAAAGCATAATAATTGACGAAATAACGCGAACCTTCTTTACCGTTAGTTTTCTCAAAATATTCCCCCACTATACAGTAAAGAATATTAAAAGAGAAATAAATATATACCAAAAAAATGGCTCTTGATCAATAATTGACAAGAGCCGAAATTTTGCGTATTTTATGAATCGAAACCAACGCCGACTAAAACGCTAGACGATGGAACAGCAAATTCCTTCTTAACGTAATTTTTAAGTGGACATTCAGTTTTGATTAATTCTTCGCATAAAAGTCTAGCAACGATTTGCGCACCGTACGCGTTGATGTGAGTGTTGTCAACAGACGTAATATTCGCTTCTTTTTTCCAAGCGTATATAGACGCAGATTGGTCACTTGATAAGCCAGTCAACATATTCTTTGTAATCGTTGTTAAATCGATAACCTGAACGTTCTTTTCAGCACCTAAATCGATAATTGCTTTAGTGTAGTCGCCACCAGGATAGGTTGCGTTACCTGCTGTTTGGTGAATACTGTTTCCTGAATAAGTACCGCTAGAAACACGGCGAACGATTGGAGTGCATAAGATTGGAGTTGCGCCAGCATCTAAAGCAATTTTGATATAATATTCGTATAAATGGTACTTCAATGAAGTAGGCTCAGTTACCCCACCGTTAGGGTTTGTATAACGCGCTTCTTCGGTTTTTTCATCGTTGTGTCCAAAACCGATAATTAAGAAATCGCCTGCCTTTATTGAGTTTTTCAAAGTAGTGTAATTTGCTTCTTTTAAGAAACTTTTTGAACTTCTACCAGAGAGCGCAAGGTTGTTAATAGTAACTTTATCGTTAAGATATTCGCCTAAGCGCATACCGTAGCCGTTACGCATATAGTAATAAGCTGCCTTTTCCTTTGTTTCAGTATAGTTACAAACCGTTGAGTCACCTACAAGGAAAACCGTAGTTTCAGTAGTTGCCTCTTCATAGTTCGTTTCAGGTTGAGTGAAATTATGAACGTACGGAACTAAAGTTGAAGGAGTAAATGCGGCAGTTGAAGAAGTTGGAGTTGAACTATTTTTTTCAACGCTATCTTCAACGCTTGACGTTACCGTTGAGTTTTGGTTTGACGATACGCTTGTTTCAACGCTTGACGTTACCGTAGAGTTTTCGTTTGACGAAGGTGTTTCCTTTTCACCACACGCAACGAGTGAAAGCATTGCGATAATTGCAAGCAAAAATACTGACAATTTTTTGATTAAGTTTTTCATTTTATCACCTTTTTATATTTATTTATTAAATGATTACAAAAACATTTTAGCACAAATTTTTCGTTTTTTCAAGAAAAATTACTCTTTCTTTTTTCTTTTAAACAACAATACGCAAAAACCTGTAAGCGCTAGCATAAACAACACAGTGTTTTGACCATCAATTTCAGAAGAACAGCCCGATTTAGTTTCGCCATTATCACCACCGCCAGCCGAGCTTCTTCCCGGTCTAGTTATAACTTGTGACGAGCCGTTTTCAGTTTGACTCGATTTTTTTGCGCTTGATTTTTTTACTGAAGATGAAACTTCCTTTGAGCTTTTGTTTTCTGAAGTTTCTGTAGAGCTTGAACTTTTATTTTCAGAAGATTCTTCTTTGCCAGAACTACTGTTTTTCGAGCTTTCAACCGTGCTGGAATTGCTTTGCGAACTATTGTTTTGTCCAGCGACGATTTTGAAACTTCCTAGATAGTTTGCGTTTAGATTTTCGTTATAGATATTTTTATTTGCAAAAGAAATATATCTTAAACTATTTCCCGATTGATTTTTACCGCTAAGTCTTAAATAAACCTTATAGTCGCCGACAGCTAAAGAACTATTTAGCGAGATAGTCGCGCTATAAGCCACTGTTTTAGTGCTTAAGAAAGATTGTGCATCAATACTTGTAAGCGCAGAATAGACTTCGTTTTTATTCGAATCTTCTATAACTAAGTATGCGTTTTGCTGTCTTGGAATATTACCAAAGCCAACGTTTTCAACCTTTCCCGAAACGGTTAAACTACCACCTTTATCTACCGTTTTAGAAAGCTTACTTTCTTTTAAAACTAAGCGATAACCTAAGTGATTTAAAACGTAGGTAAAGCTTGAAGTTTTTCCTTTATAAACGCTGTCTTTACCGTTATAAGTTTCTTTTTCCCAGTTTTTGATTACTTTATCATAGTCCCACAAGTAATTTAAAAACGACGTGTGAGTTTTGAACGCTTCAACTTCTAAATACGAAATTTTGTTATAGCTATTAAGTCCACTTGCATCCGAGCAAACTTCCCCACCGTACGGCGCGTAAGTTTGACTTTCCAGCCACGCAACTTCAGCCGTTCTGTTAACGTAGGTATCCCAGTCAGTTTTATCTGCAAGATAACCGTCGTTATAACAGCCTATTCTATATTCAGGCGTACCTTCTTTGCAAACGATTTGGTTTATATTTGAAGTAGTATAAGATTTTGAGTATTTTACGTTATACCAATGCACGAAAAAGCGAGTTCTACGCACTAATATCCACATATCGCTAGGAGTTACTGAAAGCCACTTATCAATCATTTTATAATAGTTATTAGCATTATTATAGTCACTAACTGACGTTGTATGTTGCTCGCCCCAAGGTCCGAACATACCCGACTGAACTGCCGTAATAATTCCGTTATACTGCGATAGGATAGGCCCTAACTGCTCGATATGCTTAAGCATTAAATCCATACTCGGTTCGCAGTCGCTTTTAGTATCGTAGGTTTTACCTAAAAGGTCATAGCAAAAACGGACGATAACGCTAGCCCCTGCTTTTTCGGCTTCTGCTAACGTATTTTTAATATAGTTAAGCGCGTTTTGAGTAAGTTCTATATCCGAGCCACCAGCTTTCTTAGAAAAGTATTCTAAGCCAAAGCTTAAAACGAAAGTGGTCGTTCCTTCAGGATAGTCGTAACTTCCGTCTAAAAACTTTTCAAAATCGGGTGCTGTAAGACGTCCTGAAACTTTACTGCCTTGCAAAACTTGACCTTGAGTTGCGTTGTCTTTAACGTAAATTTGATAAAGATAAAACATACCACGGTCAGGATTAGATAAGACGTCAAGCGATTCTGAATAGTCGATTCCACTATCGACAAGTTCTTCAGCGTAAACCGTTTTACTCGACACTGCAAAAACCGCAGCAAGTGACAACATTGCCACGATAAGCATACATAAAACTTTTTTCATAATCTCACCTTTAAAATATAATAAAACTAATTGACAAGCCAATTAGCGCAAACACTAATGAAACGACGGTTATAAGCGAGCCGTATTTTATAAACTCAAAAAAGCCAAACTTTTGACCGTGACGTTTTAGAACGCTTGTAAACATTATGCCTGCAAGTGCGCCGACAGGTGTCAGTAGCGCCCCTAAATTCGAGCCAATAACCGTGCTATACACCGCTTTTTGCATAGCCACGCCAGAAAGTGAGTTGGTTACGAACGAGAAAAACACGCTCATCGGGATATTGTTTAATACGTTTGAAAGCAAGGTCGACAACGTACCGTATTTTATTACTAAAAAGCCGTCGCCCAAAAACTCTGAAAAAGATTTTGTAAATCCGCTTTGGTTAAGCGCAAGCACCACTACGAACATTCCTAAAACGGTTGGAATAAGCTTGTACGGAAGTCGTTTTACAGTTTCAAACAAAATAGTCGGTCTTTGCTTATTGCAAATTCTAACCACCAATACGCACAAAAACAAACTTATTGCAAATATCAACGATACAACCCACATTTCAATAGATATATACGAAGATATTGCTAAAAAGACAGTGCAACACGCAAGATGCACTAAGCCAATTATTGAAAGAGTTTTATTTTGAAGCTTTAGCGATTGACAATCCGTTTCAAGTGGTTTTTTAAGTTTATACCTAAATAATAAATACAATAAGCAAAAGCCTGAAAGCCCCGAAAAAACGGTTGGTATTAGCATTACTTTGAAATATTCTAAAAAACCAATACCCTGCGCCGACGATAGGTAAATGTTAGTTGGATTACCTATTACAAACAACATACTCCAAGTGTTTGCACCAACGAATTCAGAAACAATATACGGCGTTGCTTCAATTTTTGCGTGCTTGCAAAATTTACAAATAAACGGTGTAAACGTCAAAATTACGATATCGTTTGACGTAAACACAGTCAAGAGAGATACGGTAAAATAAAATATAACAAAAAGTCTTTTTTGCGATGATTTTGCCTTTTTCACGGTTACCGTTGCAAGGTATTCGAAAAAAACCGTTTCGTCTAAGTAGACTGACAACATACTCATTGCAAAAAACAAAATTAAAACTTTTATCGGATTAGTTGCGCTGTCTGATACAAAACTGTTTATCAAATCGCTAATGGCAACTTTTTGCAAAATTATAAGTATAAGTGCGCCTATAAGAGGGATAATCCAATAAATTTCAATTTCTTTATTGAATATCTTAACACTCGGTTTTACTAAAATCACGAACATTAGTAATAGGCACGTAAGTATTGATATCGTTAGAGTAATAGCCATAATTTAAGCAAGTTCTTTAGTAAGTTTATCTAAAATAGAAACAAATTCAAAATTATTTCTTTCAACAAACGTTGAAAATTCTTCTTTGTGATCTTTAGTGTCAGAAACCACTTTTATAAAAAGTGCAGGAACGCCGTTATGTAAAGAAGTTATCAAAATACCGGCACTTTCCATCTCGCAAACGTGCGCACCAAATTCGGCGTTTAAGTCTTTCTTTACGTTTTCGTCTGCGATAAACTTATCCCCCGAAGCGCAAATAACTTTTTTGATTGACGGATTGATTTTTGAACAAATTTCCACGAGCTTTTCGTCTGTTTTTATTACGCAAGACGGAAATCTTTCGTATCTGCCCCTTTTTACAGGGTCTAAGCTAGACAGGTCAAAGTCGTAGTGAACAACACCCTCTAATATACACATTTCGGATAAATCAAAATCAACAAGCGAACCACATAAACCGAAGTTTATAATTAGGTCAACTTTATATAAAGATATTAAAAGCTGTGTTGCGCTTGAAGCTAAAATTTCGCCAACGCCAGAGTTAATAAGATAAATCTCGCAATCGTTTTTTATAAACGATTTTACTGAAAAACTGCCGTATAGGTCGGTTTTTATTGGATTTCCTAGCCAATCAACAACCTTTTCACTCTCTACAAGCATCGCGGCAATCATACCGATTTTTTTCATTTTCATCACCTTTACTGTTTGTTAAAAATAGCAATTAATTCTTTGGTGGATTTCGTTCTTTCTAATAAATCAATCAAGTTAACAACCCCGTTTATGTCTTTTACGGACCTACGGATTTTTATTGAAAGTTCGTATTCGTCTTTAGAAAGTAGCAACTCTTCTTTTCTTGTTGACGACTTTTTAACGTCGATTGCAGGAAATACTCTGTTTTCGCTTAATTCTCTTGAGAGTATAATTTCCATATTGCCCGTTCCCTTAAACTCCTCAAAAATAACTTCGTCCATTTTACTGCCTGTTTCAACCAAGCAAGTCGCAACAACAGTTAAACTTCCGCACGCTGTGTTTCTTGCCGAGCCAAACAAGCGTTTAGGGAAAGTAAACGAAGCAGGGTCAATTCCACCTGACAAGGTTTTTCCACTTGACGGAACAATCAAGTTATATGCGCGCGTAAGTTTAGTGATAGAGTCCATTAATATAAACACGTTTTCACCTTGCTCGCACAAGCGCATTGCGCGGGATAACGCAAGCTCGCAAACCTTGGTGTGATGTTCAGGTGACTCGTCAAACGTTGAGCTTATAACTTCGCCACGCTTAATATACGACTTGAAGTCGGTCACTTCTTCAGGACGCTCGTCGATAAGTAGCACGATTAAATGAACGTCTTTGTGATTGTTTTCAATAGAGTAGGCAATCTTTTTTAAAAGTGTCGTTTTACCTGCTTTTGGTGGCGCAACGATTAAGCCCCTTTGACCAAAGCCTATCGGGCATAATAAATCTATAATTTTTAACGACGCGTCAATGTTGTTTTTGGCTAAATCTAAGCGCTTGTCTGGATAAGTTGCGACAAGCTCGTCAAACTTAACTCTTTTAGCATCTTCAAACGGCTTATCGTTAATTTCATAAACTTCAGTAAGCTCTGGAAGCTCGTTTTCGCGCTTTCTTTCGATTTTTCCGTATACCTTATCGCCTTTTAAAACGTTGTAGGTTCTAACGGTTGGTCTTGCGACGAAGGCATCTTTTTGACTTGGAGAGTAGTTTTCCACTCTCAAAAAGCCGTAGCCGTCTGGACAAGGCTCAAAAATACCCGTAATTTCCGTGCCGTAGTCAAAAACGTTTTCATGGTCGAAAATCTTAACCTTTCCGTCACCAGACGGAATTCTGTTTTTTTCTTCGTTTCTAGGTCTACCACGGTTTGATTTTAAAGGCTTAATTTCTCCACTTTGAATTTTTAAAATTTCTTCGATAATCTCGCTTTTATTTTTAGTGCCGGGAACACCACTTAGGTCGATTAAAATGTGTTTTAATTTTGAAACGTTACATTTTGATTCTAAATACTCTCTGTTATATGCCACAATCAATTCTCCTAATAATTACTTGAGTCTGGAAGATAAATAAGTGTTTCTTCGTTCATTGGTTTCTCTAATTCAAATTCAGTAGGAACGTTTACAACTTTATATGGGTTTATTTTTAAAAATTCAGATATAGGTTTAATATCTATATTTGACTTAGCCGTTTTATAGTGCATAGGAATTGCAATCTTAGGTTTAACGTATTCGATAACCTTTAGCGCACCAATTTCGTCTATCGTATACCTTCCACCAACAGGCAAAAATAACACGTCAACTTTACCGATACGATTTTTAATTTCAGTATTTACTACTTCTCCAAAATCGCCTAAATGACAAAAGGTAATATCATCAATAACGAACTTATAGAGAGAGTTTTCTCCCCTTTTTGCGCCAAATTCAGTATCGTGATAGCTTTTTATAATTTCAAGTGAAATCTTTTCTAATCCCTTTTTATACTCACCAAAAACTGTTAATGTGCTATTTACTAGGTGAGTAGCGTTATGGTCAAAATGCTTATGCGAGCATAAGCAAAAATCGACCGTCTGAGTTTCAAAATCGAAACCAATTTTGTCAAACGGATCAATACAAACAGAATAATTTCCACTTAAACAAAAAGCAGAATGTCCTAGGTATTTAATTTTCATAAAACCACCTGAAATAAAAAATAAAAAGTATGGGAAAAAGTAAAAAGTAAAAAAAATAATAGAAAATATATATTATATTATATACTAGAATTTATAAAAAATCAATAATTTAAGCTAAAATATCTTCGACGATTTTCTCAAACACCTTAATGCCGTCAACTGCAGCACTCATTATACCACCTGCATAGCCACAACCTTCACCACAAGGAAAAAGCCCTTTAACGTTTACGCTTTGCAAATTTTCGCCACGCAAAATTCTAATCGGCGACGACGTACGCGATTCAACGCCAGAAAGAACAGCCCCTAAGCTTGCAATACCCCTTATCTTATTATCCATATCCTTTAAACCAAGCTTAAGCGCGTCGGTTATTGTTTTTGGGAATATCTCATCTAGGTTACATAGCTCGTAACCACGGCTATAAGACGGTAAAACGTTAGAAAGCTTTGTCGACCTTACACCACGCAAGAAATCTTCACCAAGCTGAACGGGCGCTTTATAATCGCAACCAGCAATAGAAAAAGCCTTTCTTTCCAAATGACGTTGAAAGTCGACGCCACTAAGTGGATTACTAGAAGCAAAGTCCGATTTTCTAACTTGACAAACTATTGCAGAATTTGCGTTAATTTCACTGCGCATAAAATTACTCATACCGTTTGTGACGACACAGCCTTGTTCACTTGCAGAAGGAATAACCACCCCACCCGGGCACATACAGAAGGTAAAAACGCCCCGATCGTGCGCGTGGCTTACAAGCTTATAGTCAGCTGACTTTAATTTAGGATGGTTAGCAAATTTACCGTACTGATTTTCATTTATAACACTTTGTAATTGTTCCGTTCTAAAGCCGACTGCAAATTCCTTTTGCTCGACTAAAACGGACTTTTTATAAAGCATTTCAAAAGTATCCCTTGCGCTGTGTCCAATCGCTAAAACTAAATAGTCGCAAGGGTATTTATTAATATTTGTTTCAACTTCAAAAACCTTGCCGTTTTTAACGGTAAAATCTATAAGCTTTTCAGAAAAATGAACTTCGCCACCAAGTCTTATTATTTCGTTTCTTAAGTTCTTTACGACAGTCTTTAAATTGTCGCTACCTATGTGTGGTTTAGCGATATATTCTATCTCACTTGGCGCGCCAAAACGAACAAAATCTCGCAAAACATCGCCTATAAGTCGATTATTCACCCCGGTGTTAAGCTTTCCGTCTGAAAAAGTGCCTGCGCCACCTTCACCAAATTGAACGTTACTATCTTCGTCAAGTGACAGTCCGGATAAAAAGCCTTCGACCTTTTTCGTTCTTTTATCGACTTCTTCGCCACGCTCTAAAACAAGTGGCTTTAAACCGCGTCTTGCTAAATTAAGCGCGCAAAAAAGCCCTGCAGGACCAAGCCCTACGACAACGACTTTTTTATCCGTTTTAATCTCGTCAAAAATGACTTCTTTTTCAGCTTCAATTTCTGTAAATACTTCGACTGTATACACAAAACGGATATCATTCTTTTTACGCGCATCAACCGATTTTTTGACGATTTTAATATTTTTAATTGTATTTTTATCTATCTTTAAAAGCTTAGCGCATTTTTTAATTAAAACGCTTTCGTCTTCGTCTATTGATAGAGAAATATTACTTAATTTTTGCATTTAAGTTCTCCGCAACACACATTGCGCTTGAAAACGCCCATTGAAGGTTAAAGCCACCACAGTCGCCGTCAATATCTAAAAGCTCGCCTATTCCATAAAGGTTTTTAACGATTTTACTTTCAAAAGTCTTATTATCGAACTCACTAGTTAAAACTCCACCGTGAGTTACTTGAGAATAATCGAACCCTAAAGTACCTGTAATATTTATGTCAAAATTCTTAATAATCTTTGCAATTTTGATAATTTCAGAACGTGATAAATCTTTAATAAGCTTAGCATCACTTACGCTTTTTAAGATATTTTTACCAATCTGCTTATGAATAATTCCGTTTAAAATCTCTGAAGATAATAGATTAGGAAAACATTGTTTTTTATACAAAAGATGGTCTATAAGTCGATTTTCGGTTATTTCAGGTATAAATTCAACCCGTATAGTAGGATTTACAACTTCACTTAAATAACTTGACAGATAAAACGTTGCATTACCGCTTATACCGCTGTCGGTAAACAGTAAATCGCCTATCGTTGATTTTATTTCCTTACCACAAGATAAAAGTGTAACTTTAGCGTTCGAGCGTATACCCTTAAGCCCTTTTATAATTTCGTCACGACTGCGCATTTGAACGAGCGACGGATAAAGTTTAGTAACGCTGTGACCCAAGCTTTTTGCAATAGAAAAAGCCGAGCCGTCAGTTCCAAACTGCTTTTGAGAGCTACCGCCAAACGCAAGAACAACGTTTTTTGCTAAAGCTTCTTTACCGTTTGATAAGGCAATTAAAAAATCGTCAGCCTGCTTTTTTACACCTTTAACTTCGCTGTTTAAACAAATTTCTATACCTGAATTTTCAAGGTTAAACCTAAGCGCGTCTAAAATGCTGTTTGCCTGCATGCTTGCAGGGTAAATTTTATCGTCTTCAGTAGCGAACATTAAGCCAAGATTAGAAAAGAAGCTTCTTATAGCAAAATTGTCGTATCTCTTAATTGCATACTCGCAAAATTCGGGGTTTTTGCCGTGATAATACTCGACACCTAAGTTTTTGTTAGTAATATTTCCACGACCGTTACCCGTTGATAATATTTTTTTACCAACCCTATCGAGCTTTTCAAAAATCGCAACTTTTTTGTTTTTAAGTTTTAAAGCATTCGCAAGAACTAGTGACGAAAACCCACCGCCTACGATAACTAAATCGAATTTTTCCATAATTACATTTTAACATATATTTTGTAAAAATTCCACATTTTTAACAAATTATTTGACTATTATTAATAAATATATTAAAATTAAAGAAAAAGGAGAAAAATTATGGATGCCATTTTACAATATTTTAAAGACAACCCTAAACTAATTTTAGTAAGTGTAATCTCGCTTTTAGTTTGTTTAATTTTAGCAATCGTAATTATAATCGCTAAAAAAGCAATTTCTAAAAAGAGAAATCAAGAAAAATCAGATAGCGACGAAAAATTAAATACCGAAGAAGCTTTAGACGAGGATCTTGAAAAAATCGATGAGCAAGTAAAATCTGAAGAAACAATAGATACTGAAACTCAATTACAGCCTGAAGAAACGACGGTTGAAGAAGAAACGGTAGCTGCTGACAATACTGAAGAAGTCACTGAAAAAGAAGAAAAGGAAGCCAAAGCAAAGCCACAAAAGGCTTTAGATAGCACGGTTAATAAACAAAACGACGACAAAAAGACTGATACCAGATATTCTGGTAAATGGGTAATTATTGAAGAGGGAAAACGCTTTTCGGCTGAGCTTAGAGCGTCGAATGCCGAGATTTTATTAAGAACTGAAAGTTACACGGCACTTAGTGGAATTAAAAGTGGAATTGAAACAGTTAAAAACAACGTTGAGAAAAACAATTTCGCAGTGTCTATGGATAAGAACGGAAACTTCTTCTTTAAACTTTATTCATCGTCTACCAGACTTTTGTGTGTAAGCGAAGGATACTCTACTAAAGCTGCGTGTGAGCGCGCGATTGAATCGGTTAAGCGTTTTTCTAAAACGGCAGTTATCGTTCGCGAGAAAAAAGACGACGAAAACAATTAATAAAAAAATATCCGCGTTTGCTAGCTGGCAAACGCGGAATTATTTTTAATCTTACAAAATATCCAAATTCTTTTTGAATATTCTCTTGAAGTCTTGACCTGCGGTTAAGGCTTCTTTAATTTCTAAAGACGCATCGCCGTCAAGCGTCGTCTTCATAATTACAGAGTCACCTAAAACGTCACAACTAATTTCAGTAACGCAAGACGACATACTTCTGTCTAAGCTTTCAGCAATTCTTAAAATGATACCGAGCTTTCTTATAATTTCAACGTCACTTTCTGAAATGAATTCTTTGAACTTGATAAGCTCGTTTTGAGAAAAGTCGTCGTTTTTGTATACAGAAATTACAAGTGCAGCAAGTACGATATCGCGCTGGCTAATACCGTAGAGTGCAGAATTTAAGCAAATGTAGCTTGAGTGCTTTTGATAGTCGTAATATTTAATACTTGCGCCTGCATCGTGAAGCATAGCAGCAACCTTTAATACTTTAAGTACTTGGCGTGGGAATTTATGCAATACTCTAAGTTGCTTGAAAAGCTGAACGGATAAAGATAAAACTTGTTCTACGTGCTTTTCGTTGCAATTATAGTATTTAACCAAAGTTTTTAAACTGTAAGTCAAAACGTCGCTTACAGGCTTTTCCAAGGTACTTGGCAAGACGTGGTTAAACATAATACCTTCTCTTAATCCACCACCAGCGATAACAAGCTCGTTAAAACCACAGTAGTTTCTGAACGTGTTTACAACTGCAAGTGCGCTTGGTAAAATGTCTGCACGAGATGAAGATACGCCTTTAATGCGCTTTTTCTTATCAAGATCCATTTTCTTAAGCTTGTCGTAAATTACGTCAAAATCGCCAACCGGCATAACGTAGTTGTGTACGATTGGATAAGGACTCTTTTTCAAAAGCTTTGAAATTCTTCCCAAGCTTCTGAACGAACCACCAACTAGAATTAGTTGCGTTTCAGGGTCGATTTCCTTAATCCAAGGAAGTTCTTTTAACTGTTCGATAAAAAACTCTTCGATTTTTTCAACTTGTTCGCTTGGTGAAATACCGTCGTTTGAATATAGCTCGGTCAAAGTGATAGCACCAAACGGTAACGTAGCAAAGTTTAACAAGTTTCTGCGGTTGTAGTAAATAATTTTCGTACTTCCACCACTAACTTCTAAAATAAGCCCCTTAGGTACGTCCATAGTATTGATAATACCACGATAAACGTACATAGCTTCTTCTTCAGCAGATAAAACCTTTAACTTTATACCACAAGTAGTCGCAACTTCGTCTAAGAAACTGCGTTGATTTTTAGCACGGCGAACAGCCGCTGTAGCAACAGCGACAATGCGTTCAATTTGATGCGCATCGCAAAGCTTGCGGAACATCTTAAGCGTTTTTATCGTTTCAGCAACGCGTTGCGGTTTTAAAAAACCGTCACGTTCCATATCCTTACCTAAACGAACGCTTTCTTTAAGTTGGTCAACGACCATGAAATGACCTTCGCCAAGAACTTGAACGATAACAAGTCTGGCAGAATTTGAACCAAGGTCAATAATACCGATTTTTTCCAAAATCTTCACTCCTTATTCGCGCGAAAAACACACGCGCGAACTACTAAAAATTACTTTAATTTTTTACTTTAATATTTATCGTGTAGATTATACCACAACAAACTTGATTTTACCATAGAATTTTTTAATTTTTGGGCAGTTTTTATTAAATAAGGTCAAAAATTACTTAGTTTTAATAAAAATTACGATATTTGCAAATTTTGTTAAACATTAAAATTTAGTTGTTAACCTTAGATTTTTGATATTTTTGATAAAATTTGATATACAAAAAACGGTTTGTGCAAGTTGCACAAACCACATATAAATAATTATTGATTTTAAAGATTTTTTCACATAGGTTAAAGCAAAAATTTTTACTTTTGAGTAAAAAACTGAAAACCCGACAAAATAAGCAAAAATGCGCCGAAAATCTTTTTTAAAATTTTTCCGTCGATACCTTTTGCGACAAAGCTTAGCGCACACCCTAAAATTACAGCAGGAATAATTATAAGCCAAAGCTTTTCTTTTTTGACAAGTCCGTTCTTTATATGAACGACTAACGCGCAAATTGACATCGGAACGAAACTTATTAAATTTACGGCTTGCGACGTGTGTTGCCCGATTGAAAAGAATATAGTTAGCATTGGAATAAGAATAGTTCCACCACCCATACCCATACCGCCTAAAATTCCTGCAACGGCACCGGAAAGTCCTAAAAGTATTAATCTAAGCATATGTACAAGCGTAAAAATCATCATAAAATTTTACAAAAGTTAGCCGTTAGCACGGTTATCAGGCATTTTTTACACTAAAAATTAAAATCTTAAAAGAGCAAAAGCTTGCCACCTGCAATAAGCATAACTACTGCAAAAATCTTTGCAACCCATTTAGCGCTTAGTTTTTTTAGCAGTAACGCGCCAGCTATTCCACCTATCAAAGCGCCGATAGTTACGGATATACCGATACTGAAATCGAACTGCTTATTAATGATATACGTTATACCGCTGACAATCGAGACAGGTAAAATTATTGCAAGTGCAGTTGCGTGGGCAACCTTAGTTTCATACTTTAAAAGCTTACAAAGCATAGGAACTACTATCATGCCACCACCCCCACCGAAAAAGCCGTTGACAGCGCCACAAACTGCACCCGTGATTATTAAAAATGCGTTTTTCTTAAAATCTTTCACAAAGTTATTATGTATAAAATCTAACAAATTATCAAAAAAACTTAAAATTTGGCAAAATTGCTTGTTAAATGTGTTGCAAATTCGAGATAGTTATAGTATAATCATTTGGTAAAAGTATTTTATTATAAATAATAAATACTTGATTATGTTCGAAAAAAATTTTTATAGGTGGTTATATGAACAAGACTAAAAGGTTTGACCTAAAGACAATTTTGACTTTGATTAGCGTCTTGGTTTTATCGCTATCCGTGCTATTTACTGCAGGATGTGGCAAAACTGAGGACAGCTCGTCATCTTCATCATCGTCAAGTTCAACAACGAAAGAAGAAAGCGTTAAGGATTATCAAACGATAACTAACGGCGACTTTGAGTTTGGAACTGACGACGAAACAAAAGCGACTGATTACCCGGTAAACACCGGAATCAACTGGTCGAGAGCAAACGACTCGCTTACAACTTCAGCCGTTACAAGTGATTACGCATCTGGTATCATTGATACGAACGAAGAAGTTTACAACCAAATCGCTAAAGATCAAGCATTCCCTATTGTAAGCGGTGAAGGCGACAGCGCAGTGTACTTTAACCCACGCTCGCCATACTACTACGGCTTAATTGAAAAGAGCTATGCTTTCGATAAAGAAGTTGAAAATGAAGACGGATTACCTACTACCGGTTCTAAGATTTTGATGATTCACAACAAGATCAAAGCAGAAGACGGTCGTGGTACTGCACAAAAATTCACGTCTTCTAAAACTATTGATATCGCAGCTGACAGCTATAACAAAGTTAGCCTTTGGGTATTGACTAAAGACCTTAAGACTTTACAAGATACTAATGATTTTGGCGCGTACGTTGCATTAAACACAACCGTAAGCTCTAGCAAAAATCCACTTGTTATCAATAATATCAATACTGACGGAAACTGGGCGCAAATCAACTTCTATATTGAAGGTAGCTCGCTTCTTACCACAAGCTACAAGCTTGTTCTTGGCTTAGGAACAGGTTCAAGAAAGGTTAAAGACGGCTACGTTGAAGGTTTTGCTTACTTTGATAACGTTACTATCGAAACTCTTACAAAAGCTGAGTACGACCAAGCAACCGGCGCTATTGCGGCAGAAAACAAATATTCACTATTTGTAAGCGACGCTGATAACGCAGGTTTCTATAAGGACGCAACGAAATCTGAACTTCAAGCAAGCTTAACCGGTGCAACCTATCTTTCTAACGGTAACGCTTCTGAATCTTACGACGCAACTAAAACTTTCACTAAGTTTGATTATACGTTAAGCTTTGATATCCCTTCTGTAAGTGACTCGAACGTTTTCCTATCAAGTGAAGCAAACGCTGACGTTTACCCTAACGGTGGCAGCAATTTCTGCCAAGGCTCTGAAATTGGCGAAGGCGCGTTCTCTACAATTTCAGCTAAGCTTGACGGCGTTACTAACCCTGTAGGTAGCGATGCCCAAACCGTTTATATGATTTATCCAGAAGTTGCAAGCCACACTCTTAACACTAAGGCTTACACCTTAAAGGACGGCGAAGCAATGCTCTTAACTTTCTTAACTAAGGTTAAGACGGCTAACGCTCAGGATGCTGTTACCGTAAGCGTAGTTGATAACGGTACTACCACCACCCCTATCGACGAAGCTACTGTTATAGCAACCTCTTATAACACTAACGACTATGAAAATGAAGAAACCGCAAACTGGGCTAAATTCTTCATTTACGTTTCAAACGATATCGGCGACGGACTTGACAGACAATTCTCTTTAAAGATTGACTTCGGTCCTACTAACCCAACCACCGAATATTTTGCTTTACCTGTAGGATACGCATTGTTCACCGGTTTTGAAACTACGATGCTTACTCCTGAACAATTTGAAATCGGCAAAAACTTCGGCGACTACACAGGAAACGTTTCTTTAGGTGCTGAACTTATCAACGGACCTAAGGACGATGAAGATAGCAAAGACGTTTACTCTTTAAATTACGCAACGAGCGACAACTACAAGATTGAATCTAACCTTTCTTCAACCGTTGTTGGCTTTACCGGCGTAGTTGGCGGTCACACTATGGTTGGTGGAGAAAGCACTGCTTACTCACAAGACGTTACAAAAACAGGCTTATTCAATACTAAATATATTGATAACTACACAACTTTATCAGCTAGCGAAATCGAAAGCTTAAAGGCGCTTGAGAAAAACGCTGATAACGATTACGTTCAAGCATTATTAATCAACAACACTTCAGCAGCAAGCTACGGTTACTTAGGCACTTCTAACACCATTTCTGCATCTTCAACTTCAACGATTGCCGTTAAGTTAAAAGTATTCGGTGATGCTAAAGCGTACGTTTACCTTACTAACTCTAACCCACTTGAAGGCTTTGACGTTTTAGGCTTAAACGCTCCTAAGTGGACCTTTGCAAACGACGAAGTAACTTATTCTGATAACGAATATCTCGTTGACAAGAAGTACGTTCAAACGGTTACTGCAAGCGAATGCACAAACGGCTGGATTACCGTTTACTTCAAGGTTACTGCTGGTATCAACGCTATCAACTACCGTGTAGAAGTTTGGAACGGTTCAAGAGACGGCGCTGATAAATCTCAAGGTATGGTTGCTATCGAAAGCATTTCAACTTCTGCATCTTTATCTGAAGCTAAACTTCTTGCCGATAACGAAGGTGGCGAAGTAAGTGAAATCGAATATAAGAGAGCACCTACTTTAGTTGCCTACACTACCGACGACGGTAAAGAATCTACTAAGTTCCAAGAATATAACTCTCAAGTAGTATTTACTGAATACTCTAAGGCTAAAGCAATTATTGCAACTCACCAAACGGTTGATGCTGAAGCTTCTTTAGACGAAACAACCGACAAAGAAGAAGATTTAGCACCTGAAGAAGAAACTGAAGCTAACACCAACTGGTGGCTACAAGTTATGTCTTTGATTATCGCAGTAGTATTAATTATTGCTGTTATCGCTGTTGCGTTCAGACTCTTTAAAAAGAGAGTTGAAGTTAAAGAAACCGTTATAAACGAAGGCTATAGCCGTAACACACGCGATATCGCAAATAGAAAAATTGCTGAAAATAAGAGAAGAAAAGCAGAAGAAGCTGAAAGACTTGCAAAAGAAGAAGCTAACGCTCAAGAAAAAGCAAGCAAAGAAACTCAAGTAAACGACAATGAAGAAAACGCAGAGACTGAGGAAGCTCTTCCTGAATACGACTATGACAATATGGAAAACAACCTATTGCCAGAAGAAACCGTAGAAAACGCAGAAACACCTGCTACTGAAAATGCAGAAGCTGTAGAAGAACCTACTTCAGAAACTACTGATGCCGACGATAACGGCGACAAAAACGACTAATAACTAAAACGCCCATCGCTTGTGCGATGGGCGTTTTAAACTAAGTTTGCCCTTCGGGCAAGAAAAAACTTCACAAAAAAAGAGAGTTTTTCAACTCCCTTTTTAATTTCGATTTTTAGCCCAATTTTCAATTTTTTCAAGATTTGTTTCAGTTCTAATCGTGACTTTATATTTTTTTATATCAGTACTAATATTTGCCACAAAAAATCTTGAGCCACGCGCGATTTCCCAACTTGGAGTTATATGCACGATACTTTTTCGATAAACTACAGTCAACGCGCTTGCATCAATCAACCAATCGTCTGATATATACGTTAATCCTAAAACTTTCTTTTTGTTATTATCGTTAAAAACTACGTTATATTTTTCTTCTTGTTTTTTGACGTCAATCAAAAATTTTATAATACATATAGTAGAAAATACAAAAGCAAGCAAAAGCACACCATACAACAGTACGAGGATATCTGTTCCAAATGGTCTTCCATTAATTTTATCCACTATAAGAAAAAGAAAAATTACAGGCGCTGTAACACACGAAAGTAATAATAACCAAAACAAAAAACATTTAAAACAATATTTTAATTTTATCTTATTCATTACCCTCACCACGCTTTTTTCTAGTTCCAATTTAAGTATACGAAATTCTGTGATAAAAGTCAATTTGTTTTTCAACAAGTTTCGCATAAATACTTTATAAAAACATGCAACCGAAGGTTGCAATTTATGAACGCACAGCGTTCAATTTATGACGGTGCAAGCCGTCAATTTATGCAAGCACCGCTTGCAATTTATCAATTAAAACGGCTTAGCAATTTTTTGCTAAGCCGTTTTTAATTTATCCACCTAAGCCGAATAATTTTTCAATTGCACTTACGGTTGATGAAACATTTTCATCAGTTGTTCCTTGGTATTTACTTAGCGCACTCTCTATCGAACTTTTTTCTTCTTCGCTTGTTTTTATCGTCGCAGTGCTGTACTCTGAATAGCTTTTAACAGCATCGCTAAGCGCACTTGAAACAACGATTGAGTCAACAAGTTCTTCTTCTGTTACGCTTGACGAAACTGTTCCACCTTCTATCGTTTGGTGTTCTTTAGCGTACGCTAAAAGATTGTTTAAGGCATCGGCTTCTGCATCCTTTTGACCGTCAGGTAAAGTAGAAATATTTTGGATTGTAGTGCTTAAAATATCGCCAAGTATCGGTGAATTTTCAGTTTCTATACCAGAGATAGAAAGCATTTCATCGGTTATAGTATCTTTTAGAATATCTACGTTATTTTGGTTGATAGAATTAACGAAATTGTTCACGTTTTCTTCTAAGTCGTCCATAGAAGCTTCAGGGTCAGTTAAGCTGATTGCGTATTTATACGCCTTTACTGTATCTGAAAACCTTTGTAGGTCGTTAATAACCGTTCTTTCGTTAGTAGTTTTAAAATCTTCAAGATTCTTATCGAGCGCGTTTTCAAAACCTTCTGGCAAGCTTTCTTTAACGTTAATACCCAAAAATTCTCTTGCAGGGTCGTCACCCCAAGCATTACCAGCATCTTTAAGAAGCGCGGCAACAACCTTTTTAACAAGATTGTCACTGTCAATCTTTTGGATTAATTCGTCAAGATTAGCGGTATTAAAGGTTTTATAATCTGCAAAATCAATACTTTCTACGCTACCGCTTAAGTCAGTAAGCACGTCAACTGCGTTTGTAAATGCTCTTAAATCGTTACAAACAGTTTCGCTTGAAGTCGATTTTAATTCGCTGAACACGGCTTTTAAAGCGCCGTGGAAATCTTCCGGAACGTTTTCTAAGATATTCAAGCCTAAAAACGGCTCGTTATTATCCCACTTGGTTGCACCGGCTAACAGAAGCTCTGCAACAATTTTTTGCACTTTTTCAGAGGTTTCAACTATATCAATCGTTTCGTTAAACTGAGTTGTATCAATGTTTGTAACGTCGTTAAACTGCATACCTTGTAAGCTTACAACAACGTCGACAAAAACTTCAAAAGTAGTTGCAAGCTCGTAAATATCTGCTTTAACCGTATCTTTATCGGTGTTTTTAAAATCTTCAAGCAAAATATCCAGCGTTGAGTGAAGGTCTGCATCAATACTTTGTTTAACGTTAAACCCGAAAACGGCTTCGTTATTAGCCCATTTTGTGCTTGCGTTAGATAAAACTTCTGCAAAAATCTGTTTATAAACTTCTCTTTCTGTCGCAGTATCGACTAAAGTTTTGATATCGTCAAGGTTGATTTTAGTTATATCACTGTAATCGTTTTTAACAACTACCATTACGTCTTTGTAAATGGCAATTATCGTGTCTACTTCTTCATTTATCGTTTTTGATTCGTAGTTTGTTCTTACCTTTGAAACGCCAGAAAACAGTGGCTTTGAAGCGAACGATTGATACTTAACAAATTTACTGTTTGCGAACTTATCAATCTCATCTACTATCTCTTGGTCGCTTTCGTTAATTTTAATAATTTGTTCTTCCTGTAAAGTATCAAAAATCTCAAAACCCACACCAATATATCCTGTTATCGGCATAAACAAGCACGCCGTTACGGAAAAGGCACAAACTAATCCAAGCACACCACCCATTAGCCTATTAAATAACGGCTTATCAAGCTTGCCTTCAGTAACCTTTAATACGAGTTTATTCATAAAAACCGCAGGTATTTTCATTATAAGACTTAAAACTAAGAACAAAATAACGAAAACAATCGGTGAAACGAGCGATAGCACCAACGAATAAACGTAATGATACAAAGTTGGTGACACGCTTACTGCGTCGTTAATCTGTCCGGCAACGTCAGCCGTTACGTTTTGGTTTAGCGTATTTAACACAATCGTTTCTAACGTTGGCTCAAACGCCTTTACGGTAAGTACGGTAAACAGCATTGTAATTAGCACCGTCGCACCTAAAAAAGCAAGTCGTACACAGGTTTTTTTCCAGCCTTTTAGTATGCCTATTAATAAGTAAATAGAAAATATGACTAAAGCAATTATAATCATAGCCCGTTCGACAATGCTTAAAATTTTTGCGAGCATTTCTATATCCATACTACTAACCACCCCTTTTTAATTTGGTTATATCTATAATTTTTGTATCTTCTCTGATATCTCCAAGCCTGTGCGAAATATTTATAACGGTACGCATCTTGCTTGCCTTTTTAATAGCATCGGTAATTTCTCTCTCTGTTTCAGAGTCAAGGTTTGCAGTAATTTCATCTAAAAGCAAAATTTTCGGATTTTTTACTATTGCCCTTGCAACCGATAAAAGTTGAAGCTGACCTTGCGAGAATAAGCCTTCGTGACACTCCGTATTGATACCGTTATCAAAATTTGTTACAGTTTCATAAAGACCAACCATCTCAAGCGCGTTTATTATATCGCTATCTGAAATACTATCGTCACCTAAGGAAATTTGGTCTTTTACAGTACCTGAAACTAGCCTTATTCCTTGCTCTACGTACCCAAAAAGTAAACGTTTTAGGTCGTCTGAAATTTGGTCTGCATCTTCGCCAAAAATCTTAACCGATCCTTCATTTTGAGTAAAAAGTCCTAAAATAAGTCGGTAAACCGTAGTTTTTCCTGCGCCCGTTCGTCCTACAAGCGCAACGCTCTCTCCCGTTTTTACCGAGAAAGTAACTTTATCGAGCACGACTTTTTCGCCGTATGAAAAAGTAACGTCAAAAAACTCTATAGCAGGCTTAGAAAAATCAAACCTTGAAAAATCTGTAAAAGTTTGCTCCTTTTTCTCGCTTTCAGAGAAAAATTCGTTAACGCGTTTACAACCTGCAAGCGCAGACTGAACGTTCTGAATTTCCATACCTAAGTTTTCTATCGGCGAGAAAATTTTTGAAACAAGACCTATTACTGCAACTGCAGTTGAAACGTGCATACCGAAAAAATTTTGGAACGCACCACCAAGTGCAGATAACGTCATTAAAATTGCAATAATTATAACGCTTATTTCGTTTATAATCGGAGTGTATACTGCTTCGTAAAAATAAGTTCTTTCAAACGCGTCGAAACTTTCGTTCACGTACCTACGAAAACGGTTTTTCATATAGTTTTCTTTTTTAAGAGTTCTAATTGTTCTTGCGTTTTGCACCGTCTCAGGAATATGGTTGTTAATTTTTCCAATAGCGCGCCTATTATCCATTTGCGCTTTGTGCATGCGATTTTTAAAATGCCACGACACAGAAAATACTATCGGCGTTGCAACGACTAAGAGAATGCCCAGCCCTAAACTTTTAGTAAAGACGGTAGCTAAAATAAATATGATTTTAAATAAATCTACTACCATACTTATTACACCACTTTTAAAAAGTGTGTCAATAGCATCAATATCGCCAATAAAACGCGACAAAGTCTTTCCCGATTCGTTGTTGATAAAATATCCAGCTGGAAGCGACGAAAGCTTTTTCATCATTAACATTCTTAAATTTGCAGTCGTCTTTTGCCCAAACGATAAAATGAGTGCCGACCTTAGCGCGTCACAAAATCCACCGACTGCGATAAGCGCAAAATAGATAAGTCCGTGATAGATATTAATTTCGCCTAAATCCGTCAAAGAATATACTATTTTTTCAAGCTCAAGCGCAGGTAGTACGCTAAGTAGTACCGAGCCAACTATCGAAATAAGTAAAAATACCGTTAAGAAAATATTTGATTTTATAGTTTTGAATACGCAAGAAATTATAGGTCGTTTATACATTATTTAGCCCCCTTTGAATATCGTAGAGAGCACGGTAATCTTCAACGCTTTGATATAATTCGTCGTGCGAGCCAACCCTTACTTTTCCTTCGTCTATCCATAAAACCTTGTCGAGCGAAGAAAAAGCAGTAATTCTGTGCGATATTAAAATTATCAATCTATCTGAAAATTCTTTTTTAATATCCGATAAAATTTGTGCTTCAGTATTTTTGTCAACGGCTGAAAAAGGATCATCTAAAATTATTATATTTTTTGCATGACAAAGCGTTCTTGCAAGTGCAACGCGCGCTTTTTGTCCACCTGAAAGTCTATTTCCGTCACTTCCGATTTTAGTGTTTACGCCACCTGTCATTTCGCTAACTTCTTGAGAAATTTTTACAATTTCAAGATAATGCGCTAAGTCAGCGTCTTTACCCATAGCAACGTTTTCTAAAATAGTATCGGAAAAAAGCTCTGGGTTATGCCCTAAGTATGATATGTAAGTTGCTTTTTCAACGTCTGTTAAATCTTTTAATTCTTTATCAAATAAAGTTATAGAGCCGTTATATTCAAGTTCACCAAGCAACAGTTTTCCAAGCGTTGATTTTCCACTTGCGACTGCGCCCGTTACGCCTATAATTTGACCACTAGATGCCGTAAAACTTACGTCGTCGAGTATAGTTTTTCCGTATTGGTACGAGCAATTAACGCCGTTAACCGTCAAATAGACGGGTTTTTTATTAAATTCAAGTTCTTTTTGTAAAAATTCGCCGTCACCTAAAATCAAAAGATTTTTAAGTCGTTTCCAAGAAACTTGCGATTTTTGAACACTGTTAAAAAGTCTTGCAACCTTAGAACTTTTATCTGCAACTTTTGTATAACAACTGATAAAAGTCGTAAATATTGCTATATCCCAAGCTCTAAAGCCAATGCCAAGAAAATTGCGACCGCCAAGATAGATTATAAATATAACGCCTATCATTGCTATTACGTTGTAAATAGGTTGCAAAGTATTCTCCCATACGTTTGATAAAACCGACTTTTTCTCGTAATCTTTTACGTTTTTTTGATACTCTGCATTTTTAATTCTGTCCGAGCCGTACACCCTATATAGGCTTGCGTTAGTAATTCTGTCGTAGGTTGCGTTCGATAAAGTTTCTTGGCTAAGTTTATACTCAGACACGTGTTTATAAACGACTTTTTTCAAAATCTCTGCAATAAAACACGCTATCGGTGTAAAAAATAAAGCAATTAGCGCGATAATCCAGTCGTAAATAAACATCGTAATTGCAAACGAAATAAGTAATACGCCCGTATCAAAAATTTCAGTAAGCGTCTTTCTCGTGCCTTCTGCAACAATCTCGACGTCCATCGAAGCGCGAGTTACAAGCTGACCAACGTCAGACCTGGAAAGTGACTTTTTCAATATACCAACGTACAACGAATCGCGCATTCGAACGACCATATTGTTTGCAATTTTTCTTACGTACATCCTCTTTAAATATCGCGTGATTTGAACTACTATCATTGCTAAGAGATAATAAAGAACAAGTCTAAGCATATCGAGAAAGACTTTGTTTTTGCCAAAAATATCAAATAGACATTGAACGAGCCAGCCTTCAAATACGGGAATTAACACAAGCCCAATATTGAAAATCGTACCCGTTAGCGCAAGCAAAAACAAAAGCCCCTTATCTGGCTTTAAAAAGTACCAAAGCTTTATATTTTGTTGTCCGTCTTTAACTTTTTTAGCCATATCAACCCCAAAAATCGCTCTATAGAGCGATTTTACGCTATTTTATGCTTTTTATAAAATCTTCATAGTAAGGTAATTTATCTTTATTATTTTCAAGCATTTCGTTAAACAAGCTTCTTGCATTTTTAAAATCAAGGTTAGCAAGCTGGTCTGAAATAATCGCTTTAAAAGCGTTTTCATAGTCACCGTAAAAGCCTGCCGAGAACGCAAGCTCTTCTTCTGCGTACGCTTTATATACCAGCGATTGCACCACAGCAGAAAGTCCACCTGCATACATAGGTTTTATAGAGTCTTTAGTAAATTTTACGTTAGTTTCGACTATTGCGCCAAGTGGCATACCTTCCATCTGTCCACGATTAGGCATATTTGCGTTT
>JAFQWV010000028.1 GCA_017407325.1 Clostridia bacterium | reverse complement strand
TTATTTTATTTATTTAACTTCTCTAAAATCGCATTACAGAAGCCGTCGATGGTGAAATCGCTTGATAGTTCTATTCCGTTTTCTTTTAAATAATCTTGTAAATAACAAGTCGTAGGAACGTCAAGCCCTGCGTTTATTATTTCACTCGACGAAAAGACTTCTTTCGGCGTACCGCAAGATACCACTTCGCCTTTAGAAAAAACGGCTATGCGCTGACAATGTTCGCAAACGTCGTTCATGTCGTGGCTGACGACGATTATCGTGCGTTTTCCACCGTCGTGGTAGGCGTGAAGCATTTCCCAAAGTTCAGCTTTTCCTTTCGGATCAAGACCGCTTACCGGCTCGTCCAAAACTAAAACGCTCGGCTCTGAGACGATTACCCCAGCGATTGCTACCCTTCTTTTTTGTCCGCCCGACAAATCGAACGGCGATTTATCTTTTATAGAATAGTCAAGTCCAACGGTTTGCATAGCGCGCTTGACTTTTTCAGAAACTTCTTCGCTAGTTAATTTTGGGTAGAAATTTTTAAGCCCGAACGCGATATCGTCAAACACCGTTTCGGCAAAAAGTTGATATTCTGGGTATTGGAAAACCATACCAACTTGACGGCGAAGCTCTTTGAATTTTGCCTTGTCCTTTCTTTTTTGTTTTAATAAATCGTACTCACCGACGAAAAGCTCGCCACTCTGGGCTAAAATAAGCGCGTTTAAGTGCTGAATAAAAGTTGATTTACCGCTTCCCGTTCTACCGATTATACCGAAAAACTCGCCAGACTCTATCGTTAAGTTTACGTTGTTTAGCGCGTCGACCTGAAATTTCGCGCCCTTAGAGTAAGAATAGCTTAAGTTCTTTGCAACAATTCGCATAACTTCTCCCCTAACTCTTCTTTTTCTAAGACGTCGCCCACGTCAATTCCCAGCGACTTTAGTTTTTCGCAAATTTTTAACGGAATAGGTAGGTCGAGACCTGCTCCGTAAATAATATCAGGGCGGTTGAATATTTCAGTCGGCGTGCCTTCAGCAACCTTTTTACCGCTATCTAAAACCACTACCCTATCACACTCGGTAACTTCGTCCATATAGTGCGTTATAACGATAACCGTCATATTCTCCGACTTTATCAGTTCTTTAACGACCGACATAACTTCTTCGCGCGCCTTTGGATCGAGCATTGAAGTCGATTCGTCAAGTATCAAAATTTGTGGCTTTAACGCAAGTACGCCAGCGATTGCTACGCGTTGTTTTTGACCACCCGATAAGCGTGACGCGGTAGAGCTTCTTAATTCTTCAGTCTTAGTTGCCTTTAGCGCAAAGTCTATTCTTTTTGCAATCTCTTCGCGCGAAAGTCCTATATTTTCAGGACCGAAACAAATATCGTCTTCTACGATAGACGCAACCATTTGATTGTCGGGATTTTGGAAAACTATTCCACAACCTTTTCTGATTTCAAACAAGTTCTTCGACTCTTTCGTGTCAAGCCCAAAAACTTCGATTTTACCAGTTCGTGGGGTTATAAGTCCGTTAATTAACCTTGCAAGGGTGCTTTTGCCACTTCCGTTTCGTCCAACGATAGCCAAAAATTCCCCTTTATTAATTTCGAGCGAAAAGTCGGTTAAAACGACAGGTTCGTTTTCGCCGTACGAAAAATTGACGTTTTCAAGTTTTACGATAGCCATACTTTCCACTCCTATACAAAAATTAAATACATTGTAACATTATTGTGTTTTTTTTGCAAGTTTTTACACCGTAATTGAAATATTTGGTATTGACATTAATTAATATCTTAATTATAATATATCTAATAATGATTTCACACACATGGAGAAACATAATGAAAAACTATAACACAAACAATAATTGCGACGTATTTTTTTGTTATCGCCACGACAATCTTGAAACGGTAAACAATTTCGCAATAACTTTTGATTCTTTAAAAAAAGAAAACTTTGACTGCGGTAATATTTGGTTTTCTAACCGCGAGCCGCTTGGAAATTATGTTCTAGACATAAAACCGCTTTTAGAGAGTGCGAATTACGCTATTTTATTTTTGGCGAAAGGTTTTACCGACGGTTTTTTAAAAGCAAACGGTGAACTTAACATTGAAGAAGGCAATAATTGCAAAAATGATTGTGTTACGGTTAGAGAATTTATAGAAATAGAACGCCAACGCCAAAAAAACGGCATTAAAGTTTTTGCCGTAAACATTGAAGGATATACGTTTAGCGAAACAGAACTAAAAACTATTAAAACAGTTTTTGAAAAAGCCAATATTTTAACCGACACTTCAATTGAATTTTATCAATATTTACAGCAAAATCCGTATTACTTTGCATCTACAAACATCTTAAGTTTTATACGTGAAAAATTTGCTATATTAAACAAAAACAATTTGCAAAATTTCACAACGAACGAAGATAGTTCAAAAACTTGCGAAGAGATTTCAAAAGAATTTTTGGATGACGATCCGAAAAAATGTTTAGAATCAAAAGATAACAGCTATTTAAAGCATTGTGAAAAAATAACGAAACGTCTTAAATGTATGGCGAATAACACGCTTGAAGTAAAAAGCGACAACTATATAAACGAACTTTACGAAAAAATAATAGCCCACACCCAGCAGTACCCGTATTTTGAAAAAATATTTAAAATTGTCGGAAAAACAGGCACTCAAAAACGTTATGCGCTACAACTTTTGTACGTATATTTAATGAAAAATTATAACAACCACCTTTTTGAGCCACTGTATATTCATTGCACTGATCTTAAACGCAATCTGCTCCAAAAAAATCATACGCGAGAAACGACACTTTCGTATATTAACAATCTTTTTGCCCGCCTTCACGTGCCTCAAGAAAGAACTTTACTTTTTATAATCGATGGTGTTTTAAACGTAAACATTGATGATTATGGTATTGATTTTGCCATTAATTCGCAAGTAGACAACTTTTTTAATAAATACATAATCGTGGGCGTTAACGACGTTTTTGCTGACAACCCAGAACGCACGAACATGTGCAATTTAATAAACGATTTTCCTGAAATGATAGAGTTTTCTTCTATTAGTTTATACGAAAAAGAACACTGTAAAACATATCTATCCACCCTTGAAGGAATTGATAAATGCAGATTAGAAGAAATATTTAAAAAATTAACAAAAACTAAGTTAACCACTATAAACGCGCAAATTATTGCAATGATCTCTGCCGCACTTTTGTCAACCGCCAAAGACGTTGACGTTATGGCCATTTACGAATCTCGAATTTCAAATACGTTTGGTGGCAACGTTGATAATATAAAACTTGCAGCAGAACTTGTTTATAATTTTAGTTATAGTCAAGAACCGCTAAATTATAACGAAGAAATAAAGGAAAAAGCTCTTGACTTAATTTGCGAAGATAGAGTTTATTTAAACTGCTTTATTGCAATGCATTACATTAATAAAGTATATGATTATAGCAACACCCAAGACCTGTCGTTTTTTCAGAAGATTTTACCAAAAGAAGTAACGCGATTTATCGTTTCAAAACTAAACAACAATTCTATACTTGAAAATATAATGCTTAGAATTGCATCAAGATATTACGACGATGAAATGAACGACTTTGGAAGAAGTGAAATGTCTTTTTTCTTAGGCAGACTTAAAAGCAACGTGCCTCAAACAATAAACTTACTTGAAAATTATTACCAAAAGACTAAAAACGATATCGTTAAAAATATCATTGACCAAAAATATTACAACAAAGTTTACGTTGAAGCTCGATATAAACAAGACTTGTTCTTGCTTCGCGGTATTGCGGTCAGTCTAATTTATCGTGGCAAAGCCAACGTTGAAATCGAATATATTAGAAGTTTGATAGAAAACGACCTTGCAAATTCTATAAATCGCGGATTCCACCTTGAATATTACGGCGATATAATTTATATGCCTGACGCAAACAGCTTAACGTATGAGGACGACACAAGAAAAGGCGAACACACTTTGCGCATTCTTTTTAATTCTATAAGAAGAAAGCTTGAATCGTCTTATCGTGTCGCACTTCTGCTCGATTTGTTTACTGTGGCTTCTCTTTTGCAAGCCCGTATAGAACTATCCGATAAAATCCCCAATTTCAATATTGTCCCATATATAGAAGAATTTTTAAAAGTTTATGAAAAATGCATCGACGCAGAAAGCTTAGCAGATAATATTATTACGTCATTTTTCTATATGTGTGCCGAAGATTTCTCCGAATTCCTTAATAAGAAAAAACAATTTTCGCAAAAAAACACTGTTTGCAATATTTATTCAAACGCAAAAAACGTTTTGAGGACGGGTTGGGTAGAACAAAATATCCCATCGCCTGAAAGCATTGTCGAACATATGTATTCGTGCTGGTTTGTTGGGTTGCTTTTCCTCCCAAAAGACTACCCGCAAGATAGTTCGTATGATAAACAAAAAATATTAAACATGCTACTTATTCACGATCTTGCCGAAACGGAACTTGAGGATATTGCTAAATACGAAAAACCTAAATATCCCGACTACAACGAACGAGAAAATTATAAAATTATGAGCCTATTTTTAAAGGGCACTTACAAGAATATCGACTCTATGAGCGATTACGTTTACGCTTGGGACGAGTGGTATGAACAAAAAACTTTAAACGCAAAAATTGCAAAAGATATCGATGTTATCCAAGCCATTTATCAATTCCTTCTCTATTACCTAAAACACCCTAACAATTTTGACGAAGAAAGAAAACGTCTTTGGCTTAAAGAAAAAAACGAAGTAAAAACGCCGATCGGTCGCACGATATTAAACGAACTTGTTTTCAATAACGATTTGTTTAAAGAAATTTTGTAAAAAAACTGAATAAACTGAGAAAAAGGCTTTACGCACTTAGCGCAAAGTCTTTTTCAGGGGGTTAATATATCATAGGGGGGTGTGTTTTCCTTTAATTGATTATATTATATCACACTATTAGTGTGATTTCAATAGCAAATTGAAAATTTTTTACAAATTTTTTTGATGAAATGAACTTAAAGTTCATGAAATGAGCAACTGTCGTTGCTCGTGAAATTCAAGCCTACTTTTGCGTACGCCTTGCATGAAATGCAAAACTTGTTTTGCATTATTGTCGTGCAGATTTTTCCAAAGAAAAATTGCCAAATTAACATATAATTTTTTCGGGAATTTTTATAAATTCCCCGACCGCAATGCAACTACGAGTTGCATTTCATGATTTTTTCAAAATCATTTCATGGCGCAAGCCATTTCATGAAAAGTTATCGACTTTTCATTTCATTTTTAATATCAAAAACATTTCTTTTATATCGTCTTTTAGACTAAACCGCTTGGTCGAGATTGAACTTTTTGCAAATTTTTGTTCAACTAAGTCTATATACATACTGCCTTCGCCGTCGTCACCCATATACATTTTATCCCACTCGCTATCGGTTAAAAGGCGCTTTATATCAAGTTGAGATAGGGCTAAATTATCGAAAGAAATGCGCGAAAATCGACTTATAAGCCTTGGAATTAGTTTTTTCGTCTTTTCGATATTCCTTAAAATATCGAGCGAAAAATAGTTTTTGCCTTTGCCAAACTTCTTATATCCCAAAAACAAAACTTTTAAATTTTTGTCTATAATTTTTTCGAAATTTTCAAAAACGCCCGTAACTATATGCAGTACGCAATTTTCGTTTTTCCTTGCAAACGCAACCGTTTCGTCAAAGACTTCGAACGCTGAAATTCCCAAACCGTAGATAAGTTTTTCGTCTATTAATTTTTGAACGAATTCTTTATTTTTTATAAGGTGTTTTTCGTTTACGGTTAGGTTACAAATTATTTCCCTTTTTTTCATTTTTTCTAAAAAGGGTAAAAGCGCGCTGTGACTTAGCGGATTTCCGCCACCTATCGCAAGTTCAATTCCACTTGGCAGACTTTCTAAAAAAGGACTATCTAAGTTGCCTTCTTTTCCGTCTATATTCGACTTTTCGTGGCACATTGGACAGTTTAAGTCGCAATAGTTTGTAATTTTAAGGTCGATACTGTCGGGAAATTCTGCGATAAAGCTATCGGCCTCGGTTTCTTTTATTTTCGTTCCGTCAGAGTATAGTTTAACGGTATAATTCCCATTTTTATAATTTGATATAAGTTCCATCTTAATAAATTTCGCCACAACCTTCTTTATATAAAGCGCAGTAAAGTTCGCTCGCTTCAAAGAAGTAGTCGTCGGATAAATATTTCTTGGCAAGCTCTTCAAAGTCTTTATCGGTTTTTACTTTTGACAAGTCGAAATTGTCGAACATAAAACTGTAATTTTCAAAACCGCAATCACACTCGAAAAGCGAGCCTTCGCCAAAATATCTCGAACAGAAAATTTCCTTGCTGTTTGATGATTTTTTGAATTTTTCCATTTCTTTTTTAACGTAATCTTTAGAAAACTCGACTATGCTAGAGACTCCACTTTCTTCAAAATTCTTTTTAAAGCTTGGGTTTCTTTTTAAATAATCAAGAAGCTCTTTTTCGGCATTTTCGCGCCTTAAAAGTATGCTAACCGTGTTATAGGCGCACCCTTCAAAATATAAAAGGTCCATCGCATCTTCTAAAGACAAATTTTCTTGGGCGCAAAACTCTTTAAGCGCAAACTCTTTAAAACGCAAAACTTTATCTCGCGCATCTACTCTGAACACGAAAAATTCTACGTACGGAAAATATTCAGAATTTTCTGAGTTACCTTCTTTTTCTTCTAAAAACTTAGATATATCCACACCGTTTTTAATTAAATCAAAACGCAAGTCGCAAAGAAAGTCACTGTCTTGATTTTTCCCTTTGTATTTTTTTTCTAAGTAAGGCGAAAGTCTAAAAATCTCGCCTAGCACTTCTTTAAATTCTTTATCTTCGTAAAGGTCGTAAAGTATCCCGCTGTTATAGGTAAACTCGTCTTCGGCGTTATTTATAAGCCCTAAAAGCATTACCATTTTTGCAACGCGCGACCTGATCTGGAACGAACAATTTACCTTTTTAGTATTTTTCTTTCTTAAAGTAAGCGTATGCGTGCTTGAACTGTTAGTTTCAAAAACCCCGTCTCTTATAACCGTTTTCATAAAGATTTCCTTGTTTCTTATTAATCAACAACTGTACCGACTTTTATTTCTGTGTTTTTAAAAATGTCTTTAATTTTTCTTTGAATTATTTTGTTAGAAGTAACAAAAACTTTCTTTTCGCTTAAACAATTTTCTTTTAAGTGTATTTTGTATTTGTTTGTTCTTAGCGCACTTGAATATCTAATTTCTTCAATTAAAATTACGTTACTATATTGGATAACTTGTTTATTATTTTTTTGTTTAATAATAAAATTTTTTTCTTCAAAAATTATTACGCAGTGGTTGCAATAATAAATATAACCAAACACAATAAACCATAAAATAAATACTAAAATCAAAAGCCAAGAAAAACTATTGTTTACTAACGCTAAAATAAATATTGCAATTATAGGTATTAACGGCAAAATCCACAGACACATAAAAAACATTTCTTTTTCTTCGTTAAGAACCGTTTTCATAAAGATTTCCTTTTTCCTTTTTTCGAATTACTTTGTCGTTTGGTTACGTTTTATTGTATTATACTATATCAAATAAAATTTTTCAAGTAGTAAGAATAAAAAAAGCAAGTGGGCGAAAAATTCGCCCACTTTTTAGTTAATTATCATTTACTTTTTTAGAAAACTGTTGAGTTCTCTTATTATTTGTTTTGTTTTTTCGACATTTTCATTTTTCTTTAAAATAGATGAATAACCGTCAAATCTTTTTTTGTTACCGTCTTTTAAAACTACGATAATATAACAATACCTATTCTCATCTAAACTGTATTCGGTTGAAGCATAAATTTGCTCTATATCTTCAAAACTGAAAATATATGTTTTAAATTGATGGATAGTTATTACTTTTTTTGTATTATCGACTATTATTTTATGTTTGAAGAAAAAAATTAAACAAAACATAAATAAACACAAAAGAATTACTGATAACACCAGCAGACCCCATTGTAATTTTTCTTCAAAAATAATATGCAGAATTATTATAGTGAGTATAAATAAAATTATAAATAAAGCGCTAACCGTAAACCCGACACTTGCCAATGAAAATCCTTTTTTATTTTTCATTATCTTCTCCAAAAGTTATTAACTGTTGCTTCCAGAATACTATCCCTACACAAACTTTATCTATTCATTAATTTAATTGGAGCGTTTTTATCCATTAAATATTTGATCCTTTTTGTTAAATCAATACTGTAGTATTTATTTTGGTTTTTTATTTTGATTAAATATTTACTTATTTTATGATTTTCAATGGAAATTTCTTCTATTTCTTCCCACGAAAAACCGATTAATCTTTTACCAAACAAATAAAAAGTTATTCCGTTTTCATCAATTAAAACACTTTGAAAGACCCAATAAAAACCTAATCCAAAATAAATTATGAAAGGACTTAGCGATATTAATAACGCAATTATAAACAACTCTTTTGGTAATTCAAACAAAAAGTAAATTGCTATTATTATCGCCGTGTATATTGCAGATAGAATTAAAAACACTAAATTTTTACAACTATTTTTAAATACTTTACCCATGTTACTACTAACCTTTTAAATATATTATCACGCGGGGGGCAGTTTGTCAAGATTGCAAAATAAATTTTGATGTAGCCTTTGTCTACGTGATATGCAAAACTTTGTTTTGCGTGATATGCAAGTCTTCAACTTGCGTAAAGGTCGGACCGTTTTTTAAAAACTGCCGTATCATTATATAATAATTTTCGGGAATTTTGGAAAAATTCCGCGACCGCAATGCAACGGAAGTTGCATTTCATGATTTTTAAAAAAATTATTTCATGGCGCACGCCATTTCACGAAAAGTTCTAAGACTTTTCATTTCATTAATTAAAAATTTACTAAATTTTACACTTTTTCCACCGTTTCTTTATTTTAAAGCGTGAAAACATAAAAAAAATGTATTTTTTTATTGATTTTTTGGCTAAAGATATTGACTTTATCAATATAAAATTTTATAATAGTATCGTGTGGGCGATTTACCCACCCTAAAATTATGTTTAAAAAATTTATAATAGAAACGGAGGTTAGTTTCAAATGAAAAAAATGACTATTGACGGTAATACCGCCGCAAGTTACGTTGCTTATGCATTCAGTGAAGTTGCAGCTATTTACCCGATAACACCGTCATCACCAATGGCAGAAGTTGCTGACGAATGGTCTACTGCTGGTAGAGTAAACATGTTCGGTCAAAAACTTCGTCTAGCAGAAATGCAATCTGAAGGTGGCGCTGCTGGTGCAGTACACGGCTCACTTTGCGCAGGCGCATTAACCGTTACTTACACAGCAAGCCAAGGCTTACTTTTAATGATTCCTAACATGTACAAAATCTCTGGCGAATTAATGCCAACGGTTTTCCACGTTAGTGCTCGTGCTCTTGCTGCACACTCTCTTAACATTTTCGGCGACCACTCTGACGTTATGGCTTGCCGTCAAACAGGTTTTGCAATGCTTGCTTCTAACTCTGTACAAGAAGTTATGGACCTTGCACTTGTATCTCACCTTGCAACTTTAAAATCAAAAGTTCCTTTCTTACACTTCTTTGACGGTTTCAGAACTAGCCACGAGGTTTCTAAGATTGACGCTATTGATTATGAAGATATGAAAGCACTCGTTGACATGAAGGATATCGAAGACTTCAGAAGCCGTGCTCTCAACCCAGAACACCCTATCCAAAAGGGTACTGCACAAAACTCTGACACTTACTTCCAAAACAGAGAAACTGCAAACAAGTACTACGAAGCTACACCTGAAATCGTTCAAAAGATGATGGACAAGGTTAACAAGCTTACCGGTAGAAACTACCACTTATTCGACTACGTTGGTGCACCAGATGCTGAAAACGTTATCGTTATTATGGGTAGCGGTGCTGACGCTGTTGAAGAAACTATCAACAAACTCAACGCAGAAGGCAAGAAGTACGGTATGGTTAAAGTTCGTCTTTACCGTCCGTTTGCTACTAAGGCGTTCTTAAAGGCACTTCCTAAGACAACCAAGAAAATTGCAGTACTTGACAGAACTAAAGAACCAGGCTCACTTGGCGAACCTTTATATCTCGACGTTTGCACTGCACTTATGGAAGCTAAAAAACGTATTACCGTCGTTGGTGGTAGATACGGTCTTGGTTCTAAAGAATTTAACCCATCAATGGTACTTTCTGTTTACAAGAACCTCGAACAAGACAAGCCAAAGAATCACTTCACCGTTGGTATTTACGAAGACGTTACTAACTCTTCACTTGACTTTAGCGAAAAATACGACGCAGCACCTCAAGGTACTGTTTCTTGTAAGTTCTACGGTCTTGGCTCTGACGGTACTGTTGGTGCTAACAAGAACTCTATCAAAATTATCGGTGACCACACTGACAAGTTCGTTCAAGGCTACTTCTTCTACGACTCTAAAAAGTCTGGTGGTATTACCGTTTCTCACTTAAGATTTGGTGACACTCCTATCCAATCTTCTTACCTTATCGACGCTGCTGACTTCGTTGCTTGTCACAACCCATCTTACGTAACCCGTTACGATATGGTTTCTGACTTAAAGCAAGGTGGTAAGTTCTTACTTAACGCTCAATGGACTGACGAAGAACTTAACACTCACCTTCCAGCATCAATGAAGAACGCTCTTGCTAAGAAGAACGCTGAACTTTACGTAATCGACGCGTTAAAGGTTGCAAAAGCAGCTGGTTCACCAAAGTCACAAAACATGGTATTACAAGCTTGCTTCTTCAATATCGCTTCAATCATCCCTTACGCTGATGCTGAAGTTTATATGAAGGAAAAAGTTAAAGTTACTTACGGCAAGAAAGGCGATGCAGTAGTTAACGCTAACTACGCTGCTATCGACGGCGCTATCGCTGCTTTAAGAAAAGTTAATATCCCAAGCGACTGGGCTACTACAACTGAAGGCGCTGACGCTATCAAACTTGCTGATAACAAGTACTTCCAAGAAGTCGTTCACCCAATCATCGCTCTCGAAGGCGACAAGCTTCCATCTTCTGCATTCAACGCTGACGGTTCTGTTCCTACAGGTACTACTCAATACGAAAAACGTGGTGTAGCAGTTATGGTTCCTAAGTGGATTCCTGAAAACTGTATCCAATGTAACCAATGTGCTTTCGTTTGTCCACACGCTTGTATCCGTCCAGCTCTTAACGAAGTTGGTACTGAAAAGCCTATCACTTACAAAACTTCTCCATGTATCGGTAACAAGAACCTTGAATTCAGAATTCAAGTAAGTCCACTTGACTGTATGGGTTGCGGCGTTTGTGCTAACGTATGTCCTTCTAAGAACAAGGCTCTCGAAATGATTCCGTTTGAAGCATCACTTAAGGAAGAAGGCACTAACTACGAATTCAGCGAAAGCTTACCAGAAGTTGACACTTCATTTGCTAAGTCTACTTCAGTTAAGGGTAGCCAATTCAATAAGCCACTCTTCGAGTTCTCTGGCGCTTGTGCTGGCTGTGGTGAAACTCCTTATATCAAAGTTATTACTCAAATGTTCGGCGATAGAATGGTTATTGCTAACGCAACGGGTTGTTCTTCAATCTACGGCGGTAGCTCTCCAACTTGCCCATACACTAAGAACGCTAAAGGTCACGGTCCTGCTTGGGCTAACAGCTTGTTCGAAGACAACGCTGAATTCGGTTACGGTATGAACCTTGCTTACGCTCAACGCCGTTCTAAACTTGCTGAAGATATGGCAAAGGCTATCGAACTTGGCGCAAAAGGCAAGATTAAGGCATCTATGGAAGAATGGATGGCTAACAGAAAGAACGCAGAAATCTCTAAGAAGACTGCTGCTGAAATCATCGAGCTTCTCCCTTCTGCTATCAAGAATTCTCGTGGCGAACTCAAAGCTATCTACAACCAAATCAGCGCTGCTAGCGACTGCTTAATCAAGAAGTCTGTTTGGATCTTCGGTGGTGACGGTTGGGCTTACGATATCGGCTACGGCGGTTTAGACCACGTTCTTGCTATGGGCGAAGACGTTAACGTTTTAGTTCTCGATACTGAAGTTTACTCTAACACCGGTGGTCAATCTTCTAAGTCTACCCCTACTGGCGCTGTTGCTAAGTTCGCTGCCGGCGGTAAGAGAATTAAGAAGAAAGACCTTGGTATGATCGCTATGAGCTACGGCTACGTTTACGTTGCTCAATGCTCTATGGGCGCTAACAAGCAACAATTCTTGAACGCTATCGTTGAAGCTGAAAGCTACGACGGACCATCACTTCTTATCTGCTACGCTCCATGTATCAACCACGGTATCAACATGACTAACTCTCAAGCTGAAGAAAAGAAGGCTGTTGACACCGGATACTGGCACTTATACAGATATAACCCAACCCTAGTTGACACTGATGAAAATCCGTTCAAGCTTGACTCTAAAGAACCTACTTTAAGTTACCAAGACTTCTTACTCGGCGAAAACAGATACGCTACACTTAAGAAAGCGCAACCTGAACTTGCTGAAGAACTCTTCAAACAAGCTGAAAAGGAAAACAAGGCTAGATACGAAAGTTATAAGCGTCTTGCTAAGAAAGACTAATTAAATAAAAATTAGGCGATAACACGGTTATCGCCTTTTTTTAATGATTTGAAAGTTTTCAACTTTCATGAAATGAGCAACTGGCGTTGCTCATGAATTGCAAGCCTACTTAATGCGTACGGCTTACATGAATTGCAAAACTGCGTTTTGCATTATTGTCGCGCAGATTTTTTCTACGAAAAAATTGCCAACCCGACATATAACTTTTTTCTAAGGATTTTATTAATTATATAATATGTTGACAAACGAAAATCCGAGAGTTTGAAAAAACTCTCGGCTCAGTAAAAACTAATCATGCACATTTACTTATTTCAAGAATTATATTTGCTTGCGGTAAGTATTTTACAAAAACATTATCCCCAACATTTAAATCCCCTTTATTAAATAACGTATAGTCTTTATCATTTATTGTAACAAGAACGTAATCGTTAAACAACCTATCTTGAAAACTCGTTATATTTTTCCAAATTTTTATATCTGCAATTATTCCTTGCGCATTGACGCAATCTTTTTCCCTAACTTTAAAAAAAACAACTCCATACCTTTTTAAAATTTTAATACAATGGATTAAAGTTAAAATAAAAATAATAGATAATAAAGAAAAAAATAACCACGCTTTGAGACAAATTGCGAAAACTAATAATGCAATACATTCTAAAGGCAATCTTATCCACTTAATTAACAAGTCATATTTATATTTTTTATAACTAAATTTCATAGCAAATCCTTATTTCTTTTGAATTTCAAGAACAATTAGATCCTGTCAGATATTATAACTATACAGATTAAGACAATCGCTTTAAAGTTGCAAGTTTTTCGTTTAAACTACTATTTTCATTATACGCCGTTTGGTCTGATATGTCAACCCACTCACTTGAATTTAAAGCAAAGGTAAGGTCGATACGTCAAACAAACTTACTAATATAAACGGAAGAAGGTATGAAGTTTAAAAAAGTGAAAGCCGAGAGTTTTTTCAAACTCTCGGCTTATTTAGCATCAAAATTATTGCTAATCATTTAATTTGATTTAAAAGATATGAATTTTTTCCACTGGGACTGAGTATTTTTCAAACATTTCGTCAAACACCTGCTTTCTTGGCTGATAAATTGTGGAAGAAAGAAAAATATCTCCGCAAAAACCGTTTTTATATAATTCGTTTAATGCATCTTCTTGAAAAATCATTGAGCATAAAGTTTTATAAAATTGACTTAAATAATCTTTTCGCTTATTTAAACTTTCAAACATAAAAGATTCACAACATCTTTCTTCATTATAAACAAATTCCCTTAAAATATACATTTGCCCCATAACTTGTTTTATTCCGTTTATTTCTTCTTTTTCAATCACACAAGTCCCAACTTTTGTTGCTTGTTTATTAGTAATAAAAATAAAATTAATTCCAGAAACATCAATAACGCTTTCTACATGTTTTTTTGACTTTTTTATAATTGTATTCGCAGGAACATTACTATACGTTGGACATTTACCAACAAACTTTAGCTTGCCATTGCCAATTTGATATGTTGCTTTATAATTTATTATAGTTGAAACTAAAATTTTTAAAGAAAAAAACAAAAACACGAGAAAAAGGCACGTAACAACTATATTTAATAATCTATAAAATAGTACGGGTGAACTATTTGTAAAGACATAAATTATAATTGCACCAAAAAACATTAGGCATAAAAAAGAAAACAACACTGCACAGGCGTAATTAAATGTATTTTTTTTAAAAAAATTAAACTTTTTCATTAATTTACCCTATAATATTTCAAAATCTTTTTTAATTGAATAAAACCTTCTTCATTTTTCAGCATCACCTCATTCAATTTCTTCAATATAAAGAATAATATTTCTGTCATACCTCACATCATAGTAATATTTTATCAACAACTTTTGTCCATTTTGAGTTATAACTCCACCCCTTGACGCTGCATTATGGTAACCATTAGTAATTTCAAAATCAGAATATTCAAAATAAACACCGTCTATTTCAAAATGCTCTCTATCGTGTCCGCTGTAAGGCATAGGATGATAGTTTTCCACAACGCCACTAACAGTCGGACAGTCATTAGAATTTAAACAGTCCTTTTTCTTACTGTAATCAGAAATAAAGCCGATACTCAAGTATAATGATATTAGTAAAAAAATACTACAAAATATTGACACAAATATTATTGCACCTTTGTTTTTTTGTTGCAACTTTTTAAAATAACATATAAAAAGTATAACAGCAACAGCTAATGCAATAAAACATTTTAAAAAATTATTAAAATCAAAACTTAATTCATATAAAACCATTACAATCCCCCTTTTTTCAGTCGGGGTTACCCGACTGTTACGTATTGTTTATTACCAAAACTTAAAAAAGCGTCAGCCTACACGACTGGCAGGTCGGTCGGGCAACCCGACTGTTATGTATTGTTCTTTCAATCGCCGTACTTATTATATGGTTAAAAGGCTTAGAAACAAGCAGTTCAAGGCTCTTTGAGTGCGATTGGACTTGATAGACCTAGACGGTCATCAAGGTCGAGCGCACTCAAAAGAAACGCAGAAATGCGCCGTTTATAAGGCTTTTAATAAGGCTTTTTATTTATAAGTGTCAAGTTTTACACCAAACTCGTATACCATAAGCGACTCAAATTGAGTAAGTAATATCTTATGTTCAAAGGTTTCGCCCTTTTTTAAGTCTGTTGCGGTGTACGATTTTTGCGAATACACTTCGCCGTCATCGTCGTAAATAGTTACGGTGTACTTAACGCTTTCATAGTCGGAATTACACAAAATATCGACTTGGATATAGTCGTCAAAATCGCCTTTTTCTTCTTTAAGGTCGTAGATATTTAAACTTGGCTTAGTTTTAGTGATTGCGGTAATAATCGTTTCGGCTTGCGGATTAGAGCCAACTTTAATACCCACGAAAGTAATTAACGCAACCAAAACTAAAACGACACAAATTCCACTAATAACCAGCGCTTTAATTTTCCCCGTTTTAACTTTTCCCATAACTCACCTATTTTGAAAGTTCTTTTATTGCGTCGTGATAAACTTTTTCTAAAAACTCTAATTTTTCTATAGAAATACGCTCGTTCGGTTGGTGGCACAGGTTTTCGTCGTCTTCCGTTTCAGGACCGAATCCTGCGCCAAGCTTAAGTGCGCGTGCATAAGTTCCGCCACCTATCGCAATAGGCTTACAAGTTTTCCCCGTATGCTTTTCATAAACCTTGTTAAGAGTTTGAATAAGTGGACTTTCAATATCGTTAAACAGTGGTTTTTGGTGTGATAAAACTTCAAGCGGTGCGATTTTTTTAATAGTTTCAAAAATCTCGTCGAAGTTTAGCGTTGCAGGATATCTAAAATCTACCGTAACTGAAATCTTGCCGTTTTCAATTTTTATAACGTTCGGTGACATTGTTAAATTTCCCGTTTGGTCGCAAAAAGCCTTTAATTTCAACTTATCTTCAAACAAAAGCTCGTATATAGCGCGATTAACGGCGTTAATTTCGTTAAGGTATAAAATTAAATTCTTAATGGCGTTGACGCCTTTATCCGGCTCGGAGCCGTGTGCCGATATTCCCAAACTCTCCACAAAGCCGTCGACTAAGTTCAGACCGCACTTATCAATTAATCTTTCGTCTATTTTACAATTTGCAGTCGCTTTATCGCAAACGACGTTAGAAGCGACTCCGCCCTTTAAATCAAAAAGCAACTTTTTGTCGTAATCAAAGAAAAATTTTGCGTGTAAAATTCCTTTCTCTGCATAAATTACAGGGAAGCTTGCATCGGGAGAAAAACCCGTTTCGGGAAGGTCGCGAATAGTTTTATAGTGTTTAATACACCCCCAACCGCTTTCTTCATCGCAACCTAAAATCAGTCTGATTTCCTTGTTTGGCAAAAAGCCTTCGTCCTTTAAGCGTTTAAGCGCGTAAAGCGTTGCGATAAACGGACCTTTGTCGTCGAGCGCACCGCGAGCGTAGATTTCGCCGTTATCAAGCGTAGCAGAAAATGGTGGATGCTTCCATTTCGTTTCGTCACCAACGGGAACGACGTCTAAGTGGCACAAAATCGCTATGCTTTCACCCTTTCCCCAAACGACTTCACCTATATAGTTTGAATAGTTGTACGTTTCAAAACCCATTTCTTTTGCAAGGTTTAGAGAATAATCAAGTGCGCGAAAAACGCCTTCTCCAAACGGCTTGTCGTCAAGTTTTTCTGTTTTTACGCTGTCAATTTGCAAAAGACTTGAAAGACTTTCAATAATTTTTGGTAAATTTGACTCCATATTTAGCCCTTTTTTATAATTTTACTTAAAATTCCGTTAAATATATTATACACTTTTTTTAAAATATGGTAAAATAAATTACAGGCAATTTGCAAAAACACTTTTGGAGAAAACTATGCACGAAAAGCACAGAGAGCGTATGCGTAAAAAGTTGATGGAAAACGCGAGCCTACTTGAAGAACACGAGATTTTAGAAGTTCTTTTATTCTATGCAATTCCACGCGTAAACACCAACCCTATCGCGCACGACCTACTTTCTCAGTTCGGCTCAATTGAAAAGATTTTGTCAACAGATCCTAGAATGCTTATGCAAGTTAAGGGCGTGGGCGAGAGTGCTGCTTTATTTTTATCAACGCTCGGGCACGTGTACGACAGATTTTTAAAAGACGACGGATTCCCTGAAAAGTTTAGTTTTGAAGCGATTCAGATGCCTATTTACAAGTATTTCCAAAAATTTGATAATGAAGTTTTCGTTGCGTTTTTCCTTGACAGTCAGCAACGAATTATCGGAAAGAAAATTATTTGCGACCACAGTAAACAATCGGTCGAGATTGATTTGACAGAGTTTTCAAAGCACGTCGTTTCGCTTTCGCCAAGCTTCGTCGTTCTTTGTCACAATCATTTAAGCGGTATTTGCTTGCCTACTTTTGAAGACGATTTGGCGACCGAGAAACTTTGCTTAATTTTAAAGCTTTACAACGCTAATTTAATCGACCACATAATAGTTAGTGGAAACGAGCTTTACAGCTATTTCTACCATAATCGCATTGAAAAAATTAAAGAAAAAGTAGATCAAAAAATTTGATATTGGAGTAATTTATGAAGAAAGTCAGAACGAGATTTGCACCAAGCCCAACAGGTTTTATGCACCTTGGTGGCATGAGAACCGCGCTATACGCCTATATTTATGCTAAAGCACGCGGTGGCGATTTCATTTTACGTATTGAAGATACCGACCGTGAAAGATACGTTGACGGTGCAGTTGAAGTCATCTATCAAACGCTTAAAGACGGTGGACTTATCTACGACGAAGGTCCAGACGTTGGTGGTAGCTTCGGTCCGTACGTTCAAAGCGAGCGTATGGAAATCTATAAAAAGTACGCTGAGCTTTTGGTTGAAAAAGGTGGCGCGTACTATTGCTTCTGCGACAAAGCGCGCCTTGAGGAACTAAAAAAAGACGACGAGAACGCAAAGTACGACAAGCACTGTCTAAACCTTTCTAAAGAAGAAGTCGAAATGAGAATTAAGCGTGGCGATAGTTACGTTATCCGTCAAAATATTCCCGAACACGGCGTTGGAACTTACACCGACCTTGTTTTTGGCGAAATTTCAGTTGATTATTCTGACCTTGACGACAACGTTTTAATCAAAAGCGACGGTATGCCGACTTACAACTTTGCTAACGTCGTTGACGATCACTTAATGGAAATTAGTCACGTTATTCGTGGTGTTGAATACCTTTCGTCTACCCCTAAATACAATCTTATGTACGACGCTTTCGGTTGGGAAAGACCTGAGTATATCCACCTTCCTGTTATAATGAAAGACGCAACGAGAAAGCTTTCAAAACGCTATGGCGACGCTAACTTTGACGACTTTATAGCAAAAGGCTTTACTGCCCCTGCTATTATGAACTATATCGCGCTACTTGGCTGGTGTCCAAAAGACAACGTCGAGAAAATGAATCTTGACGATATGATTGAAAAATTCTCGCTCGACGGCGTTTCTAAATCACCTTCTATCTTTGACGAGACCAAACTTCGCTGGCTAAACGGCGAATATCTAAAGGCAATGGACGACGAAGAATTTTTTGCACTAGCAAAGCCTTTCTTTGAAAAATCTAAAGTTTACGGCAAATTTGATATTAAAAAACTTGCTAAGCTTTTAAAATCGCGCGTTGAAATCTTATCTGAAATACCAGAAAAAATAGACTGGCTTGCAGAATTTAATTCTTACGATAAAGAACTTTTCTTTAACAAGAAAAACAAAACGAACTCTGAAGTTGCCATCTCGCTTCTTCCTGAAATTATCGAAAGCGTAAAAGGTATTTCTGACTTTACGAACGCAACGCTTTTTGAAAAGTTATCTGAAAAAGCAACTGCTCTCGGCGTAAAAACGGGCGCGTTCTTCTGGGTAATGCGAATTGCAATTACAGGTCAGGCAGTTACACCGGGTGGAGCTACAGAAATGGCAGAAATCTTGCAAAAAGAAGAAACCCTTCGCCGTCTACAATTCTCACTCGATATGCTTAAAAACTCTTAAAAAACAAATAAATAACCGCTTATAGCGCGATTAAATGCGTTATAGGCGGTTTTTTTAGTTTGCTTTTTTGCTTTCTTCAATTTTAAACTCGGTTTTGAAATAGTCGCAAATTCCGTCAGCGATAACCTCTGCGAGACTATTTACAAACCCAAGTCTTGTGCAGTGAAACAACGCTTCATTTTTAGGCGACTTTTTAGCAACTATCCCAATAATTGAAGCATCACCTATTTTTGGTAAATTCTTATTTGCACCAAGCCCTGGCTTTAGCCCGTCAGCCAAAACTTTAATAAACCCAACGTCTTGACTAGCCCCTACAGCAGCATCAATTACCAGCACCTTCGAGTATGGGTGGGCTTTTTTTACAAACTCCTTTAAGTAATATATGTCTTGCGCGACAACCGGTAAGTCAAGAGAACCGTAAATTATACACGGCAATCTTTTATTTCTCAAAATAGTCCCAACGATAGGACCTAACGAATCACCTATCGTTATATCAGAGCCTACGCAAATTATAACGGGTATTTCATCAAAACCCATTTGAGATAAAGCATACGAAACACCACTTGAGCTTACTTCATTTTTACAAAAAAACTTATATTCAACCATACAGAATGATTATTGACTAACTTAGAAATTTTTATAACTTCGTTTTTTCTGTTTATACTTGCTAAATAAACTATGATGTGCTAAAATAAAACTATGGATAACTTACTTTTTAGTTTTTCGTTAATTTTTGAAAATCTAGATTTGATTTTAATCGCGTTATTCATTGCTTTTGGTGTCTGGGGCGCAATTCGTGGAATGTTTAAACAACTTGCTGGATCAATAGCAACGATAGTTGCAATTATTTGCGCCGCCATATTTTGTAAAGCAGTGTTTAATTTGTTGATAAAAATTCCACTTTTTAACGAAAATTTTTACAACTTTATATACGGTATATCAAACAAAACCTTTTCAAGCTTTAGAGAAATTTCAGCAAGCGATATACCTAGTGCAGTTGACGGTCTACCGTTTGTTGCAACCATCAAAGAAACGATACTTGAGTATAGTAAGGGAGATGCAAGCGTAAAAATTGACCTAAATATTCACATCGCTCGCGCAGTGACAAATTATATTGTTTTAGCCTTTTCGTTCTTACTTATCTTTATACTAATTAAGATAATCTTTATGTTCTTACGAAAACTTGGTGAAAGATTAAGAGAATTTGAAGGAATTAAAAAAGCTGACAGCATTTTAGGCGCAATCTTCGGGCTTTTTGGACTGTTTAGAAAACTAAGCTTTATATTATTTATTATAAAAATAATACCGTTTACGTTTATTGACGGTTTAAAAGGCTATATTGCCCAGTCTTATCTTGCAACTTTTATCACAAACTATAACCTAATTGAATGGATACTAAGCTTAATACAGCTTTAAAAATTAAAAAGCACCTACACCCTTAAGTTTTAACTTAAGGGTGTATATTTTATGCAAAAAATTGATATCTGACAATGAATAAAATCGTATAAAAATATACAATAAGAAATTTATAAAAAAGTATAAAAAGTATGAAAACCGCAAAAATCTAAGATAAAACCTGAGAGTATTTTCGTGAAACATTATATTTTGGGAAATTTTCCTTGTAAATTATTCAAAAAAGGCAATTTTTATTCAAATTATAAAAAAATGGCAAAAAATATACTGTTTTTAGGGTGATTTTTATTAAAATATAACGAAATATCACCAAAAAATAGTTTGAAAAAGGTTGAATTTTTGTTTCATTTTTTCTTAACGTTTTGATTTGTGAAACAATTCCAATTTTTTGAACGCTGTTTCACATGGAACAAACGCAAATCGCGCTCTGAATAAAACGCGTAAAATATTCATGTTTGCGTATCAAATATTCATAAAATATGCAGATAAGAATCTTGTAAATCAAACCAAAACAAGCAAAAAAATACCGAAATAAATCACCTTAAATGTATCACTAAATCAAGCAATATAAATTATTTATAGTATGTTAAAACTCGCCATATAAAAACTATATACAACGTTTCAACTGTTTAAAATATAATTATGCGCCGTATTGATATATTTGCGCTTACACATATAAAATAGACGCAGACGCAAATTAACAAATGTAAGCGCAAGGGTGTTTCACATGAAACATAATTTTAGTTTTTAGGTTGTTTGTTGTAAATATGTGACAGAATACGGCGATTAAATTTGCCGAGAAATAGAGTCTTATTCTGTTAGAATTCGCGAAAATGATCTGTAAAAAGAGCAATAGTATTAATATTATTCTAAAAATCAACGTTAAATGTGATTTATTTTAGGTATTATAGATAATGTAAAAATGGTTAAAGTTTGCTTTTATCTAATAATCCCCTGCTATAAAACCTGATTTTCAAAATTTAACGCAAAAGAAATATTTAGGTGCAAATTATTATAAATTGATAAAATTTTGTAAAAAAATAACAAAAACAGCTAATATTTTAGACAGAATTATATCTTAAATAGTCGCCGTAAAAAGAAATACAATTCTGTTAGAATTCGTTTAAATTTTGATAAGCAACGTTGAATTTTAAGCAAAAAGCTTAAGTTTTTAATTTAAGTGCAAAATATTATAAGTATGTTAAATCTAAGTGCTAAATTTATGATGATATTTATATAAATATTAAAAACTAAATATTATATCGACAAAATCTAACCATCGAACGTATACTCTCACCTACTCTTGCTTCAAAAAAACTAAAATAAACGCAGGGATTGATCAATAAAAACTACAAATATAAAAATATCTTTATAAAACGCATTGTAACAGAATAATATTTTAAAAATACAGCAAAAATAATAGTAAATTCTCTTAAAAATCACCCGAAATTTAAAAAATTATAGTAAATATCAACTATTTTTAACGTATTAACGGTTGGATTAACTAAGCTAAATACATTGTTAATATAAGTAATCGTCTGACTAATAGTAACATAATATGATTTTGCACATCAAATAGTAAGTAAGCGCAAGACTGTTTCACGGGAAACATTTTGTATGAATTTAAGCTAAAAAACGGTATTTATCTCGCAGAATTAGAGTAATAAAATATCAAGAAAAAAATTACATATTCTGTTAGAATTCGTTTAAATCAAGCTTAAAAAATGATAGATTTTAGAAATACCAACGTAAAAGCTATGATATTGGTGGTAGGTCAGATAAATATAAGATTAAATGAATTAAAATTGCAAAAAAGCTTGAAAACTTCAGTAAATAACGTAGTGCGATAATAAATTATGATGCATTATATAAAAATATTAAGAATATTTGTCTATTCATACCGAAATTTATTGGAAATAATTACGTTATTAATTGTTTTTGAGTAAAATTCTACTATTTTAAGTATATTTAATACAAGCTTACGTTCGATAAAAATAATTAAAAAGTATTAAAAACTATCAAAATTTCTATTAAATTTTTAATTTTTCGAACCTTTGCGCTTATTAATAAAAATCGGCGCAAGAGTGTTTCACATGGAACATTTATGGTGAAAAAACAATATTTTTGTCACAGAATAGCTAGAAAAAGAGTCGGTGAAAAAATAATACGATTCTGTTAGAATTCGTTTAAATTTACTGGTAAAATCAGCGATTTTTAATAATGACGCTAAAAAACTTAATAAGTTAGATAAATATACCGCATAAATTATAGGTTGTACAAAAACTGTTGAAATTAACGAAAAATTTTGATGCGTAGTGAGAAATTATCATATAATTACAGCAATTAGAGTAGATTTAGGTTTGTTTTATTGTAAATTTGCCAAAAAACAATCGTTTTTAATAAAAAATTATAGATATATTAAGTAAAAATGCTAGTTTTTATTAGAAATAATATAATACGCTAAACAAAGTAAAAATTTCCGCGCATTTGATATTATTTAGTTGCAAAATTTATCTAAATTCATTGCGTATATCTGCGCTTAACATTGTTGCGTTAGAATAAATTTGCGCTAAATAAAATTTGTGATAAAATGGGTGGAAAAGGCTTAATTTTTGATATTATGAATTTTGCGCTTATGTTTTTTCTTTGCGCTATTTATTTTTTTGGTAATAATATACTCTTTACAAATTTTTACTAATATTAACCAAATTTTAACAATTTGAACACATTTTTGAAATTAAATTTCATATACATAATTTAACTTAATATACGGCATAATTTTTAATGTATTTAGTTAAAATTTATCTTGAATAATTGCTAAAATTTTGATATTATGTTAAAATAGTATAAAAGACTTTGGATAACTTATTAAGTTATCCATATTGGGAGATTTTAGATGAAAAAAAGTTCAACGAAAACTTTACTCATCATAATTGCAATTCTTGCAGTCGTTGTACTTATTGGGTTTTACACCTTCTATAACAACGCATCGGAGCTAACGCTTGATAAGTTTTATGAAAAGGCAGGCTTAACTCTTATTGACGATGCAAATTATGATGAATCAACGTTTACCGAAAACGGTCAGAAGGTTTTATATAAGGGTAACGGTTTTGTTGTCGTAGATAAAATCAAATCGACAGATAAAGACGGTACGGTAACTTATGTAGACAGAGAAATTACTAAAATCGTCGTTGACGATTACGTGCTTAAGGCGTACAAGGGAAATGCACTCGTTTACAAATCGGTTTACGCAAGATCAGATAATGATTCACGCATTATCGACGGCTTGATGGCGTCAGGGCTTAGTGTAACTTATACAGACCCGAACGAAGGTTCGTTCTTCTCGTCAATAATAATGCCACTACTTACTATCGGCGTTGGTATCTTTATCGTAGTTATTATGATGCGTCAGCTTGGCGGTGGTGGTGGAAAAAGCGCTATGGACTTTGGAAAGACCAAAGCGCAAGTTATCTCAAACGTAAAGGTTAGATTTAGCGACGTTGCCGGCGCAGAAGAAGAAAAGGTTGAGCTTCAAGAAATCGTTGAGTTTTTGAAAACTCCGAAAAAGTTTTCAGACCTTGGTGCAAAAATTCCACGTGGCGTACTTTTAGTTGGTAGCCCGGGTACAGGTAAGACATTATTTGCTAAAGCAGTTGCAGGTGAAGCGAACGTTCCTTTCTTTTCGATAAGTGGTTCTGACTTCGTTGAAATGTTCGTCGGTGTCGGTGCATCACGTGTAAGAGATTTATTTAACACGGCAAAGAAAAATCAACCTTGTATTATCTTTATCGACGAAATTGACGCCGTAGGTCGTCAACGTGGAGCTGGTCTTGGTGGTGGTAACGACGAACGCGAACAGACTTTAAACCAACTTCTCGTTCAAATGGACGGTTTTGAAACGAACGAAGGTATAATCGTTATGGCAGCAACGAACCGTGCAGACGTACTTGACCCAGCACTTTTAAGACCGGGAAGATTTGACCGTCAAATTTACGTCAATATGCCAGACGTTCGTGGAAGAGAAGCAATCTTGCGCGTACACGCGCGCAACAAACCGCTTGCAAAAGACGTAAGCTTTAAGATTTTAGCGCGTATGACAGCAGGCTTTAGTGGTGCAGATTTAGCAAACTTACTAAACGAAGCTGCAATCTTAGCGGCAAGAGCAGACAGAAAAACTATCACGAATACCGACTTATACGAGGGTATTAATAAAGTTATCATCGGCCCACAGAAAAAATCCAGACTTGTTACAGAGACTGACAAACGCATTACTGCATACCACGAAGCAGGCCACGCAATCTTGGCAAGACTACTTCCTAACTGCGACCCTGTTCACGAAGTTTCTATTATTCCAAGAGGTATGGCTGCAGGCTATACTATGACTAGACCTGACAGCGACGACAACCACTTGACAAAGTCTAAGCTCTTAGACGATATCGTTATGACTTTAGGCGGTCGAGTTGCAGAAGAGCTTATTATTAAAGATATTTCAGCCGGCGCAAGCAACGACATTATGGTAATTACCCGTCGCGCGCGCAAAATGGTTACCGAGTGGGGTATGAGCGACAGTATCGGACCTATCTCGTACGCTGACGGTGCGGAAATCTTCGTTGGTCGCGATTATCAAACACGCTCTGACTACTCTGAAGAAAAAGCAAAAGCTATTGATATGGAAGTTGAGCGTATTATCAAAGAGTCACATGAAAAAGCTATTAAACTTCTTTCTGATAACAAATCGCTTCTTGACACTATGGCGAGAGTCTTAATTGAAAAAGAAACCATTTATCAAGACGAAGTCGATATGATTATGGAAGGAATTTCAGCTGACGAAATTATTGCAAAAATGAACGAAGTAGAAAGTGATGGTGGCTTCAGAAACCCACTTGAAAACGAAGTCAGAAAAGATTCGTCAAGCGAAGATAACGGCACAAACTAGGCTATAAGTCGATTAATTAATGTAAAAACAAAACCTATCGCTGTGAAAACCGTCTTTTCACTGCGATAGGAACAATCTTTTAGAAAAAAACTAAGGGGTCAGTTTTATGGGTAAAATTATTGCCATTTCTAACCAAAAAGGTGGCGTAGGAAAAACTTCGACTTGCATAAACCTTGCCGCAGGCGTCGCGCTTAAGGGCAAGAAGGTTTTGCTTGTTGATATGGATTCGCAAGGCAACGCAACGACAGGTCTTGGAATAAACAAAAGCGGTGTTAAAAAGTCGGTGTACGACGTTTTGATGGGGCTCGAAACGGCAAAAGCTGTTATAATGCGCTCGGAAGTTGAAAACCTTGACGTAATGCCGTCAAGTATAGACCTTGCCGGCGCTGAAGTTGAACTCGTTTCAATGCGTGGCAGAGAAAAGAAACTCTCTCAGGCGCTTGAAGTTATCCGTCCACTTTACGATTACATATTTATCGACTGTCCGCCTGCGATTGGACTACTTACGATAAACTCGCTTACAAGTGCAGATTCCGTTCTTATTCCTATTCAGAGTGAATACTACGCGTTAGAAGGCTTAAGCCAACTTATGAACACTATTAAACTAGTCAATAAGCACCTTAACCCTAAGCTTACCATTGAAGGCGTGCTTATTACTATGTACGATAAACGCGCACTTATCTCCCGTCAGATTTTTGACGAGATTAGAAAGTTTTTCGGAAAGAAAATGTTTGAAACGGTTATACCGAGAAATATCAGAATTTCTGAAGCTCCGAGCCACGGTAAGCCCGTAATGCTACACGATAAGCGTTGCCGTGGTACGATTGCATACAACGAACTCGTTGAAGAATTTTTACAAAGAGGTGAAATAGATGGCTAAAGGATTAGGAAAAGGATTTGCAGCACTCCTTCAGGACACTCAGGAGGATTACGTTAATTTCTCTTTTGAAAATTTAGGGGAAGACGCCGAAGAAATTAAAAATAGCGTTGTTGAGTTAGATATTTCTAAGGTTGAAGCAAACCCTAACCAACCACGTAAAATCTTTAATGAAACGGCACTCAGAGAGCTTGCCGACTCTATCGCAGTTCACGGCGTTATTATGCCGATTGTCGTTACAAAGCGTGGATCAAAGTATATGATTATCGCGGGGGAAAGAAGATTTCGCGCGTCAAAACTTGCTGGAAAAACTACTATTCCTGCGGTTATTAAAGATTTCGACGAAAGAAAGATTAAAGAAATTTCGCTTATCGAAAACCTTCAACGCGAAGACTTGAATCCGATTGAAGCTGCAAATGCAATGAAACAACTTCTTGACGACTATAACATCACTCAGGAAGAGCTTGCTAACCGTATCGGTAAAAGCCGTTCTGCCGTTGCAAACACTTTAAGACTTTTAACTCTTTGTCCAATCGTTATCGACTACGTTTCAACAGGCGACTTATCTCAAGGCCACGCGCGCGCATTAATTACACTTCCTGAAGAAGTTCAAATTTCTATCGCAAGAAAAGCGGTTAAAAACAGACTTTCCGTTCGCGAAGTTGAAATTGCAGTAAAAGATTATTACAATCCACCGGAAGATAAAAAGAAAAAAGGACAAGGCGCGAATATGAGCGTTGAGCTTAAAGACTTAGTAGTTAGAATGCAAAGAAGCTTCGGCACTAAAGTCGGCGCAATCGGAAACGACAAAAAGGGCAGAATTTACATAGACTACTACACTCGTGACGACCTTGACAGAATAAGCGATTTGCTTGACAGAATTAATAAACCAATAGGTGAATAAAAAGATAAAACCTTAATTAATCGGCGTATAGCGCGATTAATTAAGGTTTTTTTGTAGCCTTAAGGCTACTCGATATGCGCGAACTTCGTTCGCGCTCGATATGTTGCTAACGCAGCTCGATATGCAACCTAACGGTTGCTCGATAGCAAGTTTTCAACTTGCATAGTGGTCGTGAACGCTTTCGCGTTCCGTCGTTATTAATAAAAAAGCTATTCTCCAAAATTTCTTCCACCATTTTCTTTTGAAATCCACTTTATTTTTGCTTCATATACTTTATTATTCATTGTTGCAAACCTTATAATTAATTTAATCGTTTAAGTTTTTGCTATATTCTTCGCCATATTTTTGTAAAAACGATTTTTTATCTTTTGGTGATAGATAAGGAAAAAGCAATTTATGATATTTTTTTGGCATATTATACCATTTGGAATTTATGTTAAAAATTACTTCAATTTTTTTCTTATTTATATTATTTACAATATCCTTAACGATTTCTAATTTTGCTTCATAACTTAAAACAATTTTATCGTTCTTTTTAAAATATATATAGGCATCTTGACCAAGAACAGCTTCAAAATCAATTATAACTTTATCGAAAAAAATATAATCAATAAATTTTTGCTTAGCAATTACACCCTTTTTATAAACCAAATAATCGTCACCAAAGGCAACATAAGCAAAAATACTATTTATACATAAAATTAGCCCTATTATCGCAATAGTATATTTAAATATATCAACAATAGTAAACTCTTTAAGTATAAAAATTAAAGCGGTAAATAAAATCAATGCAACAATTAAAACGCTAATGCCAATTATACATAAAGTTAAATTATAATAGTGTTTTTTCATTATTCTCCAAAAAATTCCACATATGTTAAGTTGTTTACACTGTTTTTATTACTCGTTTTTATAAATTTCAAAATCTGAATAAGTTGCCCATAACTTTAATTTTTGAACTTGATATTCATCTTTTAAATTAATATAGTAACTCTTTCCATTTGTGGTATTAATTGCAACTTTTAAAGATGTGCCACCTCTTAGACCGTGTTGAAAATCATAATTAATATTAGATATAGTTTTTCTTAAAATAGCGCGCATACCACAGTCAATTAACCAATCATCTGAAAGATAAACTAAATGACCAAGTTTTTTTGCGTTATTATCATTAAATATTACGGCATGCTCTAATTGTTGTTTTTTTATCGTTTGACCAAACTTAAATATAAATAAGTTAGATAATAAAAAGATAACCGCTCCAAAGATTAATAGTGTATTTAACAAACCGTATTGGGTAGATAATTTACCTTGAACTATTGCTGACACAATAATAACCAAAGAAATAAAAGCAATACTTCCAAAAATGAAGATAAAATTTCTTATAGCAAATTTTAAGTAATATTTCCACGCACATTTATTCATTATCTAATCTCCTTTTCAAGAATATTATAACATAATTTTTTTAAAAATACAATGTATATCAAATAAAAAAGGTAGGCAAAGAATTTTGTCTACCTTTAAATTTTTATTCTTCAGTTGGTTTGTCCTTAAGGCTGTTTCCTAAGAATACGCCACCGCCAAAGCCTGACTTTTTAGGGGCTTTTTGTTGTTGTGGGCGACTGTCACGTCTAGCGCCGTCACCACGTTTTTTAGAGCCGTTTTTAAAAGGCTTTCTGTCGCGATTTGATGGGTTGTAATTATCTGGAATAATTACTATATATCTAACAGGTTCTTTTCCTTCAGACACCGTTTTAACGCCATCAAAATCAGCAAGCGTTGAGTGAATAACACGTCTTTCAAATGGGTTCATTGGCTCAAGCGTTATCTTTCTTGAAGTTTTGATAGCCTTGTTAGCAAGTTTTTCAGCAAGAGCTTTTAAGGTTTGTTCTCTTTTTTCGCGATAGTTTTCGCAGTCAACAACTACTCTTTTATAAGTTTCGTTAGTTTTGTTAGCAACAGCACCGCACAAGCATTGTAAAGAGTCTAAAACTTCGCCACGGTAACCAATAAGTGGGGAAGAGTCGATAGCGGTAAGGTTGATGATAATTTTTTCTTCGGTATCGAGTTCGATTTTAGTAGCTACGTCAAGGTTTAAAATATCAAACAAGCCGTCGAGAAAATCAATAGCGCGGTCAGCGTCAGTTTTAATTTTAGAAATGCTGACTTTAGCAGGTTTTGCTCCTATACCCATAAAACCTTTAGTAGGTTGTTCTATCACGACGATTTCTGCTTGATCGCGCGTAAGACCTAGTTCCTTAAGACCAAGTTCGATGGCATCGTCGACGGTCTTTGCGGTAAATTCCTTCATTTTTATCTCCTTTTAATTACGCAAAATTTTATGCGCCGTATTTCTTTTTGAAAGCCCTTTCAACGAAGAAGTTGATAATAAGGGTTGAAAGCATTGAAAATACAGTACTAACGGTCATATAAAGTGAGAAAGATGCAGAGTACATGAACGAGAAAATACCAAACATAATAGGCATTAACCACATCATCATTTTAGATTGAGCTGCACCTTGACCGTCAACCGTTTGAAGTTCCATTTGCGCTTTTTGCGACTTATTCATTATAATTTGTTGCAAAAGCATAGTTCCGATGGAGAGAACGACTAAGATAAAGAAACCGTTAGGCGCACTCTTTTGTTCAGACAAGTAATAAGTTATTTCGTTAAACTGAGCGTCGTCGTCTTTATGCTCAACAAGTTTAGCGTTGAAGTCGTAGTTAGAAATGCTTGCATTTACCGGGTGCTTGTACGGTAAATCCGGAAGCCATAAGTTTTTAATCCATAAAAAGCTTGGTGCGTTATCGAGATAAACTTGTTTTGAAGCCTGACGCGCACTTTCTTTAACAGTAGCTGTCGCGTAGTCATTCATAAGTTTATTCATAACTTTATTCGTAGCGTCGATATTCATTTCGTCTTGAGAAACGCCTGCAAGGTACATACCAGCGTTGAAAGAATAAGTTTCGCCACTCTTTAAAATATGACATTTAGCTGTATCTTCACCAACTAAAACGTCGTTCCAGCCTTGACTATTTAATTCTTCAACTTTTTTAGAAAAAGCGTTGATATCGGTTGCTTTATATTCTAACGTATATTCGTTAGTTTTAGAATTAACCGTAACGATAGAGCGGTAAGCACTAAATTCGTCAGTATTTTCAAAAATATAACTTTCGTTTAAAACCTTGTTACCGTCTTCGTCGCTTAAAACGTAGTTAGAATCGTAATTTTCGATAGCAGCAGTATAACTTCTACTCATTTCATTAAAGAGTTGAAGGTTAGTATAGTTAGAATAAGTTGAAAATTGGTTAATAACTACGATAAAGATAATTAAAGTAACTAAGGTTGGTAAACAGCTTGCAAACATTGAATAGCCTTCTTTTTTGTAAAGGGCTTGAATTTTTCTGTTGTAAAGTTCTTTATTGTTTGCATATTGGCGTTGAAGTTTTTCAAGTTGAGGGCGCATCTTTTCCATTTTGAGATTATTTTTCTTCATAGAAGTTCTGGAAATAATATCAAGAGGAAGTGTTAAAAGCTTTAAAGCAAGGGTAAAGAGAATAATACCTAAACCGATACTGTTACAGCTTTCGATGAGCCATTGAATAATTCTACCTATCCAATTAAGACTGAACGGTTCGCCAAAACCCGAAAAAGTCTCAATGGATACGGCTAAAAGATTAAAGTCCATTTTACTCCTTTAAATAAAAGTTTAGAGTTTTTAAAAGTGTAAATAAAGAAAAAGTCGGAAAAATTAGTTTATTCCGACGTATTAAAGTCTAAAAAAGCCATTTTACGACTTTTTTACTATCAGGAACAGGGTCAAAACCCCCGCGTGCAAGTGGATTACACCTTAAAACCCTGAAAATTATTAATTTTAACGCCTTTAAAAGATTATGTTTTTTTAACGCGCAAATAGCGTATTCACTACACGTCGGTGTGTAAATACAACTACTTTTAATATTTGGTGATATTTTTCTTTTATAAAACTTTAAAAGTTTAATTAAAATTTTCTTCATCAATAAGCTTTTCCTTTTTAAGAAGATATTTGATATCGTCTAAAAGGTCATTATAAGAAAAATCTATACCCGTTTTTGGTAAAAAAACTATATGATAATTTGGTAATTTTTCTAAAAAAGGGTAGTACGCTGCGCGAATAAGTCTTTTTATTTTATTTCTTTTAACGGCATTTCCGTGTTTTTTGCTAACGCTAATACCAACTTTAAGCTCTGATTTTTTAATATAAATTAAAGCGAGATTTTTAGAGTACGAGCGTTTGCCTTTACGGAAAACTTCATTAAAATCACTTTGTTTTTTTAATCTTAAATCCAAAACAAATTAAGCAGAAAGTTTATGACGACCTTTTGCTCTTCTCCTTTTTAATACGTTTCTTCCGTTTTTAGAAGCCATTCTTTTTCTGAAGCCGTGTACTTTGCTTCTTTGTCTTTTTTTAGGTTGATAAGTTCTTTTCATTTATCTATTCTCCATTTTATATTATTATTTTCTTAATTATTTTTATAAAAAATTATAAACTACTTATGAATTTTACTTATTTTTTAGCTTTTTGTCAATCGTTTAAGCGTTTATTTATACTTATTTTTAAAAACTACTCGCTTCTAAGTGGTAAAATCAGGTATAAATAATCTTGATCTTCTTCGCCGTAAGGCTTTATTACGCAAGGTGAGATAGGGCTTGTTAAGTGGAAATTAATAAATTCGTCGTCAATAACTCTTAAAGTGTCAATCAGATATTTAGAATTAAATAAAATATTTAAATCTTTTCCTTCAAGGTTAATAATAACGCTTTCGTTGACGTTACCAATTTCTGAGCTTGATAATACGTTTAAGTAATTTTCTTTAATTTCAAACTTAATTCTGTTCTTTATAGATTTTGCAACGATAGAAGCTCTCTCAATAGCGTTAAAGAGTAAATTTTTGTTTGCTCTAAATACAGTTTCAAACTTGTTAGGAACGATTTTTTTATAATCAATATAATTTCCTTCAAGTAGTCTAGTCATAAAAATCGTGTTATCAATATTTACAAGTAGCGAATTATCTTGAATAATTACCGTAATATAATCTTCTTCATTTTCAATAAGACGGGTAATTTCCACAAGCGCACGAGAAGGAACTATAGCTTTAATACTACCAAACACGTCTCTAACGTTCTTTTTTGCGATAGCAAGTCTGAATCCGTCAAGCGCTACGCAAGTTAAAACGTCACCTTCAACTTCTAAAAGACAGCCCTTTAAAATTGGACGGGAATCGTCTGTTGAGCATGCAAAACTCGTTTTATTTACTATATCTTTAAATTCCTTTTGCTTTAAGGTGAAAGAATTTTTATTAATATCCTTCTTTAAAACAGGGAAATCTTCACTTGACATCGTTTGAATATAACCTTCAGCTTGTCCGTAAGTTATTTTTAATCTGTTATCTTCACACAAGGTAAGTTCAATATCGTCTTCATTTTCTAATTTTTTAGTAAATTCAGCAAAAAGTCTACCTTGAACGACAATTTCACCTTCCATAAAAGTTTCGGCTCTTATAGTCTTTTCAATAGCAATTTCCATATCGGTAGCAAGTAAAATAAGATTATCTCCTTTACAGGTAATCTTAATACCTTCTAAAATTTGATTAGGAGTTTTTGCTGATACTGCTTTTACAACCTTTAATACTGCGTTTGATAAATCGAGACCTTTTACGATTGCCTTCATGAAAAATTTTCGCTCCTTGATAGATAAAATATTTTTTTTATTTTTATAGTAATAGTAGTAGTAGGGTGATGTGAATTTGTGAATAAAAATTTAAGCCTTTTATTATATCACTTTTTATCGCAAATTTTTAAATTTAAAATCAAATTTTTACGGTTGATAAAGTGTTGATAATAAGGTTTGTAAAAAGTGTATACCTTTCTTTTTTGTGGATAAAAAATTAAGTAACTTTTTAGCTTTTATTACGTCTATTATATATTATAACTAATATATAAAAAAAAAGCAATTTATTTTTTGTTACTTTTTACATTGTTTAGTTAATTTTTAAAGAAATTTAAAAAATTGTGAACAAGTGTGTGGATAATACTGTTTATAAACTTAAATAGATGTGAAAATGCTTAAAAAATAGGCTTTTTATAAGGATTTTTTTTGTTGAAAAATAAATATTTTCAAAAAATTAAAAATTTTATTGTATTGTTAAAATAAATATGTTATAATTTTTTCATGTTGAGTAATTTTTTTAATGATTCTAAAATAAGCGAAAAACTTGAAGCTTTTAAAAACCTTTTGGTTGAAAAAAATAAAGAGTTTAATTTAACTTCAATCACCGATAATAAAGAAATTTATATAAAACATTTTTACGACAGCTTAAGCGGTGAAAAGTTTATATCTTCTGGTGCTAAAGTAGTGGAAATAGGCTCGGGTGGAGGTTTTCCGTCAGTTCCACTTAAAATATTAAGAGATGATATTGATTTTACTTTGATTGAAAGTGTTGGTAAAAAGTGTAATTTTTTAAATCTTGTAAAAAATACTTTTAATTTTGAAAATTTCGAAGTAAAAAATGCTCGGTGCGAAGATTTAGCTAAAGATAATATATATAGAGAAAATTTTGATTTTTCTATAGCTCGTGCCGTCGCTAACTTATCCACACTTTGTGAGTATATGTTACCGTTTGTTAAAGTCGGTGGAAAAATGATTGCATATAAAAGTGTCAACGACGAAGAAATTGAAAACGCAAAAAACGCAATTGATATTTTAGGTGGAAAAATATCTGAAATAATAAAATATTCCCTTCCGGAAAATATGGGAGAAAGATATCTTGTTATAATTGAAAAAATTAAAAATACTCCAAAAAAATATCCACGTGGAAAAGGAAAAGAAAGAAGTAAACCGTTATGATTGATAAAAGTAAGGCAGTAAGCTTAAGCGGAAATAGACAACTTTTATTAGATTTTGATAAGGATAAATTAAAATTTGAATTAGAAGCTTTAATAAAAAAAGGATTTAATTCTTTTCTTTGCGGTATGGCAGTAGGTTTTGATACAGAGTGTTTTTTAATATTAAAAGAGCTTCGTGAAATTCATCCTATAAATATATACGCGTGCGTACCGTGTAAAAATCAAGATAAAAGTTTTAGCGATAATGATAAAGAAATCTATCGACTACTATTAAAAGAAAGTGATGAAATTATTCTTTTATCAGAGCATTACTATAACGGTTGTATGATTGTAAGAAATAAATTTATGGTTGATAATTCGTCTGTTTTATTATGCTACAACAGAAAAAATTCTGGTGGAGCATTCTACACTTTAAACTACGCAAAAAAATGTGGACTTGATATTATAGAATTATAAAAATAAGGCTATAAAGCGATTAAATACTAGTTTTTATAGGGGAAAGGTTATGAAAAACGTATTCGGAATTAACGCCGAAAAAGAAAATTTAAAAATAGAAGGATATCTTTTCGTTGAAAGAAGGCTTGACGGGGATTTATCAAAAGCGCAAGATAGACATCAGCAAAAACTTGACGAGTACCAAAAAAAGGCTCGCCCAAAAGTTTTAGAAGCTTTAAAAAACGTTTGCTTTTACGCCTTTTTATTATGTCTGTTTTTAGTAGTTAGATTTTTTATTAACGAAGATAAAAACGAAGTTGCAATAATAGTTACTGCGTGTATTGGTGTTTTACTACTTCTTAGTTCTCTTTTGATTATCATTTATATAAAATCCGTTTATAAAAAAATAGTTGAAAGCGAAGATTTTAAAAAGACGATAGAAGAAAGTAAAGAAATTTACGAAAAATCAATAAAAGAACTTAAAATTCCTGATACAGCTCAGGAAATGGACGTATTATTGTTTATGTACAGAGAAAAAGACGGTGTTAAAAAGTCGGTAAGCCCGTTTTTCGAGTTTTTAAACTTTAATTGCCATATCTTTTCAGAAGATGATAAAGTTATGATTGCCGACACAGAATCCGTTCTTGCTTTTTATAATAATTCTTTTAAGTCTATTGAAAAAATTGAAAGAAAAATCAGCGTCAGCGGTTGGAATAAAGAGTTTGGAATTAACGAAGGAAAGTTTAAAGATTATAAACTAAAGGTAAAAAACGGCGTGATATTTATGCCTTACTACTACGCTGTAAAGCTTGAATATCAACTCGAAGAATACGAATTTTTTATTCCACCGTACGAGTTTGATACTATTACAAAATATATTAAAATAAGAGAAGAAACTGCCGAATAAGTCGATTATTTAACAAAATTATCACTAAATTATCAAATTAATTTAATAAATTTTACACATTTTTATATTAAAATTATAAAAAACTAATGAAAGGCTGGTGTAAAAAATGAATAAAGTTTATATTCTTTTTAATCCACTTAGTGGACAAGGTACTGCAGAAGAAAAAAGTCAAACGGTGAAAAATTATTTCAGCGATTTTGAAATCGTTAAACAAGATATTACAAAAATAGAAAATATTAAAGATTATTTATCTCAAGCTCAAAAATCAGATAAAATAGTTTTAATTGGCGGTGACGGAACGCTTAACCGCTTTGCTAACTCAATCCGCGAAATTGTTTTACCTTGCGAAATTTATTATCTAGCATCTGGCACGGGCAACGACTTTTTGAAAGATATCGAAAAAAATGATAACGAGATTGTCGATATAACTAAATATTTGAAAAATCTTCCAGTCGCTACTATAAAAGGCGAAGAATATTTATTTATCAACGGCGTAGGCTACGGTATTGACGGATACTGCTGCGAAGTGGGCGATAAACAAAAAGAAGAAAACCCAGATAAAAAGGTTAACTACACGGGTATCGCTATTAAAGGTTTACTCGGTGGATATAAGCCGTGCGACGCAACCGTAACTGTAGACGGAAAAACGTACGAATTTAAAAAGGTGTGGATTGCACCTACCATGAACGGTAGATTTTACGGTGGCGGTATGATAGCAACACCAAACCAAGAAAGAGAAAGTGGTAAAGTTTCGCTTATGATTTTCCACGGTAGTGGCAAGTTAAAAACACTTATGATTTTCCCAAAGATCTTTAAAGGCGAACACGTAAAAAGCACTAAACACGTATCAGTATTTGAAGGTAATGAAATAACGGTTAAGTTTACTAAGCCACGCCCTCTTCAAGTTGACGGAGAAACTATTTTAGACGTAACCGAATACTGTGTTAAAAGCGCGTGTCAAGAAAATATACTAAAAACCGCCGTATAACGCGATTATTAACAAAAAATCAAAGAACAGATAGAATTTTCTACCTGTTCTTTTTTCATTTTATAAGGTAAAGCCGACACCATAAGGCGCAAGCCGTCATCATAAGCAACGCGCCATCATTTACCAAAAGTAAACATCATTACTTATACGCTTCTTCTTTTAAAATTCCAACGTACGGTAAATTTCTATACTTTTCGTTAAAGTCAAGTCCGTATCCAACGACGAACTCGTCGTCAATATCAAACGCTTTATAGTCAGGCTCAAGAGCAGTAACTCTTCTCATCGGTTTATCAAGTAGGGTGCAAATCTTAACCGATGCAGGGTTCCTTTTTGCAAAATATTCTTTTAAAATACTAAGCGTTCTTCCACTGTCTATTATGTCTTCAACTAAAACGACGTGCCTACCTGAAATGTCTGCGGTAAGGTCTTGTTTAATGTTTACTACACCACTTGAAAAGGTTTGCGCGCCGTAACTTGACGCCTTTAAAAAGTCAATATCAAGCCCGATGTCCATTTTTCTAATAAGGTCAGAAAAGAAAACGATACTACCTTTTAAAATGCACACCATCAACGGGCGTTTGTCTTTGTAGTCATCAGAAAGTGAACGCGCAATTTTTTCAACGCCTTCAGCAAGCTGTTCTTCACTTATGTAAACTCTCTTAATATCCTTTTCCATAGTTTTCTCCGTTTTTTACAGTTTATTTTCAAAACTGAAATAGTTCTATCTGTAATTTTTACAAGGTCTGAAATTTCTACACCTAAAACGGCTAAAATATTTCCGTCTTTTTTGATAACGAGTAATTTTTCGCGTACGCTTTTAGGAATTTTCTTGTCTATTAAATATTTGTTTAAGGTTTTCGTTCCACCGCCAAACTTTTCAAAAACGTCACCGTCGGTTGGGTGCTGTAAAGTAGAGCTTTCGAAAATGTCTGCGTCTGCATAAAGGGTGATAGGTGAGAATGTATCGCCGTTAATCGACTTATAGGCTTGTTTTTTCTCTTTTTTAAAGTCGGAAAGGCTAATTTTTTCAAAATTTATAATAAACTCGTCGGTTATAAATTCGCCCAAAGAAAACTCTTTAAAGACGGCAGTTTTTTCTTTTTCCTTATAAAAAACTATATAATCGTATTCTTTAATAGCGACTAAATTTTTAGGCAAAACCACTTTTGCGCCCGTTTGATTTAGGCATAATTTTTCGCAATCTTCAATATGCGTTTTCGTGTAATCTTTTAAAACGCCAAGTGCTTTTAAAGATAGTAGAATTGCTCTTGACAAAATAGGCTTTTCAAGATTAACAGAAATTTTAATTTTGTCGCCGTCAAAGATAAGTTCTTTTTCAGCAAGGCGATACAAAAACTCGTCGTCAGCTTTTGTTAGGTTCGAAAAACTTGCAATGTTTTCCGTCGCTGACGGGAATCGTTTTTCGATAAGTGGCAAAACTTCAAGTCGAATAAAGTTTCTCGAAAAGTCGGTGCTAAAATTAGTTTCGTCCGTTACAAACGGGATAGAGTAGAAAGAAATATAATCTTCAATTTCTTTTTGGCTTGTATCTAAAAGTGGGCGAATAACGCGGTTATCGTCGCTTTTTTCTTTAATTCCGCCCGCTCCTTTTAAACTTGAGCCACGAAACAGGTTAAATAAAACAGTTTCTGCTTGATCGCTTTTATGATGCGCCGTTGCAATTTTATCACAAAAACCGTCAGTGATTGCTTTTTTAAAACAGTCATAGCGAAGATGGCGCGCACTCTCTTCTAAGGATAGCTTGTTTTCTTTTGCATAGGTTACCGCGTCAACCGAAAAGCAAAGTATCTCAATTTTATATTTTTGGGCTTGTGCTTTACAAAACTCGCTGTCCGATTTAGAGTTTTCTCTGATCCCATGATCAACGTTAATCGCTTTTACGGTAAAATTCTTTTCCTTTTTTAAAGAAATAAGCGCGTGAAGTAGCGCTTGAGAATCTTTTCCACCAGATAACGCGACCGCAACAACGTCATTTTTTGCTATTAAGTTTTCTAAAGCAAAAAGTTTCATATTTCGTATTATATCATAAAAATTGACTTTTTTCAATAAAAATGTGGAAATTCGCACCTAATTTTTAAAATAAAAAATAAAAACTCGAAAACAGCGTAAAAACAGTTGACAAAATAAAAAATATTGTATAGAATAACAAGGCTAAATATCGCGGAGTGGAGCAGTTGGTAGCTCGTCGGGCTCATAACCCGAAGGTCGTTGGTTCGAATCCAGCCTCCGCCACCATTAAAAAAATATGGATACAGTATGGCGGCGTAGCTTAGTTGGTTATAGCGGCCGGTTCATACCCGGCAGGTCGTTGGTTCGAGTCCGACCGCCGCTACCAAATCCATTTTAACTAAATAAGGCCCCTTGGTCAAGCGGTCAAGACATCGCCCTTTCACGGCGGTAACACGAGTTCGATTCTCGTAGGGGTCACCAGTCGCAACCCCAGTAGAACTATTTTTTCTATTGGGTGTTTTTATTTGCAGCGCTCTTAAGGTTGTCCTTAGGGGCGTTTTTTTGCTTTTTACCGTTTTCGTTTTGTTTAATTAAGATATATCCTACAGTCACATAGGGGAACTTAAGGGTAGTAAGGGTGACTAAATTTAATTTTTCAATAGTAATGAATTTTAGTCCATTTTTCAAACTAAAAGCACTTGAATAAATTGATATAATGTGATATAATATGATTGATTTATTTGTGAGGTATAAAATGGAATTTAAGGATAAAGTCTATCAAGCAAGAATGCAACTTGGACTAACTCAAATTGAATTTGCAAAGGTTCTTGGTTTTGGCTTTGCAACTGTTAATAGATGGGAAAACGGCGTTACTCAACCCAATAAACTTAAAGAGTATGCGTTTGAACAATTTTGTATAAAAAACAACGTGCAATTCTCTCAAGAGAAGGAGATTAAATAAAATGAAACTTATTAGTTTATTTAGTGGCTGTGGCGGACTTGATTTAGGTTTTGAAAGAGCAGGTTTTGAAATTCCTGTTGCTAATGAGTTTGACCCTACTATTTGGGCAACATTTAAGGCTAATCATCCTAAAACGAAGCTAATAAAGGGAGACATTCGTAAAATTAAGGAAGAAGATTTTCCTGATGAGATAGATGGGATAATCGGTGGACCACCTTGTCAATCTTGGTCTGAAGCAGGTTCTTTGAGGGGAATAGAGGATTCTCGTGGAAAACTATTCTATGAGTATATTAGAATACTTAAAAGCAAAAAGCCAAAATTTTTTCTTGCTGAAAATGTAAGTGGGATGTTGGCAAATAGACATTCTGAAGCTGTTAAAAATATTATTGAAACATTTAAAGAATGTGGGTATAATGTTTCAATTACTTTAGTGAACGCAAAAGACTATGGTGTTGCGCAAGAAAGAAAACGTGTTTTTTATATCGGATTTAGAAATGATTTAAATATTGATTTTAAGTTTCCCGAAGGCTCAACAAAAAACAGAAATAGATTAACGTTAAGAGATATTATTTGGGATTTGCAATTTTCAGTTGTGCCTGCTGGAGCAAAAAATTACCACAATCCTGAGGCTATAAATAATAATGAATACTTTACAGGTTCTTACTCAACTATTTTTATGAGTAGAAATCGTGTAAAAGGTTGGGATGAACAGGCTTTTACCGTGCAAGCGTCAGGCAGGCAATGTCAAATTCATCCGCAAGCACCTAAAATGAAATTTATATCTCAAAACAAGCGAGAATTTGTCAAAGGCAAAGAACATTTATATCGCCGTATGTCTATAAGAGAAATTGCAAGAGTTCAAGGTTTTCCCGATTCTTTCCAGTTTATATATAAAAATACGGATGACGCATACAAAATGATTGGTAATGCTGTTCCTGTAAACCTCGCTTATGAGGTTGCAGTAGCAATTAAAGATGCCTTAGAAAACGCATAGGAGAAAAATTATGAGTGAACAAAGCAATAATCAAGGTCGTGCATACGAATATATTTGTGTATTAACGTTATGTGAGGAAATACAAAAGGTCCGCCCTGCAATAGTTCAAATTAATAGTGCCTTAAATGCTAATGCAAATGCGTGGAATAGTATTTCGCCATTTTTGCAAAATGTTTTGACTGAAAGTGCTAAGGCGACAACTGCTACCATTTTTGATATGGAGCCTATGCTGTTAGAAGAAGGCGAAGATATGGTAGTTCTTACTTGCCAAACCGATAAAGAAGGTAAAGACGGTGACGTTAGAGATATTGTTATTACAAGAAAAGACGTTAAATGGGAAATTGGCTTAAGTATAAAACATAATCATTTTGCCGTAAAACATAGCCGTATAGGAAAAAGTTTAGATTTTGGTGCAAAATGGTTTAATGTTCCTTGTTCTCAAGATTATTGGAATGCAATAAAACCTATATTTGATTATTTGAGTGAACAAAAAACACTCGATAAAAAATGGAGTGAATTGCCTTCAAAAGATTTACAAGTGTATGTACCTCTTTTGCAAGCCTTTATGAATGAAATTCAGAAAAGTAATAGCAGTGATTATACTGTTCCTCGTAAAATGGTTGAATACTTGCTTGGCGAATTTGACTTTTATAAAGTAATAAGTATTGATAGCAAAAGAATAACGCAAATTCAAACTTATAACTTACATGGCAAACTCAATCAATCAAGTCGTACAAATAAACCTAAAATTCAAATTCCTATTGCCTCATTACCTACTCGTATTGTTAACTTTGATTTCAAGCCTAATAGTACTAATACGGTTGAACTGTATATGGATGGTGGTTGGCAATTCAACTTCCGCATACATAACGCCTCTACTAAAGTTGAAACAAGTCTTAAGTTCGACGTGCAAATTGTCGGAATGCCTGCAACAATAATTTCAATAAATTGTTCGTGGAGATAATTAAAAGGTAAAGACGATGAAAATATACACGCATTATAATAAAAATAGTCGCATGACCTTATTTAAAGGTGATTGCGTTGATTTGTTAAAAGAAATTCCAGATGAAAGTGTTGATTTGATAGTAACGTCTCCACCTTATTGCATGAAAAAGGCGTATGAGAATCCCAAAGATGATATTCAAACATTTAAAGAACTCCACAATAAAATATTTGGTGAACTTTATCGAGTTTTAAAAAAAGGCGGAAGTATTTGTTGGCAGACAGGATATCATGTATCTAATGCAAATGTTATACCTTTAGATTATTTGGTGTATGAAATATTTACTTCCCAAAATGAGCAATTACCTGATCCGTTAATATTACGAAATCGCATTATTTGGACATTTGGGCATGGTTTAAATAGTACTCAACGATTTAGCGGTCGTCATGAAACAATTTTATGGTTTACCAAAGGTGAAGATTATAACTTTGATCTTGATAGTGTACGTGTTCCTCAAAAATATCCAGGGAAAAGATATTATAAGGGTGAGCATAAAGGTGAATTAAGCGGAAATCCTCTAGGAAAGAATCCTTCTGATGTGTGGGATATTCCTAACGTTAAAGCAAATCACATAGAAAAAACAGCACATCCTTGTCAATTTCCTTCAGCTCTTCCACAACGATTAATAAGGGCATTAACAAATAAAGACGGAGTAGTTTTGGATCCGTTTATGGGATCAGGGACTTCTGCTTTGGCTGCCTTATTAGATGAAAGGAAATTTATAGGATCAGAATTAAAAGACGAGTATTATGACATTACCTTGGATAGAATTAGAAAAGCAATGCGGGGCGAAGTAAACATTAGAGAAGATGTTCCAGTAATAGAGCCTGATTTGAATACAGCGGTGGCTAAATTACCTGAAGAATTTCGAGAGGCAAGAAAAAACAAATGAAAAAAGTTACATCAAAGAAAAAACGTGTTCATTTAACACCTGAACAGAAAAAAGAAAGAGCAAGAAAACAAGCAGAAGTTAGAATTCGCACGAATTTTAAAAAGAAATATAAAACTATTTTTAAAATGGCTTCATTTTGTATGATTAATAGTGAAAATAAACATTTTACTATTGGTAATAAGACTGCTGAAGTGGATGGTATCTTCATTTTTAATAATATCATTGTAATATGCGAAGAAACCACTTCTTCTGCCGATCATATCAAAGATCATATAATAAGGAAGAAGGAAACAGCTACTGAAATACTTGATAATAAAGAGCAATTTTTATCTTTTTTAATAAGCGAATTCCCTCAAGAAACGGCAGATTTGTCTAATTATGAAATATCAGAATTGAAATTTAAATTTGTTTATTTTTCTTTAAATGAAACAAATTTAGCAATAGAAGATAAACAACGTTTTTCTCCTTGGAATATAGTTGAACCAAATGTATTATCTTATCTATATCAATGCGCATCGGGCATAAAAAAATCCGTTAAGTACGAAGTCTTTAGATTTTTAGGTGTAACTGATTCAGATTTTGAAATGACCTCTAGCACAGGACAGGGAACTAAAGATGTTAAAGTTTCTATTATTTATCCTCAAAAGAGTACAGGGCGTAAAGACGGGGTGCGTTTAGTTTCTTTTATGTTATCAGCAGAAACATTGATTAGGAATAGTTATGTACTTAGAAAGGATAATTGGGAAGATTCCATTGGCTTATATCAAAGATTAATAGACTTAAATAAAATTAAAGATATACGAAACTTTTTATATCAAAAAGGCGAATGTTTTTATAATAACATTATTGTAGCATTGCCAGATGGCATAAGATTTACGGATAATAATGGTAATCCTATTGCTTTGGAAGATATGGGATCTTTCCAAAATTGCACTATGCACATTCCCAATAAGATGAATAGCATTTGTGTAATTGACGGTCAACATAGAATTTTTGCTCATTACGAAGGAGAAGAAAGTGATCCTGTGGAAACAAAAATTGCTAAATTGCGTCAACAGTTACATTTATTGGTAACAGGATTAATTTTTCCTAATAATATGACACAAAGTGAAAGGGTAAAAATTCAAAGTGAGATTTTTGCTGAAATTAATTCAAAATCTAAGCCGATTCCGCCTGATGTTCTTTTACATATAGAAATGCTTCGTCAACCTTTGTCGGATTTGAGCTTGGCGCGACAAATTCTTGAAAGATTAAATAATAAACATTTATTTTTTAACTTTTTTGAATTTTCGCCACTTAAGCCTGCGAAATTAAAAGTCGCTTCTATTATAAAATTTGCTTTAAGGTATTTAGTATCTTTAAACCCGGGTGAAGGAAAAGCAAGCCTTTATACTGTTTGGGATAATGATAAAAAAATGGATATTGATAAGGATGATAATATCAAGGAGGAATATTTAAATTATTGTGTCGAATATCTTGTTCAGTATTTTTCAGCTATTAGGCAAGTTTATCTTGATCAATGGAATGACCCAAACTCGAAAATACTTACAGTAATAACATTTAATAGTTTTGTTTTAACACTTAGAAAAGATTTGGCAACAAATGGAAGTCAAACCAGAGATTATTATTTAAATCATTATTCAAAGCATAAATTTAATTTTTCATCAGATGAATTTTTATATACGTCGAGCCAATATAATAAATTTTCGGATGAAATCATTGAAAAATGTTTTTAAATTGTTCGTTTTACGCTCAAATTGGCTCACCAATGAAAAAAGTAACAGTCAAACGGCTGTTACTTTTTTCATTGTCTACGAGAATCGAACTAACTTGCGAAAGCAAGTAAAGTAATATATAATTGGTGATTTTTGGTTTTGAAACTTGTTTCAAACAAAACGCATTGGCGTTTTCCAAAACATCTATTCCGTAGGGGTCACCAGTCCAAACCCCAGTAGAACTACTTATTCTACTGGGGTTTTTACGTGTAATAAAAAGAGCGTTATGTTTTTATAACGCTCTTTTTTGTATATAATTGGTTAAAACGCTCAATAATCGACTTATTTGCCTATTAATTATTTCAATAGTTAAATCTTTGTCTTTTTTACAATAAGTAAATTGTAAACAATAATTATAACAGCAAAAAACGCTTGTATACTAAACGTAATGTAAAAAGGAATAAACAAACACTTGTTATGCAAAATAACTATTAAAACTATAAATATAACTTGCAAAGCAATTTGAAAAATAGTTAACCTTGGCATATTTTTTGATAAGTTTCTTTTTAACATACTTGCTAACGGCAAAAGGGTTAAACTCCATAGGGAAATTGAGCGAAAAATTTTCATTGTAAAATATGCTTGATTTAGTGTATCGTTAGGATACTCCATTTTTAAAAAGTTTAGTGAACAAATGCGAAAAACTACTGCAGATGCCCCAATTACAATGCCAAACCAAAAAAAGAATTCTATAAAAAATTTGATTATTTTTTCTTTTTTATTACTCATTATTTTATTACTCATTATTTTGTGCTTATTAATTTTTTGAATGTTATTCGTTTTATAAGTGTTATTGTGTTGATAATTAAAATAATCAACAAGAATGCGATACAAGCTGACGATATGATGGTAATTAAACCCATATTTTTATTAAATATAAAAAATACTAAGAAGCTTAAAATTAATATGCACATAGAGGAAATTAGTTGGGCTTTAGGTTTATAAATTAATGTGTTTACTTTTTTATTGTTTAAAAAAGATAGAAGAAATATATTCACACTAATAATGAACCACATAACAAAACAAAATAGATGAGAAAGATTATTGCTAAGTAAGATATTTACATCCTCATTTGAAAAATAATTATATAGCGTTAGAGTATCTTTAATTGATAGCGATGTTCTTATAATCCAATAACAATGGAACAAAATTAATCCTACCAATATTATTCGATAAGTGGTTTTCATGTTTAACCTTCCTAAAATGTTCTAAGTTATTATTTAAAGAGATTCTATTATGGCAATAATGATGCCCAGTTAAAAATATCAAATGACTTAATATAGTTATGTATTAAATTTATATTTTGTGCTTATTAATTTTTTGTTTTTGAGAAAGCGGCAAAAAAATTAAAAATAAAAAATACTCCAGGATAAAAATTAAATAATAGCAATATAGTTCCTGCAACAATTAAAAATGGCATTCCAACTGGCATTGTTGCTAAAACTATATAACAAATTATTTGAAATATAATTGCCGAAAATGCAAATGGTAGTTCGCCTTTTAACACAAGTTTTATCCATTTGTTTTTATAGTTAAATTTTTCAATAAAAATAAAGTAGGTAGCTAATGTTAAAATGCAAAATATTGTTGATATTAGAGTATATATCTGCAAAAAAGAAATATTTTTAGCTAATCTATACGTGTAAATATCATAATATTTTTTATTTATTATTATATTTTTCATTGTAATTGAGCATCTTGCTATAAAATATACTACTACTAATATCAAAACTAATGTAGTTGAAATTGTTATTATATTCTTTTTCATACTTAACCTCCGTTTTAAAAACCAAACCATGACGGAATGTTAAAAATATCAAATGACTTAATATAGTTATGTATTAACTTTATATTTTAATGTTTGATTTTTTGTTTATTCCAATAAAATAATGCTAATAAATTAGAGCTTAACTGGATTAGAAATATAATAAAAAATAAAACAACTTGAACAGCTTGGCATATAAAGTACAACACAATAAAAAACATGACCAGTATTGAATTTTGAATAATGAAAAATAATATATTTTGATTATTGCGAAATTCTATTATTTTGGTAGTTGAAAAAATAATTGGTAAAATTGTTAAACCCCAGAAGCTTATTTCTCTAAAAATTTTTAAAAGAAAAAATTTGGCGTTTAGTGTGTCATTTGGATAAGCCTCTTTTAATATTGAATAAGAAGAGATTCTTGCAAATGTCATGCTAATTAGCAATATGATAGATAATATAGATAATAAGTTAAAAAGGATTTTTAAAGTTTTATTCATATTGACTCCTTTTTAAAAGATAATAGTTTCCCAATTATAACTATAAGTTAAATTAGATATAATGTGTTGTTTCATTTTATTTTTCATCCTTTATTATATCTATAGGTTTTTTCTTTGAAAATGAAATAAGTGGAAATGCGCTAAATATGAATAGAAGCAAACTTGATCCGCTGCACTAATTAAATTGTTTAAAGCCATTTCGGTATTTGCTTTTGCTTTTATTAGGTTGGTAAGAACGGAGTTTTCTATTTTTTCTGATTTTTGAATAGCAAGTAAGCCATTGACTATGTTCTTTTTTTACCAAAAACAAGAAAACAATTGCCAAAATCATTATGTAATTTTTTTAGAGGGAATAGATTGGTTAATACGCAAAACACATTAACTAAAACAATGTAAATAGAATACTTCGTATAAGGCATAATTATTAAAGAAATTAGAATAATTAATATATTTGCAAATGCTCCCGCCATATAAAATATTATTATTTGCCAATTCTTTTTTATTATTAAACTATTTAAATCAAACTCAACATACCCGCTGGTAATTAATGGAGAAAAATGGAAACGCTTTATATTGATAGCTAAAAATTTTTCGCCTATATAAATATCCACATTTTTTAAACGCATTAACTTAGCGCATATGAAATGAGCTAACTCATGAAGAATTACTGATATGCTGTATGTAACATATATTACAAAAATAGTTTTAAAAAAAATCATCTTGCTTCCCACTTAAAGTATTTTTGAATCATTAATCTTATAACACTATTAGCACACCAATAGTTAAAAGCCAAAAATAGTGTCATAAATATAGAAAATAACCAATTGATATTAAAAAAAATAAAATTTCTACAAATAATAAAGTTTATAATGATAAATATGAATAAAATAAGCAATTTAGGGTAACGATTATTTATTTTCTTTAACGCGGCTGTAATTACGTCCTCTCTTTTATAAGCATAATTTTTTACAATAAAGATTCTGTTTTTAAACAATCTTAATAGCAATATTAGAAAAAGAGTATCAAATAATACTAAAGCTATTGCCGTAACCATTAAAACCAAACAACTGTCGGTTATGTTTTTAAACTGAGATACCTCTAAAATACAATTTATTACCTCATTAGAACAAATTAAATTATTATTAATATTAATATCTTTAAAAGCTGTTGAATTGTAAAATTCTTTACATGAATAATTATTATTTAAGACAATGACAATACAAACCAGTTCCAATTTTTGTCCAGATGAAGAAGTCTTTTCTTCTAATATTTTAGCACAATCTAAAAATTTTTGTGGGTTAAAGTTGTAAATTGGTGGTTTTTCTGTGTAAGTGATTTCAAAAGGCAAATCAAATACTGCGGTCGTATCTACGGTTGCAACATCCCAATTTGTATCATAATATTTTTGAAGATATAAATCTAAAGTAAAATAAGTTTTTTTGTTTGCAACATCATAAAATTCAAATGGATAAACAGTATACGATTCAGAGCTTGGAATATTCAAATTAAAAGTAATATTTGTATTATTACTTTGCGATGATAATTTTTTTACAGCATTAAATTTTCGTAATTGCGTAAATGGATTATCATCGTATAACAAATCAACTGTTGCTAATGGATATACGCCGTCGAATATTCTATCATTTACCGATATCGATAGAGTATTATATAGATTAATTTGATTTTCTTTTATATGTTTCAGATTATCCGTTAAACTGTTATCATTATAATTTACTAACTGAAATATAGAAACCAAAAAAAATATCAGCGCAAAAATAATAGAAATAAAGTTTAAATGAAAAACTTTATTTAAAAATTTATTATCTCTATGAGTTACAATAGTCATAGTGTGCTTTATAGGATTTTCAGAATCGTCAAGAGCCGTTAACGCAGTCGAGAGATTGATAATATTTTTTTCGAATATTTCGTAAATTGTGCTTCCGTCTAAAATAATTCTATCGTCGTGCGTTATGATTATTAGTTGTTTATAGTTTGATAACTCTTGAAATAATTGCTTTATTCTATTTACTGTAGCATTGTCAAGATCATTTGTCGGTTCATCAATAAGGAGTATTTTTCCTGAAGATAAAATGCCCCTAAATAAATTGACTAAGCGTTTTTCACCACCACTGAGTTTGGAGGATGAATGCTCTAATAAATAATCATATCCCCAATTCTGGAGTTGTTGTTTTATCTTATCATTTATATTTATATCACTAGACATAGATATATTTTGAAGTACATTTACACCTGTCAAAATACTATTATTATTTTGATCTATAAATACTATTGATTTGTCAGAATTTTTATTATTAGAAAATATATTTTTTAATAACAGGGTCTTTCCACAGCCATTTTTCCCTTGAATTATAGTAATTCCTGTTTCTGGGACTAATAAGCTGCTTCCGTTAAGCAGCAACTTTTTCTTTATGGCAATATCATCATAATACAATTGCATTTTAAAACTTCCATTTTCCTTTTTTTATAAAATAAGATATGCCTAAAGGAACAAGCGTGATACAACTATCTATTATTAAATACCAACTACTCATATAAGCATAAGGACTAATTAAATAATTTAGAATTATAGCTAACAGCGCAATCAATAGATATAGAGATAACGACAAGACACAGTAAATCAGTTTCATTTTATTTCTATTGATATAGTAGTTTCCATAATCCCATAACAATGCAAAGTTATACTTAATGGCGTAATGATTAATGATTATAAAAGCTATGGAAAGAATAACTGCAATTATTAAATTGGGAATAAGCACATCTATAAATCTTTTTGTATTGAATGTTTTTGCCCATACAACACAATAGTGGTGGGAAAGAAAATCACCCGCAGGATAATGTGTTACTAAATGATTTAGAATTTTGGCTTCATATCCTTGAGCAGTTAATATAATAGACTCACGGATCATTGCCGGCCACCCATCCCTGTCCGTTTCAAATTGAATCTGCGCCATCCCAAATTCTCCAAATGTAGACTCATCATAACAATAGATTCCAAAGTTGACATCTTCATTATAAGAAACTAAGACATAGTCGAAGTAAGTAAATCCGACTATTCTATAAAGTTTTTCAATGCCACAAATAGATAGGCTAACACTATCACCAATTGCATTACAAACAGTTGCATCTGTATAACCAAAGTAAGTGCATAACAAATTTTTTGAAAGTGCAACTTCTAGTTCGCCATCTTTTGGGAACTGTCCTTGCAACATACTTAATCCGTAATCAACAATACTATAATCCCAACAGTCTTGTACATACTCTTGGGGGCAAGAAACAAAATGAAGTTCATTACCTATAGTACCATTTGCTATCATTGATTCTATTTCTGCTTGATATTTTACGTCTGTTATGTAGATTTTTTCGATACCTTCCAATTTACTTATATCTTCATATATATCATTGAGATTTAAATATCTGGATTGTAGCGCTTCATCAACACTTATATGTTCGCCCTTTAAATAATAAGAAAGTAGTTCCTCATCAAAATTGGTACTTCCTTGAACCAAAACAATATTTTCTTTTATAGGAATATCTTCATTTAAACCATTCTTAAATTCATAATTAGCATATAATGAAAGTAAAACAAACACACAACTTAAAATGCACGTTGTTACTATTTGTCCGTAATTTCGCAAAACAGGCGCAAGGATTTTAAAAAAAGAAAGCTTCTTACTATAAACTTTTTTAGTCGATATTTCTATGTTTTTACAGCATTCTTTATTTACACAATGTGCTTGTTTTTTAACAGAATATAAACTTTTACCATCTAAGCAATATTCTGTAATTACTGAGTGTGCTAATCGCTCATCATGTGAGATTAAAATTATAGTTTTATTATATTTGAGTTTATCTAATATTTTGTTTAAACAATCAACTGAGGCGTTATCCAAATTATTTGTAGGTTCGTCAAGAAAAATATACGGCGTATCTTTCAATAAACCACTTATTATTTGTATTTTTTTCTTTTCTCCACCGGAAAGAATTTTAAATTTTTGAGAAACAATACTCGCATCTAGTCCAAAAGCGTTTAAGAGTAAAAGAGCATCTTCAGTTTTAATATTGCGATTACCCTTGCAAATATACTCACCAACATTAAGGTTATTATCTGCTGTTGCTTGTGGAATATATGTAAAAAGTTCATACCGTTTCTTTTTCCACAATTGAAGATGCATTTCCTCTTCAAAATGTACAGAGTAATTGCCGAATACTATTTTCTCAATTATAGATGTTTTACCTGTTCCATTTTCACCGTTAATTTTATATATGCCAAAAGATGAAAAATCAAACATAAGATTTTTATAACAAATAAATTTATTTTTTAAGTTAAAACTGCTAATTTTCATGATTTAACACCTATTACTTTATAAAAGGTACCCTTAGGAGATTATGCTCCTAAGGGCAGCTTTCAGTTTATTTTATAAATTATTCAACACCCCAGTCAAATTCTAATACGGATTTTGTTGTTTTGTTGCTATTTTTTACGCATTTCACATCAAACTTTGTAGAATTATTAATAGTTGCCAAGTTAAACGCTCCCGTATAATTATTGTTAGAATCTTTTGCTTTTTATATTTTAACATTTCGTATGATACCATATTTTTATAATTCTACATTGAACTCTAGTGTGGTGATTTTTTGTTGCTTTTTGTCGTTTTGTGTTCTTTTCACTTGTTTTTATTTTTAATTATGGTATAATTATTAAAAAAGGATAATTAAGGTTTGCGATGGAAAGGAAATTGAAAATTTTATTAATTGAAGATGATCCCGTGGAATGTCAAGCAATTACTCAGGCGATAAATTTAAAAGATGACATTTTTCTAATTGGAGCGACTAATAATATATTTAAAGCGATAGAGCTTGTTCAAGAAGGTTTACCAGATGCTATTATTTTGGATTTAGAATTGCACAAAGGAAATGGGAATGGGTTAGAGTTCTTAAGAAAACTAAATACACTAACCATTCCCATTGTTCCATTTGTTTTAATTACAACACACAATACAAGTTCTGTTACGTATGAATACGCAAGAGAGCTTGGGGCTGACTTCATTCTTTGTAAGAATCAAGAGGATTATAGTGCTAAAAACGTGGTTGACTTTTTATACTCAATGAAAAAATCGTTACATAACAAACGAATTTTGAATTCTGAATTAGCTGAAGAAAATCAAGTTTTAGCACAGGAAATTGAATCTAAGCAAAAGCGAAGAATAATAAACGAATTAAATTATATTGGCATTAGTCCAAAATCAATTGCTTTCAAATATTTTATTGATGCAATTTTAACGTGCATCAATAATTCTAATGCTGATTTTAAGGCAGAAATTAGCAAAAAATACGGAAAAACTATTAAGAGTGTAGAAAGGGTGATGCAAAATGCAATTTCCGTGGCATGGGCTAATACTCCGATAGATGATTTATCAAAATATTATACCGCAAGAGTAAGTCCAAAAAGGGGAATTCCTACGCTTATGGAATTTGTTTATTATTATGCTTGTAAATTGAATAGTTGAAACTGTTATTAAAAAATGCAGTTGAACCAATTTGCAATCCAATCGAAAAATGACATAAATCTTACCTCCATATTTTTGATTTAAGTATAAATAATTGCAGGTAAAATCTGTATTTTTTTATGGGAATTGCTTTATGTAGTTTTGTGTGATTTAATGTTTACAAATGTTTAGAATTAGATAAAAATGGATGTATTAGTAATTTCAATAAAATATTTCTTTATTGCATTATGTGGTTTTTATTCATTTTGCAAAATGCAAAATATGAAAATTTCCGCACAAAAGAGATGTTTTTTGCTTTTAGGAGCAATTATAACATCGCTTTTATATATGATTGTAAAACAATTGGTTTATGAACTGTATATTTTAGCTTTAGTTGTTCCTTTTTTGCTTTTGGTAAAGTTGCTTTTAAAGCTGTCGTTTAAAACGGTTATTCCAATTGGTCTAATTGCAATTTCCTTTTCGTTTGTTGTTGCTGTTATAAGTGTATTTTTTGCGAGTTTTATATTATTTGTTTCTCAAAAAATATTCAATTTTAATGCAACTTATATAGTAAACTTAATTCAAAATATTTTAACGGGTGTTTTTCAAATCATAATAGTTTTTTTATTTTTTAAAATAAAAAGATTTAGAAAGGGAATACCAAATTTAGAAAAATATGTTGATTCGGATCTTTGTATATATATAAGCATAGCAATAATATTGTTGATGTCTTTTGGTGAAATAAAAAACAAAGAAAATGTTTTAATTATTTTTATTGCTTTTTTAATTGCGTTTTTCGGTATAGTTTTGTTCTTTATTTGGAAATCACATTTAAGAAAAACCTATATTCAAAGACAATTCAATAAAGAAATCGATGAGCTTAATAAAAATATTGACAAATTACAACTGAAAAATACTGAGATTGAAGCTGAAAATCAAGCGTTGGCAAAAGTAATACATAGAGATAACAAAGTGATTTCTTCGTTTATAAATACTTTAACAATTGTAGCTAAAGAAACAACTGACAAGATTGCGCAAGAAAGACTTATGGAATTTATTAATTATTTGCATAAAGAAAATGCGGATAGGAAGCAGTATTTTATAACCTCGCAAACAACTAATAATCAAATTCTAAAAACAGATGTTTTTGCTGTTGATAGTATACTTGGCTTAATGAGAAATAAGGCCATTGAAAATGGAATTGAGTTCAAAGTATATGTCGATTGTTCGGTTCAAGAATTAATTGAAAACAGTATTAATGAAATTGATTTAATCACGATTTTGGCGGATTTGATTGAAAATGCAATAATTGCAACAAAATATTCAGGCGAAAAAATAATTGAAGTTAAATTTTATATTAAAAACTGTAACTATGCAGTAAAAGTTTGTGATACGGGAATTCCTTTTGAATCAATTGTTTTAGAACATTTTGGATCAAAAAAAATTACTACACATATTAATGATGGTGGTAGTGGAATAGGACTTGTTACAATTTGTGAACTTCTAAGAAAATATCGTGCATCATTCTTTTTAAATCAAGGATGCGGGGAAAAATTGAAAACTATTGAAATTATATTTGATCAAAATTCAAATTTTAAAATAGTTTCTAATGTTTAAAGTAATACTTATTTAAACTGACCGAGAGTTTGAAATGATATGCACCCCAAAAGTTAGACAAACTTTTGGGGTGCATTTTAACTGACTGTTGCTTTTTTATTGCCTAAGAATCTCGATAAGTGTTTTTTCTTAGCTTGAAAATATAAAGGGCTTGATTTTTTTGGTAATTTATGTATAATGGTTAAAAAGACGTAGGAGCGTTATATGTTTATAGAAAAAGTGAAAGCGGTTGTTATAGGACATGCGGTAGGTGATGCGCTAGGCGTTCCCGTAGAGTTTTCCAGCCGACAAGAATTAGATATAAATCCTGTAACGGATATGAAAGGGTACGGCGTTCATCCCGTGCCAAGGGGTGCGTGGTCTGACGATACAAGTACGGCTTTAGCGTGCATGGACAGTCTTTCAAGTGGCATAGACTACGACGATATGATGCTAAAGTTTTGTAAGTGGATGGTTGAAGCGAAATACACTCCGACCGAAGTCGTTTTTGATATGGGAATAACGACTGTTATAGCCTTAAAGAAGTATTTATCAAAGCAAGCGCCTGCGCTACAATGCGGTCAAGACGGCGAATTTGATAATGGGAACGGCTCTTTAATGAGAATTCATCCGATTGTCTTATATCTTTACAATAAAGATTTGAAAGTTGATAAAAAGATAGAAATTATTCATAACGTTTCTGCGTTAACTCACGCGCACGAAAGGTCGAAAATAGGTTGTGGAATATATGCGTTTATCTTGTGGGGCTTGCTTAAAAATCCTTCTAAAAACACTGTTATTGAGAGCTTACAAACGGCAAAAGAGTTTTATAAAAATAATACTGAATTAGGTTATTACAACAGATTGTTTGACGAAAATTTCGCAAAAACTAAGCGCGAATTGATAAAAAGTAGTGGTTATATAGTTGACACTTTAGAAGCTGTTATATGGTGCTTATTAAATACCGACACTTATAAAGACTGTGTTTTAAAAGCGGTTAATTTGGGTTCTGACACGGATACCGTTGGCGCAATCGCGGGGGGAGTAGCGGGCGCGCTGTACGGCTACGAATCTATCCCTGAAGATTGGAAAGACGCGCTTATAAAAAGAGAGTATATCGAGTCGCTTTGCGAAAAAATGATATAAAACAAAATCCTTTACGGTTTTACCCGTTAAGGATTTTTTACTATTGATTTCTTTTTTTGTTAAAGTTGAAATATGAAATAAATGCTAAAAATTAACTAATTGACACGCAGACGATTTAGTATTATAATACTAATGTGAGTGGTTTTGGTGAGGAAAAAGTTGTGAAAAAAAGGTTTATTAAAATTGCTATACTATTTTTTGTTTGTGTTTTAGGGATAAGTTTTTCGGCTTGCTCGGTTAAAGATAGCGGTGGCGGTGGCGCGAGTAACAATTTGACTTCCGCTAGTAGTACAAGTAAAAACTCTACGACCATAAGCAGTAGCGTTAATTCTGCGATTTACGGAAGTGCTAGCGATAATTCTGTCGTTAAAAATAGCGCAAGCGACGGCGATAAGACTTTTGATTCTTCGAGCTCTAACGGGGAAAGTAGTAAAGATGAAGAAGGCGAAAAATACAGCGAAAAAGGGATATTTTTCTCGTCTTTTGCAACCGTCGGTGGTGACGGAAGTTTTGAAAGACCTTATAATTCTTTAGAAAAAATATCTGCGGTTGAGTTTGAGGCAGGAACGCATATTTATCTTGAAAGGGGCAGTAAGTTTTTGGGAAGTCTTGCTGTTTCTGACGCGCACGGAACTAAAAACGAGCCGATAGTTGTTACCGCCTACGGTGAAGGGGAAAAGCCCAAAATCGACGGAAACGACCTTTCGGGTGGCGGTGTGCTTTATATTTCTAACTGTGATAATTTAATAGTTGAACAACTTGAACTTTTTGATTCGGCTACGAGCGAAGGGGATAGGCGTGGCGCTTTAATCACGTGCGATAATAATAAGGGAACGGAAGAAGTCGTTACCTATAAAAATATAACGTTAAAAGATTTATATATACACGATATAAACGGTTTTCGTGATGCAGAAAATAGCGGTATGGCTATGGAATCGAAGATAACGGGCGGTATTCACGTTTGGTCGAACGACGGACTTGGTAGAATTGACGGTTTGAATATCGTAGGATGCGAGATTTCTAACGTTTCAAACGTTGGTATTGCCACTTGGTATCACGTCGAAAGAAAGGATAGCGGAAGCGTTACGGTGAAAAAAGTTAGCCCATACGACGGTTATTTCTCCAGTTACGCGCATCTTAACGTGCTTATTAAAGATAACGAAATTAACTTTATCGGTAAAAACGCAATTTTTGCTCGCCATCTGTACGGTGGAGTTATCGAGTATAACGTAATACACGATACGGCTATACACTGCGTTTCGGGAAATACTATCGTAACGTCGTACGTAGACGGCACGGTCGTTCAGTATAACGAAGGCTATCGCAATATGGCAAGCCCTAGGGCTAGCGACGGAAAATATCAAGACGGTTGTATGCTTGACGCTGATTTAGCAAGCAAGGATACCGTTTGGCAGTATAATTATTCTCACGATAATTCTTTTGGACTGTTCATTAATTGCACCTATAACAATTCCACTATGAAAGACGTAGTAACGGTAAGATATAACCTTTCGGTGAACGACAAGGGCAATAAGGGTATTATTTACATAAACTATGCTTCTAACGGAATTTACGTATATAATAATACCATTGTAACGGCTTACGATACTCAATATATAATTCAGTCGAACTTAGAGCGAAAATCATATTTTTATAATAACATTATCTATAATCGCTCTTCTAGTGCCAAGTTTGACGCTGTAGACGGAAGTTGGCTTAAAGGCTCTAACAACTTAATATATAATGAAAGTGGGGCTTCGATTAGCGGGCTTGATTACTTTAAATCAATCAACGCTGACGGAATTTACGATAAAAATCCTGCGTTTAGCGGTGTTCTTCCAAAAGACAGCGTTTTAGGAATTGAAAATCAAAATGCGTATATGCTAAATTCGAATTCGCCTGCGCTCGGCGTTGGAAAAACAGTCGCACAAGTCAGCGATTTCTTCGGCAATGCGTACAAGAAATCTATCGGTTTCTATTGTGGAAATTAATAAAAATAAAAAGGTGGTATAAAAATGGATTTTGTAATTATGGTTGATAACGCGTTTTATTGTAAAAGAACGTATACGCTGGATGCGTACGAAGACCAAGCAGCAAGGCTTTTAAGCGACGGTCATTACGCGTTAGAGCGTTGGGGCGACCAGATGGCTTATAAGACGGGAAAATCGCAAGGGAATTTAATGTTTGCGTTTTTGAAAAACGTTATGATGTTTTTTATCGCTTTTGACGGACAACTTCGTCAAGGGGAATACAACATATATAAAAAGTGGTGCAAAAAATGTGGGTTCACCCCTTCGTCTGCAAGTGAGTTAAGCGCGTATTCAGATAGATATTCGGTTAGTGAATACGTAAAGAACGTCGATTTGCTTGCAAGAGTGCGCGATGAAATTGATTCTACTCACTACCAAAATATGGTTTACGGACTTATTATGCTTGCGGTAAGTTGCGAAAGCACTTTTACAGAAGAAGCCTATAACGTTCTTAAGCGCTTTTTCAGGCCGGGCGTTGATAACTGTCCGTCGTACAGAGAGCTTTTAAGTCAAATTTATTATTAATTTCAAAAATCGCCCTATTTCAAAAAACTAAGCCCCGAGCGCGAAAAACTTCGCGCTCGGGGGTTTTTAAGTTACGGTTAATATTTGTTTACGCCTAAAAGACAGTCAATGCTTACAGAGAAAATTTCAGAAATTTTTATAAGCATATCAAAATTACACTCGAATTGTTTTCAATACAATTCATAGTTTCCTTTGTATAAGTTAACGTAGGGCTTGTTATTTTTGTGTGCATAGCGTAAAGCGTTATACGCTCCGCCAAAATGCAAAAAGACGTAAAAGAATATATAATCTGCTTTGTCTATCATCCACTCGTTTCTTTTTGAAATAGCAAAGCGTTTAGGTGTGTTTTCTATTTTTGGGTAAATAGTTTCATCAAAAATACGCAGTGCATTATCTAATCTTGCATAATTTTTATCTATGTACGGTGTTATGAAAATTATTTTTGCGTCAGCGTGCTTTTCCTTATATTTTTTTGCGCATTTTAGTGCAAAATTATCAAAATCTCCATACCAACCAATATAAAAGTCAATTTGATTACCGTCAGCAACTTTTTCTATATGATTTAATAAGCGTTGTTCGTCTTCGGTGTTTTCGCAATAACTAGAGTGTCCAAAAAATGTGATAATCATATCGCTACCTTATGTAAGTATTCTTTCCTAATTGTATCATTATTTAGAAAAAGTTGCAAGCAAATAAGAAAGTATACTTTCATATATTTTTTATTTGCAACGAATATAATAAATATGTAAGTGTTCTTACGTATTGTTCGTTGGAGGTGTTGTATGACTGTAAATGATGCGGTAGCAAAAAGGGTGCTCAATTTGCTTGCTGAAAATAAGATGACTCAGTATCGCTTAGAGCAACTATCTGGAATACAACACGGTCACATGCAATGGATAATGAGTGGGAAAAGTAAAACTGTAACGTTATCAACCGTTATGATGCTTGCCTGTGGATTTGGTATGACAGTTCTTGAATTTTTAGACGACGAATTGTTTAATTATGATAATTTAGAAATTGAATAAAACAAAAACTGAGATTGAGCAATCAATCTCAGTTTTTCTATATGGACGATATGACGAAAAGAGTATGGTTTATTTGGTTGCGGAAATTAGGGAAATAGTGTATAATTGCTTTAGTCGGGGGCGTTTTTTGCTTTCGATATATAAAAAGGGGATAAACTATGGCTAAGTTTAGAAAAGCTTTTATTTCAATAATCGCGCTATTGATGGCTATTATTGTAACTTCGTGTGCTGGTGGCGAAATAGAAAATTCGTCGTCGGGCGGTAATTCAGAACAAAATTCAACTCAAACTTCGACAGAAGGTTCGGTTGAAAACTCAACTGAAACGTCTTCGGGTGGCGCTGTTAGCGGTGAAGGACAAAATCCAACCGAGTTATCTAACTACGTAAATTTTGGTAAAGACGTAGTTGGCTACGTAAACCAAGACAAGGTTTCGGGGTTATATAAAATCGGTATATACACGGTAACGAGCAACGCAAAGTTCACTTCGACCGCAGGAGAAAAGAGTCTTGACGGCGAAACTTTCCCGATGGCGTGCCAGTTGGGCGCGTCGGCTAGTCCGTTCTCGACTAGATCTATAACTTTTAACGCATTAACCACGGGTAAAATTACGGTTTACGCGATAGTCGGTTCTTCAGGCGTAACGCTTGGAAAAATTCAACTTTTTAACTCGTCAAGCCAAGTGGTTTCGACCATTGATATAACCGACCAATTTGCAAAGCACGAAATTGAGATAACCGCGCCGGGCGAATACGCGCTTATGCCGACTGCGACAGCATCAATCAACGTTTACGCTATCGCGTTTTCGGGTGAAGGAAAGGCTGACGACACAGGCTCGGGCGACTCGGGTTCGAGTGGCGATAGTGGTGACGGAAGTCTTAGTGCAACCGAAAAAGAAATCGTAACGAAGGCGAATAACGCGATTACTTGGCAAATTCCTGACGTTGGCGGTTGGGATAAGGGCTATGATTTACACGTTGCGAGCGAGCGTGGTAGTAATGCCTACAATAAATCGTCAGGCTGGACGGCAAAGGGTGGCGGTTATATGGGCACGATTGATAACGGCGGAACTTATTCGCATATGGAAACTATCGCGCAAGCATATTCTATAACGGGCGAACAAAAGTATAAAGACAGTTTCGCGAAAGCGATAGGCTTTTTGAAAAATCTTCAAACGGAAAAGGGTGGATTTACTCAAGTTTATCCAAAGCGCGGAAATTATTCTGACTACGTAACCTTTAACGACGACGCGATGGTAAGCGTTATGAAGTTACTAAGAAACGTTTACGAAAAGAAAGCGCCGTACACGAATATCGTTGACGATACTGCTCGCGCTGAAGTCAAGGCTATGTTCGACAAGGGTATCGAGTATATTTTAGCATCTCAAATAGAAGTTCAAGGCGTAAAAGCAGGTTGGTGCGCTCAACACGATCCTGTAACTTACGAGCCGAAAGAAGCAAGAGAATACGAGCGTCCGTCAATCAGCGGTTCTGAAAGCATTGGAATTATCGAACTTTTAATGTCGCTTACCGATAATCAAACGGCACAAGTAGCTGGCTTAGCTGCAGTCAGATGGTTTGACGAGCATAAGCTTGTTGACAAAGCATTTAGCAAAAACGGTGTTAAAAACGCAACGACAGGCGTAGTTGAATACATTTACGATAAACCGGGTTCAGTGATTTGGTACAGATTTTACGACCTTAACGGCGTAGGCTTCTTTAGCGACAGAAAATCAAGCGAAAAATGGGCAGAGTATAACGGCTATTTCTACGACGTAGCAGAAATTAGCGAAGAACGCAGAACGGGTTATTCGTGGATGGGAAGTTGGCCTAGTGGTGTTATTCAGAAATATTTGAAATAAGTGAAAAACCGCGCTATAGCGCGGTTTTTTATGCAAAACAAGTTTTGCTCGATATGCAAAGCGTTGCTTTGCTCGATATGTAGCCGTTGGCTACTCGATATGCAAAAAACAAGTTTTTGCTCGATAGCAAGTTTTCAACTTGCGTAAAGGTCGCGAACGCTCCGCGTTCCGAAATTAGTATATAATTTTACACCTCATCCGTCGCGTTGCGCCACCTTCCCTCAAGGTGAAGGCTAAATGTCATTCTGAGCGGAAGCGTAAGAATCTCTAAAGTGCTTTGTTGGTTGTTTAAGTTCTAGGGCGTTAAAAGTACGCGGTTAGTTCTTTAGAGATTGCCACGCGTTACTTTATAACGCTCGCAATGACGGGTTGAAATAAATAAAATCACGCTCGCAATGACAAAAAAGTAGCAAGTGCTACTCGCAATGATAAACAATTAATCAAGCAAAAACAAATTTTTGTTTTAATGTTGCAAAAAATACTATTATATGTTAATATATTCATTAGGAGTGAAATATTTATGAAAATCGTAGACTTAGAAAATTGGAACAGAAAATCTCATTACGAGCTATTTAATTCATATTTGCAACCGTGCTTTAGGATTGATATAAGGCTTGACGTTACTAAGCTTGTCAAAAACAGGGAAAAATACGGCGGATTTTTTATTCCGTTTACCTATTTATTAATGCGTGCGCTAAACAACTGTGAAGGCACTAAAATCAGGGAAGTAGACGGAAAATTAGTCGTTTTTGACAAAGTGCACCCGAGCTTTACCGTAAATTTAGACGACGGGAATTTTGCTTTTTGCAGGTGCGAATACGTAGATGATTTTTTGGCGTTTAAGAAATCGTGTAGAGAAGAAATTGAGCGCGCAAAAAAGCTTGCGATAAGTGGGGATAAAGATTACTTTACCACAAACGACAGGGCAGATTTAGTTTATTTATCGTGTCTTCCGTGGATAGATTTTTTATCTGTTGAAAATCCGTTGCCACTTGGCGACAAGCTTTCAATGAGCATACCACGATTAAACTGGGGAAAATTCGTCGAGACTGAAAAGGGTTTTGAAGTAACTCTTTCAACGACGGTAAACCACGCGTACATTGACGGGCGAGAACTCTCCAGTATGCTTAACGAGATTAAATCGAGTTTAGAAAATATAGATAAAATTTTAGGTTAATCGCCATATAGCGCGATTAAAAGCAAAAAAACGCTAAAAAAGTAAGGAAATACGGTTAATGAAAAGAGAAATAAAGGGTAACGTTTTTATAGGTTGGAATATTAAAAACGATCTTGCGAACGAAGTAAAAGCGCAACTTAAAGCGTACGGATATAACGCAATAGTTGGCGGTAAAGATAACGACGAGCTTGAACACGGCGTAAGCGCGACTATTATTTCGCAAATGAAAAAGTGTTCGGGTGCGATTATGCTGTTCTCGCCTAGAGTTGTCGACGGGCTTTGTTCTGACTGCGAAAAGACGGAGAAAAAGTCGATGTTATCGGGTAATATGCTTTACGAGCTTGGCTTTTTGACAGGCTCGAAAAAAATTGACCGTGTTCTTACCGTTTTTATTGACAACGCAGAAAAACTTGCGCCGAGCGATATTAAAGGTTGCTGGGACTATGAAGTTTTAGAAACTAAAACCGTAGACGGAAAAGTTGTAAAGCGCGACTTACAAGAAGTTGCTAGCGATATCGTCAAAGTCTTTCTTGCCGAGCAAAAAGATAGCCTTATAAAAAATAAAATGGAAATGATAACGGATATTTCCAACCTAAGGGCAATTCTTATGGGGCATACTAAAAACGCAATTTTATACGAAAATGAACTTGCAACCGTCGTTATGCTATTTTGTCAATCGGCGTATATGCTTGACGATATACCTAACTCTGAAAAGGTGTTGAACGATTTACTTCACAGCGAAAACCAAATTCGCAACGAAAATCTGCTTATTGCGATAAGTTCGTCGTTCGACTATTTCGACGCGTGTCGCGCGCTGACTAAAGACGAATACGACAATATGTATCTTCCAAGAAGAGAATATAAGAAACTTTTAAACAACTTGACCGAATACATCGAAGAAACGGAAGAAAGGCTTGAGCGTGCGACTAAGGCGCATAACGAAGCTGTTGAAAGGGCTAAAACGGAAAAGGGTGTTGAAATTCCTGAAATTGATCCGTTCTATTATCTTTTCCTTGCCGTTGCCTACGACTATATTTCCTTTATCAATATGATGTTTTACGCAAACACCCCTAAAGAAGATTTAGACGAAGACGTCATTATCTTCCGTGAGCAATCTGCGAAAAAGTCTATTGAATACAGCCAAATTTACAGGGAAATTAATCCTGCGCTTAATTCTCAGCTTTGCTCGCTATACGAAAGTTATACATATAGAAATTTAGCGCTCTTTTACAGGGCGATGGAACGCTTTGACGATGCGAACGAATATTTTGAAAAATCAATAAAATCGCGCAGAGAGCTTTATATGTACTTCAAAAAACGCGACCTTAACCAAAGCGTGTTCGACCAGATTAATATGGAATACCATCTTGCACTTATTGATAATATCTTCGACGTTGACGAAGACGAAAAAAGCAGACGCCGTAGAGAACTTAAAAATTACGTTGAAGACGTAAGCGAAGCAAGCTACAACAGACAGTATTTAGTAGACAAAATTTCAAAAATCTTAAAACAAATAAAAAATTAAAAGTCGCAGAAATGCGACTTTTAATTTTTGCGCCATATTCGCGCTTGATATGCTCTGGCGCAGATGATTTGAAAATTAATTTTCGTGATTTGAACGTCATAAATTAAAATCAAACAGCAATGTGAAAATTATGTGAAAAAACTTTACTTATATATTGAAAATAGGTTGTTTTTATGTTACACTATACTTACAAAACTAAGGAGGAAGTTTTTTGTGGACAATGAAAACAAAACTGAAGTAATTGAAACTACTTCACCCGAAGGCGAAAAAGAAGTTCTTCAAGCTGAGCCAACTTGCGAAAATCAGCCACAGCCTGCCAAAAAGAAAGGTGGACTTGATGCGTTTTTCAAGATTTCAGAGCGTGGCTCGAACGTAAGAACCGAAATACTTGCAGGTATTATTACCTTCCTTGCAATGTGTTACATCTTAACCGTTAACCCGAACCAATTTTTCTATAATGGAACTGAGAACCCACAATGGTCTGCGGTGTTTATGGCAACGGCGTTCGGTGCGGTTATCGGTACTGTTTTAATGGCAGTGCTTGCAAAACTTCCGCTTGCTCAAGCGCCGGGTATGGGACTTAACTCGATGGTCGGCTCTATCATAGGCGGTGGACTTGGATATTTTGCATACGGATTTAGTTTCTCGCTTGCTAACGCTTTAGCGATGGTATTAATTTCTGGTATTATCTTCTTGATTTTATCAGTTGTATCTATCAAGGGCGTATCGCTAAGACAAAAGATTTTTGAAGGTATTCCAACTCCAATCAAAAAAGCAATTCCTGTAGGTATAGGCTTATTTATCGCATATATCGGTTTCCAAAACTCAGGAATTATCGTTAGTAACGAATACACTCAAGTTGCATTAATCGACTTTACTAAATGGAGCGAACAAACCGTTAAAACGGGATTATCTGTTACACCTAAGGTTGCACTCGTTTGTCTTTTAGGGTTAATAGTTATTGCCGTATTTGACCACCTTAAGATTAAAGGCTCGGTTATTATCGGTATCTTAGTTGCTACAATCGTAGGTATTCCGCTTGGCGTTACCAATCTTGCGGTAATTCAAGGCGAAACTGCTGGTATTTCTTGGAACGTTGTTGATAACTTCAAGAGCTACTTTGGCTCTGACGGCGTGTTCATTAAGTGCTTCACAGAAGGCTTTAAATTCCCTGACGGTTCGATTGTGACGGTAATCATGCTCGTTATCACAATGTGTATGATCGATATGTTCGACACTATGGGGACTTGCGTAGGTTGCTGTTCTGCAGCTGGTCTTTTAGACGAAAACGGAACTCCTGTAAACTACGACAAAATAATGTATTCTGACTCTATCGCAACTTGCGTTGGTGCAGTACTCGGTACGTCAACTGTTACTACTTTCGTCGAGTCTGGCGCAGGTATTTCTGCAGGTGGTAAGACGGGCTTAACTGCTTTAACGACTGCTATAATGTTCTTCCTTGCGATCTTCTTACTTCCTGTATTTGCTATGATTCCAAGTGCAGCATCGTCTTCAGCTCTTATCTACGTGGGCGTACTTATGATGAAGGGCGTTAAAGATATTGACTTTAGCGATATTCGCGCTGCAGTTCCTTCGTTCCTTGCAATCATTATTATGCCACTTGCGTACTCAATCACGAAAGGTATCGGCGTTGCGATTTTATCTTACGTCGTAATTACTGCAATCGCTTTCGTTGGTGATTTAATTAAGTACGCTATCAAAAAAGAAGAAAAGCCTAAGTGGGAAATCTCAATCGTTACTTTGATAGTTGCGGTACTCTTTATCGTTTACTTCTTCGTTCCGACTGTTTTCTAAAAATAAATAAACCAAGCGGATAATCGCCGTATAACGCGATTATCCGCTTTTTTTATGCGATTAATAAGTAAATGAAATCACCTTATCGTTAAAGGTATTAAATTTGAGTTCGGAGTACGTTCTGATTAATTGCTTATAAAATATCGCAAATTATTTTTCTGTTTTTTCACAAAGTTATAATTCATTTATCAAAATAGAGTGATAAAATAAGCGCTGAAGGTGACGTTATGAAGATAGAAGATTTAAAAAAGAGAAAAGCACTTGAAAAATTTTTCAATACCGAAGTTTTTAAAGACGGAAAGAAAACTTTGCGTAAGTATATGGAACTTATGACTTATTATCGCTGCGCCATTATGGAAGTCGAAACTAAGTTGAACGTTTTAAACGAAGAATTTTCCCTTGAGCACGATAGAAATCCTATAAACAGTATAAAATCGAGATTGAAATCTTTCGAGTCTATTAAAGAAAAAATGGATAGAAAAAATATTGATCACAACGTAGAAAGTATCGAAAAAGAAATTATGGACGTTGCGGGGATAAGGGTTTGCTGTTCGTTTATTGAAGACGTTTATTTGATTAGTGATGCGCTTTTAAAGCAGGATGATATTAAACTTATTGAGAAAAAAGATTACATAAAGAATCCAAAACCGAACGGATATCGTAGCTTACATCTGATAATTTCCGTGCCGATATTTTTAGCAAGCGAAAAACGCGAAATGAAAGTGGAGATTCAGTTAAGAACTATCGCTATGGACTTTTGGGCGAGTTTAGAGCATCAACTCAGATACAAGAAAAACAAGCGTTTTACCGAAGAAATGCAACGCGAACTTTTAAAATGTGCTGACGACAGCGCAGAATTGGACTTAAGGATGAGTAAGCTTCGCTTGCTCGTGGAAGATTGAATTGTTACTACGTAAAACATAAAAAATCGCGCTATAGCGCGATTTTTGCTTTTTTGTTAGAGAATATGTTTATATATAGACTTGAACGAAATAAAAAACTCGGCTATGTTAAACATAGCCGAGAAAGATTAAAGAATGCTTATTGGGATAAAGTTATTTAGTTCATCAATTGGCAAGACCGATGGGGACATGCAAACAATACCACCGTTTCCACGTGGAATAGAATTTTTGTCAAGCATTTCGTATTTTTTGACTTCGCGCTTGTCAGGGCTTGCCGATAACTTTATTTCAAGGGGATGAATTGTGTTGTTTGACTCAAGGAATAAATCGACTTCTTTGCTATTACTATCCCTAAAATAAGTTAAGTCGTAGTTTGTAGACGAATAATGTAGGTCTTTGATTAGTTCCGTCACTACAAAATTTTCAAAATAATGTCCAACGTCATGCCCACTCATCAGAGTGTCCTTCGTTAACCATTTTGCAAGATAGGAACAAAGCCCCGTATCCCAAAAATAAAGTTTAGGCGTTTTTGCTAAACGCTTGAATTTGTTGTTGGCGTAGGGTTGCAAAAGAAAAACAACGTGCAATCTTTCAAGTACGGACAACCAGTTTTTTGCCGTAGGGTGCGATATTTCCGTAATAGCAGCGATATTGTTTAGATTAAGTTGTTCAGATACGTTTGAAGCGCAGGCGGTTAAAAACTTTTTAAATTTCGTTTCGTCCGTAATCCCTGCTGCTTGTCTAACGTCGCGCATAAGGTAAGTGTCAATATAGGAAGAAAAGAAAATATCTCTTACTTCCACGTCAGCAGATTGAACGTCAGGCATACCACCTTTCCAAATATAACTAAATACCGTATCCATATCAAACGGCTTTGCTACTTTTTCCCTTTCTAAAAGGTTATCAAGCGAAAAATCAATCGGAATATCGTATTTAACGCCGTTTAATTCGTTGTAAGAAAGAGGATATAACGTCATTATGCCAATTCTACCAGCAAGGGATTCGGTTATGTTTTCCATCATTTGATACTGTTCCGAGCCTGTTAACCAAAATAATCCTTTTTCGGAGGATTCGTCACACATAATCTTTATATATGGAAAAAGTTCAGGCGCTTTTTGAACCTCGTCAATGATAATAGGTGGTTTATAGCGCATAAAGAAAAGTTTCGGGTCTTCTCTGGCAAGAGTGCGAGTATCAATATCGTCAAGACTAACGTAGGTACGTGTTCCGTTAGCTAAATGTTTAAGCATAGTTGTTTTTCCAACTTGTCTTGCTCCTGTAACCAGTACAGCCTTGAAAAAACTGCTCATTTTTAAAAACTTGTTTTCCAAGTGCCTATGAATATACATTTTTGCCTCCTGAATTTATGATATTTTATAAGTTGACTTTAATATATCATAATTTTAGCCGTTTGTCAAGAAGAATTTTTTGACGCTTGAAAAATTTGTCTATGCTTGAGTGGAAGATTGAATTGTTACTACGTAAAACATAAAAAATCGCGCTATAGCGCGATTTTTGCTTTTTATATGAGAAAATTTAAAATTATTATTTCGGTTGCCGTTCGCGACCTTTATGCAAGTTGAAAACTTGCTATCGAGTTGCGTAAGCGACGTATCCAGCGAAGCTAAATAGCTATTCGCTTTTTCTTTTTCCTCTGCTTTTAACGTAAGCGTTAATTATAAGAAGTATCAAAAGCATTAATATTTGTATTCCTGCCATAAGAATAAAGATATAACCTATTCCACTTATTGATTTTAACGACAGAAAAACGCAAAGCGCGGTAAGCCAACCTGCTATTGACAAAGATATAATATCCGCGCGTTTTTTAACGCATGCAATAAAGATAAAAACGCTTAGTGCAGAAAGCGGTAAAATGTACAAAAGAATTAGCCATTTATTAAACCTTTGCACGCCTAACAAACGCAACACCCAAATTGCGATAAAGGAAAGAACTAAAAGTATAGCGTTTGCCATTAAAAGATAAAGAATTTTAGTAGACAGTTTAGTTTTTTCTTTTTTCTTTTTAACGGGTTCAGCTATTTCTTCTCTATTTTCGGCAGGGGTGGAAACAAGCTCGTCAAGCGTTATACCAAAAATTTCTGCAAGCCGTTTAAGCGTAAAAATACTCGGCGTGGTTTCTCCTTTTTCCCATTTAGAGATGTTTTTGTTAGAGTATTGTAATTTTTCGCTTAATTCTAGCTGAGATAAGTTTAGTTTTTTTCGATAAAATATTATGTTTTTCGCAATAATATCTCTTTCGTCCATAAAACGATAATAGCACAAAAAAATAAAGAATGCAATCAAATAACGCGATAAAACGGCATTTCGCTTTAAAAGCGAACTGAATTTTTAAAGAGTAGAACAAAAAATTTTTGTTTCGCTTGCTAATTTTTGGAAAAAGTGTATAAAATTAAGACAAAGAAAAAGCGAAAAGGCAGGTTTAATTTTATGTGTGATTTTATTTTAAGTTGTTGCTCGCCGGTAGATCTTACGAGCGAGTACTTGACAAAAAGAAAAGTCGTTTATCTTCCTTTTAAATTTATGATAGGTGGAAAAGAATTTTCAGACGACTTTGGGAAAAGCATTTCTTACGGGGAATTTTATCAGGCAATGCGCGACGGTGCAGACACTAAAACTACTCAAAATAACGTAACCGATTATATTGATTATTTTAACGGGTTATTAACTAGTGGTAAACAAATTCTTCATATAACCTTATCAAGCGGTTTATCAGGAACTTATAACTCGGCGGTTATTGCCGCAAAAGAGATAAACGAAAAATGTGGCAAGGAAATGGTTTACGTCGTTGACTCGCTCGCAGCAAGTGGTGGATACGGGCTACTCGTTGATAAGCTTTGTGATTTGAGAGACGAAGGAAAGTCAATCTTAGAAGTTCGTGACTGGGCTGAAAAGAATAAAACAAATCTTCATTTGTGGTTTTTTACGACCGATTTAACGTATTTCGTTCGTGGGGGCAGAGTTTCTAAAGTAAGCGGTTTTATGGGAACGCTACTTAAAATTTGTCCGCTTTTAAACGTTGACTTAAACGGTAAGCTTATCCCAAGACACAAAGTGCGTGGTAAGAAAAACGTAATTAAGGCTATCGTTGACAAAATGGATCTTCACGCGGAAAATGGGTTAGATTATAGTGATAAGTGTTTTATAACTCATTCAGAAGCAGAACAAGATGCGCTTGAAGTTAAAGCGCTAGTCGAAGACAGATTTCCTAATATTAAAGGCGGTGTTTCGATAACTAGTATCGGAACGACTATCGGCTGTCACACAGGTCCGGGAACGGTTGCATTGTTCTTTTGGGGAAAAGATAGAATTTAGTTAAGTGGGGTTGGTCAAGGTGTAGTAGGTGAAGATGATTTGAAAGTCTACGACTTTCATGATTTGACAATCTGGCGATTGTCATGAATTGCAATCCTACTTTTTGCGTACGGATTGCATGAAATGCAAAACTGTGTTTTGCATTGTGGTCGCGCAGATTTTTTCTCCGAAAAAATTGCCAACCCGACATATAGTTTTTTCTAAGGATTTTAGTTATTATATAATAATATGACGGAACGCAAAGCGTTTGCGACCGAAATGAAAAAACTTGTTTTTTCAAATCATGCAACTAAAGTTGCAAATCACGCCAACTGCCAAGTTGGCAAATCATGCAAACGCAGTTTGCAAATCATCATAATTTCAGTCCGCGCAACTTCCTAAAATCAATAAAAAACGAAAAATTAAATAATTATCCGTTACAAAAAATTGCGCCGTGCAAAATTTTGCACGGCGCATATTTTTACTTTTTAATTCCTAAAATTTCATCACTTGACTCTTGCAAGACTTCACACAAGTTTGCAAAAGTTTCTATTGACGGAAATTTGTTTTGACACAAATATTTGCTTAAAGTTGACGGATTTATGCCTACCTTTTCGGCAATTTCTTTTTGAGTCATATTACTCGATTTTATTGCTTCTCGCAATCTTTTTTGAATATCTTCAAGTTTTATCATATTTTGATAATAGCATAAATTATAATTTTTGCTTGACAAATTGCACACTGTGCCACTATAATATTAAAAATAGCATTATGGGGAAAGTGTAGTGAGTGAAATTGAGAAACTTATTTTAGAAGGGGATTTTTTAAATGCTGAAAAATATATAAATGATTATAATCTTGAAATGGAAATCGGGGAGAAGTGCTTTTATTATGCAATAATAAAGTTGCATGGTGTTTTGCCTTTTGATCACGATATTAAATGTATAAACCAAGTTGAGATTTGGGTTGAAAAAGCGCTAGCATATAAATTGTGTCCTAAATATATGTTTTTATTAAGCATTATACGATATGATTTTTATTATAGAAAAATGATGTATGCAATTCCTAGTTTTAAAGATTCGTACAAAAAAGCAGTTGAAATGCGGCTTACTTTAGACGAAGTAAATCAAGTTTACAGGTTGTTAAAACACAGTTGGCGAGAAATTTTTCCAGAAAGTCTTATTAAGTATAAATTAATTAAATAAAAAAATTCGCAGGATCGCATCTTGCGAATTTTTACTAAGGATTTTAGTTATTATATAATTACTACGCTAATTTTGTCATTCTGAGCGGAAGCGTAAGAATCTCTAAAGCGCCTTGTTGGCTCTTTAAGTTTTCAAGCACTGAAAGCGCTCGGTTGGTTCTTTAGAGATTGCCACGCGCGACAAGTCGCACTCGCAATGACGAAGATATGTAGCCTATGGCTAGTTGTTCGCGCTCGATATATTGCTATTGGGCTCGATATGCAAAAACTAAGTTTTTGCGTCTTTTTTTGTAAAAATAAATTTTGTCGGTTAAATTGTTTTACATTGACAAACGATTATGGTATTATTAGTTTAGGAAAATTTGCGAAGATATTTTAGTTTGTAAATTTTTCAAAAACAAAAGGTGCGCGTATAGCGCGATTAAAGGGAAAAATGAATCTTTTTGGCACGATAATGCAACTTTTTGCAGGGCTTGGTGCTTTGCTTGTTGGCTTTAAGATGCTTTCAGAAAACACCAGTAAACTTGCTAACAGTGGACTTAGAAGTTTGTTTAATAAAACGAGTAAAAATCCACTCGTCGGCGTGTTGATTGGTGCGGGTGCAACCGCGATTATTCAGTCGAGTGGTGCAACAACCGTTTTGATCGTCGGTTTCGTAAACTCGGGGATTATGAGTTTGTATCAGGCAACCGCAATGATTATGGGTGCTAATATCGGTACGACTATTACAGGTCAGATCGCTGCACTTAAATCTTTGCCTATTGCTGAAGTTGCTATGGCAATGACTTTAGTCGGTATGGCGCTTGATATGTTTTTGAAAAAAGACAAAATTAAGACTTTCGGCTTGCTCCTTGCTGGTCTTGGTCTTATCTTTATCGGTCTTGAACTTATGAGTGCGTCAATGGACGCTTTTAAAGAAAGTCCTGCAATAGTTAACGCGTTGCAAGTAATAAACAATCCTTTCTTATTATTATTAATCGGTATCGTTACGACTACGATAGTTCAAAGTTCGTCAGCCATTACTTCAATTTTAATCACTATGGCAGCGAGTGGACTCGTAATAGGTGGTGGTGGAAACGCGATACTATACGTCATTTTAGGTACTAATATCGGTTCGACCACGACGGCGTTACTTTCTTCGTTCTCGGCAAACACCAACGGTAAACGCACTTCGCTTATACACTTATTGTTTAACGTCACGGGTAGCGTAATATTCCTTATTATATTGTTGTGTGTGCCTAAGTTTATGGACCTAACGTTTGCAAAATGGTTTACCGACGCAGGTACTCAAGTAGCAATGTTCCACACCTTCTTTAACGTAATTTGTACGCTTATTTTCTTACCGTTCATTAAAGTGTTCGTTTGGGTGGCTACCAAGATTTACAAGGATAAAGAAGAAGTTAAAAGAGTCAGTCATCTTGATGCGCGCGTGCTCCGTTCGCCTGCGGTTGCGTTGCAGGCGGCTAACCGCGAACTTAAAGATGCAAGCGTCATTGCGATGCAAGCTGTAAACGGCGCACTTGAAGGATTTTTGTCAGCAAATAGCGAAAATGCAGAACAAATTCGCGCAAACATTGAACAAGTTAACGAAATGGGTAAGGCTATTACCGAATATATCGTAAAAGTTTCTGCTGGTGAACTTTCTTACGCCGACGAACAAAAAATCGGTCGGTTGCACTACATAGTCGGCGACGTCGTCAGAGTTGCTGAACTTGCCGACAATATCGTTAAACACACCGAAAAATCAGTAGCGCAAAGCCTTGTTTTTTCCGACGAAGTTAAAAAGGACCTTGCTCAAATGACGGCTGACCTTAACTCGCTTTATGAAGTGTCAATTAGGGCGTATATGAAAAACGATAAAGAACTCGTCTCTACCGTCAACGAAATTGAAGATAAAGTCGATAATATGCGCCGTAAACTCGTTCAAGGTCATATCGACCGTCTTGGCGAAGGCAAGTGTCAACCACAATCTAGTGGCGTGTTTATCAACCTGGTTGGCAATATGGAACGTATTGGCGACCACTTACACGCTATTGGATATTCTGTAAACGAAGAGATTTTAAACAAAATTTAAAAGCCTTAAAAGCCTTATAAACGGCGCAATACTGCGTTTCTGAAAAGGGTGTTCGACTTAGATGACCGCAAAGGTCTATCTAATCCGAAGTGTTTTTTAGTGCCTTGAACTGCTTGTTTCTAAGTCTTTTAACCATATAATAAGTACGGCGATTGAAAGAACAATACATAACAGTCGGGTTGCCCGACCGACCTGCCAGTCGTGTAGGCTGACGCTTTTTTAAGTTTTGGTAATAAACAATACATAACAGTCGGTTGCCGACCTAAGCCTTCACCTTGAGGGGAAGGTGTCGCAAAGCGACGGATGAGGTGGAAATCACAAAACTTTTGCTGTTATTAACGGCGCAAGTATTGACATTTCTGACAGAATTTCGTATACTAAAAGTGATGATATTGCAACTAAACTTGCAATTTTAAACCCATTCCGTTATAGAAGTTACTACTTTGATATTGAAACAGGCTACTACTATTTACAATCTCGCTACTACGATCCGCAAATTGGTAGATTCGTTTGCCCTGATAGTATTGAATATCTAGATCCAACCACAATCAACGGCTTGAATCTATATGCTTATTGTGCTAATAACCCAGTAATGTATAGCGATCCTAGTGGGCATTTCTCATTACCAAACTGGGCGAAGTGGGTTATCGGTGGGGTTGCTTTTGTAGGAGCTGTTGCGTTAACATATTTTACTGGGGGAGCGCTCGCTCCGATGTTTATTCAAATGGGTGCAAGTATAGTATTGGGTGGATTGGTACAAGGTACAGCAAATGCTATACGTGGTGAAAGTTTCTGGAAAGGATTTGCCGATGGAGCTGCGAATGGTGCTTTAACAGGAGGAGTACTAGCATTCGGACAATCTGTTTTTAGAGTTGTAAAAGTCGGTAATTATGCTTCAAAAGGGTTAACAATTGGGAAAAAGGGAACTTATGAAATAGTTGGTGAAATGACTGGGACTGCTCATTATGGAGGGTTGAAAAGTCATGGGTTTTTAACAAAGTTATTTGGGAAAAATTTTGCTGATAAAGTTGGTTGGGTTCAAAACAAATCTATTGTTCAAGGCGTAATGAAGTTTAAAGGAGTTATTTACGACTGTGGGGGAGAATTAACAGGAGCATATGCAAAAGAAATTGTTTTGACTAAAGGATATCAATATTTTGTTAATATTTGGTTGTTATAAGGAGAAAATTATGAGATATTCTATATTGAAAAAACATTTTAAATTTTTGATAGATGAATACGGATTCAAAATTGCTTATAAACAAAGATTGGGATATACACAAATAGTTTATATTAATTCTCAAGTTAGAATAACGATTTTAGGCGACGAAAACATTTCTATTTTAATTTCAGATGCTGATTCTTTAGGTACATGTTACGATGTTACTGAATATTGTGAAGAATTTAAAACACAGGGGAATTATAAAAAGAAAGCACTATTTGCTTCGCGATGGTTAAAAAATAAAATAGAACAGGTATTAGATAAGTAAATTGTTTTCACAAGCAAATGATAATTAATAAAGTGGGTGGAGTTTCTCCACCCACTTGCTTTTTATAATAACGACGGAACGCGAAAGCGTTTGCGACAATTACGCAAGTTGAAAACTTGCTATCGAGCAACCTTTAGGTTGCATATCGAGCCTAATAGTAACATATCGAGCGCGAATAAATTCGCGCGTATCGAGTAGCCTTAAGGCTACAAAAAACGTGCAATAATCGACTTATAGCGCGTTTTTAGCCGAAAGAAGCCTTTCGGCTAAGGTCTGTACATTTTTAATTCGTTATTAACTATCTTTACGTCAAACGGTAGATCTTCGTAAAGCTCGCCGTCAACGTTGACGGTGGTTTTTTTGTCAAAACAAACTTCGACGTGAGTTTGGCGAGAAAATTCGGTAAACGGTTCTTGCAAAATCTTACCTTTCATAAGTTTTACAAACGCGCTAGGGATTTTGCTTTTTTTCATTTTGTTGCAAATTACAAAATCCATAAGTCCGTCGTCGATTTGTGCTTCGGGGCACATTTGTATGCCACCACCGAAAACCTTTCCGTTTCCGCACGCAACGATTAAAGCTTCTTTTTCTTCGCGCTTTCCGTCGATAAGCGTGTCGAAATTGTAAAATTCAAACTTGAATAAGCTAATTATCAGAGAGAGTAGGTATTGAAGCTTGCCTTTTATAACTTTGAATTTAGCACAGCGTTTTAAAATTTCAACGTCAATTCCCGTTGCGATAATATTAATTCCACGAACGCCAGCGCAGTCGAGATAGTCGGTTGGTTTTGGCTCTCTAGTTAAAATAATTTCGAGCGCTTTCATTGGATCGAGTGGAATTTTAGCAGTTTCAATAAAATCGTTGCCACTACCTGCGGGGATAATACCAAAATTGACTTTTTCGGTATCAATTCCGTTTAGCACTTCGTGAACCGTTCCGTCACCACCGACGGCGATAATATCAGTCGAGCCCTCAGCGGATAATTCTTTAGCAAGTTCTGTCGCGTGTTTTTTTGCTTTAGTTGGAAAAAGTCTGTGTTCGATATTTCTGTTTTTGAGTGCTTCAGAAATTTTAGCGATAATTTTTTTGCATTTACCGCTGCCTGAAGTTTCGTTATAAATTAAATCGAGCATAATTTGTCCTTTGTTGTTATTCTGTGATAATTATACACTATATGTAAAAATTAATCAATAATTTTTAGATGATTTGAAGGCAAAGCCTTCATGATTTGAGCGACAAAGTCGCTCGTGATTTGAAAGTAAACTTTCATGATTTGCAAATCAGAAGATTTGCATTATTGTCGAGCGTTTTTTAAAAAAACGCCGTCTTATTATATTATAATTTCAGTCCGCAATTAAAATTATATGTTAATCACGGAAAGCGGAGCGTTCGCGACCATAACGCAAGTTAAAAAACTTGCTATCGAGTGCCAAGGCACATATCGAGCAAAGCACCGCTTTGCATATCGAGCGAAATATATTTCGCATATCGAGCAATCTTCAGATTGCATATAGACTTTCGCAAGCAAGGCTTGCAAATCATCACGCCAGCATATTGCGATAATTGCAAACTGTCATTTAATTGGCTTATAGGTCGATTATTGGCATATTTTGGCAAAAATTTTATGAAATTAGGGCAAAAACGCGAAAAAAGTTTTTAAAAAACTGAAAAAATAAATACTCATAATATTGACAACGCGCGAAATAAAATATATAATATCTATTAAGTAGCAAAGGGGCGTAGTATGCCTTTTTGGGGATAACTTACATTTTTAGCTAAAATTTATTACTTTTTGGATATAAAAATTTTTAGGTAGGAGGTTGACGAAATGGGCAAACTGTTTAGAAGAGCGCTTGCGTTCGTGCTCGGAATGGTTTTTGGCGTGACTGCGCTTGTAGGTAGTGTCGTTGGTGGCGCGTATTGGGCGTACAAAAACGTAAAACCCCTTGAACTTGTCAACAAAGAAGAAGAAAAAATAGCGGGACTTGGCGAACTTGAATCAGCATCTATTGAAGAGTTGCTCGATTTAATTGGTGATGCCGTCAATAATCCTGACGAGTACAAGATTAAAAGACTTGAAAAAGAATACGGTCTTGATCTTGCGTCGCTTTTAAAAAGCGTGGGTATTGATACTGAAAACGCCTCTAGCGTGGATATGGATGCGATACGTGACGTTTCACTTTTCTCAATAGTGAACGGTAGCGCAGCCTTCTTAGACGGCATTAAGGTGCGTGCTTTGTACGTATTTTTACCGAAATTAATCGATAAGCCTATAGATGAACTTCTCTCAAGCGAAGCACAAGCAAAGCTTGGAGACTATTCTCTTTTAGACTTTTTCTCAAAAGACGAACTTACTGAAGAAGCTGGTTTTGTTTCTGCGCTCAAAAATTTAAAGCTTGGCTCTATCCTACCTGCTAAGTTTGACTCAACCTACGACCGTGCAACGCACGAATATATCTACACCTTAAAAGAAGGCGAACCTGAGAACGCATTAGGTCTTCTTGGAAACGTTTACATAGGTACGTTATTTGATATTATGAACGGCTCGCCGATAATTGACGAAATTATGGAAGGTGGGCTTGAATCGATTGGCGACCTTACTTTATACGAAATTTTGGTTACTGTCGCAGGCTCGGCGTCAAGTGATATGAAGGACTTCGTTGAAAAGCGCGCTAAAGCGTTTGGCGATGCTAAGATTTCTGACCTTTTTGAAAAGGTTGACGGCGAGTATAAATTCACCTTAGATAACGTAAGTGATAAAATCGAGGTTGGTTACGTCTTAGGCTACTATAAGGGTGAAGACGGGCTTTGGTATCAAGACGAAGCTTGCACTATTACTGTTGACGGCGTAAAGAACGCAATCGCAAGTGCAAACGTAAAAGAACTTTTAGAAAATAAAGACGACACGCTAGCTCTTATTAAAGCTGCGTTCGGCGACGTTGAAATTGGCGAGTTTATCAATACTTTAGGTATGGAAGGCAGGATTCCTGAAGGTATGAAAGCGTTATTTACCGTAACGGTAGGTGATATTATCGGCGAAGAAGGTAGCGACATTATCACTAATATGAGAAAGGAATTCTCACGTGCGTTAGGTGACACTACTTTACAAGAATTCTTAGGTATAACTGCTGAAAACAAGGTTTTAGAAAACGTTTACCAAATCAAGGTTGGCGACCTTATTAAACCGGGTGCAACTGGTGAAGAAATTTTAAGTTCTATCCAAAACGCGTTAAACGGTATTGCTGTTGGTGAGCTTTTAGGATACGTTCGCGACGGTGAAGGTAATTGGAATTGTGAAAACGAATACCTTAAACCGATTCTAGACGTAACTTTCGGCGAAGCGCCTGCAGGATTAAGTCTGCTTGTATTATTGAGTATTTTCAGCGAAGGCGGTATCACCGAAATAGGGCAAGCGCTCTTTGGTGACTTAAAGGTTGGTGATGCGTTTGCGGTTATCTTTAAGTATGATTACGACGAAAACGAACGCAACTGGTACAAGAGTTCAACCGAAATTTTAGACGACGGTGAAACGGAAGTTGAAGTAAGAGAATATCTCGATCCTGACTTTGGCGAAGCAATGCATATGAAACTTTGGGAAATGCTTTCAGCATTCGACAAAAATAGCGATTACGTGATGTACGAAGATTTAAAAGAACTTTCTATCGGCGAAACGTTATTTAGCTTACTTTCTGCTATCGACCGTCTACCAAGTGGATTTATCGCTGTTGACGTGGACGAATATCAATATCTTGAAGGTATGACCGAAGACGGCTATGCGCTAGAAAACGAAGATGCACGTCAGCTTTCTGAAATTTTATTCCAGATCGACCTTGAAGAATTTAGACTTCACAGAAAGGATAAACAGTATTGGCTCGATAAGCTAATGCCTGTAAAAGCGCAGTCACTTCTTGGAATGTTCCTAAGCGAAGAACAGGAAAATGCGAACGCGTTCATAAAAGGCACGCTTTCGGTAACCGTTGGCGAATTTATTGAACTTACCGATACTACCGACGACAAATCGGGAAAACAAGTTCTATCCGATATGATTAATAAGCACTATAAGACGGTCGAGTTAAACGGCGTTGAAACAGTCGTTTATATGGGCGATTTGTTTGAGCTTTTAACACCGGATTGGCGCAATAACTGCACGATGGAAACAATCGGCAACTTAGAATTTGCTAAGAGTGCTTGCGCAATCTTGGGTACTGAATCTAAGCGTGAGGCGTTCGGACACTTAACGCTTGGTCAGCTTGGAAGTGACTACGTTCCTGAAAGACTTCAAAAGAGTGATTTCGTTCAAGCGACTTTATTAATCGACCTTAACGGTTTGATTGATATTTACAGAAACAGAAACGAATCTTTGAAAACTCAAATTAAATTTGCGTTCGAACACGTTTTCGAACCTGTATACGACGGTTTGACTATCATGGATTGCATCGACGACTTCAGAAACTTCGGCGAAAAACTTGAATCGTACGGTCCAATTCTTGATTTTGAACTTGACGATATTATGCGCGCGCTAAGAACTGGCGAATACGGCACGTTACTTGACGACTTCAAGACTGCGTTCAAACAACTCGAAAAGAAAGAAAAAATAGTCGTTTTAGGTGGCGCTGGCGTTGGCGTACTAGCACTTTACGAATTTGATAATGAAATTCTTGTAAAACTTATCGGCGACGTATTTGAAGATGCTACTTGGGGCGATTACCTTGCAACGCGCTTTGGTTACGAAATGGGCGCAGACGGTAATTATACTATAAGTGGCGTTTATAACCCGCTTGCAGATAAGTTGTTAAAACAAGAAATGCGCGTGACTTTCGATAAGACTAAGTGCAGTATCAGAAAAGAATATATCGAGCAAGTTACTTTCGGTGAAATGCTTGCATCTCACAAAAAACTAATTTCTTACGTTGAAAAAGCTAACGAATTAGGCAAAATAGGTACTCTTTCTTCAGACGATGAAGGAATTTACTTAAAAGGCCGTTTTGATAGACTTTCAAAAGTAATATTCAGCATTAAACCTATCGACGTTTACAGAAACAGAAATAACGTTAAGGGCTTTATCGTAGATACTTTCGGCGACGTAACGCTTGGTGACGTCGGTGCAGGAATCATGCACAAGGGCTTAGAAACCTTCGGAATCGAGCACGACTATAAAGTCGTTGACGGTAAGTATATCGTAAGTGGTGCGTTTAAAAACGTTAGCCAGCAGTTCTATAATACGACCTTATACGATTTCTATAAGCAAAGAAAGGCGCTTGTAAAAGATATTATTAAATCTGCAAACGTCGGTGACGTTTTGGCGGACGTAGTAAATTTCGCATCTGATAAATATTTAGGTAATGCTTACAACGGAAAAGCCGTGTTATCTAGCGACGGCACGACTTGGGAAGTTTCTGGCGATTACGACGAAATTCTTTCAGTATTATACAATCTCAATATTGGCGATGCGATGTCAGGCTTTAAGGCTGACGGCAAGGCGTACTTCGGTAAAGACGAAACCTTCGGAAAGGTTAAGCTTGGATATCTATTTGCAAAAGGCAATAACGAGTGGGTTGAAGAAAAGAATGCTTGGTTCGACAAAAACGGAAAACCTTGCGAATTCGTCGGAACTGACGGACTTATCAGAAAGACTATTTACAAACTCACTTTCGGTGACGTTTTATCTGGAAACTTCAAGTTTGACAGCGTTCTAGAAGGGCTTTACTTAGGTGAATTCCTTGGCTACACTTGTTCTCTTGATAGCGTTGGACACGTACACAGCGCTGATTGCGAGTGGTATGAAGAAATAGACGCGTTCGTTGTAGGCGAAGAAGATTTAGGTCCGCAAAAAGTTATCGTAAAACTTAAATCGCTCGACCAAACTATCTCGTCACTTGAACTCAAGTCGCTTCTTGACGGTGGGTTCTCTCTCAAGACGATTTTTGAAGATTGTAAACTTGGTGACGTTATCGGCTTAAAGGCTGTCGAAACTTCTGACGGTGACGTTTGGTATAAATACGCTGAAGTTGGTGGTTATAACGTTTGCGATAAGGCTGAATTCGGCGAAAGAATTACAGAAAGCGAGCCTGCAACTAACTTAGCGCAAGCGTTAAGTGAAATTCACGCAAGCGAATTAACTAAACCGACTGCAACCACTGCAATTATTGAAAAAGTAAAAGCACTCAAGATTGGTGACGCTTTAGAATACGTTGCAATAGATGAAAGTGGAATAACCGTTTGGTACAAAAAGGAAGCTGATAAGTCGCTTACTAAAGTTTCAGGACTTATGCAAAAGCTTGCTAACCACACTATTACTGAGCTTGAAGGCGACCTTGACGGTATCGTTCACGATTGGACTCTTCAAGACGTATTATCAAGCGAACAAATAGGTGATAACACAATTTTGATTGCTGTAAAAGATATTCCACTTGACGAAATTTCAACCGAAATTGAAAAGGTTGAGTTCGGTACCGTAATGGGCTATGAAAAGAAAGGCGATAACAAGTGGTACAAGAAAAACGGCACTGTCGTTGACGACGAAATTGCTCTCGTTTTATGTGATTACAAAGTAGGTGAACTTACTGGTGCTTACGAAATAGAAGACGGTAAGACCTTTACTCAAGATGTCGTTTCAAAAATGCTTGATAACGTAACTCTTAAAACAATTTATCCTAACGCAGGTCAAACTAATGCCGACGGATTTATGAGTGTTTTAGAGCCTGATTGGAAGCTTGGCGAATTAAGTCAAAGACTTATGGATAAACTCAAGACAGCAACTACTATTCAAGAACTTATCTCGCTCGGCGTATTCGGTGATTACTTAGTCGCAAGTGATGGTTATACCGACGCTACTATGCCTGCTAAGATTTATAATGACCAAACGGGTAAAGACGAATATAATAACTACGGCTTGCTCGACACTATTTTTGTAGTAACAGCACCAGACGATATGGGTGTAAGAGAATACTGGTTATCCCTCTCAATGCCAGAGTTTATGTCGTCTATTATGGCAACCGTAACCGAATATCAAAAATGGTTTATTGAAAATGCGGGGGCGCTTGCGGGTGCTGGAATCCAACTTCCAAACGGCTTATAAACTTCGCAATACTGCGTTTCTTTTGAGTGCGCTCGACCTTGATGACCGACAAGGTCTATCAAGTCCAATCGCACTCAAAGAGCCTTGTCTTGCTCGTTTCTAAACCGTTTGGTTAAAGATATTTTCATATCTGAGTTTCTGCTTAGGTTTCACGACTTGGATGACCGCAAAGGTCTATCCAATCCGTTCAACCTAAGCGAGCCTAGCCTAACTCGTTTCTAAACCGTTTGGCTAATAGCCTTCCCCTCGAGGGGAAGGTGTCGCAACGCGACGGATGAGGTGTAGTTATATAATTAATAAAATCCTTAATGCAAAAACTTGTTTTTGCAAATCATGAAAGTTTACTTTCAAATCACGAACGGCTTGCCGTTCAAATCATGAAGGCGTTGCTTTCAAATTATCATTAAAAGTGCAAACTTTTACAATGTCACGTAAAACGATTGACAAAAATTTTTAAATCTGTTAAACTTTCTTAACTTGATTATATCAAGTGAGAAATTTAGCCACATTGATTTGTGGCATAAAACCTTGCTTATTCCTTGTGAATAAGCCGAATAAGTCCAGGAGGTAAATATCAATGAACAAGTACGAAATGCTTTACATTTTAGCAACTGATTTAGCTGATGAAGCTCGCGACGGGATTATCGCTAAGTTTGAATCGATTGTTAAAGATAACGGTGGCGAAGTAGAAGGTATTGATAAGTGGGGCGTTAAAAAACTCGCTTACCCTATCAACTACAAGTCAGAAGGCTTTTACGTTCTTATGACTTTCAGTGCAGCTGCAACTCTTATTAAAGAGCTTGATCGTGTTGCTGGTATCACTGAAGGTATGATGAGAATCTTAATCACAAAACGTTAATCTTACGTAATTTGCAAAAAGCAATCAAACAAAGGCAAAGAGGTAATTTATGAACAAAGTATATTTAATCGGAAACTTAACAAGAGATCCAGAACTTGCTGAAACCAATAGCGGTATTAAAGTTTGCCGTTTCGGTATTGCAGTAAATCGCAATTATTCATCAAGCGACGGTACTCGCGAAACCGACTTTTTCAATATTACGGTTTGGCGCGCTCAAGCTGAAAATTGCGAAAGATACCTTCGTAAAGGTAGCAAGGTTGCAATCGTAGGCAGTCTTCAAAACCGTTCTTATGAAGATAAGGACGGAAACAAGAGAACGGTTACGGATATCGTTGCAAGCGAAGTAGAATTCCTTTCAACTAAAAATCCGGGCGAGGATGACGATGATTTCGCTCCAAGAAAACCAGCAACTCGCGCTGCGCTTGAACCTGTTACCGACGATGATTTGCCGTTCTAATTTTTAAAGGAGTATTTTAATAATGGAAGAAAAACAAGTCAGAAAGCCTGTAAGAAAGCAAGGCAGAAAAAAGGTTTGCGCTTTCTGTGTAGAAAAGGCTGAAAAAATCGATTATAAAGACGTTGCTAAACTTAAAAAATACGTTACAGAAAAGGGTAAAATGTTACCACGCCGTATGACTGGCGTTTGCGCTAAACACCAACGCGCTCTTTCTGAAGCAATTAAGAAAGCAAGAATTGTGGCTCTTCTCCCATTCAAAGGAGAATAAAAAACCTTATAAACTACGCAATACTGCGTTTCTGAAAAGGGTGTTCGACTTGGATGACCGACAAGGTCTATCCAATCCGAACACCCTTTTCGAGCCTTGTCTTGCTTGTTTCTAAGGCTTTTTAAACATATTATAACAGTCTATCTAATCCGAAGTGTTTTTTAGTGCCTTGAACTGCTTGTTTCTAAGTCTTTTAGGCAGGCGACCTGCCAGTCGTGTGGTTGACGCTTTTTTAAGTTTTGGTAAAATACATAACAGTCGGTTGCCGACCTTGTTTCTAAGTCTTTTAGGCGAGCGACTCGCCTCTCGTGTAGGCTGACGCTAAGCCTTCACCTTGAGGGGAAGGTGTCACGAAGTGACGGATGAGATGTAAAAAAAGAGTGAAATGAAGCCTTACGGCTTCGTGAAATTGCGACTTGTCAGTCGCAGTGAAATTTTTGCTTACTTTACGCGTAAGAAAAAGTGAAATTCAACTTTCTTCAAAAGTTGAGTTATCGCCTGAGCAGATTTTGCCTTTAGCAAAATTGCCAGCATAACATATAACTTTTTTCTAAGGACTGAAATTATTGTATAATTCGTTTTTTTGTCATTGCGAGCAAAACTTTGGTTTTGCGTGGCAATCTCTAAAGAACTAACCGCGTACTTTTAACGCCCTAGAACTTAAACAACCAACAAAGCACTTTAGAGATTCTTACGCTTGCGCTCAGAATGACAGTATTCAGCCTTCACCTTGAGGGGAAGGTGTCACGAAGTGACGGATGAGGTGTAAATCACAAAACCTTTGCTGTTATTAACGGCGCAAGTATTGACATTTCTGACAGAATTTCGTATACTGAAAGTGATGATATTGCAACTAAAATTGCAAAGTTAAATCCGTTCTTATACCGTGGCTACTGTTATGACAGAGAAACGAGATTATACTATCTCAATGCTCGTTACTACGATCCACAAGTTGGCAGATTCATTTGCCCTGACGATATAAGTTATTTAGATCCAACCACAATCAATGGATTGAATCTCTATGCTTACTGTGGAAATAATCCTGTAATGAATCAAGACGCAAACGGGAATAGTTTTACATTAGCGGCTTTTTTAATAACCGTTGGAGTAACTGCGTTGTTAGGGGCTATAGATGGTGGAGTGACTGCACAAATGTCTGGACAAAATTTTTGGAAAGGTTTTGCAGCTGGTGCAATTGGAGGAGCAGTAGGGGGAGCGATTAATTATTTCTTACCTGGAGCTGGCAATTTATTAGGTAGGGCAGCAAGTACAATGATTTATGATATAACAAATGAAATATTTCAGACAGGTACATTTGATATAAACAATTTAGGAATATATATAGCAGATACAATAATGGATGTTGGTTTGTCAATGTTATATTTAGATAAAGTAGGTAGCATAGCTAGTTCATTTATTAGTGCCGCTGTGGGTGGAACTATAGATGCTGGCGTAGACATACTTCAAACTGAATTATATTTTTCACCAAAAGCCCAACAAAGAATTAGAGGGAAAAAGCGAAGAGAACTTATTCAATTTGTGTAAATGGATTAAATTACTCTTATTAGTGGATAAGGAGATATTAATTTAATGTATGATTTAATAGATAAAAATTTGAACGATTATTATATAAAAGGACATAAATATGTTTTTTTAGTTGGCGTATTTTTATCACTAACTTTAAGTATCTTATCTATTTTTTATATTGCAGCATTAATTTCTTTAGCAATAATATTTCTAACTATTAGTTTAATCTTCTTTATTACATGGAACAAAAATAAAAGGAAATATGGTAAAAAACTTTCTTACAACAAGGATATTATAACAATCTATGATTATAAAAATTCTAAAATTAAAGCATTTCAAATAAAAAATTTAAAAAGCAGCTATTTAAAAATTGCTTTTGATGAATATCCTAGATTTAAGTATAGAAGTTGTTTAATTCTTTATATTGATTTTGAACCATATGAAAATATGGAGTATAGTTCATACTGGAATGAGTCTAATGTTGTCATTATACAAAATTCACAATTAATTGATTTAATCAAGAGAATATTGAAATAATTATCAAATTACTTTTCACAAAAAATGTTACTTAACTAAAAAGTGGGTGGAGTTTCTCCGCCCACTTGCCTTTTTTATCCTTACCACTTGAAAAATTTGCCTATATATGATATAATTCAAATTGAAAAGAATATCTTCGGCGATATATTAGGAATTTACAAAAACGCAGAATTAATCGTCAAATACGCATACGACGCGTGGGGCGTGAATAAAACGTACGTATCAGACGGCAGTAATTGGGTACTGCTTGAAAACTCTGCTGCGTTAGACAGCAATTCTGACTATGCACGCAACGTCCGCATTGCAAAATTAAATCCGTTCTTATACCATGGCTACTGTTATGACAGAGAAACGAGATTATACTATCTCAATGCTCGTTACTACGATCCACAAGTCGGTCGTTTCATTTCTCCTGATTTAAGTAACTTAGATTCTACAAGCATTAATGGACTTAATTTGTATAGTTATGCAAAAAACAATCCGATTAATATTGCCTACAATAGTTCTATTTTTGGAACATATGGTTCGATTTATAATAATGTATATAATAATTTATTAAGATTTCTAAAGCCATCATTATATGATGCACTAGGCCATGCGTCAAATATTTTTGCTGTTCTTAATGGTGTTGAAGCTGCAAAATATTTATCTCATATTCATGGAAATCCGCCAAAAGTCGCATGGTTTCTAGATAATGTATCGAAGTTTAATAAAATATCCAATTTTATTGGATACGTGGCAGCGTTTGTAGATGGATTTACTGTATATAATCAAACTGGAGATCAAGGGAAGGCGCTCTATACGGGATTATATGATGTGGGGGCGGTTTATTAGCGTCTTACATTGGTGGTGTAATTGGTAGCTGGATAGGAAATGTGCCAGGTGCTATTATTGGAGCTGTTGCTGGAATTCTGATTGAAGGGTTCATTCAATATTTTAAAGAAGATGTTGTAAACTGGATTGATAAGAATGTAGATGATTTTTTTTGAATGGTTATCAAATAAGTGGAGAGAAGTAGTTGATGCATAAAAAAGATGATTATAGGACAACTGAACAAAAGATATACGATTTTGTTGTGAAATTTAAAAAGATAATATTAATTATTTCATTTTTAGTTTCATTAGTTATATTTATTGTTTCTTTTTTGTGTTCCAACGAAGGCGGGCGATGTGTTATTGTAGCTTATCCTTTATTTTTGTTATCTTTTTTGATAGATTGGAAATTTCCTAATTATCCCAAAGCCTTTCCATTTAGTGCTTCTTTGATGTTTATTTTAATTGAGTTAATTGGTTTTATTATCGGTTTTTTTCTGTAAATCAAGATTAATTCAAAAAAGTGGGTGGAGTTATTCCACCCACTTGCTTTTTATAATAATGACGGAACGCGTAGCGTTCGTAAATATTATATATTATTTTAGTCCTTAGAAAATATTATACGTTAAGTTAGCAATTTTGCTTTATGCAAAATCTGCGCGACAACAACTCAACTTTTGTCAAAAAGTTGAATTTCACTTTACCTTGCGCGTAAAGCAAGGTAAAATTTCACTGCGACTGACAAGTCGCAATTTCACCCGATTTTAATCGGATTTCACTGTGTAGCCTAAGGCTACGTATCAGTGCGCTTTTTTGTTTCTTAAAAACATACTCTTTATCATAACGGCGTTTGTTTTAAGGGTTAGGCGAAGGCATTCCCAAAAGCCTTTCTTTTGAACGAAAGTATCGCCGTCCCACGTTGCGTTAGAAAATAGGTTGTTTATTTGACCAGTGTACAGTGAATATTTATCAAAATTTTGCATTAATGAGTTTACAGAGCAGAACTTGCCTTTTTCAATACCCGTTTCAATACCGATATGACGGAAAAATTCACAGCAAAACTCTACGCAAGTGTAAGAATTTGGTATGTTGACGCGCTTGTGGAGTGGGTGAACGAGTGCAGAAAAGAAATTGTAAAAGTGTTGTTCTTTATTATCTTGACAATCTTTCAAAAAAGCAAGGGCTTTTACGTACTGCTCGTTTGTAACGGGGATTTTGCACACTTTTACGCGCGCGTAAATGCCGTTATTGAAGTATCTAAGTGCCGATTCGCGGACAAAGCCTGCGTAAAAAGGTGCTCTTTTATAGTATCTGGCATAAGAATACATTTCATTAAGGCAAGGGTCTAGCGCAATAGATGCGTGATTATATTCGCAATGTGTCATCGCACGAATAAAGCTACCCGTTTTATACGGCGTGTTTGAAAAAACTAAATATATAAAACGTTCGTTCATAAAAACCCCCTTAAAGAAATGAAATGAAAAGTCTTTGACTTTTCGTGAAATGGCTTGCGCCGTGAAATGATTTTTTTCAAAAATCGTGAAATGCAATCTTCGATTGCGTTGCAGTCGGGCAAATTGAAAATTTGCCGAAATCATTATATAATAATACGGAACGCTTTGCGTTCGCGACAATAATGCAAAATTCTTTTTTGCATTTCACGACAAACTTGTTTGTCATTTCATGACGTCTTTGACGTCATTTCATGAAACGTAAGTTTCGTTTCATATTATATATTATATAATAATCGCATTATACAGAATTATTTTAACAAATTTCTCTATCGTTGTCAAATTATTTAAATATACAAAAAATTTTTGATTTTCTATTGATTTTTTGTGAGAATATAGTATAATTAAATACATAAAAATAAAAAGGCTTATGTAATGAAAAAAATCGTTTGTTTAATAATCGCGCTAGCGTTTGCACTTTTGATAGTTGGGTGTAATAATAATTCGTCGGATAATTCGACGGTAGAAAGTTCGAGTAAAATAATTCAAAGGTCGTCGAAGTCAAATTATTCAAGCAACTTTAGTACTAAGGATGATAATTCTTCTACTAGTTCTTCAAGTCAAGTAAGTTCTTCAAGTCAAGTAAGTTCAGAAACTCAAAGCAAATATCCGTATACGACTGAAAACGGCGTATCTTTTAAAGCAAGCGGTTTTGTAAGCGATGAAACTTGTTTTACTTTTACAGATAAATTAACGCTAAATTTTTCGGGTGACGACTTTATAGATTTTAACCGTTTGGGGCTTAGTTATACTTCAAGCAATAATCTTTTATGTAAGGTTTATTATCAAATTGGCGAGGCTTTACAAACTGACGAGTTCTATCTTGAAAAAGGGGAAAAGTCGTTTAACGGGCTTATTGGCGGATATTTAAACGGGAAAACGGGCGAAAAGCTTAAAACCATTGAAATAAAATCGCTTGAAGGTGGAAGTTCATCTTTTAGTTTAAAAACTTTATCAAGTCAAAAAATTCAGGTTTATTCTGACGAAGTTTACTATATCGAAAACGCTCGCTTTAAGCTTGGCATAAAACTTATTTGGGGTGGTGGAATTTGCTATATCGGCGATAAAAACTGTAAGGTATCAGGTCTTACCAACCTTGTAAACCAAGCAGATACCGGTAGACTTATTCAACAGTCATACTACGGAACAGACGGCTCGAACAGCGACTACGTTTCGTCAAAATACAATCAAAACGATTGGCCTTACAATCCGGTGCAAGGTGGTGACGTAGCGCAAAACCACAGTAAGCTTATCGATATAAGCGTTTCATCAAACTCTGTTTATATTAAGTCACAACCTATGGACTGGGCGAAAGACGGATTTTTAACGCCGAGTTATATGGAAAACACTTACACGCTCTCAAGCGATAATATTCGCGTCGATAATCGCTTTATAGACTTTTCTTCCTGGACTCACCGCGTGGCAAGTCAAGAACTTCCAGCCTTTTATACGGTAAGCTACTTAGACGAATTCACTTGGTATAACGGTTCGAAGCCGTGGACGGACGATAGCTTATCTACCGAAAAGAATTTGCCGTTCTGGGGGGAGAACCAAAACGATTGTACCTTCTATCAAAAACATTCTAACACCGAAACTTGGTGCGCTTGGACGAACGCTAGCGCAAACTACGGTATAGGTTTGTTCGTTCCTAATACCGACGTGCTTCTTGCCGGTCGCCACGCGTACAACGGCTCGAAAGATTCTTTAAATAATGCTTGTAACTACGTGGCGCCTGTAAATAATATCGAGCTTAAAAGCTTTCAGCCGATAGAGTACAGCTATTTGATTGCTTGTGGCTCATTATCAGAAATACGTGGCGTGTTTAAACAAAATAAAGATTTTGCAAGCAATGTTAGCCTGAGAAATAACTGCGTTTCGCGACGTGTCGCAGACGGCGAAATTACGGATAGTATTGATTGTACGGCAAACGGAAGCGAGAAAATGTTTACGAATTTAAACAGTGCAACGAGCGAGTTTAATAGTCAATTAGGTGCCGTAAAATTGACGTCGACGGGCGTTGACAGTTACGCTTGCATAAACTATTCGCTAGCAGAAACCACGCTATACGCCGATAATTACGATAAACTCGTTATTGAATACATGATACCGACTTCTAATTCTCAATCAAGCTATAACTGCGATATTTTCTTGTGTGCAGGTGCTACTTTAAACCCGGACGGGAATATGCGCGTAAGAAAAACGTTGACTAAATCGGGAGCTTTCCAAAAAGTAGAAATCGACTTATCTAATCTTTCGTATTTTAGTGGAAAACTGAATTTAATAAGATTCGACTTTTTTGACGCTTGTCAAGCAGGTGACGTAATTTATATTAAAAGCTTTGCTTTAGAATAAATTGCAAAATAAATTTTGCATAAATTGACGGCTATGCCGCCATAAATTGAACGCGAATGCGTTCATAAATTGCAAGCAAGCTTGCATTTCGGTCGCGAACGGTTTGCGTTCCGAAATAATAAAATAATAAAAAAATATTAAAGGAGAAATAAAATGTTACAGACAATTAACAATGAAATCTACGGTGAAATATCGTATGAAGAAAGCTTTTGGACGGGTAAAAAGATTATTAAAATCAACGGCGTTCAATTAACTAAGATTAAGGGCAGAATTTTTTCTTACCAAAAAGACGGTAAATCTATTAACGTTGAGGTTAAAGGCTCTTTTTTAACAGGTGTAAAGCTACTTATTGAAGGTAATGAAATACTCTTAATGCCAAGCCCTAAGTGGTACGAGTATTTAATTGTAATTGCAGGATTTATGTTCAACGTAATTTGGTCTAACGTAGTTACGCTTTGCGAGATTGTTCCTATCGTTGGTGGTGCAATCGGTGGTGCGCTTTACGCTTTAGCAGGCTTGTGTGCTTTAATCATTGGCAAAAACGTTAAAAAACCGATTTTAAAGATACTTGTTTGTTTAGGCTTTACAGTCGCAGGATTTGTCGTTGGATTTTTTATTGCATTTGCAATAATAGGCGCTTCTTTGCTTTAAAATAGATGATTTGCAAGCGTTGCTTGCGAAAGTCGATATGCAATCTGAAGATTGCTCGATATGCGAAATATATTTCGCTCGATATGCAAAGCAGGATTTGATTTTTGTGTTTTTTAAACCAAAAATTAAATCCTGCTTGCTTTTTTGCTTGCTTAAAAACGCGTTTTATAGTATTCTTAATAAAGTATGATACATAACGACATTTTACAAGCAATCGGACACACTCCGATTATTAGACTTAACAAAATAGTAGAAAAAGGCTCTGCCGAAGTTTTGGTCAAGTTCGAAGGTTTGAACGTGGGTGGGTCTATAAAGACGAGAACTGCTTACAATATGATTTGTGACGCAGAAAAGCGCGGTCTTATTGACAAGGACACGATTATCGTTGAGCCGACTAGTGGAAATCAGGGTATTGGCTTAGCGCTCGTTGGCGCGGTAAAGGGCTATAAGACGGTTATCATTATGCCAGACTCTGTCAGCGAAGAGAGAAGAAAACTCGTTCGTCATTACGGCGCAGAAGTCGTTTTAATGCACGACGACGGAAATATCGGCGACTGCATTGATTGCTGTGTTAAAAAAGCGATAGAAATGGCTAATGAAAATCCTAAGGTTTTCGTTCCACAGCAGTTTGAAAACCCGGCAAATCCTATGGTGCATCGCCATCATACAGGCTTAGAGATTTTAGAGCAGGTTGCAGGTCCTATTCACGGTTTTTGCTCTGGAATTGGAACGGGTGGCACGATAACGGGTATTGGCGAAGTGTTAAAGGCGCAAAATCCCGACATTGAAATTTGGGCAGTAGAGCCGGAAAACGCTGCTATTTTAGCTGGTGGAACGGTTAGCTCGCATATTCAGATGGGTATTGGCGACGGTTTGATTCCAAGTGTTTTGAATACTAATATCTTTTCTCGCGTTTGTATAATCAGTGACGACGAAGCGCTTGAAACGTCGCGCGCCCTTGCTAAATACGAAGGTATTATGTGTGGTATATCGTCAGGAACTAACGTGGCGGCGGCAATGAAGCTTGCTAAAAAGTTAGGAGAAGGAAAAACTGTCGTTACGGTTTTACCTGATACTGCTGAAAGATATTTTTCTACACCGCTTTTTGAAAATGAATAAATTTTTGCGCGACAAAATTTTTTGTCGCGCATTTTCGTGCTTATTTTGCATAAATTATTTTATTTAGTATTAATTTATTAAATAATAATTGACAAATTTGAAAAATAATGTATAATCGACTTAAGAAAATTTTTTTTCTTAAACTGCGAAAGGGGTAACGTTATGCAAAAAAGAGTTTTTTCAGCACAGCAGGCAGATGAAGCACAAGAAAGATTAAAAGAAAAGTCAAACGGGGGCTTTTGCGTTTACCGTCAAGGTGAATGGCACGTACAGAAAAAACTTCGGACCTACGACGTTCTTTACGTGTTAAACGGAGATAAGTGGGTTAAAAAAGTTCCTAACAAAGCAGAAAAAGATAACTACACTTTATATCTTTAATTGAAATAGTATTGCGTAAACCGTGCAATACGCTAACTAATACAAATTTTTAAGGGGGAAACACCAATGGATATTAATAACTACCGCAGAAAAGGCGTCATCGAAACTGAAGAGCTTTTGAACTTAAGAACTGTTGAAAAGAGCGATATTTACGAACTTTTACAAAGTGCAAGAGAACTTAAGCTTAAATCGCGTCAAGGCGAAAGATTAAAAAAACTTGCAGGAAAGAACATTTTCCTTATGACCAAAAACTCTTTCGGTAAAGCAAGACTCGCGTTTGAAATAGCCGTTCGTTCACTCGATGCGAATCCTATTTCATTGCCTATGGGTGGTAAGGATATTGAAGATCTTACTCACAACCAAGACAGTATCAGAGTTTTAGAACGTTTTGATATCTCGCTTGCAGTGGTTGACACAAGCGATAGAACTGACGCGCTTGAGCTTTCTAAACACCTTGCTCTTCCTGTTATTAACGCAAACGAACGCGCAGGTGCTTGCCACTCGCTTGCAGTTTTATTAACCATTTGGGAATTCAAGAATAAACTCAAAGATTTAAAGGTCGTAATTATCGGTGGATTCGAACAAGACCAGACTTCACTTCTTTACGGTATGTGCAAGTGCGGTATGGACGTAACGATTGTTTCTCCAAGCAAGGTTGCAAATATTCAACGCGCAATCGAGCGTGCTAGAGAAGACCTTGGTGAAGACGGTTACGTTAAGTGGACCAGCAATCTTGACGAAGCGCTGGAAGGCTGTGATTTCGTTTACTGCTACGGTCACGACTACGGCGAAGATTATTGCTTGACTTTAGATAAGCTTAATAAACTTGCTCCAAACGCTTACTACTCTCAAAATATTCCGTTCGTACACGGAAAAGAAGCTGACGAAGAACTTATCAGTTCGCAAAAAGCACTTATTTACGATCAAGGTGAAAACCTTCTCCACGTAGAACGCGCTGCAATTTATCTTTTAGGTAAGTAATTGCCAGTGACTGTAAAAATTGAATAATCGGCGCGACTGAAGCTTGTGAAAAAAAGGCTGGGCGCGCCTTTTTTATACCAAAATATCGGCGTATAAGCTTATTAATTGACTTTTTCGGAAAAAAATTATAAAAATATGTGCTTTTTTTTAAAAAACGCTTGATAAATTTGATAAAGTAATATATAATAAATAGCGTATAAGTGTGTTTTTGCCCTTTTTCGTGGGGGAACGCATGTTGATTAAGAGGGTTTTTATGGAAAAAGTAAAGAAGGAAAGAAGAATTTACGGCGTTATTGAAGAAGTTTTGATTGATCCTAACGGAAACGTTATTTTACCTGGTCAAGAACCAGAGTATGAAGAACCTGTTCAAGAACCAGTAGTTGAGCCTGTTCAAGAACCTATCGAAGAAGTCGTTGAAGAACCTGTTCAAGAAGAAGTGGTTGAAGAAGTGGCTGAAGAAGTTCAAGAAGAGCCTGTTCAAGAAGAAGTCGTTGAAGAAGTAGCAGAAGAAGTTCAAGAAGAACCTGCTCAAGAAGAAGCTCCTGAACTTGCTATCGCCGATCTTCCAGAATCTGATAAGCCTAAGTTCATTGCTAAGACTTTCGCTCAAAAGATGCTCGATAGCGACGAAGTTTTACAAGATAGATACGACGAACTCAAGAACTACGCTCTTCGCTTTAAGAAACTTAAGGCAAGAATTTCTAGAAAGTTCGACTCGATCAACAAAGGACGTTTACAATTTGTTAAGTTATCCGTTGCAGGTAAGACTTTAAAGCTTTATCTCAATATGGATATCGATACTGTTGATACTAAATTCCACTGTAAAGACGTTAGCGATAAGAAAACTTACGTAACGGTTCCTGTTCTTTTGAGAATTAAGTCAGGCCGTGCCGTTAAGTACGCAAAACTCCTTATCGACCAATGCGCAGAATTCCACGGACTTGTTGAAAATAAGAAATTCCAAGAAGTTGACGCTATGGCTTTAATTGAAGAGTCTTTAAATACTGGTGACGAAGACGTCGAAAACGTTGTAGATCAAGACGTTGCAGTAGCTGACAACGGCGAAGGTGAAGAATAATACATAAACGGCTTTTTGTCGCTTAAATAAACCTATATGGAGATTTAAAATGAAAAAGATTTTATCTATAATTTTAGTGGTTGCGCTCTTTACAACAGTTGCGTTAACTGCTGTTGGTTGCAGCTGCAAGAAAAATCCTGATCCAACTAACAGTACGTCGGACGTAATTACCCGTTCAAGTAAAGACGACAACTCGTCTATCGATAACAATAATAGCACTACAAGCGCACCTGAAACTTCAAGCAACGAAAATACGAGTATAGAACCAAACAGTAGCACTCAAGGTGGAGATAGCTCGACCGGAGATAATTCTCAAGGTGGCACTTCAACTGAAGAACCGACGTCAAGCGCAGAAGGTCAAGGCGCAGTTGACTCTGACGGTTACGGAAAAGATTATTAATAAATGAATAAATTACTGACGGCAATACTTCTGGTTTGTTGCTTAGCGGTTGCGATGCTGACTGTCACTGCGTGTGGTGAAACGGAAAAAGAGTATTCACCTTCTAAGAGCTCGAGTAGTTCTATGTTAACTAGCACGTCAACCGAAACAGAGGAAAGCTCGGCTCTAACTAGCGTATCAACTAACGAAATAAAACCTAGTAGTAGCACAGAATCGAGCGCCCAAAACAGTCAGTCGGATAGCGTAAGCGAAAGTGTTTCGTCTGAAACGGGTGATAACGAAGTTTCATTCGACCAACCGAGTGGCGAAGGCTCAACTGAAAATTCTATACAAACTTCTACACAAACTTCTACACAAAATTCAAGTGTGGAATCTTCAGAAGATGATAGTAGCGCACAAACTAGTGAAACTAGCTCTTCGACGGTTTCGTCAAGTTCAAAGCCTGTTACAGGTGGCGGGTCTAGCGACGAATGGACGGATTACATTAAATAATTTTTTGTCGCGCGAAAAATTTCGCGCGACAAATTTACTGTATATTGTAACAGTTTGCAATTTTTAACACAGTATTTTGTGGTTTTTGTTGAAAATTTACAAGGGCGAAAAAATTGCGATAAAAGGCTAAAAAATGCTTGACATTTAATATTATATATTGTAAAATAAGTTAGCATCCCGCATCAAGGGGTGTTAATTTTTTAGGAAGGCAAAAGGAAATGGCAGCAAAAGGAGCTAGAGTAAGAATTACACTTGCATGCACCGAGTGCAAACAAAGAAATTACGACGTATACAAGAATAAGAAAAATACGGCAGACAGACTTGAATTAAACAAGTATTGTCCATTCTGCAAAAAGCACACCGCGCACAAAGAAACGAAGTAATTTGTCGGTACTATTTGTAGATTTTAATTTCGAGGATAGGATTTATGAGTAAAGAAAAACAGGTTGCTGGCAACCAAAAAACAAACGACAAGGCTAAAAAGCCAAACTTTTTCGTTCGCGCTTGGCGTGGTCTTAAGAAAGGACTTTCGAACATGTGGGCAGAACTTAAGAAGGTTGCATGGCCAAAACTTCCAACCGTTGTTAAGCAAACGGGTGTTGTTTTGGGCGTTGTTTTAGTATTTCTCATCGTAATCACTGCGGTAGACTTTGGCTTAGGTCAAGCATTATCTTGGCTAACCGGTCTTACTAAATAATTGGAGAACAAAATGATAGGTTCTGAAAACGCAAAGTGGTACGTTATTCATACTTATTCAGGCTATGAAGCTTTAGTTAAGGACGGCTTGGAAAAGATGATTGAGAACAACAATCTAACGGATACCATTTTTGAAATAAAAATTCCGACGGAAGAAACTATTGAAGAGCGTGCAAACGGCAAAAAGAAGCTCGTTCAGAGAAAGCTTATGCCTTGCTACGTTTTCGTCAAGATGAATTATCATAACGATTTATGGTTTCAGATTACTAGCATAAGGGGTGTAACGGGATTTGTAGGTCCACAAGGTAGACCACTTCCACTTACTGACGACGAGGTTAAGCGTATGCGTCTTGAAGACAAAGTTGAGCATATCGACATTGCCGAAGGCGATATGGTTCAAATCGTTTCAGGTCCACTTGCATCTTATATGGGCGAAGTATTATCTTTAAACGTTGCTAAGCAAAAGGCAAGAGTTATGGTTTCTATGTTCGGTAGAGAAACTGAAGCTGAGTTTGACTTGGTAGAATTATCAAAGCTCGGCAACACGGCTGAATAAGTCAATAATTAAGTTTTTTACTGCTAAATTAAGGATTTAGCAGTTTATAATGTGGGAGAGGCGTTAAATTTTTTCATGGCGTCTTGTTATACCACGTATATGGAGGAATGTTATGGCAAAGAAAATCACCGCTGTAGTTAAACTTCAACTTCCAGCAGGAAAGGCGACTCCAGGCCCACCAGTAGGTTCAACCTTAGGACCTCACGGTATCAATATCCCTGGTTTCACTAAAGAATTTAACGCAAAAACAGCAAGTCAAGAAGGTTTGATTATTCCAGTAGTTATCACTATTTATCAAGACCGTTCGTTTACGTTTATTCTTAAAACCCCACCAGCACCGGTTCTTATTAAGAAAGCTTGTAAGATTCAATCTGGTAGCGCTGTTCCAAACAAGACTAAAGTGGCTAAAATCACTAAGGCTCAAGTTGAAGAAATCGCTAAGATTAAAATGCAAGATATGAACGCAGCTAGCTTAGAAGCTGCTATGAGCATGGTAGCAGGTACTGCTCGCAGTATGGGTGTAACCGTAGAAGACTAATTATATATTATGTGGGAGAGCAGACGGTTGCTTGATTGACCACAAGGAGGATTTATGAAAATGGGTAAAAAATACGCTGAAAGCAGAAAGGCGTACGACCACGCTAAACAATATGATATAAACGAAGCTATGGATTTAGTTTTATCTACGGCTAAAGCTAAATTTGACGAAACTATCGAACTTCACGTAAGACTTGGTGTTGATCCTAAACAAGCTGACCAACAAGTTAGAGGCGTTATCGTCCTTCCTAACGGTACCGGTAAAGACGTTAAGGTTTTAGTTATCGCTAAAGGCGAAAAGGCTGACCAAGCTCTTGCTGCTGGCGCAGATTTCGTTGGTGCTGAAGAAATGGTTGCTAAGATCCAAAAAGAAAACTGGTTTGATTACGACGTAGTTATCACTACACCTGACATGATGGGCGTTGTTGGTAGAATCGGTAAGGTTTTAGGTCCTAAGGGCCTTATGCCAAACCCAAAATCAGGTACTGTTACTATGGACGTTGAAAAGGCAATTCGTGACACTAAAGCAGGTAAGGTTGAATACAGACTTGACAAAACTGCTATTATTCACTGCCCAATCGGTAAAAAGAGTTTCGGTAAAGAAAAGCTCGTTGAAAACTACAACGCATTGTTTGAAGCAATCGTTAAGGCTAAACCAGCTGCTGCAAAAGGTCAATACGTTAAATCTGTTGCACTTGCAAGCACTATGGGCCCTGGCGTTAAAGTTGCAAGCAAAATGTAATTAATTTGTAAATTTGTCAAGTGATTGAAACATATTTTTTGAAAAAAATTAAAAAAATTTTTAAATAAAAAAAGTAAACTCAAAAATCGTTGAATTTACCTTGAATTTTAATTTTTTTGCAAGTCAAAATAGACGGTTAAACCGCCGATATATTATTAAATTAGTTATTGTGACAACAATTCTTTTTCTTTTTCGTTTGGACTCAACCAACGCCGTTTATCAAACTTTGAACGCAAAACGCTTGACGGAATATTATTTGAACGTGTTAAATATCGTGACATTTGCGTTTGCAAGTCGTCAAAATCATAATAGCGCAGAGTCTTATAAAATCTTTCATTATCATTGCGGTGCGACCTTTCAACTTTGCCGTTGTGACGTGGTGTGCGTGGGCGTATAGTTTTATGAATTATTCCCAACTTTAAACACAATTTATCAAACGCGTGTATACGTCCGTCACGTGTTTCGCCTTTTAAAAACGTAAATTCTTGACCGTTATCCGTTTGTATAATTTTAGGTTGATAACCAAAATAGCGAAAAGCACGAACGATAAAATCAATAGTAGAATAGGACGACTGTTCTTTATAAGCCCTTATATACCGCTTTCGACTTGCTTCGTCTATTACGGTGTATTGATACATTTTTTCATAGATTACGCCAGAATAACACTCACGCGGAACAAATTTTACGTCCAACTGCCATTTTTCGCCGATTTCCAAAGGCGTGATATACGGTTTAGGTTTATACAGCTTGCGTTTTTTAGTTTTAAAATAATTGCTTTTACGCAAATACCTATATAAAGTTATAGGGTTGCGCTTATATCCATAATTTGAACACAATTTGCCGTAAAGTTCGTTTAAACCTATATTAGGGTTACGCCTAACCAAATTGTTTATAATCGTTTTTTCTTCTTCCGTTTGCTCGTTAGGCATTTTAATGTGCTTACGACTAAATTTAGGTTCTAAACTTTCCAAAGTTCCGTCATACTGTTTGCGCCAACGCCACAAAGTGACACGGCTAACCTTATAACGGCGACACACAACTAACATATCCGCAGTTTTTAACGCCCTTAGTGCGTATAGTTTTTCTTTTGCAGTGAATTTATACATAATATTACCCCTTATAATTATTGATAAAACCGTCAATTTTGACAGTAGAGAGTATTACGCGATACCTTGCTATAATACAAGCGGAACGCGCGTTGCGCGTTCCGTAGCAAGGTATCGCGCAAGAGAGAAAAAGAGAGCAAACAAAGCAAGAAAACACAAAAAAAGTGGCTAAATGTAATGAAAAACGGCGGTTTGCAAAACAAATGTTTTTGCAAAACCGCCGTTAAATGTTTTTAGTTAAAAAATCATAGGTTTTTTAATTAAAATATCGTTTTTTCACGCACGACAAAAAGCACCGTTTTTTCAGGTGCTAACAAAAGATATATTTTGTTTTAAAATCGCAATTAAACCGCTACTTGCGGATAATTACAGAACATATCAAACATTGACATTTGTCGCGGTTTGAAATTCATTATATGAATATCCCATTGTATAATTTTGTCAAAAAGTATAAACTTTTGGACATAATCAAACATTGTGGTTGCTATTTCACTTTCCGTTAAGTTCAAACATACTTCCGTTGCTATTCCGCGACTGTAAATAATTCTTTCGTTAGACTTCCCAATATATTTCAATAAATATTCGATTGTGTTTCCGTGCGTTACTTCCATTTCGTTTAGTTCCTTAAAATCGTTTCTTCCAAAATTTTGCATAAAAAAATCGTTGCAAAACGTAGTTTGCATTATACCGTGTTTTTTGTCGTAGTCCTTAACTTCCGACACGCTACCAACCATTTGACCGTCAGGGATATAACAAAGGGCGTGAAAATGCAATCGACCTGTTTCAGGCGCGCGCTCAAATACGCCCATATATCGCCAATTTCGGCGCGTTTTTAAGTTCGACAAACAACGGCGCAACTTCTTTCTAAAAGTAGTTTCGTCGTGTTTTTTATCGTCGTATGTAAATGTTATAAAATAATTCCAACGGTTTAAATAAGCCTTACGCTTAAACCTTTTAATACGTTGATATAAGTTCTTTTTCTTTCTCTCAATCTTTTCGCTTATAAATTTGTCAACTTCTTCAAAGTCGGGAAACAGTTTCAAAATTCCGTCTTTTAAGTATTCGTAAAGTTTGTGTTTTTTTAAATTCTTTTCAATAGCATTTTTGTATAGACTGTCAAAAAGATAATCAATCGCTTGTTTTCCCTTGCGCCCACTTTTTACCTTGCTTTGTAATTGATATACAGGCGTAGCAACGAAGTGACCGCCGTCGTTATACACCTTATACAAACCGTCTAAACAAGGTTTATCGTCCGCAAAAAAAAACGGAAAATCTTTATCGTTTACTTTTGTTAAACGTGAATTTTGAAACATAGTTTACCCCTTAATAGTTTAATTGTCAAATTTTTTGAAAATACACTTTCAATTTTTGTTTTTGCTTTCGGCTTTTTCGTTTAATTCGCCGTCATTATTTGCGTTATCGCTTACAAAGAATTTTAACAAATAGGTTAATTTATCGTCTAAATTGTTAAGTCTTGCAGTCGTTTCCGCCTTAAAACCGCCAAACTTAAACTTAAATTTCGCCCAAAATTCTTTACGTCGATAGCGTTTATATTCCTTTTCCGCTTGCTTAAAACTGCGTTTCATGTCATTAAATATGTATTTATTTATTTTATTACAATACTTTTCAGGAACAAAATCACAGGTATTAAGCGTTTTTGCAAATGTTTGGTAATAATTATCCATTACGTTTTCTAAAAGCTCATTTTTTAAAAATTCCATTTTTTTATCCGTCCTTTTTATAAAATTTTTCAGGCATTTCCTTGCCGTGTTTTTGTGCATAGTCTTTAAATGCAGTTATACTGCCGTCGCTCGGCTCGTAGTAGTTAAAATAAAAATCGCTTTCAAAATTTCCGTCATAAAATAGCGGTTTAGACTCTCTACTGTCGTAGCGTTCAAAAACGTTATAATCAATCGTAAAAACGCTTTCCGTATAAGTTGACGTGTCCTTTCTTCCACTTTCCATATATGCAAGTCGTTCAGGCTCGCCGTCTATGTAGCGTATAAGCCACGATATACCGCCGTTTGACAAATTTTGTTTATCTACTATTTCAATAAAGTTCGCCAATTCTCGAATATTAGGGTCTATCAACGTAGGGCGTTGCGTATCTATGAATATATCAAGATAATTGTGACCGTGCAATTCATAAAACCGACTTACCCAATCAGGGAATTTTTTAAAAGCGCGTGAATTGAAATAGCGTTGACCTTCCATTATCCCAATAGCCGAATAGGGCGGTAAAAAGTGCGTATCTACACTATCATTGACAAAACCTAAACGGTAAGGGTTTATAATGTTTGTAGGGCGTGGCGTATACCCAAACTTACGAAACATTGCGCCGTAATTCGTGCATACGCTATATTGCGGTATAGTTAAGTTAAAACCGCTTGCGTTTCGTTGCATTATTTCAAGTTGCATTGCGTGGTTGCGTTTTCTATCAAAAGCTATTTCGTTTAATTGTGCCGTCATATATGAAGTTTTACCTTTTCTCGGTTTTCCGTAAATTATCGTTATCATTTTAATTTTCCTTTAAGGGTTAGGGTAAAACCGTGAACGGTTTTCACGTTCACGGCTTAATTTTAACGTTTAAAAGTCCATTTTATAAACTTTATAATCAATGAAATTGCAAATACACCCGCAACAGTCAAGCCCAATACAATCAAGAATTTAACAGGGTTTGCAAATATCCATTGACCGAATTTTGATAATAACGCACCAATTTTAGCACCCATAATCATACCCCCAAAAAATTATTTTCTTAATATTTTTACAATTATAACAATCGCAAAAATACCGATAGCAACATAAACTGCCCACTTTAAATACTGCCATAAATACGCCCATAAACCTATACCGCATAAAGCACAAGGAAATTCCATAGGTTTCCAAGTAAATTTATGGTTACAGCCTTTTTCGTTGCCGTCACCAAGCACCGCAGAGCCTGTATATCCGTTACTTCCCGAAATTTCAACGTTTCCCGAACTGTTTTCAACTAAATTGTCGCTTGACGTAGGCGTTGAAGAATTATCAGGCGTTTGATTATCGTTAGATACGGAAATAAACGTGTAAACGTCTTGAGTTATAGGCGTTGTTTCAATATTAATAGGCTTAATATCGCCGTCAACAACACATAAAGACTTAATAACCTTAAAGTTTTTATATTCGTCCGAAACAACTTCTTTTAATTCGTCAACAGTAACAGTCGAACTGTCATAAACTTTTAAACTTGCAATCGCGCCAACGTCGTCGTCAAGGTCGTTAAGCATAATATTTATATCGTGGTTTAACGGATACAAATCAAAATCGTAAGTTACTTCTTTTGAAAAATCGTATTCGCTTAACAAATATTCCCAACGCTCAAAAGGTAACTCACCACCGCAAGCCGTTTTAATATCGTCAAGAGATATCGTGTTTTTATACTCAACATTTACAACGCCTAAAACACTTTCGTCAATATCTTTTAGCGTAACTTCACACATACGCGCATAAAGATTAATCGTATTTTCTATAGGCATATCAAAATTAAATATACCGCTTTCCAAAGTTACAGGGTTAAAAAATTCCCACTTTTCGCAAATCAATACACCACCGCAAGCATTTTTAATATCGTCAAGCGATATTGTAACGCCTTTGTTTACAATAAATTGTGAAATATATTCGTGATTATGGTCATAAATTGATACAACTATTTCAACGTCATTTTCGCCACTTTCGGTGCTATTACTTGCACTTGTTTTAGGAATTTCAACACTTGTATTAGGTAGTGCAGAATTAGAACTATTTTCGCTTGAATTTCCGCCGTTTTCTTCGTCGCTTGCTAACGTATAATAAAACGTTAAATTGCGATACGTTTTAATGCTTTCAGTCGTTTCGTCATACATATTACAGTAATAGCGCAACGTTATATTGTTATACGCATTGATATAAGTCGATAAAAAACCTGTTTGAAAATAATACTTTTCTTCGTCTTCATTGATATTTGACGGATATTCGATATTAGTCTTATTAAGCGCGGTATTTGTCGTCAAAGTCGTATTTCCGTATAATTCATTGAAACTGTCTAAAGTTCCGTTATATAAACCGTGCGCACAACCATACGCATACGCACTATCGCCACTATAAGTTAAAGACCAAAAGTCCGTAAAAATTCTAACGTAATTGTTATATGGTCGCATAGAATATGGATAAAAAGAACTTTCTGCGAAATAATAATATTTTCCGTATTGAACTTCGCCGTTTTTTAATTGTGCTTTTTGATAAAAATTAATATCTAAAATTGCAACTTCAAAATTTTCAAAAGTGTTAATATCAAGCACAATTTCCGTTGCGTTAAAATCTTGAACGTAAATCAATATTGTATCACAACTACCGCACTCGCCACCATTATAAGAAACGCCGTCAATAACAGGTAAATACGATATTTCGAGCAAATCAAATTTCCAATCTTCTACAATTATTTGACCGTTTTCGTCGTAATCATAACAACACGGCTCACGCTTAATAGTCACAGTGTCACCGTCTTTTATGAACGGAACAACTTCGTCGCAACAACTTGTAATAGTGTTTGTGCAACTGCCATAAACTGAAAAATCGTCACCGTGACTAAATTCGTTTTCAAGTGTATAACTATATTTTACAAAATCAAAATCGCTTGCAAATTTGTCAATATTTATATTAGAATTTTCGTCCGCATTAGCGGTTTTTACAAGCATAGCAGTTTGAAACATTAGACCGAACATAATCGCTATTGCGGTTATAAAGCTTACCCAAAAGAATAAACCTAAACCTTTCTTTTTTTGCTTTTCATTTGTCATTTTTATTTTCCCCCTTGAGCATAATAAATTTTGTTAAAAATAACGTCGTAACTTTCATTTGTTTTAATACCGTAAGCGTTTCCGTTATTGTCGCGCTTTAACTCAATAAAAGTGTAATTGTCCGCGTCTTTTGATACGGTTTTTATCGAACTTATATGTATTAAAACTTTTGTTTTGTCGTGAACGTCATAAGTTTCTATAAAGTTTCGCATAAAATTTCCCATAAAATTAAATTTTTCCTAAAAAATAGTTGACTTTAAATTATTTTTTTAATACTATTAATATAGTGATAGTAACTTAGCCTTTGGCACGGTCTATCGAAAATACCGCTTATCGTTAGCGGTCAGCAAGTTGACCTTGCACCAACACGACCTAATAAGTCGTGTTATTTTTTTTTACTTTCTTTCCAACAAAAATTTTTCTAATCTTTGCTATATCATACTTAGACAAACTACAAACATTAGAAATCGTCTTTGTTTCATAAACGTCACTTTTGTCTATCCAACGACAGTGACCTTCGGAAGTATTAGAAATTTGACGATTTATATCCTTGTCTAATATAATTGTTTGCGAATTTGTTTTAAGCATTGGAGCAACAAAGATACGATTTTTATCGTCTTCTTTAATAGCCACACAAATTCTTGGTTTTTCAAAATTATCACTATTAAATTTTTTATCATTTGTCATAATTATCCTTGGAACGGAATAATCTTGTTCATTAATTTTAATAAGTGATTTCAATCTTAACTTAGCCTTTCTTTTAACGGCAGGCGAAACTTCAATTTTACCATTTATTACTTTATTATAATAATTAATCTTTTCACGAACTGAATAATAAGTTTTTCCTGTTTTACCGTGAACAAACATATAACACCACCTTAACGCCCAAAATAGAGCGTTTTATTTTAATCATCAAACAAATTTGCTTTGCCTGTAGGTGTATTATAATAATTAGAATTCATCTCTTTATTAAAACCTGCACGCATAGATTTTTCATGTTTTGCATTAGCAAAAATTGGAGTTACATTTCCGTTGCCTGCATGTCCTAATGCAATACCAACACCAACCCAATAACTACGAATTTCGCTAACACTTCTTTTTTTACGTTTAAAATTTTTACTTCTTTTAGCCATATTTTACACCTATATTTTTAAAGTCACGTGGACTATTGATTTTTTATTAATAAAACCTTTTATTACTTAATGTTTTTGCGCGCTTTTTTGCTTTATTGCGCGAACTATAACCATACTCGCCCTGTGCCCAACGTCCGTCGCGCTTATCAAAACCACGCGCAACAACATAATCACTCGCTTGCGGACGTTCAATTACCGCATATAATCTACCGTCGCGCCCTTGAAAAATATTTTTTACTTTCCAATTAAATTTAGTATAATTCTCATTTTTCGTATAATTAAACCTTTTAGACACACTTTACACCTATATTTTTAAAGTCGCGTGGACTATTGATTTTTTAGTTTTCTATAAATTCTCTTTCGTTCAGCGGAACTTAACACACAATTCCTTTTAGCCTGTTGATAAGAAACGTAATTATGATAAACCATTGAGTCATAATCATTATTTTTTATTGCTTTGTCTTCAAGCCTTTTATGTGCTTTTTGTGATAATTTCAACTGCTTAGAACGTTGTTTATTTTTTTTAGCGGTTTCAATATCCAAATGCTCGATATAACTATCATAAAAATTTGAATTAGACACACTTTACACCTATATTTTTAAAGTCGCTTGGACTATTGATTTTTTAGTTTAATAAATTTTTGTAATTTTCTTTATATCGTTAGACGATAATTGACGTAAGTCGCATTTGTCGCATAAAATTTTTTTACGCTCGTAAAAAAACTTTATCCGTCTTCTTGCTTGTAAAGAATTTGTTTGATTATTTAATTTTCGTCTTTGCATAGTTTTTTCCTTTTAACGCTTAAAAGGTTGTCAATCACGTTTCAAAAACATTTTTAGCATAATGCAGTGGCTTATATAAAAATCTTTTCTTACGCCGTTTGACAACCTTTTATTTTTGTTTTTCCTTTGCCTTGCCAAAGCAACTCAAAAGGGAATAACCGCTTTTTAGTTGCTTTTTCTTCGCCAAATTATAAAGCAAAAACCGCTTTATTTTGCCTGCAATCTAAAAAGGAATAACCTTTAATAAATGAAGTCAGTAGTAACTTTTTGCGTTCCTTTAATGGTTTAGTTACTTTCTTTTTCATAAATTACCCCTTTTTTTGAAAATACACTTTCAAAAATTATTGTTTTTTGTTTATTTTTAACGTTAATAAGAGCATATCAAGTAAAGACTTGTCACTTCCGCGTGTCGGTTTTACAGGACATTGCCAAACGTTGCCGTCTTCGTCAATATTGCGGACGGTATAAGTCGTATAAGAAACTTTATTGCCGTTATCGTCAGTCATTTTTTCTTCGCTTATAATAAGTTCCGCAGTGTCAGTGCCGTCAAATACAATATCTAAAGGCTCATAACCGCCAATATCTTTAGGTGAGAAATCAACTTTAACGTCCTTACCGCGCGCCTTACCACGTAACAAATAAGCAAAATAAGTTTCGCCGTTTTTAGAACTTGTAAAAGGTTCACGCGTGATAAATAGTTTAGGTGTTTCAACCTTGTTTGCGACTGTTTCCGTTGCAACTGTTTCGTTTAATACTTCGTTTTGATTTGTGTTTTTTTCGTTTGCCATTTTTAATTACCTACCTTTTTTTGTCAGTGACAAGGCAGTTAAGGAGCAAACCTGCCTTGTTTCGTCTTAATTTTCAAAGACTCGTCAGACCGACTTTTTGTCGCGTATATCTTGAATTTTATTTATTTTCATATAGAATAAAACGTCTTTGCACAACTCACGAAAACAAAAATCGCTATGGCGATAAGAACATTTATCGCAATTTGTGTTTTTTGAACATAATTCAAGTGATTTTTTAACTTCTTCTAATGGTTTTGCTTGTCTTATTTTTAATTCGTTTTTCATTTTATCCACCGTTTATTCTTCCGTCATAGGCTCGTTACAGTCAGCGCAAATGAGCCTAACTTCTTTTGTCGCGCGGACACTCATACCACAAATAGGGCATATATATTTGCGCGTAGACGAACTTTTAATCTTTACGCCGTTTACCTTAGGCGAACGATATATAACAACTTCTTTGTTTTGGTCTAAAAATGCTTGTAAAATTGCTTTGCTTTCGTCAGTCAATGAAGTTGCCGACCAACCAATAGTCTTTACACACTCACAATTCAAGCCGTGTTTTTCCGCTATTTGCTTAAACAATTTATTGTGATACGTTCCCGACCGTGAACAATCTTTTAACGCGTTTTGACTTGCATATAGGTGACACATTTCGTGCAACATTGTTTCGCAAATATCAAGCATAGGGCGGTTTAAGAACTGTGCCGAAATATTTAATTCGTGTGCTTCACGTTCTTTAATTTGTAAACAATTTGAATAATTGTCACAATTATCCCTGTCAGAACAATCAGCGCAATTTGCAGGAACTTCTTCAGTCCATTTCCAAACTTTTTTTAAAGTAAACCAACCATAAGCCTTGTTTTTTTCGTCCGCTTGAATAGTTATCACTACTTTTTGCAATTCGTTTGCAAAAAATTTTTCGTTAATAAAATCAAATGTTTTGTTAAGAAATTTTACCGTTTTAACATACCGTTCGTTTGCTCTTTCCATTTTTAAAACTTCCTTTTATAAAAAAATAGTGACCGCAACCAAAAGGGGTTAACCTTTAGGTTACAATCACATTATAAAACAACAAAGTTGCAAGCAAAATGTAATTAATTTTTGTTGACAAACAAAATTTAATGTGTTAAAATAATAAAAAATTTAGCCGAAAGGGAACGGATAAAATCAACCGTTTCGGCTAACGCTGAAGAAAGCAGGTTTTTAATAGACGAAAGTCTTCCCGCCGAGGCACAAGATAGTACGAATCTTTTCGCACCCTTATGCTTTTGGCGCATAAGGGTGCTTTTTTCAAGCGAATTTTCAAAAATTTTATAGGAGGTAACAATCTTGTCGGCTAATATTGAAATTAAGAAGCAAGTTGTTGAGGACATTAAAGCAAAAATTCAAGCCGCTAAGTCGGTAGTATTTATTGACTATAAAGGGTTAACCGTTGGTGAAGATACAGAATTCAGAACGGAATTCAGAAAGGCAGGCTGTGAATACAAGGTTCTTAAAAACACTTTAGTAAGAAGAGCGTTTAACGAACTTGGTGTAACTGACTTTGATGCTGACCTTAACGGTCCTACAGCAGTAGCTTTCGGTAACGATGAAACAAGCGCAGCTAAAGTTTGCGTTGATGCGTGCAAGAAGTACAACGACAAAATCTCTGTAAAGAGTGGTTACGTTGACGGTGCTTACGTTGATGCTAACGGAGTTAAAGTATTTGCATCTATTCCGTCTAAGGAAGTTTTACTTGCAAAGTTGCTTGGTTCTTTACAATCACCACTTACAAAATTTGCTATGTGCGTTAAAGCGATTGCAGAAAAGAACGAAGGTTAATTTATGGAGATAATCGCGCCATAGGTCGATTAAATTAAAAATTTTAAAAATAAAGATAAATTCGGAGGAATATAAAAATGGCAGATATTGCAAAAATTATAGAAGAAATTAAGTCAATGACTATCGTTGAACTCAACGATTTAGTTAAAGCAGTTGAAGAAGAATTCGGCGTAAGCGCAGCAGCTAGCGTTGTTGCAGCTCCAGCAGCAGGTGGCGCAGCAGCTCCAGCAGCTGAAGAAAAGACTGAATTCAACGTAATCTTAAAAGACGTTGGCGCTAACAAGATTGCTGTTATCAAGGCAGTTAGAGAAATCACTGGTCTTGGTCTTGTTGAAGCTAAGGGTCTTGTTGAAAAACTTGGCACTGTTAAAGAAGGCGTTAACAAAGAAGAAGCTGAAAAGATGGTTGCTAAGTTTAAAGAAGCTGGCGCAACTGCAGTTGCAGAATAATTCTAAAAAGTATAAAACCGCGACTTCGCACGAAGTCGCGGTTTTTTATGTGAAAGATGTTTTTAATAAATATTTTTGATAAACTTAGGCGTAAACGTAATAATTTATATTTTCTTTTTGTAGCAAAAAGAAACAAAAACGTGGCAAGTGGCTGATTCTCCCCACACCCCTTAAAACGCTTTTTTAGTCCGTAAAAGTTTAAGCAAAAAGGTGTTTTATCGACATATTTGATTATTTTAGTTTTTTCATTAAATCTATAATAGTTTGCTTGCTGTCTTCAGAAAGACTATTAAACATTTCTAAAACGTTTTTGTCGTCTTTATTGTAGTTTTTACCAAGATAGAAAAAGTCGTGTAAACTAATATCAACGACGTCGCAAAAGTCAATTAAAGTTTTCACCTTTAATTCAATGCTTTTGTTTTCGATTGTTTTCATAAATTGTGGATTATAGCCAAGTCGCGCGCTCGTTTCTCTTAGCGATAAGTTTGCTTTAGTTCTAAAATATCCTATTCTGTTAATAATTTCGTCATAAGTTATTTTTTCCATAAATACTCTCCTATAATTACATTTTAACTTACAACTTTAATACAGACGATATAGCCACTATACCAATTTTTGCGAAACTGCGTCAAAATGAGTGCATTATACACCTAAATATGTTATAATTTATAAAAAATGTTTTAATTTGAGATAATTATTGACGCAAATAGTTAAAATAATACTAATTATTGTCGCAGTGTGTAAAAATGGGGAAGAGTTGCGCTTTTTTTGGGCATAGAAAAATTGAATTAAGTGTTGCTTTAAATGAAAAGGTAAAAAGCAGAGTTGAAGAATTAATTAAAAACGGTTTTGATAATTTTTATTTTGGTGGGTTTGGTATGTTTGATGAGTTGTGTCAAGACGTCGTTTTTGATTTAAAGAAGACGTATCCAAATATAAAAACTGTCTTTTGTGTTTTAGAAGAAAAAAATTTAAGGAAAACAAGACTTGCGACAAATCAAAAGTTTGATGAATACGTTTGTCTGAGTGTTTCATTTGATTGGTGGTATACAAAGATTTATTATAGGAACATAGAGATTATAAATTTATCAGATTATTTGATTTTCTATGCGAAAGAAGACGAAAATAGTGGTGCGTATAAAGCGTTAAAATATGCAAAGTTAAAAAGGAAAGAATTTATAAATTTATATAATTAAGACGGCGTTTTACATTTTGTTCATAAAAACAAACTAGTTTTATTTTTTAATAAATATTTTTGATAAACTTAAGCGTAAATGTAATTATTTACATTTTCTTTTTGTAGCAAAAAGAAACAAAAACGTGGGGAGTTGCGATTCTCCCCACACCCCTTAAAACGCCTTTTTTTGTCTGCGAAAGTTTATTCGTTTAAGGTCAAAAGATGCAGGTGTAGTGAAAAGTGAATAGTGAATAGTGAAAAGTGAATAGGTATGTATACTTTTTCACTATTACTTTTTACCTATTACCTTACGTCACCGCACCCCTTAAAACGCTTTTTTAGTCCGTAAAAGTTTATGCGTTTAAGGTAAAAATAAACTTAATATAATAAGGTGGCAGTTTTGCAAAAAACTGCTCGACAATAATGCAAACCATTTGGTTTGCAAATCATGAAAGTTTACTTTCAAATCACGAGCGACTAAAGTCGCTCAAATCATGAAGATGCAATCTTCAAATCATCTACATATCGAGCAAAGCAAAAGGCTGAAGCTTTTTGCTTTGCTTTAAAATCGCTTGACAAATAAGCGATTTTTCTGTAAAGTGGTTTTGCTATGATAGATGATAAAAATATAAATTCAACCGACAACGAAATAAGCTTTTCTGAGCTTGATAACGAAAAAAAGAAACAGCGCGAAATTTACGATAGCCTTTTTGCACCACTTTGTACTTTTGACGAATTTCAGAAAATCGATTATAAGCTAGTTATGTTAAACCTTGCTTTGCTTATTGACGATAAGAAAAAATTTAGAGAATATTTGGATAAAGTAATAAGTGAAATTAAAAAATCTTAATTTCGTTCAAAAATACTAAAATTCGACAAAATTCTTTTTTATGCTAACAAAATATTATTAAAATCATTGATTGTATCAATGATTTTTTATTTTTATTTAAAATTCGACAAAATATTACTAATTTCGTTCGAAATTATGCGAAAAATCATTTTACTTTTTTTAAAATTATGTTAAAATGAATAGGTTAGAATTTTTGGAGGGTGGCTTATGGCTATTGCAAGCGTTTTTTTGATACAAGAAGATGAAACGGCGTTAAATTCACTTATGAAAGCGATTGACACTCAAAAGTTCAAAATAATCGGAAGTTCACTCAACGGTTTAGACGGCGTACAAAAGATTTTAAAGTTATCGCCAGATTTAGTTATAACTTCTATAACGTTAGCAGGTATTGACGGGCTTGAGGTTTGTGAAAGGGTTAAGCTTAATGCGCCGAACGTTAAAACGGTAATTTTAAGCTCTATCGTATCTGACGACATCATTCGCAGTGCGATATCAAAAGGGGCTGTTTATTACCTTGTAAAGCCGGTTGAAAGCTCGCTGATAAACGCAAGACTTCAAGAGTTGTTTGGTGGCATAGCGCAAGCGAAGGTTCATAACGCAACACTAGAAGAAAGGATAAGTAAAATTTTTATATCCGTTGGAATTCCACCGCACATAAAGGGGTATTCGTATCTTCGTGAAGGGGTAAAAATGGCGATTGACCGTCCTGCGATTATTAATAGCATCACAAAAGAGCTGTACCCTAAAATTGGCGAAAAGTACGAAACTACTCCGTCGAAAGTCGAGCGCGCAATCCGTCACGCGATAGAGGTTGCTTGGAATAGGGGAAGAATTGATAGCATTAACAACCTTTTCGGTGTGCGTGCTTACGTCGGTAGCGAAAAGCCTACAAACGGCGAGTTTATTGCGCTTGTTGCCGACAAAATGCTTCTAGAAGGTGCTTAGTATAAAAAATTAAAAATTTTTCTTAATTTTTTGAAATTTTTGGACAAAACAGTTTACAAATTAATATAATATTATTATACTTATTGCGAAATATACAAAATAAGTATAAATTTTTTGTTAAAGGGTAGAATACTTTCGATAACTTTTTAGCAAAATTACCGTGGGAGCTATTATGGGATACAAACTTTGTCCAAGATGTGAACTAAATTATATTAAGGAAGAAGAAGGTTATTGCGACGTTTGTAAGGCTGAACTTAAACTCGGTCCACAGCTTATGTTTGCGATTGACGACGAAGATATGCAAGAAAAACTTTGCCCAATTTGTAAAAGCAGTTATATTCCTTACAACAAGGATATGTGCGAAAGTTGCAAAGAAGAAAGAAGATATCACGAAGAAAGAGAAGTGGACATTGAAAACGATGAAGAATGGCGTAACTTCCTTGACGACGACGAAAAAGACGATATCATCAACAGCGAAAACAGTGAAGAAATGCTTTCTCTTAACCAACTTCAACAAGAAGAAGCAGACGAGCTTTTTGACGACGAAGAAGAATATCTTGAGGAAGAAGAGGAATACGAGGATCCAGAAGACGATTTTGACTTCTCACCTGTTGACGCGAGCGAGTTTGAAGACTACGACGAAGAAGATGAAGATGATGAAGATGACGACGACGATTTTTAATCTGGCCGTTTAAAAATATTCTTTTTGGCGCATAATAGTACTATGATAAAGTCGGACATTGATTTAAACGTAGTAAAGCGCGCTGTTAAAAGGCTAGAAGGCGGTAAGGTGGTCGTAACCCAAAATTTGGGACGGAATAAGTTCGTTTCCTATTTGGGTGTTGTGTCGGGTGTATATCCTGCACTCTTTACAGTCTTGCCGAAAGATCCTAAGTTTTTAGGGAAAACGAGTTTTTCCTATACAGAACTAATTTGTAATTTAGTAAAAATTCAAAAAATTAAAACGTAAGCGTGGTTGAAATTACCACGCTTTATTTTTGTCTTTTTGTTCTTAGACTAAAAAGCCTTGCATACAATTATATCGAAAAAGTTTTAGGTTAAAGGAGCAAATATGATAAACACAGAGTACGATGCTTTTAGAATGGATAGTAAAGAAAGTTATTTAGAACAAAATAGAATAGAAACAAGCTTAAATTTATCCGATTCGCATTTTGACAAAATTTTGTCCGCTAGCGGTGCGGTATTCTCGCCTTTTATTGAAACGAGCGCAAATGAAATTCGCTATGGTGGTCGTATTACCTTCAACGTAATTTATCTTTCTGACGGATACGAAAGATTAGAAGTTGGTGCAGAGTTTTCGTTCAAAAAGCAAGGTGATTTCAATTTTGATAGCGCAACGGTGAATTACACGCTCGGCGAAATTACGCTTAAGAAAAATAATGGCTTGCTTTACGCAGAAACCGTGCTATCGGCGCATATTTTAGGTGAAACAGGAAAGGAAAAAACTTTCTTAGCCGGTTGTGACGTGCTTAAAAAGCAAAGTCCAGTCGTTCTTTATGAAAAGAAAAAAGGCGAGCTTTCAATCGACCTTGACGACGAATTCGAGTGCGATAAGCTTAAAAACGTTCTCTTTTCTCAAGCGAGCGCTGTCGTAAATCGTACAGAGTGTAACTACGGTAACGTTTTGGTTGAAGGTGAAGTTTTTTTATCGCTTAGTTTGTTGCCTTTTTTACCAAATAGTGATATAGTAAAAGAAAGAAGATGTATTCCGTTTAGCATAGAAGTTGAAACGCCTAGCATAGGTCCTGACTCTATAAGCTACGCGGTTTGTCAGATAGAAAAGCTTTCTCTTAAGGTCTATACGTCGGTTGACGGTGAAAAGAGTACGGTAAATACTATTGTAGGTCTTAAAATATTTACTGAGTGCGAGCAAAAAGTTGAAAAAATCGCCGTAACAGACGCTTATTCAACGGCTTGTGAAGTTGAAATTGTTCGCGCTAGCGATAAAGCAAAAAGACTTTTGGGCGAGTTTATAAGAACGGAAAAAATTGACGGCAAGTTTATTTGTCAAATCCCAGAAAATTCTCGCTTTGTTACTGCAACGGGTGAAACGGTTGAAATTGTTGACAGTGAAGTTTCTGACGGCGTTTTAAAAATTGATGCAATTATTTATGCAGATATGATTTTTGTTGACGGAGAAGGTGAAGTCGTTTCTAAAAAAGGTGAGCTTACTCTATCTTTTGCAATGGACGGTAGTTTCGACTTTGCTAGCGACGTTTCAATGTGTTTATCAAGTCTATCCGTAAAGTTTAAAAACGGTCAGCTTCTTTGCGACGGCGCAGTTAAAATTACCGCTAAAAAACTTGAAGAATATATTGTTGAATATATCGAAGAAATTTTAGAAGGTCAAGAAAAAGTGGCTAATAGCTCGGCTATTAGCGTATATTTAGGACAAAGTGGCGACGACGAGTGGGCAATTGAAAAGGAATTTGGCGTTTCAATTGACGAAATTTACGCACTTAATCCCGACCTTGAATTTCCACTATCTGGTGGCGAAAAAATAATCTATTACAGACAGAAATAAGAAGGGGCACTTATGAAAACGGTTACCGTAAACGCTTTTGCAAAAGTCAATTTGTTTTTAGATATCGTCGGACAAAATGACGGGTATCATATGCTCGACAGCGTTGTGGTAACCATTGATCTCAAGGATAAAATTACACTTACCAAAAGGCGCGACGACAAAATCGTTTTAAAACAGCGCGACGGTCTTTACAGCGTGGGCATAGCTGATGAAAGCAACAACGCCTATAAAGCAGCTAAACTTTTTATGGAAAGGTTTAATACTAGTGGCGTCGATATTGCTTTAAAAAAGAATATTCCTATCGGTAGTGGGCTAGGTGGTTCGTCGGCAGATATTTCAGGCGTGTTAAATGGCATGAAACAGCTTTACGATATCGAAGAAGACATTAAGCAACTAGCAGACGCGCTCGGAAGCGATTCTGGCTATCTCTTAACGGGTGGATACGCTCGTCTTAAGGGCCGTGGGGAAATCGTTGAAGAGCTGTCGCTTAAAAACAAATTATATATGGTTATTATCCCTGCTGACGGTGGAGTAAATACGGCTGAGTGCTTCAAACTGTGTGACAGTTTAAGTCAAGAAATAGTTGCTAATGGCGCAGATAGGCTAATAACCGCGTTAGAGGGGGGCTTTTACGATAGAACGCATTTTTATAACGCATTATATAAACCGGCAACCGTGCTTAATAAAAACGTAGCTAATGCGTATGAAGATTTACTTAGTTTATCACCACGCGCGGTGTGTATGAGTGGAAGTGGAAGTTCGGTTTTTGCAATTTTCGATACGCCTGAATTTTGTTTGTGGGCAGAGAAAAAACTAAAGCGCAAATATACAAACTTAATACTTTCAGAAAGCTTGACAAAAGCAGAACTTAATAAAACGACTAAATCAATATATAAAATTTAAAAAATTAAGGCTTATTTTTAAAATAAGTCTTTTTTTATGTTTTAAAAAATTTATTCTGTCAATAATTAAACTATCAACAGTTAAAGGAAGTGTAAAAATGATTGATTTTAAAAAGTGTTGCATAAGTTTTTTTATCTTAGCCATAATAATTTTGCTGATTGTTTTTGGAAATAAATCTTCAACCCAAACTGAATATTTGCGCCTTCATATTCGCGCAAACTCAAACACGGCAATCGACCAAAATATAAAATACGAAATTAAAGATTTAGTGGTTGAATATTTAACGCCAAAAGTCAGTAAATGTTATTCTAAAAGCGACGCCAAAAAGATGCTTAACGAAAATTTAAGTGGCATTAATCGCGTTATAGACGAGTTTTTGGCTCAAAAAGGTTTTAATTATTCATCTAGCGTTCAAATTCTATCTGAAAATTTTCCAACTCGCGTTTACGAAGACGTTACGCTTGAGGCGGGAATTTATGACGCGCTAATTATAAACCTTGGAAGCGGTACAGGGGATAATTGGTGGTGCGTGGTCTATCCGCCACTTTGTTTTACGGATACTAAAAACGTAATTTATCGCTCGCTAATACTTGACATAATTGAAAAATTTAAAAATAAAAATTAGCAAATACGGGGCGTAAGATTCCCCGTGCTAAAGGGGGAAAAATGAAAAAAGCATTACGCATACTTTCGCTATGCTTGTGTATTGCTATGATTATAGTCGGCTTTTCACAAGTTGTGGCGATCAGAAACACAGACGCACAAGACGTCGCGGCTGCAGTTGTTTTAAATCAAGGGGCTAAAGGTGATACTGTTAAAACCGCGCAACAAAAACTTAAAAATTGGGGATATTATAAAGGTGCAGTCGACGGAATTTACGGACCGAAAACTAAAAGTGCAGTAGAATATTTCCAAAGAAAAAACGGACTTAAGGTTGACGGTATAATCGGACCTAACACACTTAAAGCGCTTGGTATGAGTTCTTCTGGCGCATCTTCTTCGCAAGGAGCAGGTGGATATTCTAGTTCGGATATCAATCTCTTAGCGCGACTTGTATACGGCGAAGCGCGAGGTGAAAGCTACACCGGTCAAGTGGCAGTTGCTGCGGTGGTTTTAAATAGGGTAAGAAGCTCGTCTTTCCCGAACACAATCTCGGGTGTTATTTATCAACCTTATGCGTTTACGGTTGTAGCTGACGGGCAAATTAATCTTACGCCAAACGATACTGCAATAAAAGCGGCAAAAGCGGCTATGAACGGTTGGGACCCAACAGGTGGCGCAATTTACTACTACAACCCTAGAACTGCAACAAGTTCTTGGATTTACTCAAGAAAGACGGTCGCAACTTTCGGCAATCACGTCTTTGCTGTTTAATAGGTGTAAGGGGGAATTATGGAAGAAAAAAATAACGCTACTGAAAAAGTAGAAAACTTAGCAAGTCAAGAAAATGACCAAAGCCTTAAAAATACGGTTGAAGCTAACCAGATGGCGGAAAATTCTAACGAAGAAGCTAAAAGAGTTGAAAGGGCGCTTATGATGGAAAAAAGACGCGAAGAACTTGCGCTTATTAGACAAGCCAAAAAGGCTGAGAAGAAGGAAAGAGAAGAAAAAATGAAGCGTGAGAGAGAAAAACGACTTGAAGAAAAACAAAAAAGAAAAGAAGCCTTAAAAAATGAAAATGCCCTTCAAAAAGCAGAAAGACTTTCTCGCGAAAAGGAAGAAAGAAAGCAAAAAAAGGCTGAAAAGATGGCTGAACTTTCTCGTGAAAGAGAAGAAATGCTTAGACTAAAGCGTGAAAGGCTTAAGGCTAAAAAAGAATTAAAAGCACAAAAACGCGAACTTAAATATCAAGAAAAACGCGATAAGAGATCGCGTGGTGTGGGTGGCTGGATTGCTGCAGTTGTTACACTTTCGTCACTCGTGTTAGTTCTTAGCGCACTCTTTACCTACACTCTCGTTTCAGATTTTGGCGGTAAAGACATGTTTGAAAACACGATAGAGCGTTCGTTTTACGACCTTGTTGGCTACGTTGATAACATTGACGTAAACTTATCAAAAATGATGGTTTCTAACGACGAGTCCGAGCAACAACGCCTACTTGGAGATATCACTACTCAAGCAAGCTTAGCAAGTGATAAACTAAGCGAATTACCACTTCAGGATGAGAGCAAATATTATACTATGAAGTTTGTAAACCAAGTTGCAGATTTTTCAAAATATCTCGATAATAAGCTTATAGACGGGTTAAATTTGTCAAAAACAGATTGGGAAAACCTTCAAAGCATGGCAAAAATCAATGATAGCTTAAAATCTGAGCTTGATACTTTAGCTTCAAGGCTTGGCGAAAATTATAAATTTACTTCGCTTATGGCAGGTGAAAAAGAGAACGCGGTGCTTGACAGCTTCGTTACTCTTGAAAAGGGCGCAGTTGACTATCCAAAACTTATTTACGACGGACCGTTCTCTGACAGTTTAGATACCGACACTGCAAAAAATATCGAAGGTGAAGAAATTAGTGCGACTGAAGCTTTAGACATCTTTAAATCAACCTTCAAAGATTATAATTTTGAAACGGTTGAGGTTAAGGGCGAAGTTGAAGGCAAGATTACTTGCTATCAAATTGAAGGTATGATAGATAGTGAAAGCTCTGTTTTGGCAGAAATAAGTAAACAGGGTGGTAAAATCGTAATGTTCGACTGCTATAAAGATTGTAACGTAACTGAAACGGATATTGATACTTGCGTTGAAATTGCAAACGAATTTTTAAAGGGTATGGAACTTGATAATATGAAAGCCGTTTGGGCAACCGAAAGTAGCGCAGTCGTTTATATAAACTACGCATACGAAGAAAATGGCGTTATAATTTATCCCGATATGGTTAAAATTACCGTTTGTCAAGAACGTGGAATCGTTTCAAGCTTTGACGCTACCGAATACTATCTAAACCATAAAGAAAGAGAAATCGAAAAGCCAGCAATTTCTAAAAAGCAAGCACTTGAAAAAATGTCGCAAAATTTAGACGTAGAAACGGTAAGACTTTGTCAAATTCCAAAGGGCGAAGGCAAAGAATCTTTAGCTTATGAAATAAGCGGAACGTTTAACGGCGCAACTTATTACGTTTATATTGATGCAAAAACAGGTAAAGAAACACAAATATTTAGAGTTGTTGAAACAACCGAAGGAACGCTTTTAGTTTAAAAAGTTCGCGGATAAGTCGATTATCCGCGTCTTTTTTATTGCTTTTCTTTACAATTTACGACCTATTTTAGCACTATACGGAAAGATTGAAAAATTGGGTATTGACAATTATTAGGTTTAATTATATAATGATATAGGTGCCGGTTTTTTGGTGCTGAATAATTTTTTGGAGAAATAAAAATGCATAGTTTATTAAAAAGATGTTTTGCAGAAGGCATAGGAACTTTTATTTTGGTATTCTTTGCTGTGGGTGTTGCGTGCGTTACGACTAACGTTGTTGCGATTGCGCTAACGTTTGGCTTAGTTCTTATGGCAGTTTATTACACAATCGGTAAAATCAGTGGTTGTAATCTTAACCCAGCAGTTTCGATTGCGCTACATACAAGTGGTAAGTTAAGCCTTAAGGATATGCTATTTTACATCGTTGCTCAATTTGCAGGTGCATCTGTTGCATCACTTCTTTTATACCTTATCCTTGCAATGGGCGGAGGTGTATACGCAGGCTTTGGTGTCAACACGCTTATTGGTGGAAGTTATTCTGTAGGCTCTGTTATCGCAAGCTTTTTGTTTGAGCTTATTATAACCTTCTTCTTTATTTACGTTGTGCTTTTAGTTGCAAATAACGAAAATTTATCAGCAAAAGGTGGTATAATAATCGGCTTAGCGTTAACAATCGTTCACCTTTTAGGTATTAACTTAACAGGCACAAGCGTAAACCCTGCAAGAAGTTTTGGACCTGCATTATTTTCTTGGATGTTCGGTGACGGTGGTGTGGGCATTTCTCAAGTTTGGGTATTCTTGATTGCTCCTATTGGTGGTGCCATATGTGCAGTTATAGTTCATAAGATCTTCCACACAGAATATTCTGAAGAAGATATTGCACAATCTAAGCAAAAGCGCGAAGAAGAAAAGGCTAGAAAAGACGCTGAAAAAGAAGAAAAAGAAAGATTAAAAGCCGAAGAAAAAGCGAAAAAAGAAGCTGAAAAAGCAGAACTTGAAGAAGAAAAACGCTTAGAAAAGATCGCTAAGAAAAGCGAAAAATTAAACGATAAAAAGAAAGATAAATCAAAAGTCGAAGATGATGACGACGAGTATGAAGACGACGACGAGTACGAAGATGACGACGAGTACGAGGATGATGACGAGTACGAAGACGACGATGAAGAAGATGACGACGAAGAATAAAATTAAAAATTAAGCAAAAAAGTGGTCGATAACGCGATTATCGACCACTTTTTATATAAGTTATTTGAATTTTTTTATGACTTTTACGCCGTTGCAATTTAAATTGTATACCAAATGATAACCAAAAAGATCCATAAAACTAAATAAAATAAATTTATGTTTTTTACTTGTTTTTATAACGTAGCCCATTTTTGGTAATTCTTTATAGTAAATCATATCTTTATAGTAAAATTTGCTTTTAATTCCAAACAAAACTCTTTCAATATAATCTTTTTCAGGATCAACTTTAATGCTAAAAAACAAGCAATAAACTAATGGGATTAACGGTAGTATTACAAAGGCTGAAAAGCCAAAGATTGCCCAAATATCAAACTTTTCAACTATCGCCCAAATTAAAAAAGGGCACATTAAAATTGCAAGAAACAAAAATATTAGTTTTTCAGCCAACGTTTTTTTAACTACAAACGGTTCTCTGCTTTTTAAACCAATTTTAGTTTCTCTTTTTTGTTTTTCTTTGTCTATAATCGAGAGACAAAATATAATCGCCGTTAAAGATAGGCAAGGAATAACGGCTAATACTAAAAGTTTGAAATACCAAATCATTATCGACTTCCAAAAATTGTATAATTAATTGTTGTTTAGACTATCGGTGTATGCTGTCCCATACTTTTCGACAAAGGCTTTTTTGTCTTTTTCAGACAAATATGGGTAAAGTAATTTATGATATTTTTTTGGAAATCCCCATATTTTTGCGTTTAGGTTTACTAAAATCTTTATTTGTTTTTTAGAAAAGTGGCAAGTTAATTCTTTTATAAACGCGACGCTTATATATGCGTGGTGAACAAGATTTTTATTATTTAGAAAATATATAACGCTACCTGGATTTGAAAGTGGCTTAGTCCCTGTATAAAGTCCTGTGCCAAAATCAATTACGATTTTATCAATAGCCTTGTAATCAATTTCAACTTCTTTACAAAAAATGTTATGTCTATAAAAGTATGACGTTTCGCAAAAATAAACGTATTCTGTGGCTGGGATAAAAAGCAAAATTATCAACATTACAAATAGTAGCGCAGGAACAATTAGCAATATGTATTTTTTAGTGGATAAAAGCAAAATAGTTATACCTAAAACTACGGCTGAGAATACGATAAAAAGAATTATTAAATTATTTGTAAAATACTTTTTTTTCTTAATTTTTTCTTGCAAAGTCGTTAAACTCCTTGAAAGAACTTGTTGATAAAACAAAAAAATTGTTTAACTCTATTATAACTGACTTTTTTAATAATTTCAAGTGAGTTAAGGGGAAAAACGGGGCTATTAATTAATTTTCTTCCTGTTTTTGCTTGTTAAAAAAACTTGATTTTTTGCGCGCGCGGTGTTATACTAATTTAATAAATATATATAAAGGAAGAAAACTTATGAGAGCAATCGTATCAGTTATCGGAAAAGACCGCACGGGAATTATCGCAAAAGTTGCGACGGCACTTTATGAACTATCTGTAAACATTGAAGATATTTCTCAAACGGTTATGCAAAACGAATATTTTACTATGATTATGATGGTTGGACTTTCTGACGAAGCAAACATTAAAGATATCGACGCGTCTTTACAAAAAGTTGCGTCTGAGCTTGGGGTAGAAATCAGAATCCAACACGAGGACATTTTCAACTTAATGCACAGGGTATAATTATGATTAACGGAAACGAGATTATTCAGACTATAAAAATGATCAAGGACCAGCACCTTGACATCAGAACTATAACTTTACATATAAGTTTATTCGACTGTATCGACAAGGACAAAAATAAGACTGCCGAAAACGTCTACAATAAACTTATGAAAACTGCTAAAAACCTTAAAAAGACGGCAGATATTATTTCGGCAAAATACGGTATTCCTATCGTAAACAAGCGTTTGTCGGTAACGCCTATAAGCTTGATAGGCGCATCGAGCGGGGGCTATAAAGAAATTGCTATCGCTATGGATAAGGCGGCAAAGGAAAACGAGATTGATTTTATCGGCGGATATACTGCGCTCGTTCAAAAGTCAATGACACCGTTCGAGCGTGAATTTATTGAAACTATCCCAGAGGTTTTAGCGACGACTGAACGCGTTTGTTCGAGCGTAAACGTTGGCTCGACTCGCGCAGGTATTAACATGGACGCAGTCGCGCTTATGGGGAAAATTGTAAAAGAAACGGCTCGCCTTACCAAAGATAGCGACAGTTTAGGCTGTGCAAAACTCGTTATTTTTGCAAACGCCGTTGAAGATAATCCGTTTATGGCAGGATCTTTTAATGGTGTGGGCGAAGGTGATATCGTCGTAAACGTCGGAATTTCTGGACCTGGCGTAGTTAAGGCTGCGCTTAGCGAAGTTAAAGACGCTGACTGCGGTAAGATGAGCGAAGTTATCAAAAATACAGCGTTTAAAATTACGCGTATGGGCGAACTCGTTGGTCGCGAGGCTGCTAAAATGCTCGGCGCTCAGTTCGGTATCGTTGACTTAAGCTTAGCCCCAACTCCTGTTCGTGGTGATTCGGTTGCAGAAGTTTTAGAAGAAATGGGCTTATCAACCGTTGGAACTCACGGAACGACGGCGTGTCTTGCGATGCTTAACGACGCCGTTAAAAAGGGTGGTACTATGGCAAGCTCGCATATAGGTGGACTTTCCGGCGCGTTTATTCCTGTAAGCGAAGATATCGGAATGATTAACGCGGTTAAACGCGGTGCGCTTTCTATGGATAAGCTTGAGGCTATGACTTCAGTTTGCTCGGTAGGGCTTGATATGATTGCCGTTCCTGGCTCGACTTCTGCTGAAACCGTTTCGGCTATCATTGCAGACGAAGCGGCTATAGGCGTTATCAATAATAAAACAACTGCTGTAAGAATTATTCCTGTATGTGGAAAAGAAACGGGCGAGGTTAATTTTGGCGGGCTTTTAGGTTTTGCGCCAATACTTCCACTCGGCAATGGCAACGCGGATAAATTTATTTCTCGCGGTGGAAGAATCCCTGCGCCAATTCACTCGTATAAAAACTAATAAATCGCTCTATAACGCGATTAATAAAGGGTTAATGATGAAAAAATTAAGAAAAATTACTTTCATAGTGATACTTTCTGCTTTGTTTTGCGCGCTCTGCTTTGCGCCTAAAAACGTGGCAAAGGCAGACACTTGCGAGCATATAAGCGACGGTGTTGTTATCGTTTCTGCTATGCCGAGTTTGACGAGTTCAGGTCTTAAACAAGAAACTTGCTCGCTTTGTGGCGAGCCTGTCAACGTCTCGTCGCTTCCGTCGCTTTCTGTAAGCGATTGGAATATGGGCGAAATCACTTTGCCTACTTTTAAGGATAAGGGAAATATAGTCTACACTTTAATTGAAGATGAAAATATCGTCGTTAATTTCGAGTTGCCAACTCTTGGCGATTCAGTTTACGACTTGGAAGTTTTAACCGAACCGACTTTAACAAGCGCTGGGCAAGTTTCGTTCAAGCATACTAGCGATAAGCTTGTTGGCGTTGTAAACGGTACGGCTGAACTTGAAATTTTAACTGATACGTCTAAATGGGCAAAGCTTGTAACGACTGAGGCAACTTGCGCTTCGGTAGGGCAAGCGACTTATACCTACATTTTACACACTCCACTTACATTTACGGCGGAAATTCCTATAAAGGAACATTCTTACGAGTGGGTTTTTGAAACTACTCCAACAACCGAAAACGGTGGCGTTGCAAGACATATGTGTAAAAATGCGCCTACCAGCTCTCCGCACTACGATATTTCTTTGAATTTACCAAGTATTCCAACAGAAAGAGTGTCTGACGAAAATTACGACTTTGAAGTAGTCACAAAACCAACTTTATTCGGTTCGGGCGTTGGCAAATTCGTGTATAAAGATAGCGAAACTTCTCAACGCTATGAAAAGCTTTTCGTTACCGTTGAAATTCCTATGCTAGTATTAAAAAGCTTTTACGTTGAAGAAGGTAAGCTATATATTGAATACACCGACGGCTCAAGCGAGTGCTTAGGTACTGTTCAAGGCGAAAAGGGTGATAAAGGCGACCAAGGTGAAAAAGGCGATAAAGGCGAAACGGGCGAAAAGGGTGATAAAGGCGACCAAGGTCTAACGGGTGCAACCGGTCAAGCAGGTCAGGCTGGGGCTACGGGTTCAGCTGGTGAAAAGGGCGAAAAGGGCGATAAAGGCGACCAAGGTCTAAAGGGTGCTGACGGCGCTGACGGCGAAAACGGAAAGTCGTACACCGGCTTAGTTGCAACGTCTATTACCGTATCTATCGTAAGTTTAATAATGGCAGGCGCAATGCTTGGTATTTTATTGAAAAAGAAAATGCTTTTTTAGGAAAAGTTAATGAATAAAGCGATTAAAAGCAAAAAACGCAATAATCTAATTAGATTTTTGCCATATTATAAAAAGTATGTAGGTTGGGTTTTACTCGACCTATTTTGCGCTGGAATTACTACCGTTTGCGAGCTTGTGCTACCACTTATCGTAAGGCATCTTACAGATATCGGAATTAACGACGTGGGCGCGCTTACTATAAGGCTTATAATGACTGTCACAGTTTCTTATATTGCGCTTAGACTTATTGACTGCGCGGCGTATTACTTTATGTCTAATCGCGGTCACGTGACGGGCGCAAGGCTCGAAACGGACATGCGTTCAGACTTATTTAAGCACTTGCAAAAGCTTTCGTTTTCATATTACAGCGATGCAAAAATCGGTCAGATTATGGCGCGTATGACAAGCGATTTGTTCGATATTACCGAATTTTCGCACCATTGTCCGGAAGAATTTTTTATCGCAGGGCTAAAAATAGTCGTTTCGTTTATAATTCTTTGCACGATGAATATTCCACTTACGATTATAATGTTTTTGTCGATTCCACTTATTATTATCGTATCAAGTTTTTTCAACTTAAAAATGAAAAGGGCGTTCAGGAAACAGCGCCAAAGCCTCGGCGAAATTAACGCAAGCACCGAAGATACTCTTTTAGGTATTCGCGTTGTAAAATCGTTTGCTCGCGAAGAAAAAGAGATTGAAAAGTTCGAAAAAGATAACGCAACTTTCTTTAACACTAAGAAAAATACTTATAAATATATGGGTGGTTTCCACTCGCTGACGCGCGCGTTCGACGGTATTATGTATATAGTCGTCGTTGCGTTCGGAAGCTATTTTATGATGAACGGGAAAATTACTCCTGCCGATTTAACAGCTTATCTTTTGTACACGTCGCTTTTAATCGCAGCAATCAGAAGGCTTGTCGAATTTACTGAACAGTTCCAGCGCGGACTTACCGGTATTGACAGATTTTTCGAGATAATCGACATAGAGCCCGACATAGTTGACAGCGAAAATGCAGTTAAGCTTGAAAGAGTTTCGGGAAACGTTACTTTTGAAAGCGTTAGCTTTAGATATGAAAGTGATAACGGTTTTGTGTTAAATAACGTAAACTTAGATATAAAAAGTGGAACGCACGTTGCGCTCGTTGGACCAAGCGGTGGCGGTAAAACGACTTTGTGTAACCTTATTCCAAGATTTTACGACGTCACAAGTGGCTCGATAAAAATTGACGGTGTTGACGTTAAAGATATAAAAATAAAATCGCTAAGAGAAAATATCGGCGTAGTTCAGCAAGACGTTTATCTTTTCAGCGGTACGGTTTTTGAAAATATCGCTTACGGTAAAATAGGCGCAACGCGCGAAGAAGTAGAAAAAGCGGCAAGCTTAGCAGGTTGCGACGTATTTATTTCCGAGCTTCCTAACGGCTATGATACTTTCGTCGGAGAGCGTGGTGTAAAACTTTCAGGCGGTCAAAAGCAACGAATTTCAATAGCGCGAGTATTTTTGAAAAATCCTCCTATTCTTATTCTAGACGAAGCAACCAGCGCACTTGATAACGAAAGCGAATTTATTATTCAGAAGTCACTCGAACGCTTAGCAGTTGGAAGAACGACTTTTACCGTCGCGCACCGTCTTTCAACTATCCGTAGCGCAGACTTGATTTTAGTCTTAACCGACGACGGTATTGTTGAACGTGGCACTCACTCAGAACTTTTACAGTTAAACGGCATATACGCCAACTTATATAACCTAAGCCAAAGAATTTAAAAGCCTTATAAACGGCGCATTTCTGCGTTTCGTAAAAAACACTTCGACTTAGATGACCGCAAAGGTCTATCTAATCCGAAGTGTTTTTTAGTGCCTTGAACTGCTTGTTTCTAAGGCTTTTAACCATATAAGATAAAGTGTTTGCAAAAGCAATACATAACAACTTAAATTATTATATAATAAGACGGAACGCGATAGCGTTCGCGACCTTTATGCAATTTGAAAAATTGCTATCGAGTGCCGTAGGCACATATCGAGCAAAAACATAGTTTTTGCATATCGAGTTGCGAGAGCAACATATCGAGCAAAACATAGTTTTGCATTTAATAGCCTTTGTCCCTTTTTTTGTGTTTATAAAGTCTAATAAATAAGAACTAATTAATTATATAATTATTGTTGCGCGCGTAAAAGGTTGCAAACTTAACTAAATTTGTGTTAAACTTATATAAATACGATAGGAGAAGTAAGGTTTTGTATGGATAAGAAAAAATTTAATTATCTGCTTGACAACTACAAAACAAGTCGCGAAGCGTTCTCCGAGCTTTACGAATATTACTTTCACCGAATCGTTTATCATATAAGTATTAAGTTTGATAAAAGCTTTGCAGAAGACGTCGCGCAGGAATTTTTTATAAAGCTTATGCGCATTGAGCTTGACGAGCCTGTCGAGTATCCAACCACTTGGGTTTACACCGTTTGCGATAATCTTGCAAAGACTTTTATGAAAAAGTTTAAAAGCTACGACGAGCTATCCGGTGACGAGTATTACGAATTTTCGTCAGATTTATCTGAGCGTGAAATGATTAAAAACGCAATGAAAGATTTAGACGAGCTTGATAAAAAAATCGTCGGTATGTATTATTGGGAAGGCTATTCTCTAAAGGAAATTGCTGAAATTTTAGCCTATCCTTACGAGACAGTTAAAAAACGGCATCTAAGGCTTTTAAAAAAATTAAACAAAAATTTAAAAAAGTTGTCCCCGTAACCATTTTTTTATAGTCTAATAAGTGAAAGGTCGAAAGGATCGGGGTTTTTAGGAAATATGAAAGAAAGCAAAAAACTTAAAAACTTAATAGAAAACGACGGTCAAAAATTAAGGGAAAAGCACGCAGATTTTTACCAAAGCATGCTTGATAACTATTACCCTGAAAAAGAAACCGTCAAAGAAGAAAAAAGCTCGTTCGACTTTTCGAGAATTTTTTCTCGCCGTGCGCTCGCAGGTTTGGCGTGCTGTTTGGTGCTGGTTCTATCCGTTTCGTTTGGGATTGGCTTTATGATAAATAAAAATAACGGCATTGGCGAAGTCAATAACAGCGGTGACGAGATTAGCATTCCTGAAAACGCTCAAATCGTGACGTCGATAGGTGACACTAATTATAACGTCAACACTTTAATGCGCGTAGAAAATTTTGTAACTTTATCGTTTGGTAGCAAGACTTTAAAGCTTGATCCAGAAGTTGCCATTTACGAAGACGTGCGCGAAAGTGACGGTTATCGCAACTTTTACTATTTAACAGACGTTCATGACGGCGATTTTTACGGATTGCAGATTATTTTCAATCCTGAACTCGAAAGAACTTCTTACTTAGGCGAAAAAACTTCGACACTTAATATTTCAGGCTTAGAAATAGTTTATTCGTCAGTTTACGCTCAAAACAATAAAACGGTTTACTTCTTTGCAGAAGCTCAAGATAACGGCGAAACGCTTGTTATTAACTACTCGACAAAAGCAGGTCAAAGCGAAACTAAGTTTATTGAATTTTTAAACAATATAATCGAATAACAAAAAGTCGCATTTAAAAATGTGTAACTGTAATTTCATTCTTTAAATTTTTCTCTTTAAAAAATCGGACCTTTTATAGGCCCGATTTTTTGTTTAATTAAAAAATTTTTAAAAAATATGTCACACTTTTTAGTTTAAAATTGTCTATATAGTAGAAAGGAAAAATTCAAAGGAGAAACCGTATGACTGAAAGAGAATTTAACAAGCTTATAAAAAAAGTTGCGGTTGATGAAAATGCGCTTATTAAAATTTACGATTTTTATTATAGGCGTATTATGCAATTCTTGCAAAAAACCTACGATAAAGCTTTCTCCGAAGATTGCGCGCAAGAATTTTTTCTTAACCTTTTAAATAAGCCGGTCGAAGATTACGTGAAAAATCCTACCGCTTGGGTGTATAGGTGCTCTATAAATATTGCAAAAAATAAAAAAGCAAGAGAGAACAAATATACCGAGCTTAAAACTGACAAAAAAGTCGATTTCGAGCCAAGTATTGAGATTTTTGGCGATCTGTACGAAAAGCTTAAAATTCTCGATGATAAAGAGCGCGAGATTATTTATCTCGTGCATTGGGACGGCTATAACTTAAAAGAAATTGCCGAAATTTTGGGCGTATCGCATGCAAACGCCCGAAAAAAATATTCAAGAATTATAAAAAAATTAAAATAGTGGGGTGCAATATGAAAATAACTAAAAAATTACAAAACATCGCAAACGAAAGCTTAGAAATTTATCATAATCAAGAATTTTTAACCGAGCTTTTAAATAAAGTCAAGCCAAAGGCGGTCACTACAAAACCAATCCGAATGCGCTATGCAATATCTCTATCTGCTCTTTTTTTAGCAATAATAATTGCGACACCGATTATCGTTAGCAACGTAAAGCTTCCAGACCAAACGCAAGCTTCAACTTCAACTTCAGAAATAACTAGTGGCGAAAACTGGTACATTGGTTCAGACGCTCCTGATATAAGTTTTAAATCTTATATTGCTATTGACAAACCAGAATATGATATTGATAACGTAGAATTGACTATTTCTTATGGAGATTTATTCCCTGCGGGCGTTGAAGAGGAACTTAAAGGGCGTTGGAATATTCCGCAATTTGACGTTTATTTATTCGTTAAGCATTATACGATAGTTGACGGGATAAGAAAATTAGGTGAAGAAAAGAAAGTTTTGTATAGAACGGTTAATGAAAATTACGTTTCAGAAGAATATTTGGTTAAGTCAGTAAAAGTGGGTGGTAAATATAAATATGAATTTAACCACTCTGAAAAGGTGATATTCCCGCAAGAGTTTTTTACAGAAAGTGAAGGAATTATCGGATACAGAGTTTGTGGCACAGATATATTAACAGGTGATTATAAATCCTTAAACGTTGATGCCGTATCGTATAAAAAAGAAAGCGGAAAAATAATAATTTCATAAGTTCGGCGAGCGCAGATTTTTAGTCACAAATGATTTATGTAAAAAGAAGAAAATATTAATTGAAATATATAGTGAAATCTGTATAAAATAAATGAAAAAAGTAGAAATACTTATGAAGAATGTAAGAACTTTTAAACCAGTTTTTATTTGTGTCTTAAGCATTATTAAATAAGTATTGTTAATAATTAAAAAAGTGCGGTAATCGGGCTATAAGCCGATTATCGCACTAATTTTTTGTTATTCGCCGTCAGGGGCTACGTCTTGCGACGCGTCAGTCGAAGGCGTTGACGGATTGGTTGTGTTTTGGTTTTCGCCAAGACTTGGCGCGGTAGGGATTAAAAGTTGGGCACTGCCGTCTGTAACGACGGTTTGTGGAAGTTTACCGTCCCACGCTTCAAGGTAAGCAACGTATTTCAGATAGTCTGAAATAAGCGCAATTTCTTCTGCGGTTTTACCCGTAAAGTCGATTTCGTATTCCGTTCCGTCAGCAGTTTCGACTTCGTTTATATTAAAGCCGAGCATTCTTGCCGTTTCAACCGATTTAATTTTAACTTCGTCAGCACTTGCTTTAGCAAGTAAACGTTGAGATTCTGCTTGACCTTCAGCTTCTCTGATTTTAGCTTCAGCCGCTTTTTTTGCAATTTCGAGCTCTGCCGTTGCTTGGGCGATTTTCTTTTCGTTTTCGTATTCAGCCTTAAGTTTTTCTTGCTCTGCCGTCATTTTGTCTTCGACGGCTTTTTCGAAGGCGTCAGAGAAGGAAATATCTGTTAGAACTGCTGCGTTAAAGTCTACGAAGAACTTATCGGAAATAGCTTCGCGAATAGATTGTTCAACCATAGGGGATACGTTAGCGCGTTCAACGATTAAGGTTTCAGCTTTATACTGCGATAAAACTGACTTCGTTCTTTCTGTAGAAACTGCTTCAATTCGGTTAGCTAAAAGTTCGAGCTTACCGTAGTTAGTTGCAATTTCTTTTACGTTGTGCTGTTGAATTTGGAATTGTACCGTAAGAGATATATCCATTTGTTGGCTGTCTGTGGTGTATGCTTCCGTTTGAATATTTAATTGTTGAACTTTAGCGTCGTAAACGTCGTACGTATTAATCATCCAAAAATCAAAATACGTGCCTGCTGTTCTGGTGTTTGTGATTTTACCAAGTCTTTTAACGACGGCAATTTCACCAGCGTCTACCGTGTGAAAAGAAGGTGGAACTGTGATAACAGCTAAAACTGCAACACCTGCAACGATGCCTGCAATAATGCTTCTTTTCTTTACGTTTTTGTCTTCAGAAGCCGTGCTTTGATAACCACGTTTTTTAGGTTTTAACGCAGGAATAGCCAAAATTGCAATACAGCCTGCGATAATTGCTACTAAAATAATGCCAATAATCGTACCTAATGCCATAATTTTCTCCTTTTAGGCGTGGGGTGAAATTTTTTTAAAGTCCACAGCCTATTAATTTTTGCGTGTGTTTTTGGCAAAAACAAAACGCACGCCATCTTTTTTTTGCGTGCATTGGTATAAAAAAACGCACGCCGTTAAGCGTACGAGTCTGATTTTTTAAAAAACGTCCGGGTAAAAAAATACCGCAATGACGGGCGTTTTCCGAAAAGGATATCACATTTTCGGTGCTTACTCCCCCGTAGCAATTATATTCTATCATAATCGGGGGATAATTGTCAAGGGTTTTAATAATGATTTGAAGATAAATCTTCATGATATGCAAAGCGTTGCTTTGCTCGATATGCGCAAACTTCGTTTGCGCTCGATATGTTGCTATTGGGCTCGATATGCAACCGAAAGGTTGCTCGATAGCAAGTTTTCAACTTGCATAAAGGTCGTGCGTTTTTTCAAAACGCCGTCTTATTATTTTATAACACCGAATACTGTCATTCTGAGCGAAAGCGTAAGAATCTCTAAAGTGCGTTGTTTGTTATTTCAATGTGTAGCGTTAAAAGTGCTCGGTTAGTTCTTTAGAGATTGCCACGCGTTACTTCGTAACGCTCGCAATGACGTTATGGGGATAAAAGTAACGCTCGCAATGACAAAAAAGTAGCAAGTTGTGCTCGCAATAACGCAACGAAAGTTGCACATCATTTATATTAATATTATATAATATGAAAAAAATTTTTCTTTTTTGTCCCTTTTTTTTATTTGGGATAGTCTAAGAAGTGAAAGGATAAAAAAAGACGATGAAATTTTGCTAAAAAAAGTTAAAATTTCAAATTTTCAGGGGGGACATATGGCAAATAACGATTCTCTTCAAAAATTCAGGGCAAGGGTAGCCAAAGAATCGCTTTTAAAGGCATTGCTATTCAGTGGAATGGTAATGTTAGGGGCAGCAGCGGCATACACCTTGCTACTCAACGTATTCCAAGCGAGA